>CAJTXP010000244.1 GCA_910583615.1 uncultured Lachnospiraceae bacterium | reverse complement strand
GAATACGCAAAATTGGACAGGGTCCACCCCCTTCAATAAAGCGACCTTAGGGTCGATCACCAAAGTCATAAAAGGCAGCTCCGAACCTTCATGGAGGTTCTAAAGCTGCCTTGTTTTGTTATAGTTGAATTAAGGAGTTATAGGGAGAGAATAACGAAGATTTCCCTGTGTTTCATTGGTGAAAGTGGCTGAATGAAGATACTTTGGCAGTTCTCCGCTTAAGGAGGGAGTCAGTACCCCCTTCCAGTCACTGAAACAGTGATATCAGGAACTTTGTGATGAAACAAAAAAAGGAGCAGAGCCCAATTGATTGCCGTCAAGTTCTGCCGCTCCCTGTCTAATGACATGATTATGGTACCGGGAAATCACCCTGAAATCAATTCATCTTTCCAGAATGGATATCAAAAAACTTGTAACAGGTTCTTCGCTGGTACCAGGAAATGCCCTGATTGCCATGATGGTAAGCTGTACCGTCATGGTTCCTATCTCCGCAGTTTCGAAAGTCCCGTAAACGGCGTTCGTGACGAGGTGCTGATCCAGCGTGCAAAATGTTCCATATGCGGTAAAACTCATGCCCTCATCCCCGCTGAACTTGTTCCCTTCTCCCGCGTTCCGCTGCTGGCACAATTCCTGATAGCGGTCATGGCCGGCCTGTTCAAAGGCCCTGATCGCACTCTCCGTCAGGCAGAGTGCGAACTTGCCCGTTACGCTTTGCCTCCTGTCGTGATCCGCTATATCTCCAAACACATCGCCCAATACTGGTCTGATTTCCTTTCACTATTCTTAGACGCCACGCTGGAGGAATTGTGTCTTTTAGCCTGGAAAGACAGGAATAAACAACTTTTCCAAATGTCTAGATATGAGATCGCACAAAGTTTTCCACCATTCCACACAGCTTTTATGACTCACCCCGTATCCTCTGCGATGATGACATCGTGAACAGGAGGAATACCGTGTTGAATGCAGAAAAAGAATTCATGGTGGACTTTTTCGGGCTGGAAC
>CAJTXP010000243.1 GCA_910583615.1 uncultured Lachnospiraceae bacterium | reverse complement strand
AACTGCATAATGATAAATTTGATTCAAAAAAAGCTGCCAAAGTCGGCCTGGATGCTTCCCTGAAGACTTCCATCATACCAGATGATGAGGTCATTGACCTGCGCAACCTGGTACGGGACTACTATTACTTCAAGGACCTGCAGTCCGCTGTCGTCCTGAAGCTCACGGCGGAACTGAAAGTGTCCTTTCCCGCATACCGGAAGGTGTTTAGCAAGGTCACTACCCAAACTTCCTTAAAGCTTCTGGAAGCTTACCCCCTTGCCGCAGACATGCTTGCCGCCCCAAAAGACATACTTGTGGAAACCATACACAAAACCGCACGTTTCGGTGAAAAATATGCCGTTTCCAAATATGATGCCATACGTGCTGCCGCAAAGGACGCCGCTGTTTTCGGACGTGCGCTTCAAAGCAGTGCACTCCGGATCCGGCTGTATATCAAAGCCTACCGGGAATACCAGGAGCATCTGGACAATATACTTGAGGACCTGCATAAGGCTGTTGATAAGCTGGAAGGGACGCCGGTTTATGACCGTATCTTCCTTCTCCAGACCCTGCGTGGTGTCGGTTTTCTCAGTGCAGCCGTCCTGATCGCTGAAATGGGCTCCTTTGACCTGTTTTCTTCCCCAAAGAAGCTTTATGCGTACTTCGGCTTGGATCCTGCCGTGAAGCAATCCGGCAAGTTCAATGGGGACAAAGTCCACATGTCCAAGAGGGGTTCCAGCCTTGCCAGGCGTATCCTGCATATGGTGGCTATCAATAATCTTAAAGTGGATAAAAGGACAAAAACACCAGTAAATCCAGTTATCCACGGCTATTATACCGACAAATGCAAAAGCAAGAAGAAAAACGTGGCTGTCGGGGCTGTCATGCATAAAATCTGCAACATCATTTTTGCCATGCTCCGGGATAATAAACCATTTGAGATCATCACTCCTCAGGAACACTGTGAGCGGTATCTGGCAGCGCATCCTGACAAGGTACGGAACGCAGCCTAACAGGTCTCATGAATTTTAAATAG
>CAJTXP010000242.1 GCA_910583615.1 uncultured Lachnospiraceae bacterium | reverse complement strand
CTGATGGTCATAATGCCTGTTATCCTGCTGCTGTTACTATTCTCCGTTATGTTTGGGGTAAAACTCTTTCAGGACATGATCTGCTGGAACAGGGAAAAGAGCAGCCGGATTATTCTGGAGAAACAGGTCAGCAGCCTGCAGGAGCATATGGGGGAGATGGAGCGCGTCTATTCCGGGATACGGGGGATGAGGCATGACATGAAGAATACGATCTCCGTCATCATGCAGCTTGCAGCGGGGAAAGAGGAAGGACTGCAGGCATATCTGGAAGAACTGAGCCGGACGATGGACAGACTGGAATTCCGTTTTAAGACAGGGAATACGGTTGTGGATACCCTGCTGAACATGAAATACCATGAGATTACAGGCACGGTGCCGGATCTGCGGATGGATGTGGATGGGCTGCAGTTCCCTGAAAAACTGTTCATCCAAAGCTATGATATCGGCATTGTTTTAGGGAATGCGGTGGACAATGCAATGGATGCGTGCCGGAAACTGAAAGCGAAAGAACCGGGCGAGGAAGCCTTTATCCGCATCAGTTCATTCCAAAAGAGGGAGCTGTTTTTCCTGAAAGTGGAGAACAGCTTTGACGGGAAGGTGGTGAGGAGACCGCAGAATGAGTTCCCTGTGACGGACAAGGCGGACAGGGAGAATCATGGGATAGGGCTTATTAACATCAGAAGCACAGCGGAGAAATACCAGGGAACAATGGATTTTAAGGTAAACGGCAGGGTGTTCATCCTGTCGGTGATGATGAAAAATGAAAGGAGAGAGGAAGATGGATTTCGGAGTGACAGGTAAATTGGGAGGGTACTATCTGGCGGAGCAGTACCGGAAGAATGCGGCAGGCAAGAGCGAGGGCGTGAGTTTTGCGGAACTTGCGGCGGCAAAAGCTGCGGAGCAGTCGGATGTATCGGGAATGAGTTTTAAGGATATGTGGCAGGCGAGGTTTCCGGGAGCGTACTACCATACGGCAGATGCGTCCAATATTCCGCAGGGGGTATGGGAGAGGAATGATT
>CAJTXP010000241.1 GCA_910583615.1 uncultured Lachnospiraceae bacterium | reverse complement strand
CTTTGGAAGAATCAAAGGCATCGGCAAGACCGCCCCAACCCACATATTTTGCTAAAACTTCCTGTTCTTCCGGTGTGGCAGTGCGGCGTTCACTTTCAATCTTTTCAAGGGTTCGTATGGCTTCCACGTTCTGCCGGAACTTCTCTTTCGGCGCAAAGCCTTTTCCTGTGTTCTCCGCTTCGTTGAAAGAGATATGATAATTGACTGCGCCTGATTTATCAATCTCCGGCTGTTTTCCTGAAACCTTCCCCGGTTCTGGCGGATTGCCCCCGGTCAGAGTTTCCACATCCCCCATGACCTGCTGGATAAACGGGCTGTTTTCCAAAGCATTTTCGTCTACAACCTGCCCGTCCACAATGCCCGCTTTTTCCAGACCTTCCCGGATAGCCTGTGTGTCAATGTCGGGGAAATCATCTTTTTCAGCAGTATCTTTTGATTCTGAAACAGTTCCCGGCTCTGTAACCATATTTTCTGCTTCTTTCCCCTGTAAATCTCCGTTGAGATTTTGGCAGAAAACATCCGCTTCCTCCGGTGTATCAAATGTCGGCACTGTGCCATCGCCTGTTACATAATAATCCTGCGTTTCGCTGTCCCATACCGCATAAGGCTCTGTAAAGGCATCCGAAGTTTCCGTAACCGTAAAACGTGTTGTTTCTTCCTGTTCTGGTTCTTCTGTCAGATTTTCCGGCTCGGCATCCGGGAGAGGTTCTTCCTTCTTTTCTTCTGACAGCTCTGCTTCAGAAACTTCCGCAGCGTGTCCTTCCCTCTGCTGTTTTGGCTCGCTCTCATAACGTGCCGCATACTTCTGTGCTTCCTTCAGCAGGGCATCCATCTCCACCGCTTTTTCCGCATTGCCGCTTAATGACTGCATCAGTACATAATCGGCGGCTTCCAGAAACAGGGTGTCATAAACTGCCCTGCCCTCCAACCTCCTGTCAGCATCCTCTATGGCAACCGCCCCGGTATTCTCATTCCAGCCGACCACATCTTTCATGGACAGCGCACCGCAGATTTTTACCACT
>CAJTXP010000240.1 GCA_910583615.1 uncultured Lachnospiraceae bacterium | reverse complement strand
CATGGAGTATATAGATTTAAGGAAAGTAGGGAGAGAAGGACTCAAGGAGATACGCAGGCAGGTGGTACGGCTCAAGAAGATGGGGAAAACGGGAAAAGAAATCGAGGAATTAACCGGCGTACGCCAGAATCGCGCAAGCGAAATATGGACAGCGTATCAACGAGAGGGAGAAAGCTCCCTGGAGCGAAAAAAGTATGGCCGAAAGGCCGGGAGCCACATGGTCCTTACAGCGGAAGAACAAGAGAATATCCGGAAGACGGTGGAGGAGAAAATACCGGAGGATTTCGGGATTACCGGCAAGTTGTGGACGTTAGGGCGGACGCGGCAGTACATTCAGATGCAGTTCCACAAAGCCATCAAGGAGCGTACGCTGTCGGACTACATGAAACGCTGGGGCATGAGCTGCCAGCGTCCGGCGAAGCGCGCCCGGAAACAGAATCCTGAGGGCATCTGAAGATGGAAAAGCGAAGAATATCCAGCTATTGCAAGACGCGCAAAAGCAGAGAATGCCATCATCTATTGGGCAGATGAGACTGGCGTAAGCAACTGTGAAATCGTAGAGCGCGGCTTTTCACCGAAGGGCCATCCTCCCGTGCTGCCGGTGGAAACGAAGCGGCAGCGGGTCAATATGATCTCTGCGGTCAGCAGTCAGGGCAAGGTCCGGTTTATGATCTATCAAGACACCATGAACCAGCAGCGGCTGATCCAGTTTATGGAGCGCCTGATTCGTTCCTCCAAACAGAAGGTGTTTCTGATCCTGGACAATCTGAAGGTCCATCACGGCAAGCTTGCTGCGGCCTGGCTGGAAAGGCACAAGGATAAAATGGAGGTGTTTTTCCTGCCGCCCTACGCTCCGGAATACAATCCGGATGAATACTTGAATCATGCTCTAAAGATTTCTGTTCATTCTGGCCAACTGCCCTATACTGTGGAAGACATCTCCCATAAGGTTCGGTCATTCATGCGAAAATTGCAGCATCGTCCCCATCTCGTGTCCTGCTTTTTTCATCACCAGACACTTTCCTATCTTTAA
>CAJTXP010000239.1 GCA_910583615.1 uncultured Lachnospiraceae bacterium | reverse complement strand
GCTTTTTCTGCTCTGCAAGGCTGTTTTCGGAAACGGTGTTCCCGTCACTGTCCGTTTTGGTATGTTCCGTCACCTGTGCGGCAGCGGAGGAAGGCTTAGTTGCCTGTGCGCTCACCGGGAGCTGCTCTGCCGGGTTCTTCTCATTCCCGTCTGTTTTTTCCGGATCGGTATAATACGGGTTCGCTGTCTTATAGACCTCTGACATATTCCCGGCATTGTCCATTGCGGAAATGGTGAAATACTGGTAGCCTGCGTCAAACTGCTGCAGGCGGATATTCAACACGCCATTGGTAAGCTCCTTAAACTCATACCCGTTCACATACACCGCCTTGATGCCGGAATCCGTATCATGCGCCTGTACGGAGAGCAGACCGTCACTGACCGCAGCGTTTAAGGTAGGCTTCGTGAAGTCAAAGCACCTGATATAGCGGTTTTTCTCATAGGTCTTGCCCCTCTGGTCTGTCACAAGCACATAGACGGTGGTATTTTCTGAAATCTCCACATACATATCCTCTGTGATGTCCGTCCAGCTCCCATTCTGCGCCACTTTCGCCTGCACCGTCTTTATGGAGAAGTTGCCGGAATGTGCCACATCTTCAACGGAGATATGTACCTTCGTGGTGTCATTGTGCCAGCCGGACGGAGTGGAGATTGTGATTTTTACATTCGGGTTCACATATTCGCATAAGCTGTAATCCCCCTTGCAGACCTCACAATCTTTATCAGCGGAATACTGTGTGCATTTTTCTTTGCAGGTACATTCCGGCTCCGGAACTTCATTCCCGGATACTGTTCCGCCTTCCGTACCTTCCCCACTGCCACCGGATTCTGCTTCGCCTTCATTCTCGCCGGATTCGGATTCTGTTTCCCCAGTTTCACTTTCTCCGGTTTCCGTATTTTCCTCTGTCTCAGTGCTTTCCTCTGTTTCCGCTTCGGTACTGCCTTTCTCTGACGTTTCGCCGCTTTCCTCTGTAAGCGCACCCTCCGCATAGACATCTACCGTATTCCCGCTGTTCGCCATAAACGCCCCTACGGGCATACAGAACAA
>CAJTXP010000238.1 GCA_910583615.1 uncultured Lachnospiraceae bacterium | reverse complement strand
TCATCACACTCCGCAATAATAGGAATAAATTTTTCTTGATTTACTTTTCCATATACTTGAGAGTAAAAAGTTCTATCAAAAAAATAACTCTTCCATATGGATTTATGGTATCTTTAAGTTACCACACTTAAGAAAGATACAAACACCACGGAAAGAGTTATTTCATGTGTGAGTTTACCATACTTTCCAGTGGTTGACCATACGATTATGATGAATTTTATTGAAATTGTTTTATGCCACTTTGAATCCTGTTTCTCCCGAAAAGCTGCTTTCCGCTGGTTTGTTACCATTACGGTCGGCTTTATGCTGCGTTCCGATAAACTTGGACTTACTTCTGTTATCCGTGACCTTGCCCTCAGCCCAGGTTCTTATGATTCCATGCTGCATTTTTTCAGGGCATCCTCCTGGTCACTGGAAGATATACGCAGACGCTGGTTTTCAGCCGTCATGGATCATGCACCTCTTTATAGGGAAGGCGGCTTCCATGTTCTTGTAGGCGATGGGGTAAAGCAGTCAAAAGAAGGACGCCGGATGCCGGGAGTCAAAAAACTGTTCCAGGAATCTGAAAATTCCGCAAAGCCTGAGTACATCCACGGGCATATGTTTGGAGGACTTGGCATTCTGGCTGGAAGTGTCCGCAGCTGGGCATGTATCCCCTTAAGCATCCGGCTCCACGACGGCCTTCAGGCTGCCAGGGAGTGGAAGGACGCGGCTGTTTCCAGCTCCTCCCATGTAATACAGATGGTAGAGGATGCTTATCAGGCTGCCCTCACATTTGGGGATTGTCTGCTCCTGCTGGACAGATATTTCCTTACCGTCCCGGCCCTTGAAAAGCTGAAAACACTTAACAGCAGCGGGGCGGCGCACATGGAGATCATTACCAAGGCAAAGAAATCCTGCACAGCATATGAAAAACCCGGCCCCCGGAAACCCGGAAGGGGACGTCCTCCCAAAAAGGGAGCCGCTGTCCGCCTGAAAGAATTATTCACCTCCCAAAAGGAACAGTTCCAGGATGCAGAGATTGAGCTTTATGGGAAGAAGGAATCCATCC
>CAJTXP010000237.1 GCA_910583615.1 uncultured Lachnospiraceae bacterium | reverse complement strand
TGTCAACGCCAATCTGAAATTGTAAGAAAACGCCGAAGAAATTTTGTAGTTTTTCGGCGGGGGGGTAACAAAACTAAGCGTTTCCTTGCTCAAAAAGAGTGTTCACGATTTGCTGTTTCTGGCGCATAAATTCCTTGCGCTCCTTCAGGCGGTAAGACTCGCCCTTGATGTTAATGACAGTGCAGTGATGCAGTACACGATCCAGGATGGCGGAGGCGATGGTGACGTCGGCAAAGACCTCGTTCCACTGGGAGAAGGTCTTGTTGGAGGTAAAGACGGTGGACGTTTTCTCATACCGTCTGGCAATGAGTTGGAAGAACAGGTTTGCACCCTGGATGTCCATGGGGAGGTAGCCGATTTCATCGATGATGAGCATCCTGTACTTGGCCAGAATCTTGAGCTTGTCGGGCAGGCGGTTCTCAAAATGAGCTTTCTTAAGCTGCTCAATGAGCTGGTGGCAGTTGATGTAGTAAGTAGAGAAGCGATGCTGTGCCGCCACAAGGCCCAGGGCGGAGGCCAGATGAGTCTTGCCTACCCCTGGTGGTCCGAGGAATACCACGTTCTCCCCATTCTCCAGGAAGCGCATGGTGGCCAGCTCGTCGATTTGGCGCTTGTCGATGGAGGGCTGGAAGGAGAAATCGAAATCGTCCAGAGTCTTCTTGATGGGGAAGCCGGACATCTGAATCTGCTTCTCATAAGCCCGCCTCCGTTTGGATTTGGCTTCCTCCGCAAAGATATGGTCCAAAACATCCACAATATTGAGGTTTTCCGCCACCGCCCGTTCCAGGTAATTGTCCAGGATTTCCAGGGTGTTCTTCATCTTGAGGGCTTCCAGGTTTTCCCTCAGCCTGTCCATGGTAAATTCACTCATACAGCACCTCGTCATATCTGGATAAATCGGAAGGTTTCAAGGGAAAATCAATCACTTTACCCTGCTCTAACAGAACATTTTCCGCATCCATCGTCTGTTTCAACGTAAGCCTTCTATAGTGCTGTGGATTGACAACCATGTCCTTTCTCTGATACGATATTCGATGCAGAGCAATCTGCT
>CAJTXP010000236.1 GCA_910583615.1 uncultured Lachnospiraceae bacterium | reverse complement strand
AAGTCCAGCTAAGAAATGTCAATAGGTAAAATGAAAAATGTTTAAAAAGTTTTTTAAGCAGTTGATGTAAAAAAGGGTAACTTTAATAAGCCCACCCCCTGTGGAGATTTTCAAAATTCATAAGAACTTGTTAAGCTACGTTCTCTGCCTTGCCAGGATGCGCTGCCAGATACCGTTTACAGTGTTCCTGAGGAGTGATGAGTTCAAACGGCTTATTGTCCCGGAGCATAGCAAAGATGATGTTGCATATCTTGTGCATTACAGCCCCGACAGCCACGTTTTTCTTCTTGGCTTTGCATTTGTCGGCATAATAACTGTGGATGACCGGATTTACAGGCATCCCGCTGCCCTTGTCTACCTTAAGGTTATTGAGCGCCACCATATGCAGGATGCGTCTGGCGAGGCTGGAACCCCTTTTTGACATATGTACCTTGTCCCCGTTGAACTTCCCGGACTGCTTCACGGCAGGATCCAGGCCAAAGTATGCATACAGCTTCTTCGGGGAGGGGAACAGGTCAAACGATCCCATTTCCGCAACCAGGACCACTGCGCTCAGGAAGCCTATGCCGCGCAACGACTGGAGAATCTTTATGCGGTCATAGACCGGGTTGCCTTTCAGGCCATCGACAGAACCATGGATTGCTTCCAGGATCGTGTCAAGGCGTTTCCGGTACTCCTGGTAAGAGTCTATGTAGAGCCGGATGCGGACGGAATTGCTTTTCAGTGCCCGCCCAAAGATGGCGGCATCTTTCGCTGCGGTCCGCAGGGCATCATACTTGGCCAGGGCATACTTTTCCCCAAAATGTGCCGTGGAACGGATCATTTCCACCACCGTTTCCTTTGGGGCGGCAAGAAGGTCCTCCGCGAGCGGATAGGCATCCAGGAGCTTTAAGGAAGTCTTTGTGGTGACCTTGCTGAACACTTTCCGGTATGCGGGAAATGACACTTTCAGCTCTGCAGTGATCTTGAGGACAACAGCGGACTGCAGATCCCTGAAGTAGTAATAGTCGCGGACCAGGTTACGCAGGTCGATGACCTCATCATCAGGGATGATGGAA
>CAJTXP010000235.1 GCA_910583615.1 uncultured Lachnospiraceae bacterium | reverse complement strand
GGCTTGTGAAAAAGCTGTATGAGGGCAACGCCACGGGCAAGATACCCGACAAGCACTTTACCCGGCTTCTTGCCGAATATGACGAGGAACAGACCGGGCTGGAAACGTCCATAGCGGAATGGCAGAGGCAGATTGAGAACTGGAACGCCGACAAGCTGAAAACAGACCAGTTTATCCAGCTTGTGAAACGCTATACCGACTTCTCCGAATTGACAACGCCCATGCTCAACGAGTTTATCGAGAAAGTGATTGTGCATGAGGGCGAGGGGCGGGGGAATGACCGCCGCCAGCGGATAGACATTTATCTGAACTTTATCGGGGCTTTTGAAGTGCCGGAATATATCGTCACCCCGGCAGAGGTGGAGGAACAACGCCGCCAGCGTGAGGAACAGGCGGCAAAGGAAGCCCGGTCAAAGGAGCTTGCAAAGGCGCGGTATGAGAAGCGCAAGGCAGAGAAACGGGAATTTACCGCAAGGAAGAAAGCGGGGCTTCTCACCCCGGAGGAACTGGAAGAGGAGGAAAAGCGGCTTGCACACAACCGGGAGTGGCAAAAGGAATGGCGGGAGAAACGAAAAGCCAGCGAGCCGGAGAAGCCGCCCAAGCAGAAATCCATAAAGGAGCTTATGGCGGTTGAAAAGACCGGGGCAGACCTCACGCCGGAGGAAACGGAACGGCTTGCGGCATACCGCCGGAAGAAAGCCGACCAGCAGAGGGCAAGGCGGGAGGGAAAGAAAAGCGACCAGCCGAAAAGAAAAGTCAGTTAGCGCGGACAACCCCACGCCGGGAGGAACAAAAGAAGCATTGTGGAAATGTGCATAACAGGCTATGGAATCATGGATAACTCTGTTCACAGCATATGGAAAAGCTAAAGTGCAGCTTTCCCACATCCTGCAAACAGAGTTACCCACAATTCCAAAAGACAGCCAGTTATACACATTCCCACAAATCCAAACTTATATAAAATCCAAACTTTTCTGAAAATAGCTTGATAATTGGGGATTCTTGCTGGAAAAAGTTTGGATTTCGTTTCACAAAGTACAATACTCCAATTATGACAAAATG
>CAJTXP010000234.1 GCA_910583615.1 uncultured Lachnospiraceae bacterium | reverse complement strand
CCTCTTACGGCAGCTTCATCCTGGACATGGGTAGGTCACCCGGTTTCGGGTCTGCAGATGCTGACTTGGCGCCCTCTTAAGACTTGGTTTCCCTTCGGCTCCGTGCCTGAAGCACTTAACCTTGCCAGCACCCGCAACTCGCCGGACCGTTCTACAAAAAGTACGCGGTCCACCTTTATTAGTGTTCCACAGCTTGTAAACACAGGGTTTCAGGTTCTCTTTCACTCCCCTCCCGGGGTCCTTTTCACCTTTCCTTCACAGTACTCTGCTCTATCGGTCACTGAGGAGTATTTAGCCTTACGGGGTGGTCCCCGCTCATTCCCACAGGGTTTCTCGTGTCCCGTGGTACTCTGGATCCTGCCGCTCTTACTAAAACTTCGGCTACGGGGCTTTCACCCTCTCCGGCCGGTCTTTCCAGGTCCGTTCCCCTGTCCTCGTAAGTCGCTTGTGCAGTCCGAACCCCAAAACGCTCGCGCTTTGGTTTGGGCTCTTCCGATTTCGCTCGCCGCTACTTTCGGAATCGATGTTTCTTTCTCTTCCTCCGGCTACTTAGATGTTTCAGTTCACCGGGTTCCCTTCCATACCCTATGGATTCAGGCATGGATGCATGGAGTCTTTCCATGCGGGTTTCCCCATTCAGAGATCCGTGGATCGCCGGATATTTGCTCCTCCCCACGGCTTTTCGCAGCTTATCACGTCTTTCGTCGGCTCTCAGTGCCAAGGCATCCGCCCTGTGCTCTTTCTTGCTTAACCTCTCCGGTTTCCCTTTGCATGGGCTGGGTTATTCCCTGCCTCATCCTCCGATTTCCCGGTTCCCTTCCAAGCTCCATATAGCGTTATGGCGCTGGAAGGCTCTTTTCTTCTTCTTTTTCTATCCTGTTACGCATTTCTTTTCCTGTCCCTGCAGTCTCTTACTTCACTTGACTTTTCAGTCATTTACTGCAGGCACAGTCCTCGGATGTCGATTCGTGCAGCCAGTTGTCTTTCAACCAACTGCCGATATCTTCTTTTTGGATCTTCAGTATTCGGTTTTCAAGGTACGTTCATTAACAGCTGACGGTTTTAAACCGTCAATGG
>CAJTXP010000233.1 GCA_910583615.1 uncultured Lachnospiraceae bacterium | reverse complement strand
CGCAGGACTTCTCCATCCCTTATGAGGACGGGAGGAACGCCGGGAAGCAGCCCATAAGGCCACGCCTGCGGAGGGAAACGGAGGAACAGAAATTTAAGCGCATGGAGCGGCACTGTTTCCGGGTGTTGTCCGACTATTACCATCTCCTGCGCCGCTGGAAGGAGGAATATGCCCCACGCCAGCCGGATGAAGCATGGAATCCCCGGTTTGTGGAAGCCCTGCAGAACATGAGCCGGGTGGAATACCTGATGGACGTGCTTCTCTCCGGGGACATTCAGGAGCGGGCAGCCCTTATCACAGGACACGGAAAGGAAGTGAGGAACCTTGAAAGACGAATGGCAGAACTTACCGCCCCAGATACGGCAGGAAATAGCGAACATGGCAGACAGCGCAGAGCCGCCCCGGAGCATTGAGGAAGTAAAGGCCATGCTGGAAACCACCGAGAAAGGCGGCTTCCGCAACAGCATGAGCAACTGCCTGACCGTGTTCCAGTGCGACCCGCTCCTGTCCGGGGCGGTTGCCTACAACCTGCTGACCGACCGCACCGATATTTTAAAGCCAATCGGCTACAAAAGAGCCACCGGAAGCCCCATGACCGACACGGACATGAAATATATCCGGCTGTATCTGGAAAAAACCTACGGCCTGACAAGCGAGAAAAAGATACAGGACGCCGCTGACATTGCCGCCAATGAGAACAGCTACCACCCTGTCCGGGATTATTTAAACGGCCTGACATGGGACGGAACCGAACGGATACGCTCCTGCCTGCGTCACTTTCTGGGAGCCGGTGAGGACGAGTATACTTTCCAATCCCTGCGCCTGTTTTTGCTGGGAGCCATCCACCGGGCATTTTCCCCCGGCTGCAAGTTTGAAGTCATGCTCTGTCTGGTAGGCGGGCAGGGAGCCGGGAAGTCCACCTTCTTCCGCCTGCTGGCGGTCAAAGACGAGTGGTTCTCCGATGACCTGCGGAAGCTGGACGATGACAACGTGTACCGGAAGCTGCAAGGCCACTGGATCATCGAAATGTCGGAGATGATTGCCACCGCAAACGCAAAGAGCATAGAGGAAATCAAGTCAT
>CAJTXP010000232.1 GCA_910583615.1 uncultured Lachnospiraceae bacterium | reverse complement strand
AGTCCTGCGCAGACAGGTAAAAGAGCAGGAGAAAGAAATCCGCCGTTTAAAGGAGGAAAATGAATTTCTCGAAGAAGCAAGCGCTTTTTTCGCCGCCAGCCGTCGGAAGTCAGCAAGAAACAGAGAATGAGGTTTATTGCCTTAAAGACGGAGGACGGCACAGTCAGGGGAAAACTTTCTTTTTACTGCCGGATGCTGAAAGTAACGCGGCAGGGATTTTATCAATATATGTCAAACAGAAACCGCCCATGGAAATACCAGCAGTTAGCGGATGTCATGAGGGAAATTGTATCGGAAGATGAATACAACGATACCTATGGGCGGGGCCGTATGTATCAGGCACTTGTTCTGAGACAGCCGGAGGGCATTGATATTCCCAGTGAACGGACGGTTTACCGCATCATGGAAAAAATCGGACTCAGCCACCGTCCGAAACGCAAACCAAACGGGATTACCAGAGCTGACCGCAAGGCGCATAAATCCGACGATTTATTAAAACGGGATTTTACATCCAGAGAGCCGTTAAAAAAATGTGTTACCGATATAACCGAAATCAAGGCAAAAGACGGAAAACTCTATGTATCCGCCCTGTTTGACTGTTTTGATGCGGCGGTGCTCGGACTGGCAATGGATACAAATATGAAAGCGCCATTATGCGAACGGACACTTACCAACGCTGTATATTCCTATCCGGCACTCCGGGGAGCTGTTATCCACTCTGACCGTGGAGCACAGTATACCAGTGAAATTTATCGTAAGGCGGTTGCCAGACACGGCATCCTCCAAAGCATGAACAGTGCCGGCGGACGCTGCCATGACAATGCCAGATGTGAGAGTATGTGGGCACGGATGAAAGAAGAACTTCTTTATGGGAGATATGACACGGAACAAATGATGGTGGAGGAATTGAAAACTCTCATCTGGAGATATTTCATCAGTTATTGGAACAACAGGAGGATATGCTCTGCCAACGGAGGGCTTCCTCCTATGGTTAAGCGGCAGAGATATTACGAGATTCTGGAAGCTGCAGCTTAGGCATTGATATCCTTGTAAAAAAAGTGTCAACCAATATTGACAATATCA
>CAJTXP010000231.1 GCA_910583615.1 uncultured Lachnospiraceae bacterium | reverse complement strand
CAAAAGGTTTTTAAGAATTTCCTCGGATAATTAAAAATCTCGGATAATGCGCCCTCTTTCAGAGGGGGATTTTCCGGGTTTCCGTTTTTCTGCCATTTTTACCGTTCCTGCTGTCGGGGCTTCTTGTCAGGATAAAGCTTCCCAGCGACAACGGCGGCATGGCTCTTTATCCTGATTTCCCCTTCCTGCTCGCTGTGTTTTGCGTTCCGGTAGCCTTCATCGGAAAGATAGAAACGGAACCGCTCCCCCTTAAAGCCGACAAAGCAATCCTTCTGTACTTCCAGTGTAATCATGTGGCGGGTTTCCGGTCGAAACCGTTCTTTTCCTGACAGGTCATGCCCCTGCATGATTGGCTCCTGTGCCTTTGCCGCCGCAAGCCGCTGGCGGATGGAATTGTCACGCTCTGCAAGGAACCGGGCTTTTGTGGCGGCAACAAACTGGCTGCACTCCGGTTCCGGTATCTTTTCCAGTTTTCGGATAGCGTTCTCCACGATTGCCTTTGTCAATAAGTCCTTTATCACCGGCACGATTTCCTTCATGCCCGCAAGGGTTTCCGCCTTGGTCGGTGCGGCATACTGGTAGATAATATCCAACTCGCTTTTTGAAAATTTCATTCCGTGTCCTCCTTCCGGTTTTCTGTAAGAACCTGTGCCACAAGACGTTTGGTGTCGCTCCGGCAGAACAGCACTTTTAAGATGGTGCTGACCTGTTCGTCCGTCACGGATTCCGGGTGGGGGAGATGGCTTTCCAGCATAGCCCCTCTGGTGCAGAGCCGGTGTGTCCGTTCCTTCCGGTTCAGCGTCTTTATCTGGTGTTCCAGCATTTTCTCCTTATGCTGCGCCCGCCGCAGTCTGGCTTCGGTCTTTTCAATCTCCTGATTCAGTTTTTCCAGCTTCTCATTCATGGGCGGTGTCCTCCTTGGGGAGCAGGATATAGATGTGGCTGACCTCCCCGATTCCCTGACGGACACGCATAATCATCCCGGCCTGTTCCAGTTCGTTTAAGGAACGCTTGCAGGTCTGGGGGCTTCGGGAGAGTGCCGCCGCTATCTCCATGATGGGGAAGCGGATAAACAAAATCCCGTTGC
>CAJTXP010000230.1 GCA_910583615.1 uncultured Lachnospiraceae bacterium | reverse complement strand
GCGCAACCGGCTTTATGGCAGGCCCGGACAGGCCGCCCGTCTTGTTTGCCACGCAAAAGGCCCTTTTCTTCACGTCAATCCTCATGCCCGTAATGGTGTTGATCAGCGAAATCGCGTCCGCGCCGCCGGCCTCCGCCGCCTTTGCAATCTCCGTTATGTCCGTGACATTCGGCGTCAGCTTCATGGAAACAGGCTGCGCCGCTTTCTTTTTTATCTCCTTCGTGATGTACTCCACCATCCCCGGCTCCTGCCCGAAAGCGATCCCGCCATGCTCCACGTTGGGGCAGGAGATGTTTGCCTCCAGCATGTCTATCTCCTGCCCGGACAGCCGTTCCACCACTTCCAGGTAATCCGCCACGGTGCTGCCGCATATGTTCACAATGACCTTCGTGTCAAACTGTCTGAGGAAAGGGAGGTCCCTTTCTATAAAGACGTCTATCCCCGGATTCTGCAGCCCCACCGCGTTTATCATCCCGCTGGCCGTCTCCATGATCCTTGGGGCCGGGTTCCCCTCCCACGGGACGCATGAGACGCCTTTCGTGACCACCGCGCCTAGCCGGTTCAAATCCACGAACCCGCTGTATTCCTGCCCGGAGCCGAATGTCCCGGACGCAGGCATCACCGGGTTCTTCAATGTGATGCCCGCTATATCCACTGATGTGTTTATCCCGTCCGCCTCCTTTCTTGAATCACATTATAGCAACTGGCGCGGAAAAGAAAAGTACTGTCTTTTTTCGTTTATAGTGCGGAAAATGATACCGGTATCAAAAATCATAGTACCTTGAACAGATGGGACCGATATAGTATAATGCCGTTAGAAGGAGGAACGCCTATGAGCAACATGAAAGCGCCGCTGCCCCAATGCGCGGCTATGGTCAGGGTACAGAACATCTTAAGCGGGAAATGGAAGATAACGATATTATGGTACATCGCGGAATATGAGGTGCAGAGGTTCGGGGAACTGAGGCGGAGGCTTGGGGACATCACGCAGTCCACCCTTACCAAGCAGCTCCGGGAACTGGAACAGGACGGCTTCATCTCCCGCTATATCTATCAGGAAGTGCCGCCGAAGGTGGAGTATTCCCTGACTG
>CAJTXP010000229.1 GCA_910583615.1 uncultured Lachnospiraceae bacterium | reverse complement strand
CCCTGCAGGTTGTTGGTCAGATCCTCATACTCCATCTCCGGATCCAGGCAGATGACGTTCATGCCGGACTCCCGCAGGTTGCATAAGATCAGCTTCAGCAGATAGGACTTGCCCTGGCCGGAGTTGCCCAGGATCAGGATGGAGCCGTTGGTCTTGTCCTCCGCCCTCTGGTTGAAGTCCACCAGGACATTGCTGCCAAACTTGTCCCGGCCTACATAGAACCCATGAGGGTCCGTCTTTCCGCTGTAGTTGAAGGGATAGAGGTTCGCCACGCTGCTGGCAGGCAGCACCCGCTCGAACTGGTCCCGGAACACATTTCTCCCGCTGGGCATCACGGACTGGAAGCCCTGTTGCTGCCGCAGCATCAGGCGGTCCACGTTCAGCTTGGAACGGATCAGCTCGGTCAGCACCTCCGTCTGCAGGAGCTTTAGACGGTCATAGTCACTGGCCGACAGTTCGATGTATACTGCCGTATGCAGCAACGGCTCCCGGTTCCGATGGGTCTGGGCCACGATGGTGGCCACATCCTGCAGGTTGCTCTCCGCCATCACTGTCTGCTGCAGGTCATTGGTGTTGGCCCGCTCCATCCGGTTCTTGCTGGCGGCATTGCTGATGATCTTCCGCTCCTCCGCAGCGTTCACATGGCGGGTATAGATCCGCAGCGTCACTCCGTCTTTTTCTCCCAGTCTTTTTAAGATGGCCTGTTCCTCTGTCGAGGTGGGGTATTCCCGCAGCGCCCAGACACACCGAAAGGTGTTGCCGCAGATGAAGTGGTCCGTATTGAACTTGACCACCGAGGGCGCGATCATGTCCAGGAATTCCTGCACACGCGCATCCCCCGGATGGCCGGGCTGGTCTGTATTTGTCTTCCTCAATGTTCTTCCTCCTGATTTTCTGCATGAAAAAACGCCAGATGCTCTTTTCACATCTGACGCTTCTGATCTCCTGCCTCTTATTTTGTTTCTACTTCTCTTCCTTTTTCCTCCGCATGGATTCTAACAGCTCTGCACAAAAAGCAATGTCTTTTCCTTCTTCCGCAGCCCTGAGTACCGCCCTGGTCTCCTCCAGTGTCAGGGAATTTCCCTCCAGGGC
>CAJTXP010000228.1 GCA_910583615.1 uncultured Lachnospiraceae bacterium | reverse complement strand
GATCCGTGCGTGCGGCTTTCCCGCACACGGCTCTTCATAATAACATTTACAGTTTCAGAATAAGCTGACATATATCTTCGGCATTACCAGTGGATAATATTTCAGCATTTCTATGAACCCTTCCCGTGTATAGCTCTTCCTGTTGCTCCTTCGGTTCAGAACCTTGAACAGCATTTCTCTTACCTGCTGTTTGAAGTTGCTTATCATCCTTCCGTTGAAGCTGACACCATAATACCTGTAGTGCCCTGTCAGTTTCAGATTGAGCATTCCCATCAGTTTCTTTAGTTTCTGGTCTCGATTAGCGTACAGCCAGACTTTTATGTCCTTCAGTTTCTGCCGGAATTTCTTACTGCTCGTTTTCGGCATCATCCATGCGGTTCCTTTCCTTGTCTGTCCACAGTAAAATGTAAATCCCAGAAAGTCGAAGGTTTCCAGCCTTGTTGATTCTCCGCGTTTCTGCTTCGATTTTGCCAGATATCCTCCGCTTTCCAGCATCCTGCTCTTGCTTTCCTCCAGTTCCAGTCCGAACTTTTCCATTCGTTCCTTAAGAAGCTTATAATATTTCTCCGCTTCCCATTTGTACTGGAATCCCGCAATGAAATCATCTGCATAGACAATCAGGAAGTTCTCGCCCCTGCTCTCTTTGGCTATGATAAACTTGTACCATAGTGTAAGGACATTGTGCATATAGATGTTCGCAAGGATTGGACTGATGATGTTTCCCTGTGCTGAACCTTCCTCGTTTTCTACCAGCTTTCCCTCATCCATCACCCCGGCTTTCAGGTATTTGTTCACCAGCCAGAGGATATTCGGGTCTTTGATGTATAGATTCAGGAATTTCATTATCCAGTCGTGCTTCATATGGTCAAAGAAACCTTTAATGTCTGCATCCACGATATAGCATATCTTCGTGAAATTCAGCCTCTTATACAGTTCCTTCACTGCCCCATGGCATCCCCTGTTTGGTCTGAATCCGTACATACAGTTTAGAAATCTCGGCTCATAAATTGCTTCAAGTACCTTCTTCAAAGCCAGCTGGACTATTTTGTCCTCGTAACTTGCAATCCCCAGCGGACGCAGTTTCCCATTGCTTT
>CAJTXP010000227.1 GCA_910583615.1 uncultured Lachnospiraceae bacterium | reverse complement strand
CCCACTGTCTGTGTGGGGGAATCTGCCATCCATATCCCCGTTTCCTTCTCCAAGGTTGCCAGCTCGTCATACATCCGGTCATAGACTGCATCCGAAACGGACTGGGCATCGCTGTTATAATATTCATCCCTGTACTGGTTTAACTGTGCGGTCAATGCCTGTATTTTTCCCCATGCGTTCTGTGCCATTTAAGCCACCTCCTGCCCTGTGATGCGGAATGACATAACTAAAAATTTTTCCGTGTGTTCTTTATCATTGCAGTATATACTGCAGATCCCATTCTCAAATTCCCAGAACGGGGCGTTGCTCCACCAGAGGACAGACCCCTTCCCGTTGTTGGCAAGGGTGACCTTGCAGCCCGGTTCCTCCGGCACGATACTGTAAAATCCCTGAGTATTTGCCACCGTGACCTTCCGTTTCTGCCCCACGTATTCCGGGCGGCAGTGGGCGGTGATCTCGAAGCAGGTTCCCTTCTTCAAAGTCTTTTTCAACTGGCTCAGATTTTTTACCATAGGTTCCTCCTTATTATGGAAAAGGGCAGGATGTCCTGAGACATCCCGCCACATACTATTAAGCGGCATCTGCCAATGCAGTTCCCGCAAGTTCCTCTTTGTTCTCCATCAGATCCTTCATCAGAACATCGACCAGAAGCTGCCCCCGCAGGTCGCCGGTATGGATGATGACCTGGTTTTCCCGCATCTGTGTAAACTCCTGGTTCCGTAGAATACGGCTTTTTTCTGCAAATCCTCTCTCTTTTGCGGTGATCCTTTTGGAAATTACCTTCTGCCATTCCCGCAGGAATTTTTCCGCATCTTTAATGTCCTCCTTCTGACGGTCATACATTGTCCGTTTCTGCCTTACCGTCCCGTCCGGCTCAATCTCCAGGGTATAATAGGGGGCATCGGGTTTAGAAACCCTGCGAAGGAACAGCACATAGCTTTCCCTTATCTGACTGTTTCTTCTGCTCCTGGAGCTGCATATACCGCATCAGGGTAGACGGCATGCTCCCGTTCAGGACAATGGCATCGGCGTCCTTGTCTGCCCGTCCGCAATACTGCCTGGCGCTTGCGAGGATCACATCCCCGTCCTCCAGGTAGGGCG
>CAJTXP010000226.1 GCA_910583615.1 uncultured Lachnospiraceae bacterium | reverse complement strand
CATCACTATTTGTGCCGCCAACTGAAAGGCGGCGGAATGGAGATTTTTATGGAAAAAGAAAGGATTGCAAGGAGGAACCTATGAAATACACTCTCGATACAGATTTTTCATCACTGAACGGGCCAAAGGCAGTCAACTGGATCATAGGCTTTCAGGATATGACTGAGGATGCTTTTGCGGACAGCAGCAGCCATTCACGGCTTTTGGGGAATCTTCTGATTCTGGAACCATATTTACATACGATTCGCCAGGGGCTGGCAGACAGGGGCAGGACGGTTCCGGCCATTCTTCAGGAGGCCCTTGACATACTTTGGGATTATCTGGAAGGCAGGAAAGCACCGTCCGATTTTCAGGATTTTGCCAATAACCTTTACGCCGCTGCCCTTGATTATAATGTGGGGGAAGAAATAACCGATGCACAGGCGGAATTTTCCAGGAAATATGTAGACATTCCCTGGGGAAGCACCTGTGAATGGCAGATACTCACATGGCTTTCTGTCCTTTTGATGGAAGTGGTTGCGATCAATGGCGGACGGCTGGATTTTGAAGAATATGAGGAATATGAACAGGATGTGGATTTTGCGGAAATGGAAGAAATGTTGAATATGCTGGCGGATGCCTTTATTGATCTTACCGATACGCCACTCCAATCCAATAAAGCAGTAGACGTAATGAACGCACAGGAACAGGTTTACCAGAAACCACTATTCCGGCAGTTTATAGAACGCATTCAAAATGGGCTGAAAGCTGCGCTGTCTGCTACACCGGAGCAGTATCCGGCTCTCCGGGAAGAATATCGCCAGTATGCGATCCTCCCGGAAGAATATGCTGCGAAACTGTTAGGATGTTTATGATCTTTAAAAACATATGAGGGAGAGTTGGACTATGATTTTGAAAAAAGAAAAACCTGAATTTGAAATACGCCCATTGTACTCCATCCGTGAAGAACTGGAACTGATAAAGGAGTTCTGCTGGCAGCCTAAACTGGCCGCAGGCAAGATCTACACGGAGGAAGAAATCGATGCAGTGGAGCAACGGCTGAACTATAAGCTGCCACAGCCGCTAAGAGAGCTTTACCTAGTGCTGGGCGACTATGCATGTGAAAA
>CAJTXP010000225.1 GCA_910583615.1 uncultured Lachnospiraceae bacterium | reverse complement strand
TCCTAGTATAATAATGATATAGCCACAAGAGCTATAGAGTTAATAAGTTACAAGGTCATATCTGATGAATAACAGAAGGAGAATTCCCTCTCCATCAGAAGTTATAAATATTTATCATGTCTGAGGTTTCCTTAATGCACCAGACAAAATATAGAGGTATAATCACTGAGGCAGGATCATTGACGTTTTCTCCTTGGGAACCAGCAGGGCCTCTGCTGGCGAAACCTCTCAGAAAGTCTGTCAGTCCATTCGGTGGTGATTTATGTTTTGGCTGGTTGGGAAGCCCCAGGCTATACCTGTATAAGCCGCTAGGTTGTGTATCCGCCTTTTGGAATTGGATGCCTGCCGGAAAGGATAAAAACATGCAAGACCAAAAAGTACTTAAGATGCTTGAAAACACTCCCTATCTCTCAGTCGGGCTTGATGTCGGGGCAGACTTCACTTGGATGTCCATCATGCTCCCTAACAGCACCCTTACCGGGAAACCTTTCAAGATCGTTCATTCCGATCCCCAGTCCCGGGAGCTTGCCGTCACAAAAATAAAGGAAGCACAAAAGGCGTATTCTCTTGAAAGCCGCTGCTTCCTTGAGTCCACCGGGATCTACCACATCCCGCTCCTGTGCTTCCTTCGCGATAAGGGTTTTGACTGCTCGGTCATTAATCCTATCATTACTAAGAATAGCACAAACATGAACGTAAGAAAACTGCATAATGATAAATTTGATTCTAAAAAAGCTGCCAAAGTAGGGCTGGATGCTTCCCTGAAGACTTCCGTCATTCCGGATGATGAGGTCATTGACCTGCGCAACCTGGTACGGGACTATTATTACTTCAAGGACCTGCAGTCCGCTGTCATCCTGAAGCTCACGGCGGAACTGAAAGTATCTTTCCCCGCATACCGGAAGGTGTTCAGTAAGGTCACCACCCAGACTTCTTTAAAACTTCTGGATGCGTATCCCCTTGCACGGGAGCTTCTCGCCGCACCAAAGGAGACGGTGGTGGAAATGATCCGTTCCACAGCACGCTTTGGGGAAAAGTACGCCCTGGCAAAATATGACGCCCTGCATGACGCCGCAGAGGATGCAGCTGTTTTCGGGCGTGCCCTTCACAGCAACGCCCTCCGGATCCGGCTGTATAT
>CAJTXP010000224.1 GCA_910583615.1 uncultured Lachnospiraceae bacterium | reverse complement strand
GCTGGCCGGTGCCTGTTCCGGCTTCTTATCCGTCCCCACCAGATCACGCACCCCGTCCCATATTCCCAGCAAGCCAAAGCCCGCCATGCCAATCCCGATCAGGAGCCGGACAATGCCGATCCCTTCTTTCATTTCAGAAAGTCCGATCACGATCAGACCAAAACCCAGAAATGCAGCATAGCCTCCCAATATAAGAGGTGTCAGCCGCAGCCGTTTTCCTGTTCTGTTATTTTTTCTCATCATCTGCTCCCTGCCAGCTTTCTCATTTTCCTGTCCTGCCGGCTTGTTCCTAAAATCCCACATGAAAAGCCAGACCAGTCTGTTCCTGAACCTTTTCAAGCAAGTCACTCCCTGCGGCCGTCTTTGTCAGCAGCATAAAACAGACCGGTTCCAGCCCAAGAATCAGCAAAGCCTCCAGATCTTTGTGGACATATGCCATCCGCAACGGAAAATCGTCCAGATCCATCAGTTCCGGATGGTCCGAGAGAGGTTTAAAATCATCCTGAATCCGCTCTGCGATGTTTTGAAAATATTCCTTTGAAAACCTTGCAGGGAAGAAATCGCTGAACAGGCAGGTTGTTTCCCCTGTATGTTCATGCCAGGCCATTCCCTCCCATTCCTGGATGGAGTGGATTGCCAGAAATAACCCATATCCTTCCAAGTGTTGGTTAAACCAAGGGCCTTGATCCTGCTTATGGACGTTTAAAGGAGCGTGGATAAAAGGGATATTCCGCCTTTTCCAGTATTTCTGATAAACTGCCACAGCCTTTCGTTTTCCCTCCTCATCCCCCTCCTTACAGGCGGTTTCCAGATCATCCAAATATTCCCAGGATATTCCTTTCGGATCATTTTCCTCCCACATATACAACTCGCCCGAAGTTTTGCCCTTTTGTATCCCGACCACGCTGTCTTCTCCGGGAGAAAGAAAAAATCCCAGATAGTTTCCCTCGCGGTGAAGAAGCTCCAATGGACGCAGATAACCGCTGGTGACTAACAGATCTGCCATGTGCCGGTAAATGTCCCGGATAGGAACGGGGAGTTTTACATGGAGCCGCTTCTCTGCCGCCAGGATTTCCTCCTTCGAATAGCATTTCCATTTTTTCAGGTCGTCCATAAGCTTCGGGCTGATGAACTGTCTTAATATCTTTAGTTC
>CAJTXP010000223.1 GCA_910583615.1 uncultured Lachnospiraceae bacterium | reverse complement strand
TATGCATCAGCCGGTCATGTTCCTTTGCCGCTCTTTCCCTGTCATAGTATATATGAAGATATGTCCGTCTCCTGTTTATTGTCAGTTTCTTTACCGCAGCATAATAAATATGTCCGTCCACCTCGATGGCATTTGCCGGGCTGGCTATTGCTTCGGTATTTTCCCTGACAGCTTCTTTAGCCATTCCTGTGGAAAACGGGAGTCCTATGGCAAACTTGATATATTTTTCAAGAAGGACGCCTACCCCTTTTGCAGAGTAAAAGCCCTTATCCATTACGAAATGCATCTGCTTAAGCTGCAGCTGATCCAGAAAGGCAACCATGCCTGCAAGGGTGCTCACATCTTTTATACTCCCTGGATAAACACGGGCAAATACAGGAAGCCGCGAATCCTCCCCAAAAAGCATTGCCAGATTGACCTGCGGGAGATCTTCATGGTCACGGTTATATCCGTATTCGACATAATTGATCAGTTCGGACCATGAAGAGACAGAAGAAATGTCAAGTGCCAGATATTCTTTCTCGCCACGCAGCTGTGCCCATTTTTTATAAAACAGCATCCGTCTGTCTTCATCCAGTTCTTTCAGCAGCCTGCTGATGTCCTGGGAGGAAGGGGCTGACGGAACCCGGGAATTGTGCGCCCAGTCTTCACATAAATAAAGGGCTTCATTTTCAGAACAGGAGTGCATCGCACAGACAAGGATATCTTCCCAGCAGTCCGGGAAAGTTTCCACCAGCACCTGCTTCAGGCCACAGGCGGAAGAAGCATGATCCATAAGATAGATATTTCCGAAATCCACAGACTTCATAACGGAACTGGTCTGAAAATTTGTGGTATCTGCATCTTCCCCATAAAGTTCATAGTATTTTTTATTTGGCAGAAAAGCTCCAGTCACAGGATCTTTTTTTCCAATATAAATACGTTTCTGACGGGACTGTTGCTTTTCGGCATCCCATTGTGCAATGGCTTCAAAGACATATGTCGTCCCTTTAATAACCTGTTCACCTCGAAAACTCATTGATTCATCACCTCGTTATAATTATTATAACGATATAGAAGCAAAAAATCAATGGATACAAAGTGAAAAATTTAGTGTTTATGGGAGGTTAAGCCTAAAATCATTAGCCTCGTTATAATTTTTTGCGGAATTTAGG
>CAJTXP010000222.1 GCA_910583615.1 uncultured Lachnospiraceae bacterium | reverse complement strand
CCAATGTCATTAAGTTAAGCTGATTGAAAAAATCTCATCCTATGGTCTAACTCAAATTTATCAGTAAATTTCAGAAAAGGGGTTGACACAGAGCCAAAAATGTGCGGCCGCTCTCGCTGCTGATTGTATTTTAAGAAGTAGCGAGAGCGGCCCTTGAAATTGAACTCAGAACTTTCATTTCAATTTCAAGGAGGTACCTATATGTCATTCCCACAAAAGGTTAAGTCCACTCTCTGGGCTATCGTGGACTCCATGGCTCGCAACTCTGACCGCTTCGTCAAAAACCCTGGAAAGGATTTTTCTCGTGAACGCAAGCTGGGATTTGTTCAGCTTATCCGTTTCTTCCTCTCCATGGAAAGCGGCTGTATCAACCATGAGCTGCTGAAATATTTTTATTTCGTGCCTGAGGATATCCCTTCCGCTTCCGCTTTTATCCAGCAGCGGGCTAAGCTTCTTCCGGATACTTTCCGGCACATCCTTACTCAGTTTAATCTCCGCTTCCCTTTAAAGGGATTTATGGGCAGGTATTCCCTCATTGCCGTTGACGGATGTGAGTTTAACATTACACGCAACCCTAAGGACCCTTCCACCTTCCATCCCCCTACCGGCAACTCAAAAAAGGGCTTCAACTCAATCCACACCATCTCTCTCTATGACTTATTTTCCAAGAGATATCTGGACGTAGTCATCCAGCCTGGCAGGCTCAAAAACGAGTTTGCCGCCTTCTGCCAGATGATAGACCGCTTTATTTATGGAGGCTGTCCTATCTTCGTGGCGGACAGGGGCTTTGACAGCTACAATGTCTTCGCCCACGCTCTTGAGAAAGGCTGTTTCTTCGCCATTCGCGCCAAGGACAGCAGGATAAAGGGACTTCTTGCCACTGACAGCCTCCCTGACCGGCTGGACAGGTGGACGGAGGTTATACTTACCCGGTCAAATGCCAAAAAGAAAAGGCTGCACCCGGAATTGGAGTCCCTATACCGTTATATACGCAAAGCGGTTCCCTTTGACTATATTACGGACGGGCAGCCCGAATACCACATGCGGCTGCGCGTGGTCCGTTTCCAGATTGCGGAAGGGGTTTATGAGAATATCATTACCAATCTCCTCGACCATGAGTTTTCCCTGGAACAGATCAAGGACATTTACCATCTCAGATGGGGCC
>CAJTXP010000221.1 GCA_910583615.1 uncultured Lachnospiraceae bacterium | reverse complement strand
AGAGCCTGTTTAAAATCTTCTAATGAGGATGGCAATGAGGGCAAACGTGAGAATCTGAGCAGAAATATAAAGTTTGCGTTCACAATTTTTCCAAAGTCTGCGGAATTTGTCGAGCCAGCCGAAAAGACGCTCTACCACCCAGCGGCGTGGCAGAACGACAAACTTGTGTAATTCGCTGCGTTTTACTACCTCAACCTGTGCGCCGCAAATATCTTTCACCTGATTTGCGAATCGTTCGCCGGAATAACCCGCGTCCACCAGAAACTTCTCCACATGAGAAAGATTGTCCAGGTTAAGGAGAATCATCTGGATGGCTCCATCCCGGTCAGTCACATCGGCGGTTGTTACGGCTATGGCATGGGGCAATCCCATCGTATCAACTATAACGTGACGTTTGATTCCTGATACTTTTTCCCTGCGTCATAACCCTTTTCTTCCGCTGTATCCGCATTCTGTACGCTCTGTGCATCAACAATTCCAAACGTAGTCTTATCTCGCCTTAAGTCTTCGTTCCGTATCTGTTTCACCAGTTTTTGCAGCACTTTGTCCAGAATGCTGACCCCCGTTTCGTCCTTCTCCGACCAAACACGGAAATGGTAATACACACTCTGCCATTTGGGATAATCACTGGGCAGCATCCGCCATTGTATTCCACCCTGGATTACGTACAGCACTGCACAAAACACATCATACAAATCATATTTTCGGGGCCGGGTTGTTTTCTTTGCCCCTTCCAAATCCTCCCGGATCAGCTTATATTCTTCCCGGCTGATATCACTTGGGTATTGATGCATTTTCCCCAGCTCCCGCTTGTTTTTTCCTATTATCTCCCACTCCGCCATTTTTGTCAAAAGATTTTAAACAGGCTCTAAGAATCACGACAAAGGTTTCCTGGGTGAACACATAGAAGTGAAAGCGATGCTGGAGGAACGTGGAGATATCCACCATCTCTTCCCTAAGAAGTACTTAATTCGGAATGGGATTACCAGCAAAGGACAGTACAACCAGATCGCCAATTATGTCTATTTGCAGTCGGAAATCAATATTAAAATCAGTGCGGACGCACCAAAGGATTATATGGCGGTTGTTCTTCACCAGTGTGAGACTGGGAAACCGGTCTATGGTGGAATCACTGATTTGGATCAGCTGAGGCAAAATCTGGAGGAGAACTGTATTCC
>CAJTXP010000220.1 GCA_910583615.1 uncultured Lachnospiraceae bacterium | reverse complement strand
GTGCGCTCTTCCTGTTCTGTGGAAGAAGACGGGACAGGATCAAAGCTCTGTTCCGTGAACCGGATGGCTTTGTCCTGATCTATAAACGGCTGTCTGTCCGGGGCGGCTATCAATGGCCAAGGAAACAGTCGGAAGTCCGGAATCTTTCCTGGCGGGAGTTCGACTGGCTGATGTCAGGAATTGATATCGACCAGCCAAAAGCACTTAAAGCAGAGTAAAAAAGCATCTGGATTCCGGTAAAAATCCTGCACAGAAAAATGTCTGATTTCCTTATAAATTCAGCGTTTTTCAGCACTTGTTTTCCTTTAGGAATGGCTGTATTTCTGGTATAATAGAGGTATCAAATCTAAGGAGAGAACGATGGCTTCCAGTGCAAAAGACATCCAGCTGCGAGAGCTGAAGGACACCATAACCGGGCTGAAAACAATAATCTCTGAGCAGACGGAACTGATCAGATCTCTCCGTCTTGTTATTGACGAAAAAACCAGCCACGAAAAAGCCCTTCAGGAACAGGTGGACTATCTTACCCAAAAGCTTTTCGGTTCCTCCAGTGAAAGAAGAACCGATGACATTCCAGGACAGCAGACCCTTTTTGATGAAGCCGAAGTGGAACAGGATCTATCCCTGTTGGAAGAAGAGACCGTGATCCGGGAGCATATCCGCAAGAAGAAAGCAACCCATGAGGAGCTTTTCAAAGGGCTGAAGGTTGAAAAAGCAGTCATCCCTCTTTCGGAAGAAGATCAGGTCTGCCCGGTCTGCGGTACGCAGATGGTGCTGATCGGCGAAGAGTATGTCCGCCGTGAGCTGGAATTCATCCCGGCCACATGCAAAGTGATCGAATACTACAGCCAGAGTTATGGATGTCCGTCATGTAAGGAAGGACTGGGAGACACGGAAAAACCTGTGATCGTAAAGTCTCAGGTTCCGAAGGCCCTGGTAGGAAAAGGCCCGGCGACCGCATCTACCGTTGCATGGACGATGTATCAGAAGTACGCCAACGGACTTCCCCTTTACCGTCAGGAGAAAGACTGGAAACAGTATGGCGCCCGGATCAGCAGGACGACACTTGCCAACTGGATCATCTATTGCTCCAGGAATTACTTTCAGCCAATGTATGATTACTTCCACCGGGAACTGCTGGGGCGCAGCTTCGCAATGGCAGATGAGACCCGGGTCCAGGTACTGAAGGAAG
>CAJTXP010000219.1 GCA_910583615.1 uncultured Lachnospiraceae bacterium | reverse complement strand
ATAAAAACATGGATATAAGGCTTCAAATGGATACATCAACATTTGAAGCCGAGAGCGTTGCCTACACCGTATGCCAGCATTTCGGGATTGACACGTCTGATTATTCTTTCGGTTATATCGCCGGGTGGAGCAGCGGAAAAGAGATGCCGGAGCTGAAATCTTCCCTCGACACCATACGCCGGACTTCCTCGGAACTGATAAAGGGGATTGAAGCGCAGCTTCTGGAGATTGAAAAGGAACGTGCTGCAGAACAGTCACAGGAGGACATTATCCTGCTTGTGTCAAATACAGACCGTTCCGAATATGACCTTTTGAATGTTAAGGGCATGGAGAGGACGGAAATATTTAATCTGCTGTCTACTATGAAAGATGATGACAGGCAGAATGTGGAAGCCTACCTTGAAAGAGCCGGGGCATTGCGGAGCAGAAAGACGATTCAGCCTTGCTTTGGGAAACAATCAGGGTGGCGCAGGAAGAAATTGACGCTCTCCCGGACGGAATGGTAGGGCTGTCGGAAATGCACGAATACGGGTATTCATGGGATGAAATGCTTCCTCTGACAAAGGATATGGCTTCGGAGCTGTTCGGGGAAGATGTTTCGGTGTACCAGCTCCACGCAGACGGTTCAGAAACGCTTGTAGAGGACAGGGCGGCATTGCAGGAGCATGACGGGCTGTTCGGCGTGGAAAAAGGGGATTGGAACGCTTATAAGGAATACCAGTCCATGAAGCAGGAATTGGAGGACAGCGAGCCTAACCGGGAAGCACAGCTTTTGTATGGCAATGAGGGAAGGTTTGGCATCTACCAGCTTAAAGATTCAGCGGAAACAAGGGATATTCGCTTTATGGATATGGATTACCTTGAAAAAGAAGGTATCCCGGTTTCCAGAGAGAATTACACCCTTGTCTATACCGGGGAACTGAAGGAGGGCATGAGCCTTGAAGATATTTATACGAAATTCAATGTAGACCACCCGGCAGACTTTACCGGGCATTCCCTTTCTGTGAGTGACGTGGTGGTGCTGCATCAGGACGGGGAGAATACAAGCCATTATGTGGATTCCGTTGGTTACAGGGAAATACCGGAGTTTACAAAGGAGCTTTCCATATCAGCGGAGATGAGCAAAGAGGAACAGACGGTTGTTACCCTTACAGTGGCGGAGTGCGGGGAATTCCACAATTTCGGAGAGTACCATGAGG
>CAJTXP010000218.1 GCA_910583615.1 uncultured Lachnospiraceae bacterium | reverse complement strand
AGGTAGCCGTATCGGAAGGTGCGGCTGGATCACCTCCTTTCTAAGGGAAAAAGTAAGGGCTGTTGTCTATTGTTTAGGTGTCAAGGAGTGAGTGCACAGGATATATAACTTGTGCAGTAAAAAAGACCTGATGTTCTGTAAGAAGGCAGAAGGTAATTCTGGTGGCGATACGTCCGGGGGAGACACCCGTTCCCATCCCGAACACGATGGTTAAGCCCCGGACGGCCGATGGTACTGCACTGGAGACGGTGTGGGAGAGCAGGCGGCTGCCAGGAACAAAAAAGGAAAAAAGGAAGGGCTTATAGCTCAGCCGGTTAGAGCGCACGCCTGATAAGCGTGAGGTCGGTGGTTCGAGTCCACTTAAGCCCATAAGTAAAGCCTTACGGATAAAAGAGGTAAGGTCCACTTAAGCCCAGTTGGAAATAAAGAAAACCCAGAAGGGGGATTAGCTCAGTTGGGAGAGCGCCTGCCTTGCAAGCAGGAGGTCACGAGTTCGAATCTCGTATTCTCCATTCGGATGCCGGGAAGAGGTATCCGGACATGTACCTTGAAAACCGCATACAGGAAAAAAGAAAAGATATCTGAAAAGATAATCAAGACATCCGAGGTAATTGTTATAAACAGGTAATGATTACAGAAACAAAGAAGTCCGAAGAAAACGGACAGAAAAAATTGACCCAAGAAACCAACGCATGTAACGCTATACATGTGTGCCGGAAGACAGGGGGAAGCATTCCAGGTCAGAAGGCAGATTGGTCATGATAGAAAGAGCATATGGTGGATGCCTTGGCACTAAGAGCCGATGAAAGACGTGATAAGCTGCGAAAAGCTTCGGGGAGGAGCAAATATCCTACGATCCGGAGATCTCTGAATGGGGAAACCCACCTGAGCAGACCTCAGGTATCCCTGACCCAACACATAAGTCAGGGAAGGGAACCCGGTGAACTGAAACATCTAAGTAGCCGGAGGAAGAGAAAACAACAGTGATTTCCAAAGTAGCGGCGAGCGAAATGGAAGGAGCCCAAACCGGGATGCGAGTCATCCCGGGGTTCGGACCGCGGAATTGATTCAATGAGCCTAGCAGAATGGTTTTGGGAAAGCCAGCCAGAGAGGGTGAAAGCCCCGTAAGCGAAAGGCGAGTTGACATGGCGGGATCCAGAGTACCACGAGACACGTGGAACCTTGTGGGAATGAGCGGGGAC
>CAJTXP010000217.1 GCA_910583615.1 uncultured Lachnospiraceae bacterium | reverse complement strand
ACCCCATTTTCCCCACTGCGTCATAGATTGCCTGAATGATGACCGGGCTTGTATAGTGGGCATTTAACGTGCTTTCCCTTGCGGAAGCGTATTCCTCCGGGGATAACAGGCTCTTTAATTCCTGATACTCATTCGCCCAGTTCGCTTTGGAAGAATCAAAGGCATCGGCAAGACCGCCCCACCCCACATATTTTGCTAAGACTTCCTGTTCTTCCGGTGTGGCAGTGCGGCGTTCACTTTCAATCTTTTCAAGGGTTCGTATGGCTTCCACGTTCTGCCGGAACTTCTCTTTCGGCGCAAATCCTTTCCCGGTATTCTCTGCTTCATTGAAAGAGATATGGTAATTCACTGCATTTGATTTATCAATCTCCGGCTGTTTTCCTGATGCCTTCCCCGGCTCTCCTTCCCTTTCCCCGGTCAGCGTTTCCACATTTTCCATGACCTGCTGGATAAACGGGTTGTTTTCCAAAACATTTTCATCTACAAGCTGCCCGTCCACAATGCCCGCTTTTTCCAGACCTTCCCGGATAGCCTGTGTGTCAATGTCGAGAAAATCATCTTTTATAGCAACATCTTTTGTGCCTGAAATATTTTCCGTTCCCGGCTGTTCTGTTTCCTCTGTAACCTTTTCCGGCTCTGGCGCAATATCTTTTGTTTCTTTCTGCCCTTTTTCCTGTAAATTCTCTGTCTGTAAACCTTCATTGAGCTTATGGCAGAAAGCATCCGCCTCCTCCGGTGTGCCAAATGTCGGTACTGTGCCATCGCCTGTTACATAATAATCCTGCGTTTCGCTGTCCCATACCGCATAAGGCTCTGTAAAGGCATCCGAAGTTTCCGTAACCGTAAAACGTGTTGTTTCTTCCTGTTCTGGTTCTTCTGTCAGATTTTCCGGCTCGGCATCCGGGAGAGGTTCTTCCTTCTTTTCTTCTGACAGCTCTGCTTCAGAAACTTCCGCAGCGTATCCTTCCCTCTGATGTTTTGGCTCGCTCTCATAACGTGCCGCATACTTCTGAGCCTCCTTCAGCAGAGCATCCATTTCCACCGCTTTTTCCGTATTGCCGCTTAATGACTGCATCAGGACATAATCAGCGGCTTCTAAAAACAGAGTATCATAGACCGCCTTGCCCTCTAACCTCCTGCTGTCATCCTCAATGGCAACCGCCCCGGTATCCTCGTTCCAGCCGACCACATCTTTCATGGACAGCG
>CAJTXP010000216.1 GCA_910583615.1 uncultured Lachnospiraceae bacterium | reverse complement strand
ATTTGCCCTCTGTTTAAGCCAGAACAGATGATATTTATAAAGATTCAGACCCAGACAGTTCAAAAGAAATTCCATCTTGACACCTTTCAATCCTCTTCGCCTGAATCTGGTCATTCCCCGGTCTTGCTTCAGGATCCCGAACGCTCCCTCCACCTGTATTGACCGCTGCCTGCAGAGTCCCTTTCCTTCTTCGCATCCCAGGTTTTCATCTACTTTTCCCTGCAGCTCTTCCATCACTACATTCTTTCCGACTCTCCTGTACTTTCCGAACCGGAAACACTGGGACCGTCTGGGACATCCCTCACAATGGCCTTTCTCCGCATACATCTGACTGATATGAAGATTTCCGCCACGGGTCCTTGATATATTGTCCCCTTCATACTGATCCAGGACCCTTCCTTCCGGACAGATCAGAAACCCTTCTTCTGTTTGCTTCCAGTTGAGCACATTGTAGATCCTCTTCTGGAATCTTCGGTCCTTCTTCTTCCCAAAGTTTCCGTATTTCTGTACCAGTTCTATCCCGTTTTTCAGGTTGTACAGGTAATTGTCAAGACTTCCATATCCCGCATCCGCTACGGGTCTGCAAGGATATTTCCCTGTATAGTCATGATAACGGTCCATGAAAGCCTGCCAGGTGAGGGTGTCTCCCGGATTCTGGAATATATCCGCATTCACGATCAATCCGTCACTGACTGCGATCTGGCAGTTGTAGCACGGTCTGGTGACTCCGCTTTGGTTGTAATAATCCCATTTGGTGGCCATGAAGGTCGCATCAAGGTCGGTTTTTGAACATGAGTTGCGGTTTCCAAGCGTATAAAGCCATTCTTCATACTCCATCAGCTTCAAAGCCATTTTCAACAGTGAATCATAGTATCTCTGAATGGAAGACTTGCGATGGCCGATCCCATAACAGATTTGCGTGTCAGTCTGGACCATGACTTCCATCAGGTACTGGCAGACATAGAAAAGATCCCCGGACTGATATTCATCCCTGAGGGGATAGTCATAGCCAAAGAAGGAATTGATCTCGCTTAACAAAGCTGAAGTGCTCAGATACAGCTTCTTGCGACTGTTCACGATCCTCTTCTTATAGACGAAAGAATTCTTGTGGGCATTAGCTTCTATCTTTGTTCCATCGACGAATTGCACATGTGGGTCGATGCACATCAGATCGACGGCGATATGATGGCTGAGTTCAAAGAAAATATCATC
>CAJTXP010000215.1 GCA_910583615.1 uncultured Lachnospiraceae bacterium | reverse complement strand
TTCCAGTTCCTCCTGCTGCTGGTATTCCAGAACTGCAACCTGTTCCATTTCCTGAATTCCAAGAAACAGGATTTGGCATTCTCCAAGAACACATATTACCGTTTCTTGAATGAGCCCCGGTACAACTGGCAGCGTTTCCTCGCCCTGCTTTCTGCCAGGGCGACTGCTTACTTTTCATCCCTTACACACAGGGAACGGGTAAAATGTCTTGTCCTTGATGATTCCGTGATTGAACGGAACCGCAGCAAGCAGGTGGAGCTGCTCTCCTGGATCTATAACCATGTTACCCACAGGATGGTCAGAGGATTCAATATGCTGACCCTGGGGTGGACGGACGGCTACAGCTTTGTTCCCGCCGCATTCAATATGATGGCATCTGCAGATCCCGGAAAACACATCATGGGGGCCGCATCCGGAATCGACAGGCGCAAAAGCGGTTATAAGCGCCGCCAGGAGGCGGTCTGCCATAAGCCTGATGCCGCCATAGCAATGATCCGCAATGCGCTGAAAGCCGGAATACAGGCCAGCTATATCCTTATGGATACATGGTTCACAAATGAGCCCTTTATCAACAACATCCTCGGTGAAGGTCTGGATGTAATTGGAATGCTGAAAGACAATAAACAACTCTACCGCTACCATGGCAGGTTCTACAACCTCAAAGCTCTCAGCAAGTTGGTTGCATTCAACAGGGCCGGGAATGTATTTGGATCTATCGCGGTAACAACGAAAAAATTCAACATTCCTGTAAAGCTCGTATTCGTCAGGAACAGGAACAAAGCGGGTGAATACATCATCCTGCTGACAACTGACTGCAGTCTCAGCAACAGCGAAGTTGTCCGCTTATACGGAAACCGGTGGAACATCGAGCTTTTTTTCAGAGCCAGCAAATCCCTGCTCTGCCTGGGCAGCGAATTCCAGGGGCTCAGCTATGACATGACGGTAAGCAGTACAGCCATTGTCTTTACCCGGTATATACTGCTTGAATGGCTGCGCAGAAAAGCCAATGATCCCAAGACGATCTGTGAGTTATTCTATGTGTGTTGTGATGACATACAGGACATAGAGCTATGCACTGCCTTGTCCAATCTGGTTAGCATCTTTATGGAAGGGTTCAGGACAGAGGCAATCAAGATCACAAATGCAATAAAAATGCAACTGATTAACTGGTTTGTATCCCAACCGGCATTTATCAAGGCTTTATTCCCGAAATCGATGTGGGAAGTTTGAG
>CAJTXP010000214.1 GCA_910583615.1 uncultured Lachnospiraceae bacterium | reverse complement strand
TCTCCTGTACTCCCATGTGTTTGTACACCAGTCCCTCCGGCGGTTCCGGGATCTTTATTCCCTGTCTGTCATATGGCAGCAGCCCTTGTTTGTTGTTTTCCAGGTATTGCAGCAGTTCCCTTGCCTTTTTACTTCGGGTGTCTTTCTCGTCTGGACTTTCCACGCTGTCTGCGTAGATTCTTATATATTCCAGCATCTCGTCGATTTTTTCTTCTTCCAGGAGTCCCCTGATGGCCTGTTGTGCCTTTTTGTCCTTTATCTTACGCAATATCTCCTGGTAGATATGGTAGCGGTCCAGCTGGAAGATCACGTCCGGGTCATAGGGCTCTTTGATCCAGCTGCCCCCGTCCCCATTGAGTATCCTTTGGCCGATCTCGTCCGCATTGTATTTCCTGCGTATGCAGGCCTCTCTCTTCTCGTGGAATGTATGGCTGTCTTCCATTCCCGCCAGCATGGTCTTCCCTGACAGGGTACTGCGGCCCTCCTTTTCTTTCTCCGCATCCCATCCCTCATATAGGGTGCATATTTTCATCTCCTGGTTTTTCATCTTTCTGTGGTGTTCATCCTGCATGTGCAGCCATACTCCGTCCATTTCTTCAAACAGCACAGGCAGGGCGCGCGTCCCCTCACTCTGGCCTGCCTCCATCTGTTTCACCGCATGTGTTTCCTCTTCATTTATGCGTTCCCCCAGGCGCTGTATCATGTTCCACACTCCTTGGGCGCTGATGCTCTGGCCGCAGGTCTGGCTGATGATCTCCGCCGTTGTCCGATAGGGAGACTCCGTGACTGTCAGGGCGATTTTTTCTGCAAGGTTTGTGGAGATCAGGCCGATTTTGTCCATTTGCATCGCCTGGTCCAGCAGGAACACATGGGCGGTTCGTCCGTCTTCTGTCTTTGTCTGGTATACCCGCCTGCTGTACTCTACTTCCCCATATACTGTCTTGATCGATGTTCTGCGGTTTCCTTTCCCACGATAGGTTTTCTTATCGCGCTCCTCTGCCAGTTCTTTGTCATATGACTCCAGCATGGTTCGGGTGATCTCCCTTGCCAGTTCACAGACAAAATCAAAAATATTTTTCTCTACCTCCTTGAAAGATACCAGATTTTCCTTTACAATAGGATTCATCACACAGTCTCCTTTACGTGTTTTCTTGGTCGATAACATCATAAAGCAAAACTGTGTGATTGGGAAGGGGTTTCGGCCTCTTCCTTTTATTTTGCCAACTAAAATTTTACACTAAC
>CAJTXP010000213.1 GCA_910583615.1 uncultured Lachnospiraceae bacterium | reverse complement strand
TTTCTTCCTCCTGATTCCCGGAGATTTTAAAGGAACGCTTAAAGGCATCCTCAAAAGATTTCCACCCGTTATGCGTGACGGACTTGCCGGAAACCGAAAAAGTATATCCATTGCATGAAAACTCCGCTTTGACTGTTTCATACAGATGCTTCTCCCCGGTGGCGCATAACAGGCGGTTCGCAATCAGGGATAAAATTTTGCGCTCCGTTTCCGGCAGTGCCGCAAGGTCAGCTTTCGCTATCTCCATTGTGGGGATAATGGCGTGGTGGTCTGTCACTTTTTTGCTGTTCAGAATCCTTTTTATATCCGGTCTGGACGCTTTGTTTTCTTCAAACATAAGGGAGCTGAACACCGCTTCAATCACGCCCTCTGCGGTCTGCCCCATATCATCGGATAAGAACTGGCTGTCCGTCCTCGGATATGTGGCTAACTTTTTCTCATAAAGGCTCTGCGTGTACTCTAAGGTCTGCTTTGCGGTAAAACCAAATAAACGGTTCGCATCCCTCTGGAGCGTGGTAAGGTCATAGAGCTTCGGCGGCATGGCTGCCTTTTCCTCTTTTACAACGGACGTGGTGAGAGCCTGCCCGTTCCAGCAAGCCCCCACAATCCCATCTGCTTTCTTTTTATCATCTATGCGCCCGGTGGCGGCATCTATCCCGTCCATCAGGATATGCGCCATGTAATATGTTTCCTTCTGGAAATTCATAATCTTTGCTTCCCGGTCTACCAGCATCGCAAGGGTGGGTGTCTGCACCCGCCCCACCTTTAAAACTTTTCCGCCATACAGGACGGTGAACAGCCTTGTACCGTTGATGCCCACAAGCCAGTCCGCTTCCTGCCTGCACAGTGCGGAATGGTACAGGTTATCATAATCGCTCCCCGGCTGTAAATTCTCAAACCCTTCACGAATGGCGCTTTCCTCCATTGAGGAAATCCACAGGCGTTTGATCGGCTTTTCACAGCCTGCCATTTCATACACCAGACGGAAGATAAGTTCTCCCTCCCGTCCGGCGTCTGTTCCACAAATCACAGCCGACACGTCTTTCCTGTGCATCAACTGGTACAGTATGTCATACTGCGCTTTTGTGTCCGGCTTCACCTCATACTGCCATTTTTCCGGCTTGACAGGAAGGCTCTCATACGTCCACTTCTTCCATTGTTCCCCGTAACTTTCCGGCTGTGCCAGCTCCACCAGATGCCCCACGCACCAGCTCACAATATATCCGTTCCCCTCCATATATC
>CAJTXP010000212.1 GCA_910583615.1 uncultured Lachnospiraceae bacterium | reverse complement strand
GGGACTTACAATTCTGCCGGGGCGGTGAGCCATGTGGGGATTTACTGCGGCGGCGGGACTATGATACACTGCGGCGATCCGATCAGTTACACAAGCATCAATTCTTCGTACTGGCAGAGCCATTTTTACAGTTTCGGAAGGTTAAATTAAGGAGGCATTTATGACAAAGGAACGCATTGAAAAGGAGCTTTCCAAAGTGGATGCGCAGCTTGAATCCTTACAGGCGAAAAAGAAGGATTTGGAAGAACAGAAGCGCATGGCGGAAAGAGCCGAAAAAATGGATATTATCGAAAAGCATAAAATCTCGTCCGAGAAGCTGCAATTACTCATTAAATTCAGCGAGGACGAGATTTTGAAGTTATTGGAAGAAAAAGAAAACGCAAAGGAGATGGCAGGAAATGAAGAAAAAGTTATCAGTTAGGGCGGCGGTGTCGCTGCTCTTGTCGGCATTATTGTTCTGTATGCCCGTAGGGGCGTTTATGGCGAACAGCGGGAATACGATAGATGCCTATGCGGAGGAAAGCGGAGCGTCAGAGGAAGGCAGTACCGAAAAGGAAACAGAGGGAAGCACTGATACAGAGGAAAATTCAGAGAATGGAAAAGAAGAAACCGGAGAAACAGAATCCGAATCCGGTGAGAATGAAGGAGAAACGGAAAACGGAACGGTATCCGGGAATGAAGTGCCGGAGCTGGAATGTACCTGTAAGGAAAAATGCACACAGTATTCCGCTGATAAAGATTGTGAGGTCTGCAAGGGGGATTACAGCTTATGCGAATATGTGAACCCGAATGTAAAAATCACAATCTCCACTCCGTCCGGCTGGCACAATGACACCACGAAGGTACATATCTCCGTTGAAGATGTGGCACATTCCGGCAACTTCTCCATAAAGACGGTGCAGGCGAAAGTGGCGCAGAATGGGAGCTGGACGGACATCACAGAGGATATGTATGTGGAGATTTCGGAGAATACCACCGTATATGTGCTTGTGACAGACCAGAGGGGCAAAACCTATGAGAAAAACCGCTATATCAAGTGCTTTGATTTTACGAAGCCTACCTTAAACGCTGCGGTCAGCGACGGTCTGCTCTCCATACAGGCGCATGATACGGATTCCGGCATCAAGGCGGTGTATGTGAACGGGTATGAGTTTAAGGAGCTTACCAATGGCGTGTTGAATATCCGCCTGCAGCAGTTTGACGCAGGCTACCAGTATTTCACCATTTCCGCAATGGACAATGCCGGGAATATGTCAGAGGT
>CAJTXP010000211.1 GCA_910583615.1 uncultured Lachnospiraceae bacterium | reverse complement strand
TAGCTTTTATCCATGATGCCAATACGGAAACAAGGAAAGCGGAGCTGTTCGCAAAAGTAAGAAGCGGGCAGGTTCGTTTTTTGTTAGGCTCAACCGCAAAAATGGGTGCCGGAACCAACGTGCAGGACAGGTTGATTGCGTTACACCACCTCGATGTGCCCTGGCGTCCGTCCGACATTGAACAGCAGGAAGGGCGGATTTTAAGGCAGGGCAACATGAATGACAAGGTGAAAATATTCCGGTATGTAACAGAAGGTACGTTCGATTCGTACAGTTGGCAGCTTATCGAGAATAAGCAAAAATTCATCGGGCAGATTATGACGAGCAAATCCCCGGTCAGAAGCTGTGAGGACATAGACGAAGCGGCTCTCACTTATGCGGAAGTAAAGGCTCTGGCAACGGGCAATCCCTACATAAAAGAAAAGATGGATTTAGATATTCAGGTATCCAAGCTAAAGCTGTTAAAGGCGAACCACACCAGCCAGAAGTACCGCTTAGAGGACAATATCGTGAAGCATTACCCGGTGCAGATTGCTTCCATGAAGGAACGCCTTGCGGGGTATCGTGCCGACATTCAGACCTACGCACAGAATAAATTCCCGGACAAGGACACTTTCTCCATAAAAATCGGCAACCGGGTATATACGGACAAAAAGGAAGCCGGGGCAGCGCTGATTGATATGTGCCGGAGCGCAAAACAGCCGAATATGGCGGTCACAATCGGGGAGTATCAGGGATTTAAGATGAGCGTTTCCTTCGATTCGTTCTTTTCCAAGTTTACGGTCAACTTAAAGGGCAGCATCAGCCATGAGGTGGAAATCGGCACTGATCCGTTGGGGAATTTGCAGAGGTTAAGCAATGCCTTAGAGGGCATGACCGGGAGAATGGAAACGGTGGCGCAGAAACTGGAGAACGTGGAGCATCAGCTTGAAACCGCAAAGGTGGAGGTCACAAAGCCATTCGCACAGGAAGCGGAGCTTGCGGAGAAGCTGGAACGCCTGACAGAGCTAAATGCCCTGTTAAACATGGACGAAAAGGGCGGCGATGGGATTGATATGGACGATGAGCCGGAGAATGACGGGGAACAGGAGGAACTGGATACCGGGGAAATGGAGCGTGATGCGGAAGCGGTGGCGGATGCGCCTTTCAGACCGCAGGTGAACCGGGCAGTATCGGAGAAGGTGGCGGAGCATGGGAAGGAGAGGATGTTAGCCGACAGTCCGAGAGGGCGCATTTCCGTAAAAGAGAAACTTGCCGAGATGCGTGA
>CAJTXP010000210.1 GCA_910583615.1 uncultured Lachnospiraceae bacterium | reverse complement strand
GAAATCTGTGAGGATTTACTGGCTTCTTAAGCATATAAACTTTTTACTCTCAAGTGATATATATAACGTGATTATTTACCGCCAAACTGTTCTTATGCCATAAAATAGTGTATAATACTTTTATCAAAATTTGGTTCGGAGGTATTATACACATGAACACAGGGATACTGGAGGATTCTGTAAAAGATTACTATCGCCTTCTTACAGCATCAAAAGCGGAAAAAAATGTCAAACAGAAAATGCATTATGATGCTGTCCTGCTTTATATGGAGGGCTGTCCCCGAAAATAGATTTCGCAGATTCTGCATATTCCGCTGAGAACTGTCAGCGACCATATTTCCCATTATAAAAAAGGCGGGATAGAAGCTCTTATCCTGATAAAACAACCCGGTGCACCCAAAAAGCTTTCCGATGCACAGGAAGCAGGTGTGGGCGTCTTCGCCAACTGGACTGCCGCTCTCGCCTGCGCCTTTGTGAAACAGCGGTTTGGAGTATCTTTCAGTACCCGGGGAATGCTCAATCTTTTTCAACGGCTGGGGCTCAGTTATACCAGACCGACTTATACATTAAATAAAGCGGATCCCGAAAAGCAGGAGGAGTTCAGAAAAACCTTCGAAACATTAAAAAAACTGCTGGACGATGATATCTGTGCCATCCTGTTTGAAGATGAATCCATGATCAGGGATTACCAGGCCATCATGAAAACCTGGTTTCCAAAAGGAAAGCAGCGGATCATACCAACTTATGGAAAGCATGAGGGAGTAAAACTGGTTGGCTGCCTGGATTATGAAACAGGCAGCGTTTATGTGGAAGAACACCGGAAATATGATGCAGAAGTTTTTCTGCAGTTTTTGAAAAATGTACTTTCCCGGTATCCGCATGGAAAGACTGTCCTGATCCTGGACAATGCAAAAATCCATCATGCAAAGCTGCTGAAAGAATTCCTGAAAGAGAACAGGAACCGTCTTGAACTTGTGTTCCTGCCTCCCTACAGTCCCAATCTGAATAAGATTGAGGAACTCTGGGGCTGGCTGAAAGATTCCGTAATCAATAATGTATTCTTCCATTCCCGTGAGGAAATCCAGGAAGCTGTACAGAGATTTATCAACTGGCTGTCTACAGTCTCTCAGATGGTCATAGAACATCTGTGTTTATGAGCAGTAATTTATCACTTTATATATAGAATCAAATATCCGTTTTCTGAGCCGTATGGAACTGATTTATACCTGCATAGCAAAGCTGGTTGTTTATCTCACAAAAAAGCAGCCGGATATC
>CAJTXP010000209.1 GCA_910583615.1 uncultured Lachnospiraceae bacterium | reverse complement strand
AAGTACGACATGGAATACAAAATCCAGGCCGTAAAACTGGCGAAGGAACTTGGCGGCGCAAAAGCGGCTTCTGAACTGGGCATCCCAGAAAACACCATGTATGCATGGACGAAAGCGGCAAGGGAGGGACGGCTGGATGCCGGCCCCGGCTCGCACACGCCACAGACGGCGATGAGCCTCGCCGAGGAAATGACCCTCCTGCGCAGACAGGTCAAAGCGCAGGAAAAAGAAATCCGCCGCCTGAAAGAAGAAAATGAATTTCTTGAGGAAGCAAGCGCTTTTTTCGCCGCCAGCCGTCGGAAGTCTGCAAAAGGCAGAGAATGATGTTTCTTGCCATAAAGACTGAGGACGGCGTGATAAAGGGTAACATTTCTTTCTACTGCCGGATACTGAAAGTGACGCGGCAGGGATTTTATAAATATCTGGCAGAAAAAGACCGTCCGTGGAAGTACCAGGATTTAGCCGATGCCATGCGGGTCATCGCATCAGAAGATGAATGCAACGATACTTATGGACGGATCCGCATGTATCAGGCACTTCTCTTAAAAAAGCCGGAAGGCATTCGTATTCCCGGTGAGAGGACGGTTTATCGCGTCATGAAGGAAATCGGACTCAGCCACCGTCCGAAACGCAAACCCAACGGAATTACCAAAGCGGACCGTGAGGCGCGCAAATCTGACGATCTGCTGAAACGGGATTTTTCATCCCAAGAACCCTTAAAAAAATGTGTTACAGATATAACAGAAATCAAGGCAAAAGACGGAAAGCTGTATGTATCTGCCATATTTGACTGTTTTGACGCTGCAGTTCTGGGACTGGCAATGGATACCAGCATGAAAGCGGCATTATGTGAGCGGACACTTGACAATGCCGTCCGCGCCTATCCAGGACTTCAGGGAGCCATGATCCACTCTGACCGTGGAGCCCAGTACACCAGCGAAACTTATCGCAGGGCGGTTGCAAAATACGGTATTCGTCAGAGTATGAACAGCGCCGGAGGACGCTGCCATGACAACGCACGGTGCGAGAGCATGTGGGCACGGATGAAAGAGGAACTCCTCTATGGGAGGCATGATACAGAGAAAATGACAGTGGAGGAAGTGGAAACCCTCATCTTTAGATATTTCATCGGCTATTGGAACAACAGGAGGATATGCTCCGCTAATGAGGGGCTGCCTCCTATGGTTAAACGACAGAGATACTATGAATCTCTGGATGCTGCTTAGGCATTGATATCCTTGTAAAAAAAGTGTCAACCAATATTGACAATATCAG
>CAJTXP010000208.1 GCA_910583615.1 uncultured Lachnospiraceae bacterium | reverse complement strand
TCCGTATACCCCTTTTCCTCCATCGCCTCCCGGTTCCTCTGCTCCCTCTTCTTCTGCCTCCACCACGGACGGAAATACCTCTGGTACTCTTCCTCCGTGACCTCCATCCTCACTTCCTCATTCCCAGACCTGATGGTAACGATCCTCTTTCCAGACATAAAGCGTTCCTTTCTTTACGCCTTCGTAAAGCCAGAAACGCCGGAAGCTCTATACGGGACAATTCCGTAAAACCAAAAAAAGGCCGGAGTAAGCTACTTAATTCCTAGCTTTACTCCGGCCATTCGGTGACTCGACACTATGCGGTCCCACTCGCTCGGTCGTAAAAATACATTCAGTTCCTCAATCCTGCACGGGCTGGCAGCACAATCCTCACAATCTTCCCGCAGTGCGGACACCGCAGTTCAAAAATGACCTCATATGCCCGGTCCCGCCTCACGTCCAGGAGCCTCCTGCCGCACAGCGGACAGACCTTCTTTTCCCCCACGCCGCCTCCTTTCCTGCCACTGCAGGGACAGCGGCACGGCATCCATGCCATAATTTTCCATGCATAATCCAAGTATTCCCCATTCCCCGCAGGATAAACACCGCCACGCCAAAAAAAGACGGCCCCCGCACCCTCGCAGAAGCCGTCCCGCCTATGTACCTATCTCTTCTTTTGCTTTTTCTTCTCACTCTTTGGTTCCCAGTACACCGTAACAATATGATTGCAGTTCGGGCACCTGGTCTGTGCCTCCACTGGCTTCGGGGATTCCGTGCAGATATCCATAACACGCTTTCCGCACCTTGGGCATTTCAGTCTGTCCATTCATGTCCACCTCCTCGTATACAGCCCCGGTTCCTGGCTGCCGGGGCTCTAACCTGGCGATTGTCTCATTGTCTGCCTCCTGTCAAATTTCTATCAACACTTTCCCATCAGGGAAGCCTTCTTCCTCATGTGCCTCCGTCTATCTCTTCCGTCCTATCACAAACACGTCCAAACCGCCGCCCATGCCTATAAACCTCCTGAACCTCTCTCCCTCCATCCCGGCACATATTTACGCGCTATCCCAGATCAAATCCATATCCAGATCAAACCGTGATACCTTCATCTGGCCGTGTTATTGACATAATCCTATATATAAAATCCAACCTCCGCTCCTAAAATGAATCCAAATATTCCTGGAGCCTATCCACAAACTGTCCAACATGTATCCCATCCACAAAAGAATGATGGGCCTGGACCGATACGGGCATGACAATCTTACCATCCTTCTCATAATACTTCCCCCAGTCAAACA
>CAJTXP010000207.1 GCA_910583615.1 uncultured Lachnospiraceae bacterium | reverse complement strand
AAATCCCAATATGCCTGCATACTGTACTGATAATATGCCGCCGTCTTTTTCTGGAGCAACAGCTTCATGTCGCCGATCTGCTTCTGGAACATATCCATGAAATCTGTCCTGTCATTTAATCCCATAGCCCCGGCTTCCATCGGAAGGGAAGTAAATCCCCCCAGCTTCTTTACCCCCATATGTGCTTCCAAAGCACGCATCTCCACAACAGTCGCTGACTTGGGATTTATCTCGTTGATATGTATGGTCTTTTCAAATTCATTCCCATTCTCATCAACACCCTTTGCAATGATTGTCGGATCATCCTCTGTTGAATCTTCCGCATACTTAAGATAATAAGACAGCCCTGTACCGTTCCCTCCTGTCCACAACATATCTTCATCTGTAAAAATATTATAGACTTTTGGAGTATCTGCCACATTGTTTACCTGCTCCGCAAAACTCCTTTTTACCGCATTCTGCTGTGCCTTTCTTGTTCCCTGCCATGCCGGGTATCCTGCTGCCCCTATTCCATTTACATTCATTTTTTCAAATCCTCCGCTATTGTCATTTATTCAATATTGTGGCTGGGGGTGATATGTTTCCACCCCCAGCTACACCGTGTCAGTCTGAATATGTAAAGCATCACTGTTCTACAGAAAACATAGCTTTCTGGATATTTTTCTGCCAATATGAGCTGTCAAAATAGTTCCCGCTTTTGGGCCGATTACTGAACATATTCATGATCATGTCATAAGTCATGGATGACGTATCTATAAACAGTTCCTTTCCGTCCTTTGATTTAATCGCTGTACCGTTTGTTCCCACATAGGCAGTTGTATTGTCATCAAGGTGCTGTATCGTTCCTGTCATTTCCGCAAACTTTTTCAGCCACGACTCTCCCGTTTCCTTGCACATTTCCTTAAATTTCTTAGCATCCTCCCCCGTCATATAAGGGTGCTTCCCATCCCTGACATACCATGAAAAACCTGTTGCTTTGTCCGTATATTTCGGGTCTGTTGCCGCCCATTCTTCCAAGGTCTTATCGCCATACCACACTGTCAGCCCGCTGTCATTTGATACGGTGTTTTCCTCCTGCCCCATTATTGGATTTGTTGATTTAAGTGCGTCATATATATCCTGCACATTGGCATTCTGCCTTGCACTTCCGGGAGCGGATTCCTCTGCCGCCTGTTTCTGCGGGTAGAACTGTCCTGCCCTGCTCCTATTGTATCTATTCGCTGATACATTGTTCTGATAATAATTCTGTCCTATTCCATTTACGTTCATTTTTCAAATCCTCCATTGTCATCAAT
>CAJTXP010000206.1 GCA_910583615.1 uncultured Lachnospiraceae bacterium | reverse complement strand
ATAAAAAATAGACATGGTCTATAGCCGTTTGGTAGAATTAAGTCACCACAACAAAACCTACTAAAGGAGGTATAGAACCATGTCTGATAACATTATACAACTAAACGAGGACTTAATAAAGCATGATCTGAAAGACCTTGTCCGATCCAGTGTGGAAGAAACCCTCAATGCCCTGCTCGACAAAGAAGCGGATGAACTGGTCAACGCCCAGAAGTACGAACGTTCCAGTGGCCGTCAGGGTTACCGTTCCGGGCATTATAAGAGGAATTTTCAGACGACTGCCGGGGAAGTGGAACTTAATGTTCCCAAGTTAAAAGGCGTCCCCTTTGAAACTGCCATCATCGAACGTTACCGCCGCAGGGAATCCTCCGTGGAAGAAGCCCTGATCGAGATGTATCTTGCCGGCGTCTCCGTACGCCGGGTGGAAGATATCACGGAAGCACTCTGGGGGACCAAAGTATCTCCCGGGACGATAAGCAATCTCAACAAGAAAGCTTATGAACATATCGAACAATGGCGCAGCCGGCCACTGTCCGGTGACTATCCCTATGTCTATGTAGACGGTGTCTATCTCAAACGCAGTTGGGGTGGTGAGATCCGGAATGTCTCCATCCTTGTGGCTATTGGCGTAAATAGTGACGGGTTCCGTGAGATCATCGGCGCAGCAGAAGGAATGAAAGAAGATAAAGAAAGCTGGCGTTCATTCTTTGTATGGCTTAAGGAGCGGGGGCTTTCGGGAGTCAGACTGATCATCGGAGACAAGAACCTGGGTATGTTGGAGACCATTCCTGAGGTGTTCCCGGATGCCCGTTACCAGAGATGCACCGTTCATTTTTACCGGAACATCTTCTCTGTTACGCCCCGCAATAAAATGAAGACAGTAGCAATGATGCTGAAAGCCATCCATGCCCAGGAGAGTAAGGAAGCCGCCCGTGAGAAAGCCCGCAGCGTATCAGACAAGCTCAAGGAGATGAAACTGAGCAGTGCGGCCAAAAAGGTGCAGGAAGGGATCGAGGAGACGCTGACCTATATGGACTTTCCTACCCAGCACTGGACGAGGATCAGGACCAACAATACCATAGAACGGTTAAACCGCGAGATCAAACGCCGGACAAAGGCGATCGGTGCGTTTCCGGACGGTCAGAGTGCTTTGATGCTGGTATGTGCCAGACTGCGCTATGTAGCCGGGACCCAATGGGGCACCCGCCGTTACATGAACATGGATCACCTCTCCAAACCAGAGGAGGAACTGCTGTCTGATATCATAGCCGGCTGACTACCGGATACCAAATGGCAGAAATTAAATTTGCGAAAAAAACTTGACACTATC
>CAJTXP010000205.1 GCA_910583615.1 uncultured Lachnospiraceae bacterium | reverse complement strand
TTCCTTGGCTCCGCCTTAAAGGGTATCTCCATCTCCATGGCCTTCCCGGTTAATGTGCCGGAGCCAAGGAGCCCCTGATAGCTGCCCTGATAGAGAATCTCCCCGCCGTTTTTTCCTGCCAGCGGCCCCACATCAATCACTTCATCCGCAATGGAGATTACATCCTTATCATGCTCCACCACCAGAACCGTATTCCCTTTATCCCGGAGGGCACGCAGCAGCCTGGTCATGCGGTGTACATCCCGTGGGTGCATCCCGGTGCTTGGTTCATCGAAAATATAGAGCATGCCCGTGAGGGCGCTCCCCATGTAGCGCACCAGCTTCAGACGCTGTGCCTCCCCGCCGGACAGGGTGGCCGCTTCCCAGTTCAGGGAAAGGTAAGGGAGGCCAATCTCAATCATGCGGGTCAGGGTCATAACCAGGTTTTCGGCTACGGGCCTGCCCCTTGGGTCTGTGATTGTCCCCAGAACTCGTTTCAGTTCTGTCAACTCCATCTCACACATCTCACTGATGTCATACCCGGCAATCTTACAGGACAGCGCCGCCCCGTTCAGGCGTTTCCCGTGGCAGAGGGGACAGTCAGATTCCCGGACATATTTTGCCAGCCGGCCTGCGGAAGTTTCCCCAAGCTCCGAGCTGTTCCTTTTTAACAGCAGCCGGCTCATCATGTTGTGGATGCCCTCCACCTGCTTTGACACCCGCTTCCCGCCCGGTTCCTCCGAACCGTACAGCAGAAGGTTCCGTTCCCTTTCGGAATAGTCCTGCCATTTTTTATCCAGGTCAAACAGGCCGCTGTCTGTATACTGCTTCCAGTACCAGTTCCCCACACGGAACGTGGGCAGCTCCACCATCCCCTCATTCCAGCTTTTATCTTCCACTATCAGCGGAAGGACGTCCAGTGTCATCACCTTCCCCAATCCGGAACACTCCGGACACATGCCCCCCGGACTGTTGAAGGAAAAGCAGGAGGGCGTTCCCACATAGGGTTCCCCGATCCGGGAGTAGAGCAGCCGCAGGGCGGAATACATGTCGCTGATGGTCCCCACTGTGGAACGGGCGTTGCCCCCAAGAGGGTTCTGGTCAATGATGACTGAGGGGGAGAGGTTTTCAATCCTTTCCGCCTTTGGCTTCTCATACTTCGGGAGCCTGCCCCGGACATAAGCGCTGTAGGTCTCGTTCATCTGGCGCTGGCTCTCCGCCGCAATGGTGTCAAACACGATGCTGGATTTCCCGGAACCGGAGACCCCGGTGAATACAACGAGCTTTTGTTTTGGTATCTTTAAAGAAATATTTTTCAGATTGTTCTGGCATAAGCCTTGAATAACGATATGATTCTG
>CAJTXP010000204.1 GCA_910583615.1 uncultured Lachnospiraceae bacterium | reverse complement strand
CCGTCAGCAGCGATCCAGGTCAGGCGGCAGTCCGCTACGGACGCAAACCGATAGGGAGAGGCCAACTGCTCCAAATAGCCGCTTCCACCTGCTTCCACCCCATAAGAGGCCAAACGAAGTTCATCCCGCAGCTGTTTCTCTTGGACGTTTCTGTAATAGTCATACAGACAGCCCATGATAATCACCAGGCTTGCCAGGAGAACGGAAACCGCCGCCAGCAGGATAGAACGGAAGATTTTCTTTGTCATGCCTTTGCCTCCAGCCGGTAGCCGATATGCCGCACCGTTTCGATCATCCCGCCATAGTCTCCCAGCTTCTGCCGGAGCGTCTTGATGTGCATATCAACCGTCCGGGTTTCCCCGATGTAATCCACGCCCCAAATGTCGGATAAAAGCTGTTCCCTGGTGAACGCAACGCCGGGGCGGGAGAGGAACAGGCGAAGCAGTTCAAATTCTTTGTAGGTGAGCAAAATACGCGCTCCGTCTGCGGTAACTGTCCGTTCTTCCAGATCCATCGTCAGACCACCGGCTGTCAACTGCTTTGCCGGAGATGCTGGCTGGCAGCGGCGCAGGACGGCTTTTACCCGCGACACCATTTCCATCATACCGAAGGGTTTCACCAGGTAATCGTCCGCGCCCAGATCCAGGCTTTGGATTTTATCGTATTCCGCGCCCTTGGCGGTGGCCATGATGACGGGAATATCCGCAAGATGCGCCGCCGCTTTCATTCGCCGCAGCAGCTCCACGCCGTCCATTCCCGGCAGCATGACATCCAGAATGACAAGCTCCGGCCGCTCTGTTTCCAGCGCCGCCAGGAACGCTCCGCCGTCCTCAAAGCCCCTGGCCTCAAAGCCGGTGGAGCGCAGGGTGTAAAGCTCAATATCCCGAATGCTGGCATCGTCCTCTACACACCAAATCATAGCGCTTCTCCTTTGTGTTCCCCGGTCACGGCAAAAATCACCCATTCCGCAATATTGACCGCGTGATCTCCGATGCGTTCCAGGTATTTGTCAATCATCAGCAGATCAAGAGCGTGTTCGCCGCAGTCGGGGTTTGCCGCGATGTTCCCGATCAGCACCTGTTTTACCCGGTCAAAGCATTGATCCACAATGTCATCATGGGCAATCACCAGCTTGGCGCGGACAGTATCTTTCTGGACGTAGGAATCCACGCTTTCCGTGACCATCTTGATGACCTCCGCCGCCATTTCCCGGATATGGCCCACATCCTCCGGCACATACCCCTGGGCCAGACACGCCCGTATGATCTCTGCAATGTCCGCCGCCTGATCTCCGATGCGCTCCATATCCGTGATGATCTTCATGGCGGCGGAGATCTGCCGCAGGTC
>CAJTXP010000203.1 GCA_910583615.1 uncultured Lachnospiraceae bacterium | reverse complement strand
CGGTGTACAGCAGGGAGGACATCCGCTTCACTTTCAAGAACGGGATGGAGATAAAGGCATGAGAATATAGTCCCCCGGAGCAGGGAAGAAAACGGCTCCGGGGGATTCTGTGTGGTTAATGTTTATGCTGCTATTTGTGTGGGATCATGCTTTGATGGGAAAGCTGATTTCTGCATCATTCTTTGGCTTTATCTGGAATACCATCCGCCACTGCACTTCTGACACAGGCTCAAAATGCAGGGAGGAAGCTGCCATCCGTTTGTCAGGAGCGGCATTTTTCCCGGCCATAAAAACTGCTGTGGGGCCGTCTGGCCCGCCCGGCGGCCCTTGGGCATCACCCATTCTTGGGTGGTCGCCTTCTGCGCAGTCGCGGATGCAAAAAAGGCTGCGGTCTATTTCTGGTGCAATGCTGTAAGAGAGTATCTGGCAGTATTCTGGGTAAACCACACCTTTCGCTCCAATTTCTGCGAAGCTGTTCCTGATCTGTTCGCAACTATGCAGTGTCAGGGTGTATTCCTGACCGGTTATGGGATGGGCTGTCTTTACCGTTTTGCCATCACAGGAAACGTCAGAGGAAAAATGCCCCGCAGTGATGGAGATTAAGTTTGCCCGGAAAGCAAGTGATATTTTCTGAGGGGACAGTATCGGTTCTCCGTCCCAATTATAGGAAAGCCGCTCAAAATACCAGCAGCATCCCTTGTCGCAGCCATAAGTCCCCATCCATTCCTCGGCAGATTTATTATTTTCAAATCCGTCCTCGCTGGCTGGATTGGCATTCCCCATCTGAATTATATTTTCCGGATACCATCTCAGGCTGCTGCTCATGCGGCGCACCAGTGGCGTACCATCAAGGCATATTTCTACGGCAAATTCCCTGCTTCCGGGGTTGTCCGCATCTATCTGCTCAAATTCTTCTGGGGTTTTTAGGGACATCCGCCGCTCATAATCCCATTTTTTCAGAAATGCCGCCATATCTTCTATCGGGATTTTTGCGCATACATCGAGGGCGGCGCCTGCTTTGCCTACATAGACTGCTGGGATAAGTATTTCCTGTTCTCCCCAAAGAAAAGAGTGATTGACAGGGAGGGCTGTCAGCTTGGTTTCAGGCGAGCCTTTCCCCCATATATTGTTATCATGGTATACGTCCATTCCGTGTGCCTCCTTAAGTGTTCAATGAAGCAATTATACCACGGATGCCAGGATATTTCCAAAGCTTTTGATTTTTTATGGGAAAAATCACGGAGTATAGGAAAAATCGTGGAGTATGGGGAAAAATCACGGGGTATAGGAAAAATCATGGAGTATGATAAAAAATCGCGGGGTATCGGTAAAAAATCATGGGGTTTAAGGAAAAATC
>CAJTXP010000202.1 GCA_910583615.1 uncultured Lachnospiraceae bacterium | reverse complement strand
TATACTTTTTCTTTTATTTTTCTGTTGCTTTGGTTGTTAAAGGGGAGAAAAGCCCACAGTTACGGGATTTTTCCCGGCAACCGGCTCGGCAACGGGATAGCAACGAAGTGTGCAACGGGATAGCAGCGGGCTGCCATCTGCCGGATTTTTTCAGAAGGGAAGCTCCATCTGCTCCGGCACTGGCGTAAATCCCTCCGGGGTTTTTCCCGCCCCGTTGCCGGTGTCCGTTGCCGGTTGCTCCCGTTCCCATCCCTTCTGCCTGCCGTACCCGGCGAACATCTGGGGGTTGGAGAAATAGTTCCAGCCGGTGACGCACTGGTTCATTATCTCGTTGATTTCCCGTATCTCCCATTGTTTCGGCTCGTCAAAAGCGTGGTTTAAGGCTTCTTTGTAAAGCTGTTTGGAGCAGACGGTATCGCCGGGGTAGCTGTCAAGGAAAGCCTGAATCATCCCGGCTTTGGTGTCCTCCGGCATAAAGTCCCGCTGGTGTTCTTTTAGATAGCGCACCATTTCCGGGCTGAATGTCAGCTTCCATCTGCCGCTTCTGTAAATCTCCATCGCTTCCGCCCACACTTGGTTTAAATAGGCTCTGGAAGCGGCTTCGTCCTCTAAAATGTGTGTTTCCGCCTGTTCCGGGCATACCTGTATGGGGATAAAGCGGCGGTTGCCGGAGCGGTCAAGGGGCAGGAAGTCAAGGGCGTTGGACGTGCCGCCGAACACGCACTGCCTTGGGCGGTCTGCCGGGTGGGTTTCGTAGGGTATCTTGTAGACTTCCTTCTGGCGGCTCAAAAAGGACTTGATTTCCTCTATGCTCTTGGCGTTTGCGGTGGCAATCATTTCCGACATTTCGATGATCCAGTGGCCTTGCAACTTGCGGTATACGTTGTCATCGTCCAGCTTCCGTAAATCATCGGAGAACCACTCATCTTTGACTGCCAGCAGCCGGAAGAAGGTGGACTTCCCGGCTCCCTGCCCTCCCACAAGGCAGAGCATGACCTCAAATTTACAGCCGGGGGAAAATGCCCGGTGGATGGCTCCCAACAGGAACAGGCGCAGGGATTGGTAAGTGTAATCGTCCTCACCGGCTCCCAGAAAGTGCCGCAGGCAGGAGCGTATCCGCCCGGTTCCGTCCCATGTCAGGCCGTTTAAATAATCCCGGACAGGGTGGTAGCTGTTCTCATTGGCGGCAAGGTCGGCGGCGTCCTGTATCTTTTTCTCGCTTGTCAGGCCATAGGTCTTTTCCAGATACAGCCGGATATATTTCATGTCCGTATCGGTCATGGGGCTTCCGGTGGCTCTTTTGTAGTGTAACGCGGCGAAATAAAGTACCCATCTACTGCAGCTTTCCTGCAGATTAA
>CAJTXP010000201.1 GCA_910583615.1 uncultured Lachnospiraceae bacterium | reverse complement strand
CCAAATCTTTGCGGGAGTAGGAATTGCCTTTCAGGTTGGCTTTCAAATACCGGATAGCGGCATTGTAAGCGTCCAGTTCCTCCCGGTGGCTCTCCGCAAACTGCTCCTTTTTCTTCTTCCAGCCGATGGCGGCATACTCCTTATGGACTGGCTTGTTGGCTTCGTATTTGTCAATGTAGGACAGCATGGTGTCGATGGCTTTGATACGCTTCTCGCTTTTTTTCACGCTCTCCATGACAGAAACGGCGGTCTGGCTGATTTCGTCCAGCCGGGTGTCAAGGCTTTCTACGGTGGAGATTCCTTTTTCCCGCAGAAACTCCATTGCCGCCTGTACCCTGTTGAAGTCGGCAACTGTGCCTTTGAGCTTCCCTCTGGAAGTCCAGCCGGCACGCTGCCCGCTCCGCAGTTCTAAATACTGTGAGAGCAGCTCCGGTATGGTCGGTTCCTTCGTCTGCTCCAATGCTTCCATCAGGGCGGCTTTTTTCTCTTTTAAATCGGCAATCCAGCCTTTTAAGTGGCGCACCATCTGGCGGATGGACTGCATGAGGGAGTTGGCGGCTTTGATGTCCCGGTTCAGGTTGCCGATGCTGGTCTGGATTCCTTTCTTCTCCATCTGGCAGACGGCTGGCCCCATGTGGACGGTGGGGATTTTATCAATCCCCTGTCGGGCATAGGAGCGCAGGTCAAGCCGTTCCGGGCGGTCGTTGGCTTCCAGATAGCGGTTGGCCGTGTCCGCCCATCCCTGCCGCCAGATTTCGGCGTACTTCTGGTCGTTCCAGTCCACGGTGTTCTCCTTGTGGCTTTTCCATCTGCCGGACGGGAGCCGGATTCTTTCGCCGTTTTCGTTAAGGTCGTATACCTTGCGGCATTTGGAGAGCCATCTGCCTTTTTCGTCCATCGCCCGCATGGTGAGCAGGATATGGGCGTGGGGGTTGCCGTCCCCCTTGTCGTGGATGGCAAAGTCGGCTATCATGCCTTTGGAAACAAAAAACTCCCGGCAGTAGTCACGGATAAGGTCGGCATACTGTTCCGGCGGGATTTCCCTTGGGATGGCAAGCACGAACCTCCGGGCAAGCTGGGAGTTCCATTGTTTTTCCTGTGCTTCGGCAGAGTTCCATAGGGTGTTGCGGTTGGCATATTCCGGCGGCACATGGGGCGGGAGCAGGATTTCCTTGTGGGTGACTTCGTTCTTGTAGGGATAGTATTTCTGCTCCTGGTCGTATTCAGAGAACAGCTTCTCGCCGCTCTGGTAGGCGGCGGCAGAAACGGCGGATTCATTGTTGCTCCGCTTAATGATGGTGATTTTACAATGCGGACATGGCAAAAGTGCGTCCTCCTTTCTCCCGGATTCCGGGCAAAAAAATAGCAGGA
>CAJTXP010000200.1 GCA_910583615.1 uncultured Lachnospiraceae bacterium | reverse complement strand
TATTAAATTTTCAAGGTTACTTCGTGGGCTTTTGACCCCAGCATCATGACATTGTCTAAAATCAAGGCTTTCGGCTATGTTCCCAGCGTTCCCGAGGTGACTCGAACACCCGACCTACCGCTTAGGAGGAAAATTTATACCTTGCCCTGCGGTTACCTTACACCTCTTTTCATGCTCTTTCATGTCAAAAGTGTCCTCGTAGAACCCAGTTTATTGTGCCTTTTTATTGCATATTGCACAATTTCATCTACTACTATCAACTTTCATCAAATTAGCAGAAAATTAGCAAAAGCCGTTTTCAGGAACGTCGATTAGCAAAAAATTAGCAGAATCATCGGCTGATTTTTATGTTAATCCGAGTAGCTTAATTCATTTTAAAGTCTATATTTTGTTGTTGCTGTGTACCCAGGCAGAAACGTCTGAGTACATCGGATGATGTCATTTTACCATAGCCCACGTTGGCTGACAACAAAAACAGGTTCTTTTATTCCAGAACAGGCTTTGCTGATACATGGAGGGTTCTATGTCAGAATATCAATTAGAGATCAAACAGATCGTGGACTATCCACGCTGCCGGATCTACCGGCATTTTATCCAGAACTTAATGGCAGACCGGAGCATTCGCGCAAGCGGGGGTTCCGGCCTTTTTTATTATACGGTGCTTTGCAACTATGCGAACTTCCGCACCTCTTATCTCCGCATAGACGGTATCGGCTATACTGTATACCCCGGTGAGTGGATCTGTACCGTGAAGGAACTGACTGCATGGTTCCGTACCCGTTTCCAGCGCCAGGCAGTCTCCATCCTGGATGAACTGCAGAAACGCCATCTTATTTCCTATCTTTTCCTTGACCGTGGAAAGGTGGTCAAATACAAGATCCGCGACTGGAAAAAGCATAATACCGTGTTGGACTACAACTGCCCCTGTCAAAAAGATACGGGCTTTTTCTTTATGCCCACTGTGGTTGCAACAGAACTGGTCAGCGCCGGCCGCTGCTCCGAAATGGATATCCTGCTGGATCTGTGGATGTCCGCTGTCTACAATGACAGCCAGGTGCAGGGGTCGGAGATTGGTCCAGTGGTCTATTTCCGCAACGGCACCGGCTCCCCGCTGGCAGCTTACAGTGAAATGGCTGTCCGTTGGGGCATCTCCAAAGCCACAGCAGGGCGTGTACTGAAAAAGCTCGCTGACATGGACTATATTTCCTTAATGTCATTCCCCGGAAGAACAGGCAGCGTGATCTATCTGCACAGCTATCTTTCCACCATGTTCCAGATATCAGATGTCCTTGTTGACAAGGAGGAAGTTGCCGTGGTTCTGAAGATCAATCTTACACTGCCGGATGAAATGGATGAAACAGATCCGCAGGCAG
>CAJTXP010000199.1 GCA_910583615.1 uncultured Lachnospiraceae bacterium | reverse complement strand
CTTGAGTTCTCTTTCAAAGGAACTGATACAGTTAAAGGAAGAAGCGATTGAGATACCCGGAAATCCCGGAGCTTACACCGGAAAACGCACAGAAATCTATTCGTCTTGCCTTAATCAATAAGGAACAAAACCGGAAATTACTGGAAACGTGTCCTTACAAAGATGTGCTTGACCTGGCGGCAGTACCGAGATGGTATTTGGACAGTGGATCTTTTCTGGTCAGCAATGATCTCTTACAGATACTGGGGCTGACCGGGGAAGAGGTTCTCAGCATCGCCGAAAGAAACACGGAGTCAGAGCATTACATATGCAGGAACATCATCAGCGTGATATGCGAAGCCGGACTTGCGGAAGGAACGGATGCCGGTCTTCTGGACGGCATGGACCCGGTCAGTAAATCACCGCTCTATGTTCTGACCAACAGGACAGGCATTGACGGCAGCCGTGCGGTTCTGTCTGACCGTTTCCTGCAGGAGGTCGCACACCAGCTGGGAACAGATGATTTATGTCTGCTCCCGTCAAGCCGGAACGAAATGCTTGCAGCCGACATCGCATCCGTAGGTGATATTGCAGAGGTAAAAAATGTTGTGATGCAAGTCAATCGTGACCCGCGGGCCATCCGGCAAAATAACATCCTGAGTGATTCCGTCTACTTCTACAATGCAAAGACCCATCTGCTGTCTGTATACCGTCAAACGCCAGTGTAGAAATAGTGTCTCGTATCAGGCCACCCATCAGGTGGCTTGAATTTTTCTGCCTGTGGCAGAAAACGGGTGGGAAAGCAAAAAAAAGCTTTTTCACACGAAAGGAGTGGCAGCCATGCCTGATAAATTACAGACCTATGTCCAGCTTGCGGGACAGACAGCCGCAGGGCTTACCAGAAATCTGGAAAACTGGACGGGATTTCTTACCACAGCATCCCGCCTGTATAAGTATCCGTTCCCCGACCAGCTCTTAATCCACGCCCAGAACCCCAGATCCACCGCAGTCGCAGGCTTTGACATCTGGACAAAGAAAATGCGCCGTTATGTGCGTCGTGGCTCTAAGGGCATTGCCCTCGTCCATGTCGAAACGGGTATCCGCGTATCCGGTATGTCTTTGATGTGTCGGACACCGGCACAAAAAACAATTCCTGCAATCTGGTTCTCTGGCAGTATCAGGAGGAATACCGTGATGTAGTCACAAAAGCTCTGGAGGAGCGGTTTGGCATTCCCTGTGACAACGGTTTTCCGAATCAGTTGGAGGATATTGCAGCAAAGCTGGCAAAAGACTACTGGTGTTGTTGCTCTCTTGGATTGTCACAAACCTACTCTCATACGCTGTCACAAATTTAAGTGATAAATCGGCATGTATATGTCAAAAATATATTTTCAAT
>CAJTXP010000198.1 GCA_910583615.1 uncultured Lachnospiraceae bacterium | reverse complement strand
AATAACTTCTCGGAATCTCAATGAATGAGATTCTAAGCGAAGATTGACAACTGAATATCGTGCAGGAAAAGAAATTAGAGAAAAATGGACATAAACATTGGACATAGTGGGTACTATGCCTTGAAAAATCTTATGGAATCGCTTAATATATCATTATTAGGCGGCTAAACCTAAGAATGATTTTTGAAATGCCTCGACAGAGGGCATTTCCCAGGCATCAAGGTGTTGGAGCATCATGATGCCGTAGAGGCGGCAGTACCACATCTTCGTCGAGCGGTGCCTGCCGTCTTCTAATTTATAGTCCTCTTTCTCGCGCTTGTTGGAGCGCTCCACGGAAGTCCTTCTGTCATATTCCTTTTCCCATGCTTTAGAGTCCCTTGGCGGTATGTTAAATAACCTTGGATTGTCATCGGTAAAGATGTGTACGGTTCTTCCATATTTCGCCGGTGAACAAGGGTGTTCACAGAAGCAGCCACGTTTCCGGTTTGATTTCGGGCACCGGTATTTTGCCCGGTGTTTGGCAGCTTCATATCCATCTTTATGCATACGTAAGCCCAACTTACAGACAGGGACACCATCACCATCATCATCAATAGTGAAATCATCCTTATAAGTGAAATATCCGGTATGTCCGGGGTTAAGGTCAATAAAAGGAACGATATTTTCCCGTCTGCAGTAATCATAGACAGCGTAAGCGTCGTGTGCAGAATCCAGAAGGAGCTTTTCAATCTGGAATTCCGGAAGATACGCTTTCATGGTGAAAAAGGAATGCAGGAAGGAAAGCATGTCATGCCGGGAGGCCCGCTCTAAAAGCGGAAACACAGGGAGGTCGCTGAAGGAATCGGAAGCCACATACATGTAGAGGTGGTAGCCGAAGAAATAACATTCCCGGTGGGAGTCCCATCCCCAGTTACAGTCGGGCTGGGAATAATGACGTTTGCAGTTACAGGAAGAACAGCCTTTCTCCTTACAATCACAGATGCGCTTTTTCCGCTGCTGTGCGGCAGTACGGACAGGGGTGCCGTCACCGGCAAGAGCCAGGTGCCGGGGATTAACCAACCCCCTGTGGATGGATTGGTCCAGGAATTGCTGCTGATAAAGCCGGAAAATGAGGAAAAAGGGATTCTCAGGCTTTAAATGCCAGCGTTCCAGCAGGGGAAGAAGTTTTGAAGCAGTGCTGGAAGAATCGCAGGGAGTCTTATCACCTTTCTTCTTCCCCTTGGGAGTTTTCTTCATTTTAGGGAACCGGTCTTTCGGGGAAAGGTTGTTGGAGTCATCCTGCCAGATGCGGGAAAAGAAATCATAAAAAGTACCGACACCAGGGGTATCCCCGAAAGAGAAACCGCTGAGGATGGCATAAAGCGGAGTTTCCTTAAGCATGCGGCACCAGACAGTGATGGAAGTAACTTTCAGTTTCA
>CAJTXP010000197.1 GCA_910583615.1 uncultured Lachnospiraceae bacterium | reverse complement strand
AAGTTTGATAAAAACGAAAAACTCTCCTTTATCAGTGATGACATGCTTATCCTAGGATGCGATGTGGGCAGTGAAACACACTATATGAGAGCAATCGATACCAGGGGAAGGGAACTCAGTAAGTCCGTATATTCATTCAACAATGATTCTGAGGGGTTCCAGAGTGCAAAGGAGTGGGCAGTACAGATAGCTGCTGAACATAATAAGAGCCAGATCGTACTTGGCTTAGAGCCGACCGGCCACTACTGGTTCTGCCTTGCGGCATGGATGATTTCAAATGGGATCAGCGTTGTTCAGGTAAATCCTTATGCTGTGAAGCAGACAAAAGAGGTTGAAGATAACAGCCAGATGAAGGATGACAGGAAGGATCCGAAACTGATAGCAAATCTTGTGAAGGATGGCAACTTTGGTATGCCATACCTTCCGGAAAAACTTTATGCGGAGCTTCGCAGGTTATCGATGTTCAGAGATCAGCTGAATGAGGACAGAATCCGGACAATCAACCGGATGCACAGAGAGATGAAGATATATTTTCCGGAGTATAAGGATGCGTTGGGAAAAGTCGATGGCGCATTTAGTCTGGAACTGCTGAGACAGGCTCCATTCCCGGATGACCTGATATCACTTGGTGAAGATGGAATAAGAAAAATCTGGCATGATGCCAGGCTTAGAGGACGCGGCTATAGCAGAGCAGGAGAAATCTTACAGTATGCGAAAGCAAGTGTCGGGATTAAGGATGGAGCCATTGCAGGCAAGGCAGCTGTAAAGTGGTTTGTACAGAAAATCCTGGAACTGGATGCCGAACTTGCTGTCATAGAGAATCAGATCAACCAGAAATGTCAGGAAATACCGCATGCCGGTAACATTCTAGAGATATCAGGAATCGGAGAAAACATACTTTCCGGAATCCTTGCAGAGATGGGGGATATTTCGAGATTTGATGATGTTAAGGAAATACAAAAATTAAGTGGATTAGGTCTTGTGGCATGCAGCTCAGGAAAGCATAAAGGAGAAACCAGAATCAGCCACAGAGGACGCAAACGGCTCAGATATTGGTTATTCCAGGCGGCAAAGTCAGCAGTGGCCCATGCGGAGGAATTCAAAGAACTTCATATGTACTATACGACACGAGCCGATAATCCGCTGAAAAAGATGCAGTCATTGATTGTGATAGCCGGCAAGCTTCTGAGGATAATCTACACGATTCTGAAGAAAGGTATGGTTTATGATCCGAAGAAGATGTTGATGGACATCAGACGTGTGGAAAAGAAGGAAGCGATTGTGGCATAAGACAGTCAGGAGCATCCTATATTCCAGAGCCCTGCCGGGTTCCGGATGATTCAGAAATCGGGCAGGGTTCTGGAAAGAAACCCGAAAAGGATGGGGTGTTACAGGCACTGCATCATCACAAAGACCAGCAAAATGAGTCAGGGTAAGCG
>CAJTXP010000196.1 GCA_910583615.1 uncultured Lachnospiraceae bacterium | reverse complement strand
AGCAGGCGGCAAAAGAGCATCTTGAGGAACGTATCAGAACCGAAGTGCCGGAAGCAGTGGAAAGCAAAGCCATAGCGGATTTTAAAGCCAAAACTGAGGAATTATTTCATGGCATCAACGGGCAGACACAGGAAGATATAGAACTGAATGTTTACGCTTATTTACAGTCCAAGATTGACGAATATGGAATGGATATAAAACTTGTGGATATGGCGGTAGCCGGGAGCAGGTGCAGAGGTTTAGAGGGAGCCGGTTCTGACCTTGATGTGGTAGTGGAGTACCGGGGCGGGGAAAGTGAGGATGCCCTGTTCAACGCCTTTAATGAGGACGGTTTTAAAATCGGCGGCGTCAAGGTAGACATCAATCCCATTACAGAGGGCAAGACAGGGACGCTTGGGGAATATCTTCCGGGTGTGGAAGCCTATCTTGAGGAAAAACGTGCCGCCATGCAGGAGAAGGGCGCAGAGCAGGCACAGGAGGAAAAACAGACGGTTGTCACCCTTACAGTGGCGGAGTGCGGGGAATTCCACAATTTCGGAGAGTACCATGAGGGGATAGCAGGCGTCCCGGAAGCAATCGCCATTTTCAACCGGATACCGCCGGAGAGGATGAACGGTATCCCAAGCATCGGCATCAATATCCATACAGAGGGGACAGAAAGCTATGAGGACACGCAGATGGATATTGTTTCGGGCAGAGTTGCGGATTTGGAGATTCTGGACTATGTGCCGGATATTACAGACAATCCGAAGGCGGTGGAGGTCATTGCGGAGCTGATCGACAAGCTGCCGGATATAGAGGTCAGGGGTTCTCTGGAGAAGTGGCAGGCGGCTTTCCTTGCTGCGGAGATAGACCAGCTATCTTATGATTTTGACACTTACCAGTACAATCATACAGTGGAGGACAGGGAAGCGCAGATAGCGAATATCACAGAGGACATCAGGAACGGGAATACCGGGTATCTGAATGATTTCCTCAATGCGCTCATTTCAGACAGTATCCGGGAAGGCATGACGGATATTATCGGGAAAGGGACGGAGCTTGATGACAGTGAGGGCGTACAGACCGCAAGGAAGGCGAAGGAGCTGTTAGATAAGCTGGCGGAATACAAGCCGCTTGCAAAGATTGAGGAACTGGAAGAATGTAACTATAACATGATTGATAACGTCCTGAACAATGAGAAGCCGAAGGAGGAAAAAGAGAAGCAGACAGGCAGAATTTCCATAAAGGAGAAACTGGCGGAGAAAAAAGCGGTCATCGAGCAGAGAGATAAGTCGGAGAAGGAAGTTCCGGACAAGGGGACAGCGAAAAAATCAGAGAGGGAGATGTGAGAGTATGGCACAGATACAATATAAGTTCAATAAAAATGATGAATATCTGACACCTCCCTATGCGGTATATCCGATTATGAAGCGGCTGAAGGTAAATACAACAGTATGGTGTCC
>CAJTXP010000195.1 GCA_910583615.1 uncultured Lachnospiraceae bacterium | reverse complement strand
CGGAGGGAGGAACGGCGTTCTTCGCCGCGCCTTCCTCCGCTTTTTCTTTTTGCCGCTATTTACTTTCGTGCTACAATCATGTATAATAGTAGCACGAAAGGAAGTGAGGGCATGACACAGTTTGAACAGCTGGACACGATTTTAGAGGGACAACACGGTATGCTCCAAACATCAGAGGTGGTGAAACGGGGAATTCCAAAATCCGTTTTTTACAACTATGTGAAGGAAAAAGAATTGGAACAGGCGGCACATGGGGTTTATGTATCGCCGGATGCCTGGGTCGATGGGATGTACCTGCTCCATTTACGATGCAGCCAGGGGATTTTTTCTCATGAAACGGCGCTGTTTTTCCATGATCTGACCGACCGGGAGCCTTCCCCCTATTCCATTACCGTCAGACGGGGATACAGCACGACCAGATTGAAAGCGGACGGGATTTTGGTCTACACCATAAAACCGGAGCTGCATGACGTCGGAAAGAGTACGGCTCGAACCCCTTTCGGGCATACGGTTCCGGCTTATGATATGGAGCGGACCATCTGCGACCTGCTTCGCTGCCGGAGCAGCATTGAGATGCAGACATTTCAAGGGGCGCTCAAAATGTACGCCCGCAGGAAAGAGAAAAACCTGCGGAGGCTGATGCAGTATGCAGGGCTGTTCCGGGTTGAAAAAATTTTGCGGCAGTATTTGGAGGTGCTATTATGATAAAGACAGCAAGGCAGCTGAAAGATTTGATCCGCAATCTCGCAAAGGAGAAATCGGCGGACGCACAGATTTTGATGCGGAACTATATGATGGAGCGTTTCCTGGAACGTATTTCCCTTTCTGAATATCGGGATAACTTTATTTTGAAAGGCGGGATGCTGGTTGCCGCAATGGTAGGGTTGGATGCCCGGTCTACAATGGATTTAGACGCAACCGTCAGAGGGGCCAGCGTGAATGTGGAGGACATTGAAAATCTGATGTCCTCTATCATAGCAGTCCCCATTGAGGACGGTGTGGAGTTCCAGGTGAAAAGCATTTCGGAAATCATGGACGAGGCCGAGTATCCGGGGATTCGGGTCAGCATGGCCACTGTTTTTGACGGAGTGGTGACGCCGCTGAAAATTGATATTTCTACCGGGGATGTGATTACGCCAAGGGCAGTCCGGTACAGCTTCCGGCTTATGCTGGAGGAACGCTCCATTGATATTTGGGCGTACAATCTGGAAACCGTACTTGCGGAAAAGCTGGAAACAATGATTGCCCGGACCATAACAAACACCCGCATGAGGGATTTTTATGACCTCTACATTCTGGAACAGCTTCATGGAAGATCGCTGGATTCCGATATTCTCCGCCACGCGCTCCTTGCTACCGCCCGCAAGCGCGGGACCGAGAGGCGTTTGAAAGAAGCGAAGGAAGTGTTTTCCGAAGTAGAAAACAGCCATGCGATGCAGGCGCTTTGGTCCGCTTA
>CAJTXP010000194.1 GCA_910583615.1 uncultured Lachnospiraceae bacterium | reverse complement strand
TCTTCTATGATAATTGAGGGGGCTTAGCGGCAGTTCCTGCTGTTAAGCCCTTGATTAATACATATCAAAAATAAGCCGACATGTCAAGAACGCCTGGATAATCCGGGCGTATATTTCTCTTGGCATTCCGGTGTTTTTTGTTACTCCGGCATCCTGTCCGGGTACATGACTGCCAGCTCTCCTCGGATTTTTCCCCAGTTCCGGATCGGGACTGTCCATTTTTTCACGATCTCAAATGTTGCCAGATACAGGGCTTTTAATAATGCCTGCGAACTCGGAAACACGCTCCTCTGGCGGTTTAGGCGGCGGTAGGAGGAATTGAGCGATTCTATTGCATTTGTCGTGTAGAATGCCGTCCTGACGTCTTTGGAAAACTTGAAGATTGGGGATACAGCATCCCAGTTGTCGTTCCAGCGCTTCATCGCGTTCGGGTACTGTCCCTCCCATTTTTCCGTCACGGCTTTCAGATGCTTAGAAGCGGTTTTTTCATCCGACGCATTGTAGATTGTCTTTAGGTCTTTTGCAAATGCCTTCATGTCCTTGTTTGCGACATATTTCAGCGTGTTCCGCACCATGTGGACGATGCACCTCTGCTGCTCCGTTGACGGGAACGCGGCCGTGATGGCCTCTTTGATCCCCGTCAGGCCGTCAGAGCAGAGGATCAGTATGTCCTTTATGCCGCGGTTTTTTAAGCTGTTCAGCACGCTCAGCCAGTATTTGCTGCTTTCATTTTCCCCGATCGTTATGGTGAGGACTTCTTTTTTCCCGTCTTCATTGATCCCCAGAACCACATAAGCCGCCAGCTTCCGGATGACTCCATCGTCCCTGACGGAGAAATGCACGGCATCTATGAACACGACCGGATAAACCGCTGACAGAGGGCGGTTCTGCCATTCCTCAATCTTCGGCAACAGCTTGTCGGTGATGTCTGACACCATGCCTTCGCTGACCTCAAAACCGTATATGTCCTCGATTGTTTCCGAAATCTGTCGCACCGTCATCCCCTTGGCATACATGGAAATAATCTTGTCATCAATGGCTGAAATGTCTTTCTTGCGCTTTGGCAGTATCTGCGGCTCGAAAGAACTCCGCCTGTCCTGCGGCATGTCCACTTCAAACTCACCGTATTTGCTGCGGACGCGCTTGGGCTTTGTCCCGTTGCGGTAATTGGGCTCATCGGAACGCTCGTACCGATCATATCCCAGATGGCCGTCCATTTCCGCCTCCAGCATCTCTTTAAGCGTGCCGGACAGCAAGTCTTTCAGGGCATCCTGGATATCATCTGCAGTTTTTATATCATACTCTTGAAGCAGTCCTTGGATGATATTTCTTTTTCCCTCTGTCATTGGTTTTGGTTTGTAAACTTCTTTTTTTCTGTTTGCCATAATTTAAGGCCTCCTATGATTTTTTCATTTTATCATAGAAGACCTTTTTAGAATACTGCGATTCAGTTTTTACAGAGTTTTTTTCATACTCTC
>CAJTXP010000193.1 GCA_910583615.1 uncultured Lachnospiraceae bacterium | reverse complement strand
CCCATCTGCGTTTATTGATCTTTATAATTGCTTCCGGCTGGTCTTCCAGATTTGTACATACAGCATAAAATCCATCAAACTGCTCTTCTTTAGCAATTGCCTCCTCATCAATATAGTAAATAGTCTTATCTGCCACTTCCCCATCCGCGGTCGCATGGTTAGCTTTGATGAACCGTTTTGGATCGTTCTGCCTTTTCTTTTCTACGGCGTTTCCCCCTGATTCTACCGCCTTCATCGCGCGTTTTATCTGGCCATCCCGGATGGAGCGCAGATAATTTCGGTATTTGATGGAGTATGTGACAATCAGGTGCTGTTCCAGATCAACCTTTTGTCTTTTTCCGTCCAGAACCACCTCAACCTTTTCCTTGATCCAACGGCTCTTGTAATACATCTTTTCCAAATCCGTCTGTTCATCCAGTTCATCCAGGTGATAGGTGGTATGCCCGTCACTGCCGGAAAGCTTCCAGCCTTCGGGGCTGAGAGCCCATTGTTTCAGGTGTTTTTTGAGCTTTTTGACGGACTGGGTGGTAATAAAGGCTCTCATGCCATCCGGTTTGTCATAATCGTTGAAATAGCGGTTGGTATTAGAGGAGAGCCCGGCATCCGTACATACAATAAACCGGGACATATCAAATTTTTCCATAAGGGTCCTCTCCAGAGGGATCATGGAGAGCTGCTCATTCTGGTTGCCAGGGTTCATGCAGAAAGCCAGGGGGATCCCATCCCTGTCCATAAAGAGCCCCATTTCTATAATAGGAAGGGGACGGTTTTCTTTGCAGGCCCCATATTGTTTGTCGTCTTCCGCCTCTTCAATCTCAAAATAAAAGTTTGTACAGTCATAGTAAATGACCTCTGTTCTTCTCCTGGCCAGTTTCATGCTGTTCTTGAACAGCCGGCTCTGAATGTAATCGGATTCCGAAGCCAGGACGGAGAGAGCCCTGTAGATCTGGTGCAGTTCAAAATCGGGCTGTTCAATCAAACGCAGGGAATCGATGTAGGAACTGCGCTTGGAGGACGGGAAGAGAATCCGCGTGTAAAGCAGGCGGGAAAGGATGGAGTTAAGGTTATAATCAAAGTCATGCCTGGTACGGATCGCGGCACAGATTTTGTCCAGTCCCAACTGATGATAGATGACCTGAAGGAAGAGGTAGCCACCGTTGAAAAGGCGCTGTTCATGAAGGGGGAGATCCGCAGCAGAAGAAAGAGTAATAGAAAAGGAAGGAGAATCTTCCAATTCCGCCTCATTCATGAGCCTGACCTGCTCTTTTGCCCAGGCTTTGGCATCAGAGACACCATAAGTCTCACAAATAAACTTGTCTGACCCAAAGGATTTAATCACGATAGTTTGATTGATTCCATTGACACGAATTGTTTTAAGAGCGCGGTAAGTAGTAGAATTTTTATTTTTTGTCCACCCAAGCCTCATATGAATCACCTCAATACTATTATACAGTATTTAAAAGTAACGTGCAATACAAAAGT
>CAJTXP010000192.1 GCA_910583615.1 uncultured Lachnospiraceae bacterium | reverse complement strand
CCGGGTGGAGCAGCGGAAAAGAAATGCCGGAGTTAAAATCTTCCCTTGACACGATTCGCCGGACTTCTTCTGAACTGATAAAGGGGATTGAAACACAGCTTTTAGAGATTGAAAAGGAGCGTGCTGCAGAACAGGCACAGGAGGACATTATCCTGCTTGTGTCGAATACAGACCGTTCCGAATATGACCTTTTGAATATTAAAGGCATGGAGAGGACGGAAATATTTAATCTGCTGTCTGCCATGAAAGACGATGACAGGCAGAATGTGGAAGCCTACCTTGAAAGAGCCGGGGCATGGGTAACGCTGCTTGCCAATGAACGGAGCGAGGAAGTAGAAGAATACCATTTAGACTATGCCTATGATACGGATACCCATGAGATAACGGATTTTAAGGCGTTGCAGGAAGAACGGGAAAGGGCGAATGTTCCGATTGAATATGGCGATGTGATTGTGAGAATCTCCACGCCGGACAGCGGGGAATATGAAACCATTAAAATTGCGGATATGCAGTCAGAAGTGGCAAATGTTTTATATGCCATACCATTTTTGGAAGAAAATGAGTGGAATGGAAATGTGCTGGATTATCTGCAGGAGAGAGGTTTTGAGTTTGTGCCGATTATGAGAAGCGGCGGTTTGAATGACGGTTATCCGCAGTTCTATGATTTTGATGTGGATATGAGCGAATGGGAAGTGCATACCGCTTCGGAGCTTCCGGCAACGGTACAGGCGGAGCAGCTCATTAACCGCATGGAATTTCACAGGTCGGTATATGACAGCGATGAGCGCAATCTGATTATGAACCATGCGTATAAGCTGGATGATATGTATAAGACCACTTCCCTTGCACATTCCATTGCGGAGCAGAAAGATGATTTACCTCTGCTTTGGGAAACAATCAGGGCAGCGGAGGAAGAAATTGATGCGCTCCCGGACGGTATGGTGGGATTGTCGCAGATGCACGAATACGGGTATTCTTGGGATGAAATGCTCCCTCTGACAAAGGACAGGGCAACGGAGTTGTTCAGGGAGGATGTGTCGGTGTACCAGCTCCACGCAGACGGTTCAGAAACGCTTGTGGAGGACAGGGCGGCATTACAGGGGCATGACGGGCTGTTCGGCGTGGAAAAAAGCGATTGGAGCGCTTATCTGGAATACCAGTCCATGAAGCAGGAATTAGAGGACAGCGAACCCAACCGGGAAGCACAGCTTTTGTATGGCAATGAGAGCAGGTTTGGCATCTATCAGCTTAAAGATACGGAGGAAACAAGGGATATTCACTTTATGAATATGGATTACCTTGAAAGAGAGGGGATTCCGGTTTCCAGAGAGAATTACACCCTTGTCTATACCGGGGAGCTGAAGGAGGGCATGAGCCTTGAGGATATTTATACCCAATTTAAGATAGACCACCCGGCAGACTTTACCGGGCATTCCCTTTCCGTCAGCGATGTGGTGGTGCTGCATCAGGACGGGGAGAACACAA
>CAJTXP010000191.1 GCA_910583615.1 uncultured Lachnospiraceae bacterium | reverse complement strand
CATAATGGTACTACTGGCACAAAAATACAAACTTAACAGCGTGTGCAATGCGGAAGATATTCCGCATACAGTCTGAACGGACTGCATCTCCCATACGGGTACGCACAAAAATCAATTACAAGGACAGTTTAACACAAGATATTGATTTAGTCAAGACATCAATACTATATATAGTATTTTCAAATCGTTTCACACATGAAAAATATCCAATGAAATACACCACATCCTGTGAAGCTTTCCTATATCTTATGAAACTTCCAGGTCAAACAGTGACAGCTGTACCGGCTGCTCTTTTTTCTCCTTTTCTTTTAGCTGGCGCATCTGTTCCAGTTCCGCTATCCTCTCCGGCCCCAGCCATTTGTCTGCATGGCGCCGGTCTGTGCTGTATTCCTCCAGGCTCTCATATCCGTTCTCCAACAGTTTCTTTTCCAGGCGCCTGACTGCGGACTCCCGTGACTGCCGCCGTCTCTCCCTTTTATTCTCTGAATCCCGTTTTTCCATATCGGAAGCATGCACAATCTGGATTCCGTTCCGGATATCCTCCAGGTCCTGCATCAGATCCCGGCTCTCCCTGCGCTCTGCACGGACGTTCTGGATCTCAAAGGAAAAATACCGGCCGTGGTATTCGGAGAAAAAGAGTTCCGTAAAATAGTGGTTCCGCACTTTCTCCTTTATCCTGTCCTGGCAGAGCCTGGCGCATATCTTACAGATATTCATGCTCACCGGATGGTCAAAGAGCTTTTTCCCTTTAATGATCCGGGTGTCCACCTGCCCTTCAAACAGCGTGCCGTTCAGGTCATTTCTAAGCCAGGATATCTTTACATCATAAAATACATTCCCCCTTTTCTTATCCAGTTCATGCCCCAGGACCGGGCACATCCCCACACACCTGTTCCGTCCGCAGTCATAAGGGTCATAGTCCATCTCCCATTCCAGTGTATCCCGGTTGAATCTCATATGCTCTTCGCAGACACGCCCGTTCCTCTGCAGTCCAAAGCTGATCTTCTGTCTCCGTATCTCATCATCATGCAGTTTCAGGATATGCTCCACACTTCCTTCATAGCCGTATTCCTCTTCCGTCATATGAACCTCACACTCATACCTGAGTACCGTATTCTCCTGAAGATATTCATGTTTCAGCTTACATTCTTTCTTTTCATAGGGGCAGCGGATGGTAGCCATATCGTTTTCAAAGGTCCACTCAATCCCCATATAGCTCATGTTGCTGTGGCACTGGAGCCCTTTGCACTGCAGGCCGCAGGGTGTCTTAAAGGTCTGCTCAAATATCCACCGCCGTTCATAGGTAAAGCCCCCATCATAATTATCAAGAGTCTTTTTCTGCCACATGGGGACGTCAACCCTTACATAATCCGGATGGTCTTCTGCGCTGTAACCTTCCTCCAGCAGCCGTTTTGTCAGAGCGTTGTATTCATTATGTTCTTTTTCGGCTCTTCAAGGGTGATGGTGGGTAAAAAATACCCACAACCCCAGTGTTTAT
>CAJTXP010000190.1 GCA_910583615.1 uncultured Lachnospiraceae bacterium | reverse complement strand
TGATGTTCTCTTTCCGCCGCCTACTATATTTCACTTACTTTGCGTAAGATCCGTGCGAATAGTGGCGGCTATTTTCGTCCCCTGAAGATCTGATAAAGCAGACCAACAAGGGATACAACGAAAGTACAAAACAAGAATAAATCCTGATATGTAACCATTCGGCAGCCCTCCTTTCATTTGTGGTCTGAAGGACTCCGCGCCCTCCGAAAGAGGACAGCCGCCCGGCTCTGGTTTTCCTGTCTCATATTCTACCATACAGCCGCTTTTTCTTCAATCCCATTTCCCAGCACGTTTTAAAGCCCAATTTTCCGTTTTATCCTCATACCCTATACTTTCTACCCTCACACCCTTAAAAGCCGAAATCAGACCGTTTCACGCCAATACTACAGGGAATTTTTCAGCGTGTACGGCTGAACCTTTCCGCAATCTCTTTTCTTTGTTACTCGGATAACTGCCGCGGCGGGATGATCTTCACCCACTCAACCGGGATATGAGCCAGCAGCGTCCCGTCTTTATTCTCCGCCAGTATCTCGCATTCCTCCGGGCGTTCTGCTGCCAGCTTCTTAATGCGGCTCTTATACCGCCCCTGACAAAACTGTACCGTTGCCGTCTTCGCATCTTTGAGAAATTCAATTCCGTTTTCCACATTGTCGGACGGGTCCGGCCTGACAACCCCCTTCAGATCCACGCCTGCCGCAATCGCCAGCGCTTTCAGCGTGCCGTCACAGGTAAAGCCGCCGTTGTCCAGAATCCAGTTAAGGGAAAATTCAGACAGGTCGGTACTTTTGCATATCTGGTCAGTTGTAAGCCCTTTCTCCTGCATGATCTCTTTGTATGCTTCTGTTCTTAATCTCATTTTGTAGTTCTCCTTTCAGTTATCGCCCAAGGCTCCAAAGCCCGTCTGTGAGCCGTACAGCAGGCGCCCGGATGCAGGTCTGTCACCTGTATATTGGATTCTCCCCATACCTCCCGCGTGGAAGCGTTCAGAGCTTCAAGGAAGTTGTCCTCCGTCTCTTCCTCCGGAGTGCCGTCCTTGATCCGGCTTTCCAGCTTCAACAGTTCGATCTCCAGAAGTCAGCGTTTTTTCCAGTGTATTCTCCGTCATATATGCGCCGTACCTACGGATAGAGGGAATAATTTCATCTGCGACCTTCGCTTGAAACCTCTCCGCCGTTTCGTTTTTGGCTTTCATGGCAAGGCGGTAAAAGATGCTTTCAGGGACAAAATCCGGAAGTTCATCATTTTCGGAATTTAAAATTCCGAAAGAATATAACCACTTTTGAAGATTCTGACGATTGATACGCTTATATTCCGTCCCATTCTTTATATCTGTTTTGGTGATATCAAGTCCCCTTGCCACCGCATCCAATTTCAGATATGCCACGCCGTTCTGTTCATAACATTCGATTCCCTGAATGTTTTCAACCTGCATTTCATTTGTCATCTGCTTGTAGCCCAGCAAATTAAAGTTCCTGTCTCCCGCACAAAAACGTCAAATTAA
>CAJTXP010000189.1 GCA_910583615.1 uncultured Lachnospiraceae bacterium | reverse complement strand
TGACCTTAGAATAATTTACGGACAGTCCATTTAGAGATTCTAAGAATACCGGTATCTATGTCATAGAACTACAATCACTATGAAAGAGGAAAATCTATGGCAAAGAAACGTAAAACATTTACAGATGAATTCAAGCAGGATGCGGTTCAATTTTTGACTAACCATCCAGAAATGACCGTTATAGAATGTGCTGAAACACTTGGTGTAGGCCGCAGCACCCTGGAAAGATGGAGGGCAGATTTCAACCGATCCGGTCTTTCAGCTGTGACAGCTCATAATAATGACAAGGAAGAAAAAGACCTTCTCAAAGAAAATGTCAGGCTTCAACGAGAACTCAGGGACTCACAGGAGGCTTTGAAGATTCTAAAAAAAGCCATAAGCATTCTGGGAAACTGAAGCAGGTCGAATACGAACTTGTTGCCGAGGATCATAAAGCTGGAATCCAATTCTCGGTATCCAGGGTGCTTCATAAACTTGGTCTTTCAAGATCTGGCTATTACGACTATTTAAAGCGGAAACCCAGCCACCAGGAAAAGCGCAGGCATGATGTGAAAAAGGCCATCCTTCAGATTTATGAAGACAGCCACGAAAACTACGGAGCGCCAAAAATCGCTAAAATCCTGAACTCAGGAGGGATCTCCATTACAGAAAGGACCGTTGGTGTTTATATGCGTCAAATGGGGATCCGAGCACAGTGGGTCAAGCCTCATACACAAACCACAATACGAAGTGATTTCAGTGGAAATCTGAAGAATCTTCTGGATAGAAACTTCTCTCCGGCTCACCCAAACTGCGTATGGTGCACAGATATCACCTATATCCACACAAAGCTGGACGGATTCGTTTACCTTGCCTGCATCATGGATCTGTATTCCAGAAGGATCATTTCCTGGAAGCTTACAAAAACGCTGGACACAGGTCCAATTCTGAAATCGATCGAAGAAGCCAGAAAACGCCGGCCGTCCCAGGAACCGATAATGATTCATACGGACCGAGGAATCCACTATACCTGTGATCTGTACAGAAAACTGACCAGAGGAATGATTCGCAGTTATTCAGCAAAAGGAGTTCCGTATGACAACGCCTGTATTGAATCATTCCACTCCCTGATCAAGAGGGAATGGCTGAGCAGGTTCGATATACAGAACTACAGGCATGCATACCGACTGGTGAGTCAGTATATAGATGACTGGTACAACCCTGAACGGATACACAGCCACTGTGGATATATGTCCCCAGCAGAATATGAAGTAATGTTCCAAAGGACCAGCACTGACTGAGAAAGAATTCTGGAGCGCCCTTTACAGTGGGCTATCCCCTGGTAGACTGATGAGCCTTCAGCCAAGAACTGTCAGATATTGACTCTTTGGATGAAGGCAAGAGAAAGGGGTCCAGGGGATAGTGGGCCCCACTGTCAAGGGAGGAAGCGGAGGAAATCTTTCGTAGAATTGGCAGTATCTGCCGACTCTCTAAAATCAGTGTCCGTTTTCTTGACATAGGACCA
>CAJTXP010000188.1 GCA_910583615.1 uncultured Lachnospiraceae bacterium | reverse complement strand
TGTAAGCCAGCCCCGCCAAGATCATCTGTGCTGATCTGTCCGCTGTTCCTCCTTGTGCTGCTCCTCCATAGCCGCCTGTTCCTTCTCTTTTTCCAGAAGGACAGCCGCCACTTTCTGTGCCACAAGGTACTCCTGCATCTCCGTCCTTGCCTTTCGGTACGCCGGGTACGCCGCCCGTTTCTGTTCCAGAAGCTGGGCATACTCGGCGTTCAATTCCTTGACACGGGGGAGCTTTTTCAAGCCAAGCTGTTCAAAAGCCTCCTTCGCCGCCTTGTGGAGCGTGATGGCCTCCCGATGCCCTTCAAGGAATTTTTTACTGTACCCTGCCTTGCGGTAGGCCACATAGACCTCCCTGGTCCTGGAGTAGTTTCGCTTTCAGGGAGAGCTTCACATTGCGCAGGTGATGGTTGCACATGACCGTGAAGTCTTTTGTTTTTTCTACCCGGAATACAGCCATAACAAAAACCTCCTTTCTTTCCCTCCTGGCTACAAGACACGGTCCCTGCGGTCATAGTGCAGATGGCCGCCCGGCGCAACCTTCGCATGGTTCTGTATCCTGAGCTCTCCCTTTTCCTGCCGGTCCTTGAATCTCTCATACCCGCTGTCCGTAAGGAACAGGCGCATCCGGTCCCCTTTGTCGCCCACGGGGGAATCACCTGAAAGCACATCAAATATAACCATGTGCCGCACCTCCGGGTCGAAGCGTTCCAATCCCATGATGTCATGCCCCTTAAGCTGTTCGGCGCCGGACCTCTGCCTGGCCTGGGCCAGCAGCTCGCCAATGGTCCGCCCCTCCTGGGGCAGCCGGTAGTCCCTCCGAATGTCATGTACGGCCTCCATACACTCTGCATCCGTCAGGGGGCGCAGTTTCTCCAGGAGGCTTTTTGCAGCCTTCCGTCTGGCCGGGTCCCCGGCATACCGTGAGGCCATAGACATTTCCTGCAGGACGGCATACCGCTCACTTCCCTCTGTCTGGTACAGCATCCGTTTTTCCATTTCCGTAAATTCCATAAGAATCCCTCCTGATCCATCCATCAAAAAAAGCCACAGCATCATACCGTGGCTAAAAAATGGCAACAAAAAAAGCCTGACAGTAAAAGTATTGTTTACTATCAGGCAGTTACAGCCGGAATACGAAATGCAGCGCGATCCCGGTTCATTTTTCGGTTAACACTCACATGCCTGTTTTTGCAGCCATGCGATCTATTGTGCCTCTTTCAAGGCTTGACATTTAAACAAAGAAAACCCGCAAACGCTGATGTTTACGGGCTTTTTCAAACTCCCCGAGTTGGGCTCGAACCAACAACCCCACGGTTAACAGCCGTGTGCTCTACCATTGAGCTATCGAGGACTATTGTGAGGTTTGCACAAATTTACAAACCTATTTTTGTGTATCCTGCAATAGCTTTTTCCGGTATGTAACCATTACGGCTGCTCTACCATTGAGCTATCAAGGATTATTTCAAGGCATATACCTTCAAAATCACATACAGTTGAAAAAGATACTC
>CAJTXP010000187.1 GCA_910583615.1 uncultured Lachnospiraceae bacterium | reverse complement strand
TCACCTTTCTGGTAATACGGTTCAGGAAACACTCTTCCAGCCATTCCCTGGACTTAGGGCTCCGGATGGCGGAACGGGTCTGCTGGTAGCGTTCCATGGGTGTGGTGCCGATACCGGAATGGACGGACGTATTGTAGGAGCGCATGTAATCCTTAAGAAGCCTATTGAACTGATCCAGGGAGGTGATGGAATCCATGTCCAGGGTATAAAGCCAAGTCTCCTTCAGTGTCCTGAACTGGCGCTCGATCTTGGCCTTGGAGGCTCCGTCACGTACTTTTGTATGTAAAAGGACGGTTCCGATGGATCCGCAGATGAGGGAGAGCTGCTCATTCGAGTAGCTGCAGCCGTTATCGACATAGAGCTTTGATGGGATTCCATGGGCTGCCACGGCATCCTTGAGCACCTTCTGGAAGTTATAGGCATTATCGTTATAGAAGAGGCCGCCGCCCACCAGAAAACGGGAATGGTCATCAATAATCATGATGCAGTAGACTCTCCTGCGCTGGCCGTCCTCCGTGATATAAGGCAGGTAACAGGTATCGGCCTGCCACATCTTCCCAAAGGCGTCTTCTTCAAATGCCTTCCTGTCCCGCATGCCGGGGTTGCGTGCCGATTTCAGGTCATGTTTCTTGACGAAGCGCTGGACGGCGCAGACGCTGACTGTGGCAGGGATGAAGGCTTCTTCAACGAGGTGCCGGTGGATCTGTGTAGAGTTCAGCCGTGGGAAGGCTTCCTTGAGGCGGTAGATCTCTTCGATGGCCGTGTCCGGGAGCACCCGGGTGGAGCCCTTGTCGGAGCGTTCCTGGGGCATGAGGGCGTCGATGCCGCCGTTCTGGTAGAGGGACACCCATTTGCTGAGGGTCTTGGGGCTGTACTGGAACACGGAGCCGTCAGGCAGGGTGAGGGGCTTTTCCGTGACTCTCTGGTAATAGGCGTTCCTGGACGCATCCGGATAAAGGCCATGGATGACCGGCGCTATGAGAGCGAGGCGGAACTGCGCCATGGCGGCTGCGTCCGAAAGGTTTTTTGGATTGTTGTCCATAGAAATGTCCTCCTTAAGTGGTTTTCCCCCATTATGGGGCAGAAACGGGAGGAAAGCCATGCTCATGGCGTGTGGTTGTAGGAAAACAGTTCATGGGCCGAACACCTGCTGGCAGTAAGGCGCCGGATTTTTATGAGACTGGAGGAAGGACTTTGTAAAACGGCGGACAAAGGCGGAGGCGAAATCCGAATAGGCCGTCTGGGTGAGAAGGCCCTTCAGGAAGGAAAGGCCGGAAGCCTCCATGGAAGAAAGCACGCCGAGCCACTCCTCCTTCTGCGTCTGGAAGAGCCGCAGCCAGCGGCGCAGCTGGGAAATGGTGACGGAGAAGCGTTCGCAGAGCTTCTCCACAGTGGAAAGGCGCAGGAAATACTCCGCCAGGACGCGGAGGAAGAAGAACAGGCCATATCCGGAGTAAGGGATGATGAAGTCCGGGAGGATGGCATGGGTATGGCCGCAGGTACAGATGAGGC
>CAJTXP010000186.1 GCA_910583615.1 uncultured Lachnospiraceae bacterium | reverse complement strand
ACTCCCCGTCATATAAACATTCGATATGCAAATGGCTTCCTGTGCTGCTCCCGGTATTCCCCGTTGTGCCGATGACCGCCCCTTTTTCCACTTCCTGCCCCGCACCCACGCTGATGCTGTCCATGTGGGCATACTTGGTTGTGTAACCGTCTATCTCAATCGCTACATAATTCCCGTAGTGGCTGTCATACGCCGCCGCTGTCACCGTACCGTCATGGGCGGCATAAACGGTTGTGCCTGTCGGTACAGCTATATCCACGCCCCGGTGAAATTCCTCGTTCCCTGTGGCTGGATTTTTCCGGTATCCGTAATAGCTTGACACATAGTAATACCAGTAAAGGTTAAGCGGCGATGCGAACTCCTGAAGCAGACCGTTTGTTTCCCGGTACATGGCGAAAATCTCCGCCTGCTCCGTATCCATTTTCCCGGAAACAAGGCTTTCAAGCGGTATGACCGTCAGTGTCACCCGGAGGATACTGACCTCGTATTCTTCTTCCTCCTCATACTCATATTCTTCCTCGGTTTCCTCCCCTGTGACCGGATCAGTGACCGTCCTCGTTCCTGTCTTTGTGACTGTCCTTGTCCTCGTTTCCGTATCCGGCGTAAGTGTCAGCGTATACATCTCATCAAAAAGAGCCTGTATTTCGCTTTCCACCTCACTTGCGGTAAATTCCGTATGGACTGCCGATAAATAGCCGATAAGGGTAAACGGGTTATGCCCGATTGCCCCAAGATTATAGGAATATTCATCATACCCCGGATAATCCGTTTCCACCCGGTCAATCTCATTCTGCAAGTCAAGCTCCAGACGGGTAAGCTGTAAATCAGCGGCGTCAATCTCTTTCGGCTTGCTTAAATAACTCGCTGCTAAAATCGTGGACTGCGTATCCGCAAACATCGCCCCACAGGACGATACGGAAACCATAATCATCATAAGGAGCAGAGCCATGATGCCCAACGTCACAAGAAGTCCTGCGTTTTTCCTCGCAAACTCCTGTAATTTCCTCGCCACAGTGACCGCACCGTTTTTTGTCTTTTCAAACGCCTGCTCCGCTGTTTTTCCTGCCGCCGCTTTCTTCCTCGCCTTGATGTACTCCCGCTTGATGCGCTGTTTCTGTAACCGCTTCTGCAATGCCTTTTTCTGCATCTGCGGGTTTTCCTCCAGAAACTTCTGGTACTGGAAATTGACTTCCTTTTTAAACTGCTTCTTTTCCAGCTTTGCCACCTTTGCCCGCTGTTTCTGCTCTTTCCCCTTTATCTGCCTTTTGACGAAAGAATAAAGCGCTTCCACTTTCTGCTCCGATTTGTGTGCGCCCTCCACCGCTGAATTTTCTTTCTCCGTTTCAGCGATTTTCCCATGCACAAAATTCCTGCTCTCATTCTGCATCCGGCGCATGGTGGTTTTGGGTATGCCCTCCTGCTTGAAAGGCTTCTCCTTATCCAGAGGGACAACCACATATTTTCCCTTCCCGGTTTTCTCGTCAAACACTCTCTGCAAGGTGTATTCCCTTGTCTTTGGCAGCTT
>CAJTXP010000185.1 GCA_910583615.1 uncultured Lachnospiraceae bacterium | reverse complement strand
TTTGCCCGTATGTCATGGTTGAAGGTAACATTGTCACGGTCATAATCCCCGACAAGCTCCACAACCTTTGCCCCACCACCCATGACATACAGCTTCATAAGGTTAGGATTATAGCCGTGCGCCTTCAGTTCCGCAAATATCTTATCCACATAAGATTTTGCCGCTTCCTCCATGAGCGCCTTGTATTCATCTCCTATATCAGTGCTGCCATATCTGAGATAATTCTCAATGATCTCCGCCGGAAGTTCCTCCGCTTTCCTATCCAGAATGAGACTGCGGATCGCCATAAAACATTCATTTGCACCCAGCTTCACCGTCCACGACTTGCTCTCGCTCGCCTTTCCATTGTTCAGTATCATTACATTCATCGTCCCGTTGCCGATATCCGCTACCATGTGCATCCCCTTGAAATCCGGCAGGCTCTCCGCTACCGCCGCATAACACTGCGGCATGACCGTACAGTCAACGATGTCAACCGTATATCGTTTACCTGCATATTTATAATCTACATGGCGGTTCTGCATCATATATTCACGGAAGGAATCCCTCTGTGCCTGCACCCATTTTAACGGAAGCCCTACCGCAAGGTGTATCTTTGCAGCCGATAACCCTCTCGCTTTCAGCTCCTTTGCAATGGCGGCAAGGGTAAGGATATAATTATCGTCATCCATGTTCTTTTCAGCAACAAAATCCTTATGCCCCTCGCCAATAGTGTAATAGCTGCCCTCGTATTCCAGATAGTCTCTTGTAAAGACAGGCGGCTGACTGCTCCTGCTCACGGAAGTCGGGAAACAGCACCTTGCCGTCTTATAATTCCCATAGCCTGCATCGACTCCTAAAATAATTGTCCCGTTCATGTTGTAATCTCTAAGTTTTGCCATATCAAAATCCTCACTTTCATGCTTGTTGTTATTATCAAACTATCTGCCATATTTTGCTTTCACTTCCTCTTTGGTCGGAAGGCTGCTCTCTGCAATAATCTTGTTTTCCCCTGCTACCATAGATGCAACCTGTTCCGTGCCGTCCGTATGCAGGAGTCCGTCCGCTGATGCTTCCGCCTCCGCTATCTGTTTCTGTTTGTCCGCCTCCCTTGCTCCTTCAATCACACGCCGGATTTCCGGTCTGTGCTTTTTACGGTATTCTTTCAGGTAGGCACGGCTGTATGCACGGCGTTTCCGCTTCTTTTCCTCCGCCGCCATTTCTTCCTCGGAAAGCTCCTGCGCCGGAAGCTCCACCTTCCCGATATAATTTAAGAAAATCTCGATCTCCTGCACACGTTCCCCGTCGATTTCCTCTATTTTATGCACCATGACCTTATCAACAAATTCATTCACAATGGCGGGCGTGAGTTCCTGAATGTCGGTGTACTTGCGGACAAGGGAAAGAAATTCCTCCGTCCTATCCGTGTCATCCTCAAACTGTGCAAGTTTTTCACGGATTTCCTGCATGGAGATTTCGAGCTCCTGCTGTTCCTTCTCATAATCGGAAGAAAGCATTTCATACCGTCTGTCCGGCAGCTTCCCCATTGCATTGTCCTC
>CAJTXP010000184.1 GCA_910583615.1 uncultured Lachnospiraceae bacterium | reverse complement strand
ACATTCAGATTGTTCGCACGGGCAGTCTCAGTAAGGCTGTAAATGACGGCGCTCGCTTGGGCACCGCGGACCGTATTGATCGTCACCCAGTTCTTCCGGCCGATCGTAAAATTCCTCAGCGCCCGCTCCGAGGCGGAATCGTCGATCGGAACCTCGCCGTCTGTCAGGAATACTTTGAGATATTCCTCCTGATTGATACTGTATGCAAGACCCTTTGCCGTTTCACTTTTCGGAAGGACCAGCCCCTGCCTGAAAATGTCTTTTATCCACGCGAAATATTCCTCCACCAGCGGTCTGATGGAAGACTGCCTCTCACTCAGGCGGGCTTCGGGAGATAAGTTTTTCAGGGTCCCCTCCAGATCGTAAACAGCCCCGATGCGCACCAGCGCTTTATATGCTACGGATGCTTTGACCGCTTCCCCATTCCCTTTGCCCATTGCCTTGATGGCATTGGCAAAGTGGCGCCTTGCATGTGCAAAACAGTTTGCATTCGTAATGCCTTCCTGTTCCCGGGCAAGCTTATGGTACTGCTCCAGGCCATCCGTCATCAGGATCCCTTTAAAATCCTTATAGTATTCCTTCGGGTGGTCGCTGTGCCGCGTCTTCTGATACTCATACACAACGATCTTTGGACCGGGGCTCAGTTCGCCGGTGAGATGTACCCACATGTAACTTTTGCTGCCCGCCGGCCTGTCATCGTGGATCACCTCCAGCGGTGTCTCGTCACACTGGTTCACATGCGCTTCCAGCTGCCTCTTTTTCATCAGGTCATATACCGGCTCGAAATACCGTTCTGCCGACCATACCGTCCAGTTGGACATGGTCTGCTTGGAAAGGTTCAACCCATTTGCCTGAAAATCACGGGCGATACGGTCCAGCGGGCTGCTGTTGACGTACTTTGCATTGATGACCGCCGCTTCCAGAGAAGGGGTTGCTATGCTTCCACGGAACAGGGTTGCGGGATGGTCTCCGCGCAGGAATTCATCCTGATGCAGTCCATCTGTGCCGACATACACTTTGACCACATGCTTTTCAGCGATCCACCGGGCTGGTTCAAAGCGGAGCTGCCAGAAGATCTCATCCGGCATGCTCTTCCAGTTCCCCTCGCCGAACGCACGGGAAAGTTCTTCCCGTGGGACATCATGTTCCACTTCTTCCTGTGGGAAATCCTTCAGGTCCTCCACACGCTGTCCCTTCTTCTTTGGACTGCGGGGTTGTTTCACTGCGGCAGCCACCGTCTCATCAATGGTCGGTTCCGGACGGCTTTCATCACAGTTTTCTTCTGCTTCATTAAAAAAGGAGAGCTGTCCCTCAATCTCAGAAAGTTTTTCCGTGTGACGGCCAAAACGCTGCTGGTCTGCAAGGCGTATCTGCTCGATCAGATTTTCGTAATCGTGCTCCAGCTTATCAAGACGGTCCTGCATCTGACAGATGACATCATTCTTGGCCTCATGATCCATGGTATTCAGTTCATACGGAGTAAATTTCCTGCACATACTGACCGCCTTTCCGATAGGCCAAGTATAGCACAAAATCCGGAAAATGGCGAATCCCGGCAGAAACCG
>CAJTXP010000183.1 GCA_910583615.1 uncultured Lachnospiraceae bacterium | reverse complement strand
AAAAACTCCCTGATTTGCAAGATAATTCGTATAAAAAAAACATCCATACAGCTTTTCAATGAATATATGCTGTCTTATTCATGGGAGGATGAGGCATGTCCATGGTGCGGCTCCAAAGGGAACTGCGTCTCCCATGGCTCTTACATGCGCTCCATGGCTGATTTCACGTATGGAAAGACAGTCTATGGGGAAATCTGTGTCCTGCGGCTGTGCTGTACAAGCTGCGGGCATACCCATGCCATCCTCCCTGATGTCATCATCCCTTACTCTGTATATGGCCTTTTCTTCATCCTGCGGGTGCTGGCAGAATACTTCCTTCCTCGGCATACGGTAGAAAAACTCTGCGCCCGCTTCGGCATCTCCGTGTCCATGCTTTACCGCTGGAGGGACCTCTTCCTGTCCCACAAGCAGGAGTGGCTCGGCATGCTTGTTTCCGCAGAGACCACCCCGTCCGCATTCATAAAGGGCCTCTGTTTTCTGGAGCGGTATTCCATTTCTTTTGCCTGCCAGTTCGTCCTCCTGTCCGCGCGGTCATTCCTGCAGTCACACAGGAACCCCGCAGATTACCGTCAGGAGTTTTTCTGACACATCCATTTCTGTGGGGCTTCACACGCCATGGGAATTCCCCTCCCGGCATCCCAGGGGATATGATGGAAAAAAACAAAGGAGGATCCATGTCTATGGAACATCACGCAAAAAAACTTTCAGGAGCCGCTGCCATAGCGCAGTTCAAGCTCGCAGTCATAGCCCCTGCCATCCACGGGCTTTATCCGGATGCCTCAAGGAACGCTTATTATAAGCGCGTCACACAGCAGCCGCTCACACTTCCGGACGGCAGTACGGCGCACTATAAGCCAGGGACACTCTCCAAGTGGGAATCCCTTTACCGGAAAGGGGGGATTGACGCGCTCATGCCGAAAGAACGCTCTGACAGCGGCGGGACACGCGTGCTCCCGGATGCCGCCGTGGATGAGATCTACCGCCTGAAAGCGGAATTCCCAAGGCTGAACGCAACACAGATCCACCGCCAGCTTGTGGCAGGCTCGTTCATCCCGGCAACCGTCAGCGTGTGCGCTGTCCAGCGGTTTGTCAAGCGCCATGACCTGAAATCCGCAAAAAATCCGTCCATGCGTGACCGCAGGGCATTTGAGGAAGACGCGTTCGGGAAGATGTGGCAGGCAGACACCTGCTACCTCCCTTACATTACAGAAAACGGGGTACGCAGGCGTGTCTACTGTATCATGATCATTGATGACCATTCCAGGCTCCTGGTTGGCGGAGAGCTTTTTTACAGTGATAATGCCTATCACTTCCAGAAAGTACTCAAGGCCGCTGTTTCCGCCTATGGGATCCCGGCGAAACTATATGTTGACAATGGGTGCAGCTATGCAAATGAGCAGCTTTCCCTGATCTGCGGCTCCATCGGGACGGTGCTCCTCCATACAAAAGTAAGGGATGGGGCAAGCAAGGGGAAAGTCGAACGGCATTTCCGTACGCTTAAGGAACGATGGCTGTACGCGCTTGACATCGAATCCATCCATTCCCTCGCGCAGTTCAACGGCCTGCTTGCGGATTATATCCGGGAATACAATACCACATACCATACC
>CAJTXP010000182.1 GCA_910583615.1 uncultured Lachnospiraceae bacterium | reverse complement strand
GCATAGGGGCCGGGGACACCATCCGGATCGCCTCCATGAAAATGTCAAAGTTCTCCACACTCCCCATCAGTTCCGGCGCATCCAGCTCCGGGAGCGGATCACCTTGCGTTTGCGAAATGTCAAATACCGTAGATACACGGAACCGTGGGATGATATGCTCCACTTCCTCCGTTTCCGGCTGTCCGTCCGGGCGCAGCACTGGCTCGTTTGTCTCCGGGTCAAATTTCTCCACTTCTTCCTTTTCCCTGATCGGCACAGGGGCAATAATCTTGATCCCCTTCTCCCCACGCTTCACCTGACGGTGAAATTTTTTGTTCCATGTGCCGTAGCCTGCCACCAAGGTTGACTCCGGCTTCTGCATCGCTATCAAAAGCGTGTTGTTAAAGCTGTAATTATGGAACTGCGACATCGTTTTCAGGTATTCCGTGTATTTTTCCGAAGTAAATAAATCCTTCACGCCCTGTTCCAGCCGTTCCGTAATCTCCTTTAACTGTTCTTCCCGTTTTCCGGTCATAAATTTCCTCCATTCCCTGCCGGGACACCTATGTGGAATCCCGGCAGATACGATATAAATAGAAAACGCCATCCCATCATCTGCTGACAGTATGGCCTCCTGCTTATAATTCCTGTTCTTTTTTCTTTGCTAATTTCTGACTGCCCTTATGGTTTCCGGCAAGCCTGTCTTTTGCCTCTTTCAACTTTCCAAGCACGGAAGGCTTTCTTGCCCCATCTGCAATCCGGGAAGCATCCGACACCCGGCCTGCATAGCTGACAGCTTTCCTCGGACGGTCTGCCACTTCCTGTACATCTTCCTCCATGCCAAGCGCCTCTGACGGCCCTTTGTCGTCCATGTTAAGCAAAGCATTTAATTCTGACAGCCGTTCAATCTTCTCTGCCAGTTCGTCCTCCTTTGCAAACGGCTTCTCCACTTCCTCCCTTGCCGTGGCAAGCTGCTGTTGCACGGTTTCCAGTTTCACTTCCGATTCCGTCAGTTTTTTCTCAATCCCGGAAAGTGCATTGCTGATACGCTGCAGGTTCCCTAACGGGTCTTTCCCCACTTCAATCTGGTAGCTGCACTGCCGTTTGATGGTAAGCTGGTAGGTCTGATTAAAGCTGTCAAAATTAGCGGAAAGGGTAAAGCCGTGGAACTCCCCAATCTGACCGGCTGTTTTCACTGCTTTCAATCCGGCGCAGGCGGCAATCAGCGCCGTTCCTGCTTCTTTCCGGTCTGTGTACGCTTTCCCGCCGATGACCATAGAAAAATCATCTTTTTCCTTATCTTTCTCCAAAAGCGGCTTCACTGCCTCCGCATCTGCTTTTAAGCCTGCAATCCGCTCTTTCAGCGCTGTGATCTTCACTGGGTAATTCCTTGCGATCTCCGTTTCCAGGCGGTACTTTTGGCTGGTATGGTTTGCCTTCAAAAGTTTCAGCTTGCTCACCTGGATGTCGAGATCCATCTTCTCTTTGATGTAGGGATTGCCCGTAGCCAGGGCTTTGATCTCTGCATAACTTAACGCCGTATCGTCCACGTCCTCACAGGCTCGTACCGGGGATTTACTGGTCATGATCTGGCTGATGAACTTCTGCTTGTTCTCCAAAATCTGCCACATGTA
>CAJTXP010000181.1 GCA_910583615.1 uncultured Lachnospiraceae bacterium | reverse complement strand
GATAGTGTAACTTTACTTGGGGGATGCAATGAACAGCCCCCCTCTTATATCAGCATAAGTTCGCAATCGTATTATAAAAGTTCAATCTCCCTGAAATCTGACTGCTCATATGCGCCTGTACTGCCTCTATATATTTTCCATTCGCTTTGCTGGTCTTCTTTTCCCATGCCAGAATTTCGCTTGCGCTAAGATATCTTTCTTCCTCATGATCTTCTTCTGCCACTTCTTCTTTCTGTAGCTTTACCAGTTTCAACATGTCTTTTCCATTCTTCCAGTATATCCTTATCTGTGACAGCCTGTCTGCACCTTCCCTGCTCCAGCCCATCGGCCGTGAACTCATCCGTGCTGACAGCACATGGCTGATATGGCTCTCCGTGCTGCTCCCTGTCACACCTTCCCCTTTTTGCACACGCCTGCGCACACCTTTCCAGTTTTTCTTTATGTATTCCCAGCTTTCCGCAAGTTTCTTTCCTTCTTTTTCCATAAGCGCTGCGCCTGCCCGGGCAACCCATTCCTCCAGCTTTTTCCTGTTTCCCTTTTCGATCCATTCCAGCAGGGTCTCCTCTGCTTTCTTCCTGTCTTCCTCTGTTGCGCCGCCTCCCAGACGGATCATCTTCCTTATGTATTTCCGGATATGGAATTCATCCAGCACAGACTCTGCCCCCAGTATGTCGATTCCCTTCTTCATCCATCCACCGCCGTCAGACTGGAAATAGATCTTTTCTATATATTCTGTCTCATACTGCCTTTCTATATATTCTTTTACCTCCCTCCAGAGCTTTTCATTGTCCTTTCCACGGTATAGTCCGCCAAAATATACCACATTCTTTAATTCCTTCCTTTTTTGGGGAGCCCCGCTTTCCACGTATCCTTCATGTACATAGACAAGCTTTACGATCTGCCCGTTGTCTGCGTGCCCTTTATACCGTTTTATGTCCCCTTTCTTTTCTTTATACTGCAGGGCGATATGATCCTCGTCAGCCTCCACATACAGGTACTTCACTTTCCTTTTCTCAGACGGTTCCTCCCGCCCTTCCGGCGGCACTTCCATGCCCCGCACCTGGCGCATTACTGTCTGTCTGCTCACCCGGTCTTCTCCATAACATGCGCTTTCACCGGCCTTTTCATAACTACACCGGGCCGCAGCTTCCAGGATTCCTGCCTTTGTCCCGTCACTGAGACGGGTATGCGGCTCCCATCCGAGGATCCTGTCCAGCAGATACGCAGTTTCTTTTGTCTCTTTATGGATAAAGCGGGTACGGGTATATGTGATGCTGCCTACAGGCGTGAGGATACTTTTCCGGGCATGGTCTTTCACATGCCAGCATCCACGCCTTTTCGCGCTGCATTCCAAAAGGGTATTACATTCCTCCAGCCATTCGCAGATCAGACAGCAGGCGAACCGAAGGAGAACCTGCAGGACTTCCTTTACACATTTGTCAAACATCGCAGGGGTCTCCATAAAATTTATTTTAATTTTTTCTAATTCAGGTATTCCTTTTTCCGTAAAATACTGTATACTGTTTTTCATAGGGGCACCTCCTCTTTTTATGTGTATGTTTTATTGGTAATTACATTATAACATAAAAAGCAGGTGCTCCGTTTTATTTTCTGGAAAAAT
>CAJTXP010000180.1 GCA_910583615.1 uncultured Lachnospiraceae bacterium | reverse complement strand
TATGGACTGATCAGCAGCAATGCCAACCGGAGGGCATTTTCCCAGGACAGCAGCTATTGCCTGTTATCGTCGTTGGAATTGGTGGACGAGGAAGGGAAGCTGAAACGGAAGGCGGATATTTTTACGAAACGTACCATCCGAAAGGCTGTGCCGGTGACAAGCGTGGATACCGCCAGTGAAGCCCTGGCCGTTTCCATCGGGGAGCGGGCAAAGGTGGACGTGCCGTTTATGGCAGAGTTATCCGGCAGGGCAGAATCCGAAGTTACGGAGGAACTGGCGGGGGTGATCTTTAAAAATCCTTTGACAGACCAGTGGGAATCTTCGGATGAGTATTTATCCGGCAATGTCCGGGAGAAACTTACGGTCGCAAAACAATTTGCAGAAAATAATCCGGAATACGGGATCAATGTGCAGGCATTGGAGCGTGTGCAGCCGAAAGACCTGGAGGCATCGGAGATTGAGGTGCGTCTTGGGGCAACCTGGGTAGACCCGGCTTATATCACAGAGTTCATGGGGGAGCTGTTCCATACGCCGGGCCATTTATTGGGGAACCAGATTGACGTGAAGTATGCGAAAGTCAACGGCCAGTGGAACATTTCCGGGAAAGGTGCGGATTCCCGTGGAAATTCCCTTGTCACAGCCACTTACGGGACACCAAGGGTAAGCGGCTACCGTCTGTTAGAAGATGCGCTGAATCTCAAAGACACAAAAATCTTTGATACGGTTGTGGAGGACGGCAAGGAAAAGCGTGTCCTGAACAAAAAAGAAACCATGATCGCACAACAAAAGCAGGAGATGATAAAGGAAGCCTTCAAGGAGTGGATCTTCCGGGACATTGACCGCAGGGAGGATTTGTGCAGGAAATATAACGATTTATTTAACAGCATCCGTCCCCGTGAATATGATGGGAGCCATATCCAGTTTGCAGGCATGACGCCAGAAATTACCCTGATGCCACACCAGAAAAATGCGGTGGCGCATATATTATATGGAAACAACACGCTGCTTGCGCATTGTGTGGGGGCCGGCAAGACCTTCCAGATGATTGCGGCCGGGATGGAGAGCCGGAGGCTTGGGCTGGCACAGAAGAACCTCTATGTCGTGCCGAACCATCTGACCGAACAGTGGGGCAGCGATTTCCTGCGCCTGTATCCGGGCGCAAATGTCTTAGTCGCAACGAAGAAGGATTTTGAGCCTGCCAACCGGAAGAAGTTCTGCTCCCGTATCGCAACCGGGGATTATGACGCCATCATTATCGGGCACAGCCAGTTTGAGCGCATTCCCCTTTCCAGGGAATGGCAGATTGCGGCCATAGAGCGGCAGATGAACGACATCACGTCAGCCATTGAAGAGCTTGCGGCGGAAGATGGCACACGCTACACCATTAAACAGATGGAAAAGACGAAGAAAACACTGGAAACAAGGCTTGCAAAGCTGAATGACCAGAGCCGGAAGGATGATGTTGTGACGTTCGAGCAGTTAGGCGTGGATCGGCTGTTCGTAGATGAGAGCCACAACTATAAAAATATGTTTTTATACACAAAGATGCGCAATGTTGCCGGGATTTCCCAGACGGACGCACAGAAAAGCTCCGATATGTTCATGAAGTGCCAGTACCTGGACGA
>CAJTXP010000179.1 GCA_910583615.1 uncultured Lachnospiraceae bacterium | reverse complement strand
GGCACTCCAAAATTGGATAGGGAGGAAGACTAACCCCATCCAAAGATACCTTAGGGTTTCCGTTACCCTACAGAGCTTTGGAGTTTGAACATCACAGTAAGCACTCAGGGGCTGTCCACTTTGTGGGCAGCCCCTGATTCTACTTGTTTTTCTTCTTTTTCACAGCCTTACTGCCGAACCTGGGCTCCAGAGAATATGTCGCTTTTGGATCGAGCACATACATTACACGATTCCTGAACCTGACCCAGTTGGTAAAGCCATAGGAATTGTGTTTCATGCACTTGATCATTTTGTTGCGGTTCTCAATGATCCCGTTGTGGAGCCTTACGCTTTTGATCGTATATTCGCTCCTCCTGTTGACCATGTATTCAACAGTCACTGTGTTGAAGGAATTGAAGATCTCATCTCTCCATTCCTTCATCGTTCTGGAGAATCCGTTCATCTCTTTGATGGAACTGTTCCTGAACGCTACATAAGTTTCGTTGAACAGCTGTTCTCCTGCTTTATCATATGTTCCCGACTCATACATGTGAGTCAAAACCCTTTTCAAACGCACTGCTTCTTCCAGTTCAGGGTCGATACCCAGAAGAATCTCCCGCAGCTGCAGGAGCGTCATATATTTTTGAAAATGTCGGTTGTATTGTCCTTCTCTCCCTGGGTCAAAGATATCCAGATCCTCATCTTTTGAGAGGAGCCAGTGGAAATGCTTCAGTACATAATACTGGTCAGAGGTTTTCTGCCAGTCAGCGGATATCCTCTGCCAGCACGGATCGTCCCGGTATCTTTCCCTTGGGAAGTCGCTTTCCACGGCCTTCATTTCTTCCTTCAGCCTTTCCCGCCTGGCTCTGGTTCTGTTCATGACCCGGATCCTGACTTTTGTCAGCCTGCGGGTGAATTCCTGCATCACATGGAACCTGTCCACCACGCCAATGGCGTTGGGGAAGCAGGCTTTCACCATTTTCCTGTAAGCCGGGTACATATCGAAACAGACCGCTTTGACTCCGAGTCTTTCCTCCTCGGGGATCAGACTCATATATTCAAGCAGTGAAGGGAGCCAGCGGTTTGGAAGCAGATCCACAGGTGTCTGCTTTTCGAAATCAAGGAGCAGACATACATACTTGCTTCCCTGGGTCTTCATCGCATAGACCTCGTCTATGCACAGGAGTGACGGTAGCTTCTTCCTGGGGATCTCCACATGGGCGTCGAAGATATTGGACACCGTGGTGGCTGAAACGCAGTATTTGCGGCCTACCGAAGCGAAGGTCTGGTTGTAGTCCTTGAGATCCTTCAATATGTCGAATACGACTTTATCCGCGATCTTCCCCTTTTTCTGAACGAAAGGAGAAGGCTCATAGTAGGTGCGGTGGCAGGCTGGGCATTTGAACCGTCTGGCATGATAAAGCAGGATACAGTCCCTGCCAGTTCCATCCGCATATTTGATCTTCTTTGGGATATATTCCTTCACTCTGGGATGCGGGCAGCCGCAGTCAGGGCATGGATCGTGATCATTGGTGAGAATGACACGCAGTACAGGACGTTTGTCGGACTGTCTGGTATAACTGATGTCCTCGATCTCCCCTGGTTCCAGCCCGAAAAAGTCCACCATGAATTCTTTTTCTGCATTCAACACGGTATT
>CAJTXP010000178.1 GCA_910583615.1 uncultured Lachnospiraceae bacterium | reverse complement strand
AACGTGATGATGTGCGCCGACAGCATCATCGTCCCCACACAGGCGGAATTATTATCCACCCAGGGACTTGCGGAGCTGCTCCGGCATTATCAGATTATCCGAAAGAACAGCAATCATCGGCTACGGATTGAGGGCATTCTTATCACCATGGACTCTCCTAATACCATCGTGTCGGCCCAGGTCAGGCAGCTGATTGAACAGGGCTTTGCAGGAGCGGTGCCGATCTTCAAGACCCACATCCCCCGCTCCATCAAAGTGGCGGAGGCGGTGCTGTACCACAAAACTATCTGTGAGTTCATGCCGAACAATCCGGCGGCACTGGCCTATGAGAGATTTGCGGACGAGCTTTTGGAAAACGAGGGAAAGGAGGTGCAGGCAGTTGGGTAAGCCAAGAGTCAACCTGGAAGATTTCAGCGATATGCTGCATTTTGACACAGAGCAGGAAAAAGCGGTTACGGACACTCCGGCAGCGGCATCTGCACAGGGGGAAGTTCCGGAACCGACAGGCATCCTGGAAATGGACTTTGCCCGGATGGAGTCGTTCCCCAACCACAAGTTCAAGCTGTACGAGGGACAGCAGCTTGCCGACATGGTGGAGAGCATCCGGCAGTTCGGTGTCCTGCTCCCCATCATCCTCTGGCATAACGAGGACGGGAAATATATCATTTTGAGCGGTCACAACCGCCATAATGCCGCCCTGCTTGCAGGGCTTACCAAAGGTCCGGTCATTATAAAGGAAAACCTGACCTATGACGAAGCCGTGCTGATCGTGACGGAGACCAATCTCCGGCAGCGTTCCTTTGGGGACATGAGCCATTCCGAGAGGGCATACTGCCTTGCCCAGCACTACGAAGCATTGAAGTCACAGGGCAGGAGAAATGACCTTTTAGATGAGATAGAAATGCTCTTAAACCCGCATGAATCCAGCGGAAATCCAACTTCGTCTGAAGTTCAGACGAAGTTACGGTCAGACACAAAAATCGGTCAGGAATACGGACTTTCCAGAGATAAAGTTGCAAAATATATCCGCATTTCAAAGCTGATTGAGCCGCTGATTGGAAAGGTAGATACCGGAGAAATACCATTTCTTGCCGCATACGACCTGTCCTTTATCGAGGACGCAGACCGGCAGCGCCAGATAGCGGAGCTGATGGAGAGCGACAATTACAAGATAGACATGAAAAAGGCGGAACTTCTCCGTAGCTACTACGAAACCGGAAAACTGAATGATACAAGCACCGTCCAGATACTTTCCGGCGAGAAAACACGAAAACCAAAAACCAATAAGCCGCAGCCCTTTAAGGTGAAACCGGCGGTGATCACCAAATATTTCACCGCAGGCCAGAGTGCCAAAGAGATCGAGGACACCATAGACCGGGCATTGGCACTGTACTTTGAAAACCTGCATATCCCCGAAGAACAGGGGGAGCGATATCCGGATGAATAAGCAGCCGGATATTGCCACAGGGCTTATGTGCCGGAGGATATGCATAACATGAATGAAAGAGGGAGGGGAACAGCTTGAGCAGAGCGACCAGTTTAGCAGACCTTTACAGAGCGTCCGTACAAGAGTACACCAAAACACCGGCAGAGTGGAAAGGCCTGCTGTCCTGTGTCGCACGGTTCTACAAGCGTTCCTTTGACAATGCGGT
>CAJTXP010000177.1 GCA_910583615.1 uncultured Lachnospiraceae bacterium | reverse complement strand
TGTGCGGCTCTAGTGCCGATTCCCACATTGCTTTTTTGCGTTATACATCCCTCAGGATCAGGGTTTCTGCCATATCATGTCCTTGAAAAATATACCCTGATACTGGCCTTGTCATTCTTTTTTTATACAGTTTGAAAAATTTCCTTTGTCTGGGAATCTTACTATAAAATATTTTCAGTGCAATCTCCTACAGCACTCCCAGCTTCTTCAGCAGCGCCACGCAGTCCTTCGCTCCCTGCTCATACAGATACAGGCAGTCGTGATCCGCCGCCAGCAGTGTCGCCTCCACATAATCCGTGATGGATTTCTTCACATCCTCCGGCAGGTCTTTGATCTTCTCCTGCATCTCCTTACTCAGTCTGGCCACCCTGTCCTGCAGTTCCTTCTCCTCTGGTGACTGCTCGTTGCGCTCGCGCACTGCGGTTTCTGTCATCTCCCGGATCACCATCTCGTAAATTTCTTCTCTGTCCATTTTCATTTCACTCCTTTTTTCCATCAACATAAACGGAACTGTCCTCACAGTCCATATACAAAACCAATAAACTTTTTTACTTTTAGTTTTCACGTTTCTGATACTTGTATGCGTCATTCAGCTCCACCGCACCGTTGAGACGCTTCACCTCCTCCACGCACTTTGCATGGAGCTTCCGGAAGACACTTTCATCGATCCGGCTTTCTGAATGGTAGGCGATCATATGCGCCAGCATGGAAAGCTCCACCGCGATCTTAAAGTCCATCCGGGCCAGACGGTTCTCCGTGTCCTGCACCGTGCTGGTGAGGACGGAGGACAGGGACTGCAGCAGATAGTCTTATGGCCTTCATCCGGTTTGCGTCCAGATCGATCTCATATACAGCCAGGACCCCACGTCCCCGCATCCGGCACCATTCCTCAAATTTTTCCTGCGTGAGAGGAAAGGAATTTCGGAAGGCGGTCTTCGCCAGTTCCTCACAGTCCATCCCTTCCGCGCCCGGCTGGCAACTCTCACAGGCATGTACTGCCTCCAACGGGGTACATTGGACACCTATTCCCACCTTTACCCGGACAAGGACCAACAGTTGGCAGACCGGCTGGATCAGTTCCGGCTGGCAAATCCGGAGGGAGAAGAAACTCCTTGAACTTTTGAACTGCTTATGGTATTCTTTAGATAGAAAGAGGCACTTGCTGGTAACAGGTGCCTCATAGGAGCCCCACTCCAAAGGTGGAGTTTCCCAAGCGGACTGTTTACCTCTCAGTGAGAGGCGCCCATCCTGGTTGCAACAGGGTGGGCATTATTTTTTTCGCTTGTGATCCTTGTCTCTGTCGAGAAAGGCAAGCAACGCTATAACAAAACTACCGAAGGCAATCAGCAAGCCGATTATCCCTATAAATATCAAAATGATATCCGCAGCTGTCATTGGCGCCACCTCCCTTCCTATGTATTCCGGCAAGCCGGTCATTGGCTCGGGAGGCTACCACCCCTGTCATGGGTTCCATGAATGGATTCTACCATATTCCGACAGGAATTTCAACCGTACCCATTTTGAGGTAATAAAAGTACGAACCCATTTTTCTAGTGTCATTTTAGTGTCACAGAACAAAAAGAAAGACCGGAAAACCCTTATTTTACACAATGTCATGATGCTGGGGTCAAAACATAGAGTTTTCTATGTTTGATACTCTG
>CAJTXP010000176.1 GCA_910583615.1 uncultured Lachnospiraceae bacterium | reverse complement strand
TAACATTTTTCAGAACCGTGCGCTCCTGCTCCGACAGCTTCTCATACCGGATTTGCAGCTGCGTACACATCAGGGCAGTAAATACATCCAGATAGGAACCCGGAACAGCCAACGCTTTCTTTGCATCCTTGATTAAGTTCAGAGCATTGGAGCCATCCGGCGCACTGTCCATATCGTCTTTGTGCGCTTCCCTTATGTCATGGAGGATAGCGTCCCAAGTCCGGTGCGTGACCTGGCAGAAATAATCTTCTTCCTGTACCTGCATAGCTTCCAATGCTTTTAAAGCAGTATCTTCTTCTACCGGCTGATGTTGGGAAAAGACTTGTTCCCGCAGCACTTCCAGAAGGCTGTTGAAATCATTGAAATGGGAGGTTGCGATACCGTCCACATAAATCTCCGTGTCCGTCATCAGGGTAACGAATTCCTCATGTGTGGCAATCTCACACAAAAGCCGGTTGTTGATACGCCCACTTTTTAACAGTTCCACCATATCATCACTTAAATGCAGTTCCGTAAGTTCTGTATTTGGAGGGTTCCTGTTTTCTGTCAGGCACAGTATGTAGTCCGCAGACACCCCATAGAACTTTGCCAGTTCCACAAGGCTTTTGTGGCTGATTTCCTTGAGTTCGTCTTTTTCATAGCTTCCGAGCGCTGACTTTGAAAGGCCGGTAGCCACTGCCAGTTCTTCCAGATTTAATCCTTTTTCCTTGCGTAAATCCCAGAGCCGTTCCTGTATGGTAGTCCCTTCCTTCATGGATTCACACTCCTTTCCGGCGGCTCTTCGCCGTCCATAGGGATTATACCATATTTTCCGCAATCGTGGAAATTTTCGGATTTTGGGCTTTATTCCTGATTCGTGGACATACGGCACAAGGCTCAAAAATGTTCTATGATACAGGTAAGTTCATCGATGGATTATTCCAATCGAATGACCGGCCTGTATGGGATATGCTCCCCGGCGATGTAGCGCAACGACTTCCGGCAGGGAAACGGAGGAACCCTGACCGCAACGAGCGTACCAAGGAGAGCGAAACGCCGCCAAAGACGGGGGCAGGAACGACAGCAGAGGGAACCGGCAAAAATGAACACCGAAACGATACCGAAACACAACAATTTCACAGGGCATAGTCTGCCCTGTCCGTAATACCAAGGGGGATTTTGGGGCGGCTCTACGGCTGTATTTCCCTTGAAAATCACCCCGAAACGCTACACAAAAAACCACTGTCCGCCCATTCCGGCTGTTACTGCTGAAACGGGCGGTTTTTCTATGAAGGAGGCACCATGCCGAGAATGTCAAAAAAGTTGAAGAAAGAACTTGCTTTCTTCCTGAACGACCGAGGGCGTAGAAGCTATAACGGACTCTGCCGGAAATGCCAGCATGAATGTAAGCAGAGTTTCCGGGCTGTCATCATCGACTGCCCCCGCTATCTATCCAAACGAGCAAGGAGGATACCATCAAATGAATTATGAATTTATGATAGCCAGTACACCACTGCCGCCCTGTATGCCGCTCCCAAGAGCGACACTCCGGCTTCCGGTCAGCAATACAGCCAAAGTCATGTATGCCCGCCTGCTGGATGAAATCCTGACAAGGGGAACCCAGGACTGCAACGGGATTTTGTTTATCCGCTTCCCCATCATGGAGATAGCGGCGGCACTCTC
>CAJTXP010000175.1 GCA_910583615.1 uncultured Lachnospiraceae bacterium | reverse complement strand
AATTTTAAAGCGTTTGCGGGAGTGGATACCATGGATGAATTTATCAAGGAGCTTGATTCAAATCTGGATTATCTGGAGCATAAAATAATAGGGAATGAAGTCATTATTTATGCAGCCTCAAACAGAAAAATATGCAGATGCCCTTATTGCGGCTCTGAATCGGCGCGAATACATAGCCGTTACGAAAAAAGTTTTCAGGATCTTCCAATCATGGGCAAAAAAACAAAAGTCGTTATTGAAAACAGAAAATTCTTCTGCGACAATCCAGACTGTGGATTCACTACTTTTGCAGAGCGTTTCGACTTCCTGTCACAGAAAGGGAAAAAGACAAAACGCCTGATTGAAAAAATCGTGGATGTTTCCCTGAATACAAGCTCCACCACTGCTTCCAGGACGCTGAAAGACGGGATTGCGGATGTTGGCAAAAGCACCATCTGCAGTCTCTTAAAAAAAAGATATGCCAGTTCCTGAGAAAGAAGCCGTTACAAAAGTCTGTATTGACGATTTCGCATTTCGGAAAAGAAAAACCTATGGGACTATCATGGTAGACATTGACACGCACCGGATCATTGACCTGCTGGCGTCCCGGGAAAGTGCGGATGTGGCGGAATGGCTGAAAAGCTATCCGAATCTTGAAGTTGTATCCAGGGATGGCTCTGTTTCCTATAAAAGCGCCATTGAACAGGCTGGAAGCCATCTGCAGCAGGTCAGTGACCGTTTTCACCTGGTGAAGGGGCTTACGGATGCGGCAAAGAAATTTTTGTCACGTCTTCTGGCAGCAAATTTTATTCTCCCAACGGAAGCATCCCATTATGATGGAAAACCTACGGGGGATTACTGGGATAAACCAGTCAAAGAAGACGCACCTGCCGCTGAGCACAACGCAAATGTGAAAAAGAAAATGAAGACAGTGGAACAAGTACGGGAATTCGGGAAACAGGGATTGAACAAAAGTGAGATTGCAAGGATTGTCGGAATAAACAGGGTAACGGTCGCAAAATACCTGAAAGATGATTTTAACCCTTCCAGCGCTTATTACCATACGACGATCCCCAGTAAAATAAAGCCCTATTCTCAGGAAATAAAAAATATGCTCAGTGAGGGGAAAACTTTCAAGCAGATCAGCGCAGTGATTCGGGAAAGGGGATATGATGGTGCGGATGGAACAATCCGTATGTTTGCCACAAGGGAACGGAGGCTCATGAAGGAAGCTGCCGAACAGGGAGGAAGTGGAGAAAAGATCGAACGGAAGTGGCTGATCAGCCTTTTGTACCACCCTGTTGATGAGGTTCGTTCCCTCAGCCAGGATCAACTGGACAGGATCATAGAAGAATATCCCATCATAGGGCGTGTTTATGATGCTGTGACAGGATTCAAAGGGGCACTGTTTGGCAAAAAAGAGGCCGAGCTTGATAAATGGGCAAAAGAAACCGAAGCTCTTGAGATAGATGAACTGGAGAGTTTTATAAACGGAATCAAAAGAGATATTACCGCAGTAAAAAACGCCATTCGTCTTGATTACAATAATGGACTGGCAGAAGGAAGCGTGAACAAGCTGAAAGTTGTCAAAAGGATCATGTATGGCCGCAACAGTTTTGAGTTGCTGAAAGGGAAACTGTTGCGGCTTGAATTAAAACGCAAAATCAACTAACTTCGGAAAGATTC
>CAJTXP010000174.1 GCA_910583615.1 uncultured Lachnospiraceae bacterium | reverse complement strand
CATCGGATTTAATCAATTTACCTCGGATAAGTTTTTATCTCGGATAATGCGCCCTTGCTTTTTTAGCAAGGGTAGAGGGATAGCCCGTTACCCTTGCGCCTCGCCCCCGTCCGCGTCCCCGCCTGTGCCGCCCTCGCGGGCTGTATGGGCGGTTCTGGCGGTGGGCGGCGTGTTACCCTGTGCCGCCGTTTCCGCGCCCTGTGCGGGGGCTGTGGGGGGCGTTCTGGGCGGTCAATTCGTCCAGTATGCGGCAGGCGTGGTCGCTCATTACCGTCTTTTCAAGAAAGGTCTTGAATTGCTCCTCTGTTGTTATGGCGAAGGGTTCTTTCCCCGTACCGTCATCCCCCTCCATCATCATCACGTCCTTCATGTTCCTTTTGATATAAGGGAATAACTGGCTGGAATAGTTCTCCGCCTCATATTCCCTCGGATCGCTCCCATCGCCCAAAAACTCCGCAGAATCATCAAACTCACTGTCCTCATACAGCCGGAACAGACGGAGAAGGCACTCCCGCAGCTTCCCTTCCGTCAGACCTTCTTCCTGTAAGTCCGGCTCCCGCCCCTTTTTCGGTTTTCTTTTCCCCGCCGCATAAAGGATTCCGGCTAATACCGATGCGCCTGCCACCACCGCTGAAAGGGCGGCTGCTACTTTTTTGTGTTTCATTTTCCTTCTTTCTCCTAGTATAATAATGGTGTAGTCAAGAATGACTACTAAGTTAAAAGTTACAAAGTCCAATCTAATAAATCTATATAGATATAACGGAAGGAGGATTCCCCCTCCATCAGAAGTTATAGGCTGCATTACTTACCATGTCTGAGGTTTCCTTAATGCACCAGACAAAATATAGAGGTATAATCACTGAGGCAGGATCATTGACGTTTTCTCCTTGGGAACCAGCAGGGCCTCTGCTGGCGAAACCTCTCAGAAAGTCTGTCAGTCCATTCGGTGGTGATTTATGTTTTGGCTGGTTGGGAAGCCCCAGGCTATACCTGTATGAGCCGCTAGGTTGTGTATCCGCCTTCTGGAAATGGATGCCTGCCAGAAAGGATAAAAACATGCAATACCAAAAAGTACTTAAGATGCTTGAAAACATCCCCTATCTTTCAGTCGGGCTTGACGTCGGGGCAGACTTCTCATGGATGTCCATCATGCTCCCTAACGGTACCCTTACCGGGAAACCTTTCAAGATCGTTCATTCCGATCCCCGGTCCCGGGAACTTGCCGTTGCAAAAATAAAGGAAGCGCAAGAGGCGTATTCTCTTGAAAGCCGATGCTTCCTTGAGTCCACCGGGATCTACCATATCCCGCTCCTGTGCTTCCTTCGCGATAAGGGGTTTGACTGCTCTGTCATTAATCCTATCATCACTAAGAATAGCACAAACATGAACGTAAGGAAACTGCATAATGATAAATTTGATTCAAAAAAGGCTGCCAAGGTCGGGCTGGATGCTTCCCTGAAGACTTCCATCATCCCAGATGATGAGGTCATTGACCTGCGCAACCTGGTACGGGACTACTATTACTTCAAGGACCTGCAGTCCGCCGTTGTCCTGAAACTCACTGCGGAACTGAAAGTATCTTTCCCCGCATACCGGAATGTGTTCTGCAAGGCCACCACCCAGACTTCCTTAAAGCTTCTGGACGCATATCCCCTGGCGCAGGATCTTCT
>CAJTXP010000173.1 GCA_910583615.1 uncultured Lachnospiraceae bacterium | reverse complement strand
ATACGAAGGAAAAACTGGACAGCTTTGATAAGGAAACGCTCATCCAGCTGTTCCTGTCACAGCAGGAGCAGCTGGAAAATATCGACCATACCCTCCAGCTGGTACTGGAACAGGTTGCAGACTTAAAGAGACACCGTTTTGGCAGGTCGTCAGAAAGGCATGAAACGGCGGAGCAGATTTCTTTTATGGAAGTGAATGGGGAAATCGTGTTTTTCAACGAGGCGGAAGCCGTTGCCGGGGGAGATTCCGGCAGGGCGGAGGATGCCGCCCCCCGGAAAAGGCCGCAGAAAAAAAAGGGGAAACGCGAAGAAGACCTGGAGGGACTTCCCATTGTAGTAGTCGAGCATTCCATGACAGATGGTGAGCTGGAGGAACTGTTCGGCACAGAAGGCTGGAAACAGCTTCCTGATGAAGTATACCGAAGATATGGCTTTACCCCGGCGAAAGTCGAAGTAGAGGAACATCATGTAAAAGTATATGCCGGAAAGAAGACGGATGAAATTATCCGGGCGCCGCATCCGGAGTCCCTTTTGAAGGGAAGCCTTGTTTCCCCCTCCCTGGAGGCGGCCGTGATGAATGCCAAATATGTCAATGCCGTTCCGCTTTACCGCCAGGAGCAGGAGTTTGAGCGTTACGGCCTGCACGTTTCCAGGCAGAACATGGCCAACTGGACGATCCAGTGTGCAGATCGTTATCTTGCCGTGCTCTATGATTACCTGCATGAGAAAATGTATGGCTGCCATGTGCTGCAGGCAGATGAAACTCCCCTGCTGGTAAATAAGGACGGCCGTCCCGCCGGGAGCAAGAGCTATATGTGGGTTTACCGCACGGGGCAGATGTATAAGGAGCGTCAGATTGTCCTGTATGAATATCAGAAGACGCGCAATGCCAGCCATCCCAGGGAATTTCTGAAGGATTTCAGCGGGATATGCGTCACAGACGGGTATCAGGTCTACCACACGGTGGAAAATGGGCGGGAAGACCTGAAGATTGCCGGATGCTGGTCCCATGCAAGACGCCGTTTTGACGAAGCAGTAAAGGCACTGCCAAAAGCAAAACGGAAAGACAGCCGTGCATACCTTGCGCTGACAATGATCCAGGCGGTCTACCGGGAAGAAAAACTGCTGAAGGAACTCCCGGCAGAAGAACGGAGAAAGCGCCGCCAGCTGAGTGTCAGGCCTCTGGTGGAGGCTTATTTCACATGGGCAAAAGAAAATATTTCCCTTGTGCCGCAAAAGGGCAAGACATGGGAAGGGTTCAACTATTCCATAAACCAGGAGAAGTACCTGAAAGTATTTCTGGATGATGGCGAAGTTCCGATGGACAATAACGCTGCGGAACAGTCGATCCGCGGATTCTGTATCGGGAAAAAGAACTGGGTAATGATTGATACAGTTGCCGGAGCCAGATCCAGTGCGATCATCTACAGCATTGCAGAGACCGCAAAAGCAAACAGTCTGAAACCGTATGATTACTTTGAATATCTGCTTACGGAGATACCGAAGCATCTGGACGATACGGACCGTGCTTTTCTGGAAGATCTGCTTCCATGGTCACCGAACCTTCCTGCGAACTGCCGGAAGCCCGATAAATAATGAAGTAAATTAGAACTGGAGCAGATCTGTTACTATCATACAGGTTTGCTCCGGTTTTGTATAGGTACGCACTATCTACCGTTTAC
>CAJTXP010000172.1 GCA_910583615.1 uncultured Lachnospiraceae bacterium | reverse complement strand
GTAAATTTACTGTAGGAATTATAGTGGCAGAAACTGCCAGATGTGTATCAGATATATCAGTTCAACGTCTTTTTATACTATACTTCCTTTGCTTTCTCCTTGCAAGTCCTTTGCTTTTATAATCCCCAGATATGCGCATTAAACCATGCATACTTTTTCACTTCTGTACTGACACTGCGGCTTATGCTCTCTATATATTTCCCAAGCTTATTATGACGCTGCCTCTCCCATCTCAGCATACTCTCGCAGCTCAGCGCTTCATTTTCTGCACCGGCTGCTACAGAATGCTCCCGCCCTTGCCCTCTGACCAGTTCCAGCATATCCCCGCCGTTCCAATAATAGGCTCGTAAATGCGCCATTTTATCTACCCCTGTCCGGCTCCATCCCATCGGGCGGGAACTCATACGCGTGGACAGGACGTGACTCACATGTCCTTCTGCGCTGCATCCCTTTACTGTCTTTCGGTTCTCTAAACGGATTTTTGCCGCTGTCCAGTTCGAAAGGATGTAGGAGGCGCTCTCATCAATCCGCTTTTCTGTGGATTCTATTTCTGCACAGGCTTTCAGTCGCTCAACGACCTCCTGGAAATCCGCCTTGGTTCCGCTTTTGACCGCATCACGAAGCTCTTTTCCGGCATCATCCACGCTGTCTTTCATGTGCCCTGTCATTTTCAGCAGATACTTTTGCAGATGGAATTCATCCAATACGTTGGTAATCCCCGCAATCCTCTTTTTCCCACTCTGGATCCAGCTCCCTCCATCTGCATTCAGATAAATCTTCTTCACTTTTTCCAGATCATAATGGCTGTCCAGATATGCATACACCTCGTCCCACAGCTTTGCATTATCTGCTCCGTCATAGACTCCGCTGAAATAACGGGGATTGACCAGCTTATTCCTTTTACTTCTTGGGGCTTCCGGCTCAATCCCCTCATACACATACACCAGCTTCGCCAGAACACAGTTATTCTTCCTGTGGTTCTCCCCAATCTCCAGATCCCCCTTCTTCTCTTTGAACTGCAGGGATACATGATCTTCATCTGCGTCAATATACAGATACTCAACTGCCTTTTTCTCTGGCTTCGTTTCCTTCTGCTGCGGGAATGTCAGTTTATGCAGTTTATTTTTGACGGTCTGTTTGCTCACCTGGTCTGTCAGGCTTGTTTCTTCCCCTGCTTTCCGGTATGAGGTCTGAACCGCCTCCTCCAGCAGTTTCGCTTCCGCGTCTTCTGTCAGCCGTTCATGGCTTTCTATCCCCAGGATCCGGTCCAGCAGATAAGCGCTTTCTCTGGTCTGTTTATTCCGGAACAAGGTCTTTTCAAAACAAACGGTCCCAAGACATGTTGTCAGCTTTTTCTCATCGGTTCTTACCACTTCCCAGGACTGTTTCCTTTTCGCACTGTCACGAAGCATCTGGCTGCAGTCTTCTAAGGTCTCTTTTATGAGATCCAGTCCCAGAGCAATTACCTCATCGCGGATTCCATAAACAAAGGATGCCATATCCTTAGGGTCTTTCATGAAACTTTCAATTATCTTTTCTAATTTTTTAATGCCAGACTCTTCAAACTGTTGTATACTCTTAATCATAGGGAACACCTTTCTTTGTGCTATTGGTTTTTGTCGACTAATATAATAACACAAAACTGGCGTTCCCTTTTCTATGTGTCCTACAAAAATTTTAC
>CAJTXP010000171.1 GCA_910583615.1 uncultured Lachnospiraceae bacterium | reverse complement strand
TTCTACGATAGAAGGAGAGAAAAACCGGTCATTATTCAGAATTGTTTCTGAATTGACATAGAGCATCAGATTTTGGGCGTAATTTCATAAGCCCACAAAAGGACTATGACAATTGTATATATTTTCAGGCAATTAAAGGCTTCAGGCTTCGGATGTACTGAGGAGCGTTCATGCGGTGTGCAACAATGACCGTCAGCTGGCAGGCAATCCCGGCAAGAAAAACATCTGCCTTGGTCGTTGTGTGGTTTCGGGACTTCCTCCCGGCAGCACACATATTGATTTTGAGATGGTCGATGGCGCGTTCCACAATAGTCCTTATTTTATAGAGGGAAAACCATTCATCAGAATTCCGCTGGATGCCCGGGAACATGCGAAAGTCCATATTTTCGTAAGTGTAAGTGGTGCGTCCTTTTTTAGCCGTGCTGCAGGGCTCCTTACAATCGCAGACCCACTGCCCTTTAACCATGTGTACCTTAGGGCAGACCCATTTGTCGCGGTCTGAACGCCCTTTCTCGTGGCAGTGCCCGGCGTATTTCATATCCAGGGAGCTGTCTTTGGGACAGGTAGGGTAGCCGTAGGCGTTATAGCCGACTTTCTCAAGGGTGCTCTCATTCCTGGGGTTGTAAGGGATCAGGGCTTTGGAAAAATGGAATTCATCCTTAAGGAAGCCGTAAATGTCAATGGAGTCAAAAGCGGAATCACCCAGGAAGGTGTCAGGGTGAAAATCCGGGTGGAGTGAAAAGAAATCAGAAAGGACCGGCTTTAAAGAAGAGGAATCACCGATAGATTTGTCTTCATCAGGGGAATCGGATTTCTTTTCCACGGGCATTTCGGGATGGGCGGCCTTAAAATCCTCATCCAGAAAGGTAATATGGCGGACAATACCGAGTCCATTGGTGAGGATGGCGAATTTATCAGCGTAGCAGAAGTGACCATTGATATACTGTTGTTTGGCATCGGGACAGGAAGCGGCCTGTGAGGGCATGAGGCCGTAAGCCATCTTATAAGGGTCAACATCAGGGTTATCTTTATAGAAAGCCTTAAGCCTGCGAATAAGGGAATTGAGAGTCTTGGGGTTATTTTCGGTAACGTAAAGTTCAATGCCGGAGGTATCGAAGGTAAGCATGGAGGCAAGGGATGAGTCGATGGCCTGGCAGATGGGTTCGGTGAAATCCACCATATGCTGGAACATGAGTTCAATGTGGTCGGCAAAGCCGAGTTTGAAGCGGGTAAAGAGCGGGGCGTCAGGAACCTTGGAGAAGCCGCAGAAATCCCGAAGTTCCCTACAGATGTTTAGAAGAAGGATGAGGAGGGAATCCGAGGGGATGGAGAAGACCTTCTGGAGGATGAGGGCGGAAAGGAAGCCAGTAAGGGGGTAATCCCTTTTCCTGCCAAGGCGCTGATAAAAGGCGTTATAGAAGACAGATGGTATAAACTCAGAGATATCGAAATGTTGATCAAGAAGCTGGAAAAAGGAAGAGGTATGGTCCATGAACATATCCTGGCAGTCTGAAAAGATATCTTTTAAAGCAATCTGATGGTATTTAGCAGTCATAAATTTTCTCCTCCGTTTATGAAAAGATGGTTGTCAGATAACTCTATTTTAACATAAGCGGAGAGAAAATTTATATAGAAACAATAAAAAAACCCAATAAAATCAATGGGTTTGGCAATTTAACAATTGCCTA
>CAJTXP010000170.1 GCA_910583615.1 uncultured Lachnospiraceae bacterium | reverse complement strand
GAAAAAAGCACATAAGGGAACAAGAACAGAATGGAACGGAAAAAGAGGGCAAGCCAACGCACCAGCCGGAGGCTGGCGTTCATGGCCAGGATGATGAGAGCAGCCTCGGTCTTTGCCGTTTCATCCAGTTTAGAGAATAATCGGTCAAGACCAAAGCGGCGTTTCGCGTTGGCGTTTCGTCCCTCAATGGCGTTGCGCTCACAGGCATCCCTATAGATTTGCCGCTTGATTTTGGTGTCTGACTCAGAGGCTTTCCTGCGACCCAAGGGTGGGCCGGACAGCCGGATGCCAAGCTGGGCACAGAACATCTTATTGCGGCGGGTCTGGTAGATTCTGTCCGCCAGAACTGCGCTGGGATAGCAGCCGAATTTCCGAAAATAATCTTCCACAGCGGCTTCAAGGTCAGTGCCTTCGTTGAAGCTGCTCCAGCAGGTCTGCTCCAAATAGGTGTATCCATCCACCACGGAAAGGTGCAGTTTTTGTCCAAATTCGGTGGGATTTGGACGTTTGCCCCGCTGGATTGGACGCACATGGGGCTGCTCCAGACTAACGATCCGGTCCTCGCAGATATGGGTGTAGTTGTCGTACATCATCTTCTGTTGGCGGTACACCACCGGGATCACAGCGAGCCGGTCCCTGAGCCAGCGGGGAAACAGCGTTTCGTGGTTCGGAATCTGGGACGAAAGCTCTCGAAGCTGTTTGGATGCCAGTTCAATATATCGCAGCTGCTCGCCAATCGCCCTGCGGCAGTTCGCTCTGGTCCATTTCTTGCTTTTTGCCAGTTTCAGATAGGACTTTCGGGCCTTTTTTGCCGAATACGGCAGCTTATGGCTGGTGTGGGATACGTGCGGCCAGAGAATGTCCACCGCTGTTTCCAAGTGCTCCCGGCTCCTGTTGAGCAGGTCGATGTCTGTGGGATACTTGATGTCGGCGGGGGCCACCGTGGCGTCCAGGATCAGCTTGCCGCGATTCTTCTTCCTGCGCGCTTTCTTCTTTTTGGACGTGTTCGGGTTTGCTTTCCCTTTCTGCGCAGACGGTTTGGACCCGGTTCCCCCACCTGCGCAGGGCGGCTCGTCCCCATCCTCAGAATGATCGTTCCGGTCCACATTCCGCGGCTCCTCCGGCCACTTCCCGGTGCAGACGTACTCGTTGATTTTCGCCACTTCTTCCACTGGGAACCGCTTGCGGAAATGCACCATCATAGATGGGTCAAACAACGCTTCCGGATGAAATTCATGCAGTCCAACAAAGTATTGCATATAGGAGTTTTCCTGCAAATTGGTCACCGTATCCTCGTCTGTGATGTGGCAATACTCCTTGATAAAAATGGCCCCAAACGCAATCCGGGATGAAATGGCCGGGCGGCCGGTTTCACCGCTCATGTTTTGGGCATAGATCTCTTCAATGTATTCCCAGGGCATGAGGCCCGCCAGACGCACCCAGCGGTTATCCCGCAGCAGTCTGCCGCCGAAGGGCAGAGAAAATTCCTCCAAGGATAGCTGGTCCTGATCGTTACGGTAATACATCGCTTTTACCCCCATATCCCCTGGATTTTGTGGAATCCCTCTGCTTTTAGCCCCCTTTATGATACCAGATGTTTGAACTTTATTCTACCTTTTCACCCCTTTTTCATTTCCTGTATTTCATACCCCCGCATTTTTATTGTGGCTTTTGGCTTTTTCAGTAGACCCTAT
>CAJTXP010000169.1 GCA_910583615.1 uncultured Lachnospiraceae bacterium | reverse complement strand
GTTCAACGGCCTGCTTGCGGATTATATCCGGGAATACAATACCACATACCATACCGGGATTAATGGCGTCCCTTTTGAACGCTACCGCGGCACATGCGGCGGTACGCGCCTTCCAAAATCCAGGGAATGGCTGGATGAGTGCTTCCTGAACCGTGTCTGGCGCAGGGTAAACAGGGATTCCACGGTTTCCATTGACAAGGTATCCTATGATGTGCCCATGCAGTTCATCTCCTCAAAAGTGGAGATCCGTTATCTTCCGGATGACATGGGTTCCGCGTTCATCCTTTCTGACGGCGGGCATTACCCGATCCGCAGGACGGACCGCAACGAAAACTGCCGCGCGAAGCGGGAAAACCAGCCTGTCATTGACTATTCGAGGATCGGGGGTGCAGGGTCATGACACCTCTGGCTTATTACGGCCTGTCATTCAACCCGTTTGACAAGCAGGCCGTCCGGGAGAAAGACCGTTTCCTTTCCGCGGACCTTAAGGAAATGACTTCCAGGCTTGATTACTTAAAGGATTCCCGTGGCATTGGCGTGTTCACCGCCAGCCCCGGCATGGGCAAGTCCTTCGCCCTGCGCTGCTTTGCCGCCGGGCTGAACCCGGGCCTTTCCCATATGGAATACATCTGCCTTTCCACCGTCAGCGTGATGGAGTTTTACCGCCAGTTCTGCTCTGTGCTCGGCCTGGAGGACCGGGGCGGCAAGCCCGGCATGTTCAAAGCGATACAGGAGCAGGTATACAGCCTTTACAAGGAAAAGCGCAAGCCTCTGCTTCTTGCGGTCGATGAAGCGCAGTACCTGTCCACAGGCATCCTGAATGACATAAAAATGCTGATGAACCACGGGTATGACTCGCTGAACTGTTTCACGCTCGTACTCTGCGGGGAGCCACACCTCAACAGCATCCTGCGCCGCCCGGTGCATGAGGCCCTCCGCCAGCGCATCACGGTGCATTATAATTTCGTGGGGCTTGGCGATTCCGAGGTCGCAGAGTATATCGCGCATAAGATCACATGTGCTGGTGGATCCCGGGCCATTCTGGACAATGCCGCGCTCTCTGCCGTGCACAGCCACTCAAACGGGAACCCGCGCCTGATCGACAACCTGATGACGGATGCGCTCACACTTGGCTCACAGATGGATAAGAAGACCATCGACGCAGAGGTCATCCTGGCGGCTGTTGCCGGCCAGAACCTGATGTAAGGGAGGCGCGGGCATGGGTTACTATTATAAATGCACCATGGAGGAAGACGGACGTATGGTATCCTGGACAGCCAGCATCGACACGCTCAGGATGACAGCATCCGGCCAGTATGAAGCTGAAATAAATGGACGAGGCACCTATTTCCATGTCATTGCGGGGCGGCATAAATACGGCAGCTTCCTGTGCATACCAAACCACGATATCGGCTGCGAGCTTGCGGATTTTTCTGATATACGCTGGACGGTCGGACGGCTTTCTATGCATCCGATACGGAAAGTAGATGCCGTAACAGTAGCTGCCGGTATCAGCCATCTTGAAAAGGCTGGCGCAGTATCCGGGTAAAAAACGTGAAAGGCCATGGATTCTTAAAGTCCATGGCCTTCTGTATGTTTGAAACTGCCGATAGAAGTGTGTTGTTTGTTTACTGGCAGCGTGCGGTTAAATACGGTACTGCGCAGTCAAATATTCAGAACATGTTAAAATAATTCGCTGTTAGTTCCGATTACAATTCGCCGTTCAACA
>CAJTXP010000168.1 GCA_910583615.1 uncultured Lachnospiraceae bacterium | reverse complement strand
TAAACTGTACCCTTTGTCAAGGACAAATTTTTTGACCCCATGGACAGGGAGTCATATCTCCTGTCCATAGGTGTGGTATTCAGTTGTCTTCTGGTTCTCCGAATTCCGGAATGGGTGGAATGTGATTCACCGGCAGTGGATATACGCCTGTCTGTATGTATTGGTAATACTCATTTGGTGACAGGCGGGCGAGCTGCCATTGGTAACGTTCGTTATTATAGTAATCCATCCAGTCATCTATTACTGCCTTTACTTCATCAAATGCCTGGCATCCTGAAATATCAATCTCGTCCTTCATATGGCCGAAGAAACTTTCCTGCGGGGCATTGTCCCAGCAGTTCCCTTTCCTTGACATGGACTGCCGCAGGCTGCTGTCTTTCAATAGATCTATATAGCTGTAGCTTGTATAATGGCATCCCTGGTCGCTGTGCAGCAGCGTTTTGGTCTTCAGCTGCGCCCCATGCTCCCGGATGAGGATATCCACGGTTTCCAGGACAAAATCGACTTCCAGGGAAGGGCTGGTGACGTACGCCAGGACCTGCTTTGTGAATGCATCCAATACCGTTGACAGATAAGCAAATACCCCATTGTATGGAAGGTATGTAATATCTGTCAGCAGTATCATCCGTGGCCCATGTTTTCGGAATTCCCTTTTCAGCAGGTTATCCGCCACATTGCTTGTCCTCAGTGCTTTTGCCATCCTCCGGTATGGGTTTGCTTTCCGGATCGGGCAGGACAGGCCGTATTTATCCATAAGCCTCCGGATCTTTTTCACGTTCATCACCACTGGCGGCTCCCTGTGCAGCAGGGACATATAGATGCTGCGTGCGCCTTTCTGGTATCCCCTGTGGCGATATGCTTCCAGGATTAATTCAAAATCTTCACGGTCCTGCGCTTCCCGTTTTTCCCTTGCCCCGGCCGCTGACAGCCACCGGTAATAGCCAGACCTGGAAACCCCGGCAGTTTCACACAGTTCAGAAACAGTCAGGATATTCCCGTCACTGGAAAGGATGGAATGGATCGCCTCAAACCTCACAGATGGCTGTTCCAGTATCATTGCTTCCGCCCTCCCGCACTGTCCGTTTTTATAATTTTTTTTATAAAGCCAAGCTCCTGGCGCAGGTACACAATCTCTCGCTGCATGGCGGCCCTTGCTTCTTCCGGGGCCATGCGGCTGTAGTCTGCATCCTCAGGACGTTTGCTATGTATATGGTACCCTTCATGCAGGCCGCAGGGTGAAGATGCCTCTTTCGGGATGCGCTTTGAGAGGTTTTTGATACGGCTTGTGCCAAGGATATTCACATCATAACCGGCTTCCAGAAAAATACGCCTGGCTGGGACGCCTTCCTTTTTCTTTTCCAGAAACATCTCCTTGAATTCCAATGTAAAACGGATAGAGTTGTTACTTACAAATGCTGTATATTTATTTTCTCTTAAAACTTTCACTTCTTCATCGGTAAATGCATGTGGCCTCATAAAATCTTTCCTTTCCATAGATTTATATTATACACCTATGGAAAGAAAAATCGATCCTCGGAAATCATGGGTGGATGATGAAACTGAAAACATAAGCCCGCATAGCCAGAAGGGCAGAAACAGTGTCCATAATACAGGATTTATCCTGCCAGGAGTATTAATAAGTGTCCATAAAACAGGATTAGGGGTATTTTCAGTGTCCACGAAATGGGTTGGGGTCAAATTTTATGTCCACATCTATGGGTACATTATA
>CAJTXP010000167.1 GCA_910583615.1 uncultured Lachnospiraceae bacterium | reverse complement strand
TGATATGCTCCCTCTATAAGAGACAGAGAAAAAGAAAACTGTCGCTTAAAGGGGGAACAAAACTATGCCGCATAAAGAGAAGCTGAAGGTACAGGAAAAGATAGATTTGATTCGGCGATGCCAGACAGGGGAATTGGGAAAAACAGAGGCCAGCCGGATAGCGGGGGTAGACCTGAAAACAATATACCATTGGCTTGCGAGATACGAAGCGGAAGGTGAAAGCGGCTTCATGGCATACAGCCGGAATCGTGTATACACGCCGGAAGCGAAGCTGAATGCGGTGAGGGATTATTTATCTGGAAAAGGAAGCCAGTTGGAGATCTGCAAAAAATACAAGATACGGAATACCCATTGCCTCCGAGGGTGGATCAAGGTGTATAATGCACATGGAGATTTCAGCTCCAGAAAGTATTCGGGAGGCGGAAGCTACATGAAGCAAGGCAGGACAACGACCCAGGAGGAGCGGGTTCAGATAGCAAAGGAGTGTATCGCATCAGGGAAGAACTACGGAGAGATCGCGCAAAAATATCAGGTGAGCTACCAGCAGGTTCGCACATGGACACTACGATTTGAGGAATTGGGTGAAGCGGGTCTGGAGGATCGGCGGGGCCGGCGGAAGAAAGACCAGACGCCGCGTACAGAACTGGAGGAAGCACAGATCGAGATCGAGCAGTTGAAGCATAAGCTGTATCTGGCGGAAATGGAGAACACGCTGCTAAAAAAATTGAACGAGATAGAAGGGGGGAGTGCCTCTCCCAAGTGAGACAGCAGTCCGTTTACAAAGTCATTCAAAAATGCCATGAGCTCTATGGGTATCCCATTGAAATGTCCTGCAAGCTGCTCCATGTGGCGCGCTCGGCCTATCATAAGTGGGCTTCCGGAAAACTGAGCCAAAGAACCTTGGAAAATCAGAGACTTGCTGAAAAAATCGAACATATCCATTCCCAAAATCCGGATAAAGGGTATCGCCGGATCAACGATGATCTACTGCACGATCACGGTATCCATGTCAATGACAAACGGGTGCTGCGCATCTGCCGGGTAAAGGATATCAAGTCCACCATCAAGTATGCGAATCAAGGGTGTACCAGGCGGGCGAAAAATCCTCAATATGTTGCGGAGAACTTGCTGAACCGCCAATTCCATGCGGACAAGCCAAATGAAAAGTGGCTTACCGATGTAACCGAATTCAAGTGGTACGAAGGTGCTGCCGTTCATAAAATATATCTCAGCGCGATTTTAGACCTATATGACAGGCGTATTGTAGCCGCCGTGGTCGGTGACAGCAACGATAACCCACTGGTATTCAAAACCTTTGACAAGGCGGTAAAAGCCAATCCTGACGCGCATCCCCTGTTTCACAGTGACAGAGGCTTTCAATATACCAGCCGGGATTTTCACCGCAAGCTGGAGCAGGCCGGTATGACGCAAAGCATGTCCCGCATCGCCCATTGTATTGATAACGGCCCTATGGAGGGCTTCTGGGGAATTTTGAAAAGAGAACGCTACTATGGCAGACGCTTTACCAGCAAACAGGAACTGACCCAAATGATCGTGAACTACATCCGTTACTATAATACTCGTCGGGTGCAGAGAAGTCTTGGCATCCTTACACCTATGGAGAAGCATGAGCTTTACCTCGCCGCCTGACAAAAACCGGAAATTCGGGCTGTCCGCGTAGCGGACTGTCCGAATCTCCGGTTGCCACAGCGCCGCAGCGCTGTAAACTTTCTTTTAATTATTTCGCTGTCTACTTGACGGGGAGCAGTTCA
>CAJTXP010000166.1 GCA_910583615.1 uncultured Lachnospiraceae bacterium | reverse complement strand
CTGCTCCTTGGTGAAACAAATGCCAGTGACCATTCCATACTGCTCACCAAAATTTCAGACCTTCCTCCCATACAATACCGCCATCTGGAGGATATAATCAACAGTTTTATCCTGGCACTGGAAGAAAGGGAAGCACAGAGCGGAAAATGACCTCCCTGTGCTTTTTAGCTGCTCCGAAACGCCGACATGGTATCTGCAATCAACGCAAAGGTTGCCTGATCCATTTCTTCCCGTGGCTCCTCTTCCCCCGTCCCCTTTTTCGGTCTTACCGTTCCCCGTTCCGCCATATGCTCCCTGTCTGTATCTGACCTGGAGCTATTCTGCCTTATATCCTTATTCCCTGACAGAATCTCCGCAACGATTTCTTCGATTGCCGCCCTGTCTACGGTCTGGGGAATGGCAATATCCGGTGTTCCCGGGCAGTTGATATAGTGGAGGACCGCATTCACAAGAAACTGTGCTTTGCTGCGCGGCCCCTGTTTTTCCAACAGACGAATCACGGCGTCATGGGCCGGATCATTTTCATTGAATTTGATACAGAACCGCTCCCGGTCTTTCTTTCCACCCATAAGCTCACCTGCCTGCCGTTTCCATTTTATAGAGAAATTCATACCCCTTTGCATTGGCATTGATATCCTCCACAAATAAAGCATTTCCCACCTTCCCGGATGCTTCAATCTGCCGGCGCAGAAGGATGGCGCCGCCGCCCACAAATACCACCATGCCGGACATCAGATCCAGCATGCGCTCCCGCAGGCTGTTTGCCAGGTCATTTACAAAATCCTGCGCCAGCTTTTCTACAAGGGAGGATACTTTCGGGGCATAGGTGCTCTCACCGTCCTTTAAGATACCGTCAATATCCGTTTCTTCCAGCAGGATGTCAAATTCTGAATTGGCTTTCGTCCGAATCCGGTTATAGAGCAGGATCACTCCGTTTTCCAGGGAATCGCAGATACTCAGATCCGCCCGGCCGGAACGCATCATCAGGTAGTCTGCCGTAAACCCGCCGATATCTACGATAAGCACCCTCGGCTTGTCCAGCAGCCTGTCCATCATGGTCACGGCCGCCGCAAAAGCCTGGGGATAGCAGCGCACATCCTCAATATAGATGGTATATGGGTTGTCACGGTACTGGAAGTTTACAATGCCCCTGTTGGAAAAATACCGTATAAAGGACTGGTTCTGCGCCCCGTAATGGGCTGGCGGAAGCCCCACAGCCAGAGACACATGCACCACTTCCTCCCCATATCCTCCTTTTAAATGGAGTTCCTCTGCGATACCGAATAAGGTCAGGATAAAAAAGCGGTCGTCCTCTGTCTTATCCCTCTTATAAGGAATCCTCTGGTTTGACAGCGTGTAAAACTTTCCCTGGTATTCCAGGATGTCGCTGCCGAATGGTCTGGTAATGCTCTCCATTAGCCCGGACACAAAGGGCCTGCTGTGGATCGTCTTCATCTGTTTGTTCCCGTGGTCGATTGCAATTAACATAGTTTTTCATCTCCTTTTTTTCTTTATACTTATTACTTACGCATTAGATACGCATTTCCCAACAAAAAAAACAGGACCGGCAGCATTATTTCTGCCGTATCCTGCTTTTTTACACCTTAACTTGTCCTGTTCATCCGGTCAGGTATGTATCCCATAGTACGCCTTTTCCAGATTCTCCCGGCCGTGAAGGATAACACCTCCGCACATGCCGTTCCCATAGGGCGTCTGTTCCTGGAAGAAAAAGCTGTACGGTTCAAAATCATCATACACCGTGATCTGCCTGCTGCC
>CAJTXP010000165.1 GCA_910583615.1 uncultured Lachnospiraceae bacterium | reverse complement strand
TACCCTTGAACCCCCTTGCGGTCTTTCCGTTTCCGAGTGCGATATTATTGGTATAAGCCAGTTTGTATTTATCCTCATTCTGCCGTAAAAAGTTGGAGAAACTGCGCTCCCCCAAAGGCTTTTCAAGGTTGTCCTCGCACCACTGGCTGTATGCACCGTAAAGCTGCTTTGACGTGGCGTGTGTGCCTTTCTCAAGCCTGATATAGCCCTCCGACTGCATGAATACAATGATGTTGTTCCCGTCCTGCATGGCTTTTGTCAGGTTATCCTCCGCCCTTTTGCTTATCGTGAATCTGTACCCATTGTCAATCAGGCGGTGCAGCCCCTCAAGACACCATAGGAATATCCCCTCCGCTTCAGCAATGAGTTTCTCTCCGAGGAACGGGTCATCTTCCCTGTCCGGCCTGCGTTCCTTGACGGTAAGGACAATCTGCCGCCGGAAAAAGCCATAGGAACGGTCATACAATGAACCGAGGTTGCCATTCCCGAAACAGATAAACCTCACGCATAGATACCCCTGCTCGCTCTGCCTGCCCTTGCGCTCCAAATCCGTTTTATCTTCCAGTGTCACTATGGACTTGATGTTGTTCGTCTGCGGCAGTGCTTCCAGCTTCATGTCATCGTCAAGCATCAGCAGTTTCCATTCAAGGTCTGCCCGTGCAAAGCGGTCAACCTCCACCTTCTGTATGCTGCCCGTGTTCATGCTGTCACCAAGCAACGCCCTCAGCACCCTGCCGATGCGTGACTTGCCCTCCCCGCCTTTCCCTATGACAATCATCATTTTCTGCCCCTTTGTCGTGGGCTGCAGCACATATCCCATAAATTCCTGCAACGTGGTAATGTCCTCCGGCTCTAATAGCTGTTCTACAAAGGAAAGCCATTGTAACGGCTTAGGCGCATCCGGCGCATAGCGCACCGGGAGCCTGTTCATGCAGAACTCCTTCTGTGCGGAGAAATCCCCCGACAGGAAATAAGTTCCGTTCGCCACATGGATACGGTCTGTCTGGTAGGGTATCGGCGGCGAGTAGCACCTGATCCGCAGCGCATCCAGGAGCGTTGTCGCCTTTTTTGCGATGCCTGATGTGACATACGGCGCAATCTTGTAGTATATCTCCGCCTTAATCTGCTCCGCATCCCCGATTGCCCCGTTTACGTCAAAAAAAGTGCCGTGTATGCACTTCATAGGGTGTCCTGCGAGGAAATCCTCACAGAAAAGCACGTCATTGACCTTGCTCCCGTCAAACCATGTTTCCGGCTGTGACGCCTGCTCCATTTTCTCCATTGTCTTTTCCAGCGCCGCCCTCTGCTCCGGCGGCACACTGTTCCAGTCTTCTTTCAATTTTCAACACTTCCTCTCCATAATCCGCTACTAACTGCACACGCTCCGGTAGCGGAGCGTACAATAATACATCCAGCAGGTACTCAATATAGTCTTTCTTTTCCAACGCTTCACAGAATAACGGGTTCCATTCCCCGTCCGGCTCCTGCGGCGCATACTGTTCTTTCCACTGCCTTAAACAGCACAGGTAATCGGAAAGCACACGGAAACACTTCTTTTCCGCCCTCTCAAACCTCTGCTCCGGTGATAGCTTCCGCTTACGCTTTGGCGGCGGCTTCCTGCCCCTGTTATCCTCAAAACTGATACCGAAATCCGACGCAATCCGCAACGCCGCTTCCTTCTTCCCAAGCCCGTAAAACTTTGCCACAAAATCAATGGCATCTCCCTTTTCCCCGCACCCGAAACAGTAATAGCGGTTATCAATCTTCATGCTCGGAT
>CAJTXP010000164.1 GCA_910583615.1 uncultured Lachnospiraceae bacterium | reverse complement strand
AATATGAACCACGATTATTTACGGGCGAGTTCAACCAGAGCCTCAAAAGGATCCCGGTTATTCTTCCTTGCGGTCTGCATGATGGAGTGCAGGGCGGTATATGACTCTGCGCCGTCATTGTTCCTGAACTGACCGCTGACCTTCATTTTGGTCTTGACAGGGCGTACTGAGCGTTCGGACGCATTGTTGTCAGCAGGCACGGCGGCCTCTGTCAGGAAGGTCAGCAGATATTCTTTTTTAGGCTGGAGATTCAGGATGAAGTCCTTGATTGTTTTCTGCTGCGCCTCGTCTTCAACCAGCGGGATGTGGTCCATCAGTTCATCGAGTTCTCTCCGTATCCGCCCGACTTCGCTGTCAGGTGTCCGGTCCTGAGGAGAGATATGTTTCAGATGGATTGCCTCCCGCAGGAGTGTCATCATTTTTGTAGGCCAGTCGCTGTCAGGGACTGTCTGGCTCAGATAAATAAGATTCCTCAACAGATGAGCCAGACATACCTGATGATCCTTCACGTTCATGTTGAAGTACGATGCATGCCGGTCGGTCACCAGTATGCTTTGCGGCAGACCTTCTGGAAAATGCTTGTCTATGACTGCTTTTCCGCGGCCTTTGTCTACGGTCATATATTTCAGTGCGTCCGTCTGGAAGGTCCATACCCATTGTTGCTGTCCGTTTATCTTCACGCCGGTCTCATCCGCCCCGACCACTTCCGACTTCCCTATCCCGGCACGGATGCTCTCCAGTTCTCCGTCTGCTTTTTTACGCATGCGCTGAAGTATGTTCGATACCGTACCCTGACTCATCTGAAGACCGAAGACGTTATTGAGGATGTCGACCATACGTTTGAACGGGATTGCCTGGAGCGTACTCATGTAGCCTACCAGAGCATGGACATTGGCTCCGTATGATACCGGTGCCGTGGCCTCCTGCGGGAACTCTCCCTTGCAACGGCATCCGCACTGGCAGATGCCCTCCATGCACTGGTATTCTGTCACTATCGGTGCGATAGGCAGAGGCAGTTCCCAGACCTGGCGTCGTTCAGCTATGTGCAGTCCGGACGGGGCGATTCTGCGTCCGCATTCCGGGCATATATCCGGAGCGCAGGCTACTGTTTTGTTGGGGAGCGAGGTCTGTTCTCTGGTGTGGCCTTTATGCCCCGGCTGTCCTCCGCCGGGGCGGCTGCTCTTCTGCCGCAGGGACTGTGTCCGCCTGAACCCTATGGGATCCCGGGACGGAGGAAGACTGCTGTTCTCGCTCGTCACCTGTGGTTTTGACACGGTTTTAGATCCGGTATTGCCGCCCTGCAGTTCTTCCAGCCGCGACTGTAGCCTTCGCATCTCGATTGTCTTGCGGAAAACCTCTTCCTTGAGGCTGGCGATAAGCCTCTGTCTCTCTTCGTTTATACGGACGAGTTCCTGATATTTTTCAATCTGCGCCATAGCGTCACGCCTGAGCAATTCAATCGCCGGACGCAGCAATGAAGCGATATAATCGGCATCTATGCCGAGTTTTTCAAGTTGTTCGGGATGTCTGGCGACAATCATCCCGGCAATCATTTTATCGAGGTCTTCTACGCTTGTAATCATATACAAAGGTAAGAATAAATTTCGGAAACGCCAAATATGATGGCAATTATTTTATTGCAAATCAGAACATTATAACAGACGAAAACCTCTCAATCTTCATTGTGGACTCTTCTGGCTCTAAAATATGTTCAGAGTCAAATTAATATCGATGTGCGCGTCTCAGCCTTTGTAAGTGACCTTAAATCACACCTGAGTAGTTACC
>CAJTXP010000163.1 GCA_910583615.1 uncultured Lachnospiraceae bacterium | reverse complement strand
ACCGCTTCCAGGGCATACGCTATGGTTATGGCATCCACTTCCGGTATGCGGCCGGAAAGCCTCTCACTGTTCCAAAATGTGTCCGTAAGCCTGCTCAGCGGACAGCCTGTATCAAGGTCAGGAATACAGATATACTGGCCGCTTAAATATTTTCCTATCACGGCATTCATCCGGCTCCCCCTGCCAGCAATGATAAGCTCTGCCATGTTGTTTCCCTGCCGGATCACCTCCACACGACCTTCCCATCCCCTGCTGTTTCCAGGCAGGCCGCACCGGAACACTATGGGTAGCGCTGCTCTGCTCATTCCACACCTCCCACAAGCCTTTCATGGTCCGCCACAAAACGTACCATATGTTCATCAACCAGGCGTTTCTGCTGCTGGCAGGCATACAGCAGGGCCTTTTCACAGACCCGGTTGATGAGCCTCGGAATGCCGGTAGATATTTTATATACTTCTGTCTCCGCACCCTCCGTAAAGATTCCCTGCTGTGTCCCAGAGTACGCCAGGTGGGCCGCAATGTATTTCCCCGTCTCCGCACGGTCAAGCCTCCCCAGCACGATGTTCATGTCAATCCGCTGGCGGATTGCCGCATATGCCTGCAGCCGCAGCTTCTGATCCCACAATTCTGTCTGACCTACCAGCACAAGGGACATGGGGCTTTCGGAGTCAAACTTATAGTTCAGCAGGAACCTCAGTTCCTCCAGCATCTCTTTCCCAAGAAGGTGTGCCTCATCCAGTACACAGACCACCTTCTTTTTCTGCACTGTGCATACCGTCTCAATCTCCTTCTGCAGCATGCGTTTGGAAACCCCGCTGTAAAAATGCGCTTCCAGGCCCAGCTGGTCCAGCAGACCCGCGTAAAGCCATTTCGGTGTCAGCTTGGAATCCGACAGGTACAAAAGCTGGTATTTCTCCCTCCCCAGCCTCCCCTCGAACATCCGCACCAGTGTCGATTTGCCGCAGCCGGGGCTTGCCGTCACCACCGCGAACATCTGCCGGTCCGCTGCGTACACAAGCCTTCCCAGGGCGTCCTCAATACGGGGGGACATATACAGCCTGTCCACTGGGATATCCCTCGTAAATGGCGTGTTCCCCATCCCAAAAAATTTCTCATACATTGCCTGATGCCTCCTTCACATAATCACCAAAGGACAGGGCCTCTGCCATCTGCCTATGATCCTCTTTGTATTTTTTCTCAAGAGCGTCCAGGAGCCTTGAGCTTTCCGGCCGGGCTTTTGTCATCCCCAGCGGCACTTCCGGCTTTTTCGCCGCATACGCACCGATCTCCATCCTGCGTGCGGCCACCGGCTCTGCGCCGCTGCAGTATACCGTCACCGTGTCCGTGTCCATCGGGTCATACGCGATTTCCACCTCCAGGTTCGCAAACGCCGTGCTCGCCTCGTATTTCCTGCCCCTGAAGGAAAAACACCCGGCACCGTCTATTCTGCGTTTCTCCCTGTGGCGGAACGCCTCCGCCACAACAGACACATCAAGGAACACCAGCCCCCTTTCGTCACGCAGCCATTCCTGTTCCGGCGTGATCCCGCATGCCGCAACCTCCACCCCGTAAGACTTATAATACTCCCGGATCCCCTCATGGGCCTCCTTCTGGTATTCCTGCTCCAGGAACACCTTCCATCTCCGGTTCAGCTCCTCTACCGAATGCACATGGGCCACACGAACCTCCGCAATGAACTGGTCCACGCGCTGATGGAATTTTTCTATTTTCCCTTTCGATTCACAGGCCCCGGGCTTTGCGTGCAGGATGCGGATCCCAAGTTTCG
>CAJTXP010000162.1 GCA_910583615.1 uncultured Lachnospiraceae bacterium | reverse complement strand
TAACCTAAACTCCCGGAAAAAATTATAACAACGCCCCTAACCTTGTTGGTCGTACCTGAAAAACCCCCGGAAATATGCCGTTTTTTACAATAAAGATAACAAATACGACTTGTATTCCCCTTCGTATGTTGTTATAATATTATAACAACAACATTATCGGGAGGTACAAATGAGCTACGAGGTTATCCAAAAAGTCGGCAGGCACCAGTACATATACCTTGCAGAAGGCTACCGTAACGAAAACGGGCAGCCACGCCAGAAACGCAGGCCCATTGGAAAAATAGACCCTGTGACCGGGCAAAAAGTATACAAGCCGGAATACCTGGCGCAGCTCCACAGAAACGGAGCCCAGTCTGGAAACCTGGAACCGGAAGGCCTGTTTTCTGCAGAGGACATCCGTAAATCTTCCGTGCGTTCTTATGGCTCTTTCTATCTATATAGGAAGATAGCAGAACGCAACGGCATGGTCCGCGCCCTGAGGGAAGCCCTTCCCGCCTGCTGGACGGAGTATTTTACCCTGGCCTGTTACATGGTCTCTGCAGGAGATCCGCTGATGTACTGCGAGGACTGGCTGAAGGACACGGAATCTTATCCGGTTGGCTCCCTGTCATCCCAGCGTATCAGCGAACTGCTGCTTTCTCTGCCGCCACAGGGAAGAGAGGCATTCTACGGCAGCTGGTATGCCGCCCATAATGACGTGGAATACCTGGCGCTCGACATCACGTCCGAGTCCTCTTATTCAGAACTGATCGAGGATGTGGAGTGGGGCTACAACCGCGACCATGAGCAGCTCCCTCAGGTTAATCTCTGCATGATGGTCGGCGAGACCAGCAGGCTGCCCATCCACCAGACGGTATATGCAGGGAGCCATAAGGATGTGCGCACCCTGGTCACTTCCCTGTCCCGCTTTGAGGCTGCCACCGGGAAACGGCCTGCCACCATTGTCATGGACAAAGGGTTCTTCAGTGCGAAAAACATCAATTTCCTGCTTGGGGACAGTGATGGGGAGGCACATAACTTCCTGATCTCCATGCCGTTCACATGCGCCTTCGCAAAGAAACAGGTGGAAAGTGAACGGAAAGATATCGACTGCGTGGAAAATACCATTGTCGTCAATGGGTACCCCCTGCGGGCAGTCACCAAACTGCGGGCATGGAATAAAGACCATAAAGTGTACACCCATATCTACTACAGCGCAAAGAAGGCTTCGGGGATACGGGAAGACCTGTATGCAAAAGTTGCGCTGCTGAAGCAGAGGGCAGACGCAGAACCTGAAAAATGCCTGGATGACGGGGAGTGCCGGAAATACCTTATCATCCGAAGATCAGAAAAACAGGCCTCCGGCTATACCGTCAGCATCCGTAGTGATGTATTGGAAAAGGTCCTTTACACTGCGGGATGGGTAGTCCTGATCAGCAATAATATCCCGGATGCCCTGCAGGCCATGTGCGTGTACCGTGACAAGGACGTTGTGGAAAAAAGCTTCCTGCGCCTCAAGAACAGCATTGACCTTGGGCGGCTGCGTGTCCACAGTGATAATGCGATGCAGGGGAAACTGTTTGTCGGATTCCTCGCATCCATCCTCATGGCAGAGATCAACAAAACGATGGACAGGCATGGCCTTTATAAAAAATATACTATGAAGGAGCTGGTGAACCTGTTGGCAAAGCTTCGCGTTCAGGATATCAATGGCAGGCGTATACTGTATCCGATATCAAAAGAACAGCGGATAGTTTATGAGGCATTTGATGTTGAACTGCCAACCGAGTAAGGCTGTTGTTATAATTTTA
>CAJTXP010000161.1 GCA_910583615.1 uncultured Lachnospiraceae bacterium | reverse complement strand
CTTATGATGCCCTTTTTCTTTTTCGCCATGTATGAGCGGGACGGGCAGCCGGCGGAGAAACTTTTGAAAAACAGGCTCCGCTATAAGCTCTGGCCGAAGAAACGGCCTTACCGGACGGAAAACCTGTATAAATCTATGTCAAAGAAGGAGGATATGAGGATTGCCAAAAACCAAGCAGCAGGAGGCCCAGGAAAAACGTCTGCAAAGAAACATCAGGCAGGCAAAAAAGACCAGGGCCGACGCAAAAATAAACGGGCGTAATGCTTCCCGTGCCAAGCCGTCTAAGAAAGGCGGCTTTTTTAGCGGGCTAAAATCGGATGCCCCGCAGACGGTCCAGCAGAGTATTCCCTATAAAGAAATGTACCGGGATGGAATCTGCCGGCTGAATGATAAGCTCTACACCAAGACGGTTCAGTTTTTTGATATTAACTACCAGCTTGCACAGGCGGATGATAAAGCGCAGATTTTTGAGGGCTACTGTGATTTTCTCAATTATTTTGACGCTTCGATCCATGTGCAGCTTACCTTCATCAACCAGCGGGCAAATATGCAGGATTTCGCCCGCAGTATCGACATCCCCATCCGCGGCGACGAATATGACGGAATCCGCAGAGAGTATGGGGATATGTTAAAGGGCCAGCTCCAAAAAGGCAACAACGGCCTTACCAAGAGGAAATACATCACTTTCGGTATTGAGGCTGACGACCTTCGCACTGCGAAGATGCGCCTGGAGCGGATCGAGGCCGATGTGCTGGCGAATTTCAAGGCCCTGGGAGCACAGGCAAGGCCACTTAATGGGCTGGAGCGTCTGGAGGTCCTTCACAGCCAGCTCCACCCGGACGGGCAGGAAAAGTTTCATTTTACCTGGGCGGATCTGCCGAAAACCGGGCTTTCCACAAAGGATTTTATTTCGCCCTCCGGCCTGTCGTTCTCAAATGACGGAAAGACTTTCCGGGTGGCCGACCATTCCGGGGCGGTGTCTTTTTTGCAGATTTTAGCGCCGGAGCTGACGGACCGGCTGCTGGCGGAGCTTCTGGACCTGGACGATGCCGTGACAGTGAACCTGCATATCCAGTCCATCGACCAGGCCCAGGCGATCAAGAACATCAAGCGCAAGATGTCCGATTTGCAGAAAATGACCATTGAGGAACAGAAGAAAGCAGTCCGCGCCGGGTATGACATGGACATCATACCTACCGACCTTGCCACCTACGGCGAAGAAGCGAAGAATCTTTTACAGGATTTACAGAGCCGGAATGAGCGCATGTTTCTTGTGACGGTGCTGGTGGAGAATATCGCTTCCAAACGGCAGAACCGGGACTGTGCCTTTGTACTGTGGAAAGACAATAAATTCTTTTCCGGCAAGAAAAAATCCATAACAAAGTCTGTGGCGGCGGCCCTTCTGAAAGAGGGCCGCGTTTCCATGTCCGGGCTTTACAGCGAAAAGACGGGAAATACCTATGACGCCGTGGTGGTGCTGGATGATACAGGCGGGAAATATGTGAATTTCAAGCTGGAATTTCCGGCTAAGAAAGGCAGGAGGAAATGAACGGGCCGCCCTTACGGGAATTAAACAGGCAGGAACGGGCGGCGATCCGAAGGTTGGTGACAGACCTTTGCGCCAACTATGACAATCGGGATAGGCTCTGCCTCCCCTTAGACTGCCCCTGCTATATGCTTCATAAATGGTGGACCGGCTCTTTTTGCAGGTATTTCCGGGAGGCGGTGCTGCCGACAGAGCCGGCGCTGGAATCTGCCGTTACCGGCGAGGACACTTCCCTGAAACAGAAAACCTGCCCGGTCTGCGGCAGGGCATAT
>CAJTXP010000160.1 GCA_910583615.1 uncultured Lachnospiraceae bacterium | reverse complement strand
AGCCGCTGAAGCGATGAATTACATGGCCATGGCCGGGTGGAAGACCGGGGATATGCTCTCCGGCATTGAGGGCATCATGAACCTTGCCGCCGCTTCCGGGGAGGATTTGGCGACCACCTCGGACATCGTGACGGACGCGCTGACCGCCCTGGGGCTGTCGGCAGAGGATTCCGGGCATTTCGCGGATATCCTTGCGGCGGCAAGCTCGAATGCCAACACGAACGTCAGCATGATGGGCGAGACGTTCAAATACTGTGCGCCCGTGGCCGGCGCGCTTGGCTTTTCCGCAGAGGACACTGCCGAGGCCATCGGACTGATGGCGAACGCGGGCATTGGTGTTAGTATATAAGTGTGGACAGAAAAAGTTGAACAACCTATACTATCAAATGAAAGAGCAAAGGAGATGTTCAACATGGCGAAAAATCAAAAATCTTACACTCCGGAATTTAAACAGCAGATCGTGGATCTGTATAATGCCGGAGGAACCTCGTATCCACAACTGGAACGTGAATATGGCGTAAATCGGAGTACGATTAGCGGCTGGGTAAAGCAGCTTTCCCCTATCAAGGTATCAGAAGATGAAACGGTCACCCTCAAGGAGTATAAGGCTCTCCAGAAAGAAATCCAGCGCCTTAAGATTGAGAATGAAATATTAAAAAAAGCGACCGCCATATTCGCAAAAGAACAATAGCCGAGATTGTTGCATTTATCCAGAATAACTTAACCAATTACTCTGTATCCCAGCTTTGCAGTGCCCTGAAATTCCCAAGGAGTACCTATTACAAGGCTCTGGTTTGTGTACCTTCAAATAAGCGGATGGAGTATGAGGAATTCGGCAGGAAAGTGAAACAGGCCTTTGAGGATTCCAAACGCAGATATGGGGCTGTCAAACTATGCCGTGTACTCAATGGCGCTGGGACACCCTGCAGCATCAAGCGGGTCCAGAGGCATATGGCAGGGCAGGGACTGCGCTCTGTGGTAGTAAAGAAGTACAGCCACCATGCCAATCATGGCAGTATCCCAGATGATAAAGTGAATATCCTGAAACGTGATTTTGGAACGGAAACCATCAACCAAAAATGGTGCACAGATATTACCTACATCCATGTGCAGAAAGAAGGATGGACTTATCTGGCGTCTGTCATGGATTTGTGCAGCCGTAAAATCATCGGCTATGCCTATGGCACATCTATGACAGCGGAACTGGCAGTGAAAGCGGTAGAGAATGCCTGCCTGAACGTCAGGGATACAAAAGGAATCATTTTGCATAGTGACCTTGGAAGCCAGTATACGAGTAAAACGTTTGAAGATTGCCTGAGCAGGAAAGAAATCCTGCATTCCTTTAGCCGTAAGGGAAATCCATACGATAATGCCTGCATTGAATCCTTCCATTCTGTACTAAAAAAGGAAGAAATATATCTTCATACTTATCAGGATTCAAAGGAAGCCCGCAGAGCAATCTTTGAATACATAGAAGGCTGGTATAACCGTAAGCGGATACATAGCTCTATTGGTTATTTGACACCACAGCAAAAGGAGGATGAGGAACTTAAAAAAACAGCATAATCTTTCGACTTTTTTTGTCCAAAGTATTGACATAGATCCATTATCAATCAATGCATCTTTCTCGGCCACTGCATTGCCGTCTGCGTTCTTGATCGTTTCAGCAGCATACAGCCCAAAAATACCGCCTGCCAGGCCGTTCATCGTATCCTGGTCCTTCTTTACGATGCCAACCTCTGCCTTCTGGCGGTCATTCTGGAAGGTGGTATTGGAAAATGCAGCTTCCGCCATCTGTCCGGCATATGCAATCACCACA
>CAJTXP010000159.1 GCA_910583615.1 uncultured Lachnospiraceae bacterium | reverse complement strand
CCTGAATCCGTGAACGCATCCAAAAATATTATGGGAACTGGGGTTAGTTTATCAAAATATCCGAATTCCCATTTACAACGAGATGAAATGCATTCCTGATTCCTTGCATTATATGTGACAGGTTAGATTTCACTCTGATTCTTCAGAAAAGCAGCGTACCTTAACAAGGGCATCCTGAAAATGCCACACACAGCGCAGTATTTCATAAGGAAAACCATTTTCTAGGCTGTCTTATGGAACCTTTCCCACAGCTGGGCAACCGCATTCCTCCATGGATTGCTCCGGCCAAGATCGACGCCTGTTTTTCTTGCATGCTTCGTCACAACGGCCGGGGTCATGATGATGTGCTCCAATACCGTGCGCAGCCTGCGGCGTTTCACAGGCCTTTTCATAGGGATGCCATCCAGCTGCAGCGATGCCTGCCCCGTCATCCGCAGCATGTTATAAGCGAGCTGGATTAGTTCCAACACCAGTTCGTTCGTCTTGAATTTCCCGGACGGGAGCTGTTCTGCACCGAGATCCGTTTTGATTTCGCTGTGATACTGCTCCATCTCCCCGTGCCTGTGGTAGAGCTCGATGATCTCCTCATCCCGGAAGTCGACATTGACGGAGTACATGTCACATTCAACCTTGGGAATGATATAATACTGTCCGTCATGGTCGCAGGCACGCTCCGTTATGTCGTAAATTGTCCGTATGCCCACGGTTTTCTGCTTCCGCCCTGATCTGGATGTACTGTCCGGGATGCAATAGGAAATATCCCGGAACGTCTGCCCGATGTATTCCTTTTTCCCTTCGCGCGGCGTCCGGATGTCCGTGCATACATTCCGGATTTCGTCCAGCCATTCCTGCGGCTGCTCTTTCCGGAGGTTGCGCTTGATGATGAAATGCACCCTGTCCCCCTGGAAGCATTCTTCCATAAACAGCCCGATATTGTCGGCAGAATCATTGCCGGAATCCAGACGGAACAGGAGCGGCTGGTCTGTGACCTGCCGGGCAAGCCGGAGCACTTCCGTAAGGAAGGCGGGTGTGTCTTTCTGGCAGTGCTGCTTGCCTTCGCGCAGCTCGCAGGCAAGCAGGTATCCTTCCGTCCCGATATACGCAAAGATCGGGGCATACCCGTCCTTACATTTATAGGTTCTGGAAATGCCCTCCTTGCTGCATTTTTCATCAATGAAAGGACTGACGTCGATATCGACAGGGACATACCCGTTTGCAAGGGCGGAAGGCTCAATGCCATATTCCTTGAAAAGACTTACGTTTGCCATCCGTAGGGTGTCCCGCAGACTGTCGCCTATTTCATCCATCCGCTGGCGCATGGTTGCTTCTGATGGAAGGTGCCTCATATGGAACGCATTGCAGAAGTACTCCGGGTCATCATCTGTTTCGTGTATGGCTTCAAAATCCACGTTGCCGCAGAGGATTCCTATCAGCATGGCCTTGAGGATGTCACTGTTCGAATATTCTTTGGCCGGTGGCGTATACATGTCTACTTTGCGGTCAAAATCGATAGCGGAAAGCATCTGCCCGGGGATGAGCAGGCCGCCATACGGTGTCACCCGGCTGCTGCTGAATGAAAAACTGAGTTTGGTAATTGCGTAATTAATATGTTCTTTCATGCTCATATGGTTGTCCTCCGTAGAATTAATTTACATAGCCAGCATACCACATATAAGCGCAAAAGTCACTATATATTCACCTAATTGGTGAATATATTCTGCGTTTTTTTGTTCACCTTTTGGTGAAAAACGTTTTTCAGGTAATAGCATTGAAAATACAGTATTTATGCGGATTTGGTAGCTATGTTAGACATTAGGTTCACGGATTCAGG
>CAJTXP010000158.1 GCA_910583615.1 uncultured Lachnospiraceae bacterium | reverse complement strand
GCTACTTTTTTGTGTTTCATTTTCCTTCTTTCTCCTTTCCGCTTCTGGACTTTTTGTCCAAAAGTTTTATAAACGCAAAAAGGGCAGCTACAAACCGCTGTTTACGGTCTATAACTGCCCTCACGCTGTTTCTGATATTTAATTATCTGTACCGGATCACCGGACACTGCTTTGTCTTTTTCCCTACTTTCCTCCGTTCCAGAGCGAAAACCATATCCCCGGTACGCTCAAAATATCCTATATCCTTTTTCCAGCTCATGCCGCATTTACAATGCTGCAAGCCGATAAACTGCTGTTTCATCTTCCTTCCGCAGTTCGGGCATACTTTTTTGCTCCTGCCTATCTGCTTTACTTTCGGCTTGTCGGCATCTTCTTTCTTTTTCTCTTTCTTTTCCGGAAGCCCGTTCTCCGCAATCCTCGTTTCATAACGTGGCAGACGGTAAAGGTACAGGCTGTATACTTCATCAAAAGAAGCCTTTTCCGCTATCCCCTTTACCCTCTGGTAAATCTGCCCCGCAATTTTTTCACAGTCCTCTCCTTCCGGCATCCTGCCATGCTCCCTGTAATAATCACAGGTCTTTTGGAACATACTGTCTGCTATTCCTGCTTTCTGCTTCTGCTTTAAGTCTTTATATGTCCTGTCTGCCCTTTTCAGGCGCTTCCTGTTTCCCAAACACACCACTCCTGCCTTTATCCTGATACGGTCTATTTTAACAGAAAACGCCCCGGAATTGTAAAAAATATCTGCCGCCTTAACCGAAAGCGTCTTTGCACAGGGCTACAAAATATTTCTTTTTCTCCAGTATTTCCTCCTGCCTGTCTTTGGAAAGCGTCTGGAATATCTCGTCATAGTCAAGCTCCGCAAGCGGCGTTCCCAATACAGGCGTTAATACTTCATGCTCATACCATATCCGCCACAGTTCCTCAAACAGTTCCATACTGTCCGAAAATGCCATTGCTGAATCGAAGCCTTCCCCCTCGCTGAACCATTGCAGACGGACAAAACCGAACCTCCCGGCATCCGCCACCATGACATCAGCGATCTCATACAGTTCCGCAAACGCATCCGCCACCTTCCGGCATTTTTCCCTTTGTTCTTCCGTAATATATAATTCCGCCATAGCGCACCTCCATTCTCCACTTCTGGACAAAAAGTCTAAAAGCTGCCTGTCCTCATTTATTTTATCATGCTCACTCCATAACCAGACTATCCATCCCCATCCGGTTCGGAATTGAATAATCCCTTTTTCTGCCATCCGCCGCCATACATATCGTGCTGTACCAACTGCTGGTAATAATGGTTCATAGTGTTTGGCGCATTATAAAGCGCAGTCACCATGTACGCCCGGATATTGGCTATCTTGGTTGTGGTTTCCTTCATGCTCCCAATGACATACTCCAAATGGGAACTGTTCAGCTTTAAAAACTTTGATTTTACAAGCTCATAAGGATAATCTTCTCCGTTGACCTTTACTGTCTTTCGCTTCACGCACACAATCTCACAGATTACCTCATAAAGTTCCTCATACAGCCCCTTTTCGCTCCAGCCACCGTACTTCATGTGATGCTCATACTCAATGTTCTCCTTTATGATTTCCATGTAGGCGCTTGCATCATCCATCCCATCAATCCTGTCCTTATCCGGCTTTCCCTGTCCTGCTTTCTCTATCTCCTGATTGGATTGATTGATAGGATTGTTATAACTCAGATCGTTATAATTAGTATTGTTATAATTAGCGTTCGATTCCCGAACTTCCGCAAGTTCGGTTTCCGAACCTCTTGAAGTCTGGTTTCCGAACTCCTGCAAGTTCGGTTTCCGAATCTCTTGAAGT
>CAJTXP010000157.1 GCA_910583615.1 uncultured Lachnospiraceae bacterium | reverse complement strand
ATGAATTATAACACACAGAACGCAAAAATTGCATCCATAACTGAAAAAACTTTGATCGTTGGTATTGATGTCGGAAGTGAGACTCATTATGCCCGGGCATTTGACTGGCGCAACTATGAGTATACAAAGAAACCGCTGGAGTTCAGCAACACAGAGGCCGGATTCCAGACATTCAAAGCATGGATGGAGGACATGGCGGAGAAACACGGCAAAACTGCCGTAATCCCCGGCATGGAGCCGACAGGCCACTACTGGTTCGCCCTGGGGAAATTCCTGCAGGATAACGGAATGAAGCCGGTACATGTAAATCCCCACCATGTGAAGAAATCGAAAGAACTGGATGACAACAACCCCAACAAGAATGACCGCAAAGATCCCAAGACGATCGCTGCGCTTGTCAATGAGGGGAGGTTCTCGTACCCTTACATACCGACCGGTATTTATGCAGAGATCAGGAGCTTATCAAACCTGCGTTTCCAGACGCAGGAGGAGCTTACAAGAATCAAGAACCGGATTGCCAGATGGTTTTCCATTTACTTCCCTGAATATAAAGACGTTTATGGGGATTTAAAGGCAGTCAGCGGCCGGATGGTACTGAAGGTGGCACCGCTTCCGGAGGACATCCGGAAACTGGGAGCAGACGGTGTAAACCAAATCTGGAGGGACGCAAAGCTGAGAGGCGCCGGAATGAAGAGGGCAAAGACCCTGGTATCAGCTGCAGAGCATAGCGTTGGCAGTAAGGAAGCGCCGGAAGCTGCCCGGATTGAATTGAGAAATCTGCTGAATGACATGGGTGTATATGTGGCGCGGTTGGAGGAACTGCTTCATGGAATAGAGGAAAAACTGAAAGAGATCCCATATGTAGATAAGCTGATGGGCATCAGGGGAATCGGGCTGGCCACAGTCAGCGGCTTCATAGCGGAGGTGGGAGACATTGGACGTTTTGATAACCCCAAACAACTGCAGAAGCTGGCAGGATACGCAATCGTGTCCAACGATTCCGGTAAGCATAACGGCGAAAGCCGGATCAGCTACCGTGGCCGGAAACGTCTCAGGTATGTATTGTACGAAGCGGCAATCTCGCTGATAGGAAAGAACCGTGAATTCAAAGAAATCCATGAATACTATCGGACAAGGGGGAAAAATCCGTTAAAAAAGATGCAGTCAGTGATAGCCGTTGCGTGCAAGATCATAAGAGTATTTTATACAATCCTGACAAAAGGTGTGGACTATGATGGGAATAAGCTGCTGGGCGACATCCGGAGACCGCAGGTGCAGGCAGCATAAGTAAAAGATTCAGGGAATTACCAACCTGCCACAGCCGGATTGAGTGTTTGAACATCTGTCGGTATCAAATGCTGAATCCAGCTGTGACAGAAGCTGGAAAGTATGGAGGCTGTATCGGGAAAACGTCCACCGCAAGGTGCCGTTGCAGAGGACATACAGACAGGTCAGTAAGACTTAAAACAAAGAATGAGCCGGTAGTCAGCAGGAATAATCACCATAGGGCAAGACCCTGTAAAGGAGCTAAGCTGACACCCTGGTTATGGACAGGCGGGACGAAGGAAGTTAGGACCCGGCAGAGATGCTGGTGATCCTGGTAGACACGGGAGGTTCGCTGCCGTAGATGGATGGGTATACAAAAGGCCATGTAGAGCGAGGGCAATGACGTTCTGCTTCGTATACTCAAAATCCTCTATTTTCGTACCAGATACAGAGAGATGTCCATCTTCCCGGCTCATTCATCTGAGATATGAAACTAAAAATTCCTTGAAAAATAAGGAAAAAAGACTTGACTAAATAGGGAGGTGTGATTTTATGCTGTTTATGATTCTGGCACTGTATTTAAGGCTGTCAAA
>CAJTXP010000156.1 GCA_910583615.1 uncultured Lachnospiraceae bacterium | reverse complement strand
AGGGGCTGTAACACCTTTATAGTTCCTTAAATCTAAAAAAGGCCGAATCCCCACAAATGGGATCGGCCTTTTCTGTATAATTTATTTATGCAACTAAACAAAATTACACGGGCACAGTCTATCACAATCCAGCCCCAGCTTCCATGTGATTTTTCCATCAATTTTTCTTATCAGGAAGAGGTACCGGCTTCCGATCCTTCTCGGATCATCCGTGACTTCGTCGAGTCCTTCCTGGATCTTTCCCGATTTCCTTCTCTAACTTCCTGGAATTCCACCCAGTTTCCGGCTTATCAGCTACTGGAGACCTCTCTTCTTGCGATGACTGTTTTTGGCTTCTCATCCCTCAGAGAACTGGAGGATCTCAGCCGCTATGATATGCGGTTCCGGTTTCTCCTCAACGGGGTTTATCCTTCCCACCAGACTTATCATCGCTTCTTCAATTCAGCTCTCAAGCCCTGTATGGAGCAGATCTTCATTGAACTGAACCATTATATTGAACTGCACGACTCCGTGGATACAGATACCCTCTTCCTGGATGGCACCAAACTGGAAGCCAACGCCAATAAGATGACATTTGTATGGATGAAGTCTACCCGCAAGTACCAGACTTCCGCCAGGAAAAAGATGATGGAGCTCCTGAAACAGTTCAAGAAATGGCTGACTGCCCATGGATATGGTGAACGGAGTGCAGCCATAAGCATCCTTCAGGAACTTGATATGGATCATCTCATGACCCTGGACCAGGTTTTTATCGATACTGCAGAAGATGAGAAGATCGTCTACGTGGCAGGAAGAGGCCATAGAAAGTCAGAACTTCAGAGGATGCATGACCAGTTCAGGGAGCTGAGTGTGAAGCTGCAGAAATATGAAGCCTATACAGAAACAGCTGGCGGTCGCAACAGTTTCTCCAAGACCGATACGGATGCGACCTTCATGCACATGAAATACGACTACTACAATCACACTGGTGTATTCAAGCCGGGATACAACGTACAGGCAGGAGTAAGTGATGGCTATATCCGCATCCTGCAGGTCACATCCAGTCCAAGTGATTCCAAAGACTTCATCCCGACAGTGGAGAGGTACAGACAGAAGTATGGAGTCTATCCACAGCGGGTCCCGGCGGATGCGGGATATGGCAGTTATGATAACTACTGTTACTGTGAGGAGCACGGGATCGAACTGATGATGAAATACAACCTTCAGGAAAAGGAAAGTCACATCAGGAAAGCAGACCGCTTTAAGTCCTATGCATTTGGAAAGCAGGAAGATGGAACTCCTGTATGTCCTGCAGGCCATCCAATGAAACTGGAGAAAGTGACACAGTCAAATAAGGGCCTGTATCCCCGTACAAACCACCTGTATCGTAGTGAGCATTGCCAGGGCTGTCCGCTGTGCAGGGAGTGCACCAGATCCAGGAAAGGACGGACTATGAATATCTGCCATGACCTGGAGAGGCAGAAGGGGATCGTCAGGGAAAACATGGCTACAGAAAGAGGACAGGAGCTGATGATCCAGAGAAGCATCCAGAGCGAAGGGACCTTTGGTCAGCTTAAAGAAGACTATTCGTACACGAGATTACGAAGACGGGGTAAAGACGGGGTAGAATTCGAGCTTTGGATGGTGGCAGCAGGACATAATATCCGTCACTACTGCAACAGGAAGTCACAGATGAAGGAAAGATCCAGCCATCTGAACTAGAAACGAACTGTTTTAAGCAATACAATTGGCTGTCAAAAGGTCAGTCTGAGCTTTCGTGTGCAAAAGTTTTCCCCCATCGTCAGTGAAAGAAGGTGAACGAAGGTCTGGCAGCGGAAAGACAGTCTTATTTCATTTAATGAGCATAAAGAAAAGGGCTGTAGCCCCCTACTCGATTAAATCGGGTAGTTTGTTACAGCCCCTT
>CAJTXP010000155.1 GCA_910583615.1 uncultured Lachnospiraceae bacterium | reverse complement strand
CTTGAAAACTGAATAAAGTACACTAAATAAGTGGGAAATGTAACATTTTTCCTTAATATCTGGTAAAATAGAGGTATCCCAGATAATGATCCAGGAGGATGTTATGCCGTATATTGCCAAACCTATAGACAGAGACCAGGTAATGATAATGACATTTGACTCCCTTGTAGAGTGTAACAGTATTGCAAGGGTCATTGACCACTTTGTAAACAATATAGACCTTGCCGGGATGGGATTTAAGAACGCAGTCCCGTCTTTTGAGGGGCGTCCGGGATATCCGGCGGAATGTATGGTGAAGCTGTATCTCTACGGATACCGTAAGAACATCCGGTCATCAAGGAAACTGGAGGCAGCATGCAGTGTGAACCTTGAAGTGATATGGCTGATGGGTGGGCTGAAGCCTGATTTCCGGACAATCTCGGATTTCAGGAAAGATAACATCGACTGCATGAAGAAAGTATATAAAGAATTCGTAAAACGGGTGACGGTAGATATGGAAACGGGATTTGTATCGATCGATGGGAGCAAGTTCAAGGCATGGAATTCCAAGGATCGGAACTTTACGGTCACGAAACTGGATGACAGGATCCAGTGGCTGGAAGACCATTCGGAAGAATATCTGAGACAGATGGAGATTGCGGATGAGAATGATGAGACGGTACGAGGAAGCTTTACGAGGGCAGAACTGGAGGAGAAGCTGAAGGAGACACAGGAGCGTCTGGCGAGGTATAAAGGATACCGGGATCTGATGGAGCGGGAAAATTTAAGCCAGCTGTCCCTGACGGACGCAGACTGCCGGCTGATGAAGAACAAAAATGGGATGGACACAGCTTATAACGTGCAGACAGCGGTAGATTCGGAGACACATCTGATGGTAGACTACCAGATGACGAACCGGGTGACCGACCATGGCCTTCTGGGGCCAACCGTGGAGGGGATCAAGGCAGAGGCCGGGGACAGGATCCTGGAGACAGTGGCAGATAAAGGATATGAGCAGCCGGAAGACATCATAGGATGCCTGGAGAAAGGGATCATTCCGAATGTAGTTCTTCCGGATGGACGGGATGTATATGAACTGGAGATCGCTTATGAGGAAGCAACATGCGACAGAGAGAGTGTGGAAGGCGAAGAGATAAGAAAGTGTTTGCATGCAGGGATCGTGCCGGAAGCATATGAGGGGATCATAGAAGGGATGGAAGTAGCTGTTGTGCGGGAAAAGACCGTAGATGAGCCGGCAGAGATGGCGAAGCCATATAAGACGGAAGAAGCGGCAAAAGAACGGGCAGCCCAGGGATATTATGTAAGGGATCCGGAAAGGGACAAGGTATACTGTCCGGGAGGGGCAGTGCTGCGGCATAAGAGCATCAAAAAGAACGGAGACACAAGATATGCGAACAAGACAGCATGTAAGAAATGTCCGTACCGGAACAGATGCATAACAGGGAAAGGGCAGTGGAAAGAGATAGATTTTAATAAGGATACGCTGGAGAAAAAGGCGAAGTGGTGGGAAACGGACGGCCCAGAGGGACCAGACAGCACACCGGATGGAGGGAAAAAAGAGAGATACCACTATGAGAAAAAGAAAGTGGTGAGATTTAAGTTCCGTCCAGACAGGAAGAAGATGGAGCAGCGCAAATGCATATCAGAGCACCCGTTCGGAACGATCAAGAGGGCAATGGGAGCGGCTTACTTTCTACTTAAGAGCATGAGGAAAGTAAGTGGGGAGTTTGCGCTCATGGCGGCGGGATATAACCTGTCAAGGGTAGCGAATATGTTTTCTTTTGAGGAATTAATGGAAAAAGTGGGGAGAAAAGCAGCATAGAGACAGTGTATTTTATTCAGTTTTCGAGGTCAGGGATTTTTTTGTAGAGAAAAGGATCGTTCCCGGCATTTTTTGTGCAAAAAATGAAAGCGGAAACGAAGCCATAGGAATAGTTTTCGGACAGTCTGGGGGGG
>CAJTXP010000154.1 GCA_910583615.1 uncultured Lachnospiraceae bacterium | reverse complement strand
AGCAGATCCGGCTGCTGAAAGCAGAGAACCGGGCATTGATCAAGGAAAAGCAGGAGGCTCTGAAAACACTGGAGGCGCTGTGCCAGAGGCTTTCGGGCTGAATCATATCGGGAGGGAGTACAATGAGGGCAGACAGGGATACTTTTATCGATCAGATCAAACAATTCGACACGGATACCCTGCTCTCCCTTGCCGTCTCCCTTTATGATGAGCTGTCCCGGCTGAGGATGCTCCAGCTTGAAAACGAAAGAATCAGCACGGAGGCGCATATCCAGTTTTCGGAATTAAACGGGAAATATGCCGCCATTGTCCGTGAGAACGAGGAATTAAAGAAACTCCTGGAAAAAGAGATCGAGAAAAACGCCCTGAAGACAAAATCCATCTTCGGCCGCAAGACGGAAGGGTTCCCCGCCCTGCTGGACGCTTTGGACAATCCGGAGGAAGAACCGGTAGATGAGAACACAGAGGAGGATGTCGATCCCGCGAAGGGCCGCAGAGCCCGGGTGATTGATTTTGAAAGCCATAAGGACAGGCAGGGCGCCAAAGGCGGGCGTACAAAAAAGAACCCCAGCCTGGTGGATTCCCTTGACAAACTGCCGCGGCAGATCATCTATGACCTGGATGTGGACGCGCTGAATGAACAGTACGGCGAAAACAACTGGAGAATCGCCCACTGGCACCAACACAAACAACTCATGAAACTGGATACGCCTTACTATACACAGGTGGTTTATACGCCTGTTGTTTCCGTAGGCCTGGAACATGACCTGTTTACCATCCCATACAGGAACCTCCTGATCGACAAAAGCGCTGTATCCAGCACCATTATGGCAGACATCCTTTACAGGAAGTTTGCGCTGGGCCTGCCTTTTTACAGACAGGCGCTGGATTACCAGATGCAGGGCATCGCTCTGATCAGGCAGACCATCATAAACTGGGCAGGCACACTTGTGCCGGAAATCTGTGAAGAGCTCTATGAATTTATGACGCTGCTGCTTGTGGGTTACAGGTATACCCAGTGCGATGAAACTTATATCCAGGTAAATAAAGATGGGTACGGCCCCGGACATAAGAGCTTTCTTTGGGTCCATACCAGCAGCGAACTGACAGACTGTCCCCCTGTCATTATCTTCTGCTATGAAGAAACACGGGGGACGGACCATCTGCGCCATTTTTTCCGGGAGTTCCTTGGCTATATCACCTGTGACGCCTATATTTCTTACCGGGTACTGGAAGAGGAAAGCGGCGGGGGCATCCTTACAACCGGCTGCTTCATGCATTGCCGGCGGTATTTTGCGGAAGCGTTTTTTGTACAGAATGTCGCTGCCATGAGTGACGAGGAACTTGCGGCGCTTCCAGAGACCAGGGCGCTCCTGCTGATTCGCGGGATCTACCAGGAAGAGAAGAAACTCAAGGAAATAACCTCAGGCGAACGGGCCATTGCCAGGGAAGAAAACGTTGCGCCCAAAGTGGATGCCTTCTTTGAATATATCCATTTCCTGGAAGGATCGGACCATGTATTCTCAGACAGGATGAAAAAGGCCATTACCTATGCCCTTAACCAGGAGGAACACCTGCGCCGGTTCCTCACGGACGGAAATATCCCCTGTGATAACGGGCATGTGGAACGGATCATCCGCAGCTACTCGGTTGGCCGGGCCAACTGGCTGTTTGCGGATACCATTCATGGAGCAAAGGTCAATGCTATCATGTATTCTATAGTAGAAACGGCGAAAGCAAACCAGGCGAATATCCTCATCTATCTCCAGTACCTGTTTGAGCAGATACCACTGCGCCGGATGGAAGGCGATCAAGATTTCATGGCTGATATGGTGCCCTGGTCAGAAGCCTACAGGACATATGAAGAGAAGAAACAGCAGCAACGTCAATCATTGTATGGACAGCTGTTTCCAGAGCCAGAGCGTCCAAGGACACCCCGGAAAAGAGACCGGAGCGCAGGAATGC
>CAJTXP010000153.1 GCA_910583615.1 uncultured Lachnospiraceae bacterium | reverse complement strand
TGTCGATAACGGTTCCAGCTACTCGAACGGGCAGCTTTCCCTCATCTGCGGCTCCATCGGAACGGTCCTTTTACATACAAAAATCCGGGATGGCGCATCCAAGGCTAAGATAGAACGCCAGTTCCGGACACTCAAGGAAACCTGGCTCTATACCCTGGATCTGGATTCCTTAAGCTCCCTGGCACAGTTCAATGGACTCCTTAAGGATTACATGCGCTCCTATAATACTTCCCTCCATTCCGGCATCGGCACTACACCCCTTTCCCGTTACCAGCAGACCCGCGCTTCCATACGGACACCTGCGTCCAGGGAATGGCTGGAGGAATGTTTCCTGAACCGCATTACAAGGAAAGTGAATAAGGATTCTACCGTCTCCATCGACAAGGTATCCTATGATGTCCCTATGCAGTTTATCTCATCAAAAGTGGAGATCCGCTTCCTCCCGGATGACATGTCCTCCGCCTTCATCCTTTACGAAGGGGTGCATTATCCCATCCGCCCTACGGATAAGAATGAGAACTGCAGGACGAAGCGCAACAATACACCTGGCATCGACTACTCAAAGTTAGGGGGTGGCTGTTGATGTTCCGTTCTTACTATGGATTGTCTTTCAATCCTTTTGACAAACAGATGGCCCGGGAAAAAGACCGTTTCCTTTCCAGGGACATCTCTGAGATGCTCTCCCGGCTGGATTACCTCAAGGATACCAGGGGCATTGGTCTGTTCACGGCACGCCCGGGCATGGGGAAGTCTTTTGGACTCCGCTGTTTTGCAAAGGGGCTCAACCCGAACCTTTACCATATGGAGTACATCTGTCTTTCCACCGTAAGCGTCATGGAGTTCTACCGCCAGCTCTGCTCTGTACTGGGAGTAGAGCCTAGAGGCGGCAAACCCGGGATGTTCCGGGCCATACAGGAGCAGATCCTCTACCTTTACCGGGAAAAGAAGCAGCCCCTTCTTCTGGCCGTTGACGAGGCCCAGTACCTCTCCACAGGCATCCTGGAGGACATTAAGATGCTCATGAACTACGGCTATGACTCCCTGAACTGCTTTACGCTCATCCTGTGCGGGGAACCGCACCTGAACAATACCCTGCGCAAGCCTGTCCACGAAGCCCTGCGCCAGAGGATCACCGTGCATTACAACTTTACCGGGCTCACAGATTCAGAAGTGGCGCAGTATGTACTCCACAAGATCTCCTGTGCGGGAGGCTCTGCCTCCATCATAGAGCAGGCCGCCCTTTCCGCTGTCCACAGCCATTCCCAGGGGAATCCGCGTCTGGTGGATAACCTGATGACAAATGCCCTTACCCTTGGCGCACAGATGGAGAAGAAAGCAATTGACACGGAAGTCATACTTGCCTCCGTCAGCAGCCAGAATCTTGGATAGGGGGTGTTGTTTTTGGAATACAGATGTTTTTTCAGGGATGGTTCCCGCATAGAAACCTGGACAGGGGAGATTATCCTGCTGCGATGGCGGCCTGGATGGTATGAAGCTGAGATGAATGGACGGGGGACATACTTCCACATCCTGGCCGGAGTGCATAAATACGGAAACTACCTGTGCATCCCGAACCATGATGTGGGATGTGAACTATCCGATTTTTCTGATATTTTCTGGAATGAGGGGCGGATCAGCAATCTAATGCGGAAGGTAGATGCCGTAACTGTTGCTGCCGGTTTGGCTTATCTGCCGACTCTGGCTGACAAACAATAAAAAATCCAAATACATCATGTGGCTATGGATCTCATAATGGGATTCATGGCCTTTCGATTTCGAAAGAAAAGCTATACCAACAGCGTGCTGCATTTTCGGCGGTATTATGCATTTGTAGACAGCACTGCGCAGTCAATGCGAAAAAGGTTGGAAAAATAATTTGCCGTTTATGTCTCCCTCAATTCGCCGTCCAACAATTCAGAACCTCAACTCCCTTGTCGATACTGTCCGGCATGAAATTATAGAACGCT
>CAJTXP010000152.1 GCA_910583615.1 uncultured Lachnospiraceae bacterium | reverse complement strand
GTAAGCGACGTTAATTGCCCATATTAAAAACAGGACTGAGTCCCAGTACCATCATGGTATTGGACTCAGTCCTGTCTTGCTATTTCTTATACAGATATTCTGGCAGTGCTCTGGAATATGGAAGCAGCTCATCGAGTACTTCCTCCCTGATCCCTTCGTTCTTCAGCCTTGTCAGCACATATTCGATATACTTCTCCGGGACCAGCCCATTCATGATTGCCGACTGGCTCAGACTGTACCATACTGCTGTTGCTTCCGCTCCTGCTTCCGTATCCGCAAACAGGAACCCCTTCCGGCCTATAACGAACGGCTTTACCATCCGTTCAGCCAGGTTGTTGTCGATCGGATAGTTCCCATCCTCCAGATAACGGGCCAGCGAGTCTTTCCTTTTCAGAAAGTAATTTGCTCCCTTTGCTGCTTTCGATCCATTATCAAAACTCCGGGTGATCCGCTCCATTCCTGCGATCACCTGGTCAAACAGTGGCTTAGACTCCTTCTGCCTCAGTTCATATACTTTTTCCGGGCTCATCTTTTTACTGCCGGCCTTCTTCTCCACCTTGTAGAGTCTGGTTATGTTGCCAAGCGGTTCCAACAGGATCTCAAGGGCCGGATTCTCTCTGAGATAACTCAGCTTTACTTCTGCCTTATCCGGCAGTTTGTTCAATGTCTGGTAGTCTGCCCGGATCTTCACCGCATCATACAGATGGCGCCTCGCATGAGCCATGCAACTCAGATGGACGGCTGCTGTGTAATTGTCGTAGCCTTCAAATCCATCTGACATCAGAGCCTTTTCAAATCCTTCTCCCAGCAGCTCTCGCACGAACTTCTGTTCCCGTGTTTTCTTGAACTGATAAATGACCATCTTCCTGCACTCATGCTCTCCGCTGACCCCGACGATCATATAACAGTTCGTCCTCTTCTGCTCACGACTCACTTCCAGACACTTCAGGACGGTCTCATCCATATGGACCACATCACATTTTCTGAAATCCTGTATCATCCTGTCTACCAGGGCTTCTCCATAGATCTGGGAAGAACGGATCATCCAGCTGGCCATCACACTCCTGGCCAGATTGAATCCTCTTCGCAGCCAGCCCTGTTCCTGCCTGTAAAGAGGCAGCCCCATGACTGTTTTCTGCGCAATGATGTGGGACACCAGAGAAGTCGAAGCCATCGTATTCTCCAGAAGCGGTGCTTCCCTGCGGGAAGCAGAGATCATCACAGGCTTTCCATCCTCATCTTCACAGCCTTTTGGGCAGACATAATTATGATCTACTTCCACTTCGACATAGAGACGCTGCGGAACGTATTTGATGGTCCGGTGTACAGTCGGTTTCAGCTCCTTCATGGCTGTGCCACATACAGGGCACACCGGGTCTTTGCCTGCTTCCGGATACACATTGATGATCTTTTCAGGGAGTGCTTTTGCTTTCTCCTTCATGGATCTGCGCTTTTTGGGGGATGCCGATCTCTCTTTGCTCACAGTTTCCAGGAGAGCTGATTCATCCATATCTTCGGGAGAAGACGTGGCTGCGATCTCTTCCGCCTCGTTGAACAGGGATATGAAAAGCAGCTCGCTTTTGGAGGCGAAGCGATCCATGGCCGCCTTCTTGTTGATCTGGTCTTTCTGGAACAGATTGTCGGCGAAGAAGAGAGCAGCATCGACCAGGTCATCATGATCCAGGGATTCGAGGCTTTCTTTCATGGATTTGCGGGTGTAGTTCTCGAGGTCAAAAGAAGATAAGAAGTCCATGGGGAAAGTATAGGATAAAGAGGAAAAGGGGCAAACTGATATGCCTTAAATAATTATTATGCTCACAGTTTCAAAAGTGATTCATTTGATATGACTGAAAACTGCAGGAGAGAGCAGGAGGTCTGTCTAGATATATTGTGGTTTCACAGGCCTGAAAGCCCGTTTCTGGTTTATGTCCAGTCCTTCCAGGAGCCAGTCCAGCTGTTGTTGGGAGATCTCCAGGAAAGGATCCAGGGAGTTCATCC
>CAJTXP010000151.1 GCA_910583615.1 uncultured Lachnospiraceae bacterium | reverse complement strand
TCTTCATCAAACAAAGCCATCATAATAGATATAACCTCCTTTTCCCTGCCTGCCAAAAATTCCCGAAGCACATCCCTGTCTTTACAGATACGGATGGTTTCCGTGACAGCCTCCCGGCTCCTTCCATACTGTTTCACCTGTTCATTATATACTTTTGTAAACGCAACATACTGGCTGATAATGTCATTCCCTTTATCTCCGTAAAGCACTTTAACCTTTACTTCAATAGCACATTCTTTCCCGCCGAAAAATTCTTTGGAAAGTGAGATTGTTTCCGGTCTGCTGGCACGCTCTCCTGTAAAAATCATGTATAATTCTGGTTCTGGAACATGAACCTTCTTGCTCCCATATAAATCTGCATCCTGTTCCTCAAAATAGTCATGGTAAATCTGCACTAAATACATCAGCACACGTATAATAATATTCATCGTCCATGAAGATTGATGCTCGACCAGAAACATGACTTTATCCCCAACCCTGAAAGCTAGATCGTTATAAATTCCATTCGTGAGGACGTTCCTTATGGTAATATCCATAAGCGCATCTTCCGTCGTCTCCGTATCCTCCGGATGGAGCGCACGGTATAACTGTATCAGATATTTCTTATCCTGAAAGAGCGTTGAAAAAACACTGTCTTTCGCCGTATATTTTGCAAACGCATTCTTTTTCTCCGCTGTTTTCTCTTTTGGTTCTTCCTGTAATGTTTCACCCTGCATCATATCACCTCGGTTCCAGATTTTGCCAATCAGTCCGGCAAATCGGCTATGCCCTGCCTTATGGTTTTATTATACAGAGAAACTCCCGATTGTTCAAGACATAAAAAGGGAGAAGCATCCGGCAGCATTCGCCAGACACTTCTCCTTTTCTTACTTCCGTCTGCGCTCCATATCCTCTGCCATTTCCATCTGCTGTGCCGGTTTTACACTCCGCTTTGCAATCTCTGCCTGTTTGCGGCGCAGCTTTGCCAGGACGGATACCCTGCCATTTTTCCCTTTTGGGGACATATTATTCCGCCTGCCGTCGATCATGTTGTAATTCTGTTCTTCATCTATCTCGGAACTTCGAAGATACTCCCCATTCTCCATATATTTCTGCCAGTTTTCAAGAGGCGGCTTATCCATAGCATTGCTGGACTGCATCTGGATATGCCCACCGGATATTTCCTGATTTTGCGGCTCTGCGGTAAGCTGTGGCGGATTAAGGTAATCCTTGATCTGCTGCTGCACCGACTGGTCAAATCCATGATATGCATGGTCTACAACCAGCTTCCCTTCTTCATCCAGCACAACCCATGCCACTTCCTTCCCATAAGTTTCATGCTCCATCAGAAAGAACTGCCTGCCTTCTATGATAATGCTGTCAAAGGCAAGCCATTTCCCCTCCTTCCCCTTGATGTGGAAATCTGTTGTATCAAGAGACACAAGTGTGCCGGACGAACTTATCCGGATAAACCCAGCTATGACAGTAAACCCATCTTTTTCAACATAGTAAGAAGTCACGACACCGCCCTTATTCAGCACAAGCACATCGCTGACGCTGATCGAATGCCCGTGGAATGTCCTTGGCAGCTTCTCATTGAAACGCTTGCGAATTTCTCCTGGCTCGTCCTCCGGCTGCATCCGTGCCAAATACACCTGCTCATAATCCTCATACTGTATCTGGATTCCCTTCTCCTGCAGCGCACTGTAAGGCCGGAACCGTATCTGCCTGTTTTCCGGGATATTTTTAAGCTGGTAGACTGCAAATTGGTTCACATCCATCATTCGTCCTCCACCGGTTCCTCTTTGTACGGTTCCAAATCCATGTTTAAAAATGCTTCATCCGTAAGGAACCACAGCTTTTCCAGTGTGCTGTTAATAAGTGCAAGCATTTCTTCATCCCTGCCTATGTAGGGGATCACATTATATATTTCCTCTATGGTTGCCTGCCTGCTTTCCTTCTGGAACATTGCCATCAGGAAATATTCATTTTCCTCAAACCTCACCATCATAATTCCGGTTCTCCTTTC
>CAJTXP010000150.1 GCA_910583615.1 uncultured Lachnospiraceae bacterium | reverse complement strand
GCAGCTGAGCAAAGGAACCTTCAAATGGCGGATGAGTTCCCCGGATCCGTTTCTGCAGATCTCCCCACAGCAGCTGGACTGGCTTTTGGAAGGACTGGACATAAACCAGAAGCGGGCTTTCAGGCATGTGATGCCTCAATATATCTAGACAGATCTCCTGATCCCTGACGGTTTTCAGTCATATCGAATGAACCATTTCTGGAACTGTGAGCATAATAATTATTTAAGGCATTTCAGTTTGCCCCTTTTCCTCTTTATCCTATACTTTTGCCATGGACTTCTTATCTTCTTTTGACTTCGAAAACTACACCCGCAAATCCATGAAAGAAAGCCTCGAATCTCTGGATCATGATGACCTGGTCGATGCCGCTCTCTTCCTGGCCGACAACCTGTTCCTGAAAGACCAGATCAACAGGAAGGCGGCCATGGACCGCTTCGCTTCCAAAAGCGAGCAGCTTTTCATATCCCTGTTCAACGAGGCGGAAGAGATCGCATCCACGTCTTCTCCCGAAGACCTGGATGAATCAGCTGTCCTGGAAACTGTGAGCAAAGAGAGACCGGCGTCCCCCAAAAAGCGCAGATCCATGAAGGAGAAAGCAAAGGCGCTTCCTGAAAAGATCATCGATGTGTATCCGGATGCAGGCAAGGACCCGGTGTGCCCTGTATGTGGCACAGCCATGAAGGAGCTGAAACCGACTGTACACCGGACCATCAAATACGTTCCGCAGCGCCTCTATGTCGAAGTGGAAGTGGATCATAATTATGTCTGCCCCAAAGGTTGTGAAGATGAGGATGGAAAGCCTGTGATGATCCCGGCTGCCCGCAAAGAAGCACCGCTTCTGGAGAATACGATGTCTTCGCCTTCTCTTGTGTCCCACATCATAGCCCAGAAAACAGTCATGGGACTGCCTCTTTACAGACAGGAACAAGACTGGCAGCGAAGAGGATTCAACCTCAGCAGGAGTATCATGGCCAGCTGGATGATCCGTTCTTCCCAGATCTATGGAGAAGCTCTGGTGGACAGGATGATACAGGATTTCAGGGAATGTGATGTGGTCCATATGGATGAGACCGTACTGAAATGCCTGGAAGTGAGTCGGGATCAGGATCGGACGAACTGTTACATGATCGTCGGGGTCAGCGCAGAGCATGAAGCCAGACAGATGGTCATATATCAGTTCAAGAAGAGCAGGGCCCAGAAGTTCGTATGGGAATTCCTGGGAGAAGGATTCGAAAAGGCCCTGATGTCAGACGGATTCGAAGGCTACGATAATTACACAGCAGCCGTCCATCTGAGTTGTATGGCCCATGCGAGGCGGCATCTGTATGATGCGGTGAAGATCCGTGCAGACTACCAGACATTCAAGAATCTGCCAGACGATACAGAAATGAAACTGAAACATATCAGGGAGAATCCGGCACTGGGGATCCTGTTGGAGCCACTTGGGAACATCAACAGGCTTTATGAGGTGGAGAGCAGAGCGAAAAAGAAGAAACTGAGTCGGGAAGAAGTATACGAACTGAGGCAGAAAGAGTCTAAACCGCTTTTTGACCAGGTGATCGCAGGAATGGAGCGGATCGCCCGGAGTTTTGATAGTGGTTCGAAAGCAGTAAAGGGAGCAAACTACTTCCTGAAAAGGAAAGACTCGCTGGCCCTTTATCTGGAGGATGGGAACTATCCGATCGACAATAACCTGGCGGAGCGGATGGTGAAGCCGTTCGTGATAGGCCGGAAGGGGTTCCTGTTTGCGGACACGGAAGCAGGAGCGGAAGCAACAGCAGTATGGTACAGTCTGAGCCAATCGGCAATCATGAATGGGCTGGTGCCTGAGAAGTACATCGAATATGTGCTGACAAGGCTGAAGAACGAAGGGATCAGAGAGGAAGTACTCGAAGACCTGCTTCCATACTCCAGGACACTTCCAGGACATCTGTATAAGAAATAGAAAACAGGACTGTCCCCAATACCATGATGGTACAGGGAATCAGTCCTGTTTTAATATGGGCAATTAACGTCGCTTAC
>CAJTXP010000149.1 GCA_910583615.1 uncultured Lachnospiraceae bacterium | reverse complement strand
TGTTACCATACCGCCTGCGGCGGCACAAATGATGACGAAAGCCTCGATTCCATATTTCCATATAGACTAAATGGGTGTATTCTTATTTTCAGAGACGCCAGCATACTACAGAGCACGTTGTAACGCCTGGAGATCCAGAGCCCGAAAATTTATCAGTTGCCGCCATCCTTCTTGCACAAATGATAGGCGCTTTTAAAGCCCGTATACTTATGAATAAACCCGTCCTTAAAGGGTTCCCGCAGGGATAGCAGTCACTGCGGCGTCTCTTTTTCAGCCCTTCCATTTCTGAAAGGAGGCCCCTATGGCATCAAAAAAACGCAATACACAAAAGAAACACATCCGGTCTGAGGGAACCTATTCTTCCGAAGAACTCAAATGCCTTACACTTGATGACGGCACCCGCGTCATCACATCTGCTGACGGTGATATCAAACGCCCGGTCTGCGCGGGCATTGATGTCCACAAGGAAATCCTCATGGCCGCCGTCTGCCGGACGGATCCCGAAACCCTGAAAGCAGTCTTTTACGTCAGACAGTTCCAGTCGACAAACAAGGATATCCGCAATATGGCGCAATGGTTCAAAGCCCATGGTGTACGAGATGTCTGCATGGAATCTACCGGCAAATATTGGATTCCTGTTTTCAATATCCTGGAGCAGTGCGGTCTCAAGCCCGTCCTGACACATCCGAAATACGTCAAACAGGCCAAAGGGCGGAAAACGGATTTCCGGGATGCCATCCATATCGCCAGCCTGTTCCGGATGGATCTTGTCGTGGCATCCTTCATCCCACCAGCGGACATCCGGGATTTGAGGGAACTGTGCCGCTACCGTCTGAAGCTTACTTACATGCGGACTTCCGAGAAAAACCGTTTCCAAAATTCCATGACTGTATCCAAGGTGAGGCTGGACTGCGTGTTCTCCGATCCCTTTGGAAAATCTGCATCTGCCATCATGGAATATCTGATCGAGACAGATCCGGACCAGGTCAGCGATGAGGAGATACTGAACCTGGTGGACCGCCGGGTTCAGGCATCCAACGAAGATATCCTTGAAAGCATCCACGGCTATGAATTCATAGGAGTCCAGCGCGACAAACTGAACATCATCCAGCTACATCTCGGGCAGCTGAATGAATGCATCCGGTTGATTGATGAAAAACTGGAATATTACCGTCAAAAATACTTCCGTATCATCCGCCATCTGGTAACGATGGTAGGTATCACGGACATATCCGCCCTGTATATCCTGGGTGAGATTGGGACAGACATGTCCGTTTGGAAGGATGATGCCGCTCTTTCCTGCTGGGCGGGTCTCTCTCCGGCAAATAATGCAAGCGCAGGGAAGAAGAAGTCCACAAGGACGGGGGACGGCGGGCATTATCTGAAGCCCCTGCTCGTCCAATGTGCGCTTGCGGCTGCAAAAAGCACGCGGAAAGATCCCTATTTCCATTGTAAATACGAAACGCTGAAAAAGCGCCGGGGCCACAAAAAAGCGATCATCGCTATCGCAAGAAAAATGCTTGTGGCCATTTACCATATGATCCGGGATGATGCAGATTTCCTTCCGGTGGATTATGAAGATACCATACAAAACACCAAGAAAACTAAAGGGCTGAATTTAAACAATGTCATCGCTTTCTTAAAAGAACAGGGCGCTGATGAAAGCACGATCCACCTGATTGAGACACAGTGCTGTGGCAAGGAGACAGAAACGACAGATACCTGCAGCAAGTCACCTGTTGTCCAGGATGCAAAAGAAAAGCAATCCACTTCAGGAAGTGCAGATATATCCCAGCCAATACAGGAATCTGTAAATGGAAGTCCGGTACTTATCTCCGGCTCCCAACAGGGTCATGCCCTAAATTGTCATCCAAAAGATCCTGCGGTGGCAACTGCTACAGCCTAAACTGGATTGCTGTAGCTTATTGTATCATATCGTATCCCATTTAAAAAGCCCCTTTTCATGGGGAGGGGGATTTTATGCCCTTTTGCACTCTACAAGTCCTACAAAGCTTTCATACTT
>CAJTXP010000148.1 GCA_910583615.1 uncultured Lachnospiraceae bacterium | reverse complement strand
TAATAATCTTATTGCACAACTGCAGTTCCACAGGCTTACCTGTACCTGCGGTCACTCTGGCTGCCTTTCCGTTCATGGCTACTATATCCGTTCCCTGAAAGTACCCGCTGGAAAGCTCTTTTTCCGTATCTGCCGCCTTATCTGTTCCTGCTGTCACCATACCCATGCGCTTCTTCCGTCTTTCATGGTTCCCTATTCACAGATTTCCATGAATGAACAGGCTGAAGTCATTTCCGCTCACGAATCAAAAGGAGGGAGGGAAAGCCTCCTGAACAGGAATCCTTCCATCGATGAGAGTAACTGCCGCTATATCATCCGCTGCTTCCTGCGCCACTGGAAACAGCGTCTCCTTTCCGAAAAGATAACCCTTTCCAATAAAGCGGCCCTGTGTCGTGGTTGTTTTTCCGCTTTTGCCAGACAGTTTATGCAGATTCACTGCACCCCAAATATTCTTTTTTTGAATACCACATAACCTGACACGACTTCCTTTCCGTTTCTTCCTATACTGAAGAAAACGAGATTTTCTTATAAAAAACGAAGGAGGATCCTGATATGACACAAGAAAAACAGCACGATATCGCCCTGATGCGCTATTCTGTTATCCCGCCCATCATAAACGGGCTTCCAGAGGAATGCAGTTCCCTGGATGCCTTTTACCGTGATGCCGCAAAGAAGGGCGCTGTTGCACCCGACGGTACGGTGAAACATTTTTCAGCCGCCACCATTGAACGCTGGTACCGTAATTACAAAAACGGCGGCTTTGATGCCCTCATCCCACAGGGGCGCGTGGACGAGGGAAAACCCAGAAAACTGGATGCAGATTTACAGGAACAGATTAAATATCTTAAACTGAACTATCCGCGCATGTCTGCATCTGCGATTTTCAGACAGCTTCATGACAATGGCAGCATGATTACCGGTGAAGTTTCCGAGTCCACCGTTAACCGCTATGTCAACCAGCTTGCACTGGAACTGAAAACAACCACCAACCAGGATATGCGCCGCTATGAGCGTCCTCATATCAATGAGGTCTGGTGTGGCGACTCCAGCGTGGGGCCTTACTTAAAAACTGCCGACGGGCAGAAACACAAGGTATACATTACTGCCCTGATCGATGATGCCAGCCGCTTCATTGTAGGTATTGATGTATTCTTCAATGACAACTTTGTAAATCTGATGTCCGTTATCAAATCTGCTGTTGCAAAGTATGGGCGCCCCCGGATATTCAACTTTGACAATGGCAAATCCTACCGTAACAGGCAGATGGAACTGCTTGCGGCAAGAATCGGCTCCGTCCTGCATTACGACCAGCCTTATACCCCTACACAGAAGGCTAAAATTGAACGGTGGTTCCGTACCATGAAAGACCAGTGGATGGCTTCCCTTGATATCCGGGATTTCCATTCTTTAGCTGAGCTGCGCGGAAATCTGCTTGCCTACGTGGATTCCTACAACCGGGCTCCCCATTCCTCACTGAAGGGAAAATCACCGCAGGAACGCTTTTTCTCTGAGCCTGAATGCTTCCATCGTCTTCCCGAAGATGAGCTTGATAAAAATTTCCTTCTGGAAATCGAGCGCAGGGTATCTGCTGACAGCGTTATCGTAATTGACCAGGTGGAGTATGAGGTGGACTGCCGCTTTGCAAAACAACGCATTACCCTGCGTTATTCCCCGGATTTAAAGGATATCTTTATTGTGGAAGCAGACAGAACACTCACACCCATACGGCTTTTAAATAAAACGGAAAACGCGTTTGTGAAACGCGAAAAAATACATTTATGCAGAGGAGAACAGGAATGATGGAATATTTTACAAGGTACGGTCTGGAATTCAATCCATTTTTAAAGAATTCCAGGGAAATCTTAGTGGATACGAATGAGCGCAGGGAGACCCTCTTCCGGCTGGATTATCTGGCTAAAACAAAGGGGTTCGGCCTTCTGACCGGCGGCGCCGGACGCGGCAAGACAACCGTCATCCGCACATGGGCTGCCGGACTGAACCCTTCCCTTTACAAGGTAATCTATACCAGTCTTTCCACACTGACGG
>CAJTXP010000147.1 GCA_910583615.1 uncultured Lachnospiraceae bacterium | reverse complement strand
AGACGACCTTTCCGCAGACGCTGGGAAACTGCGGGAATTTATCTGCCGCTGGGCGCGGGAGCAGGGGATTGTCCTGGTTCCGGCCCCGGCAGTTTTTGAAAGCGGCGAAGCCCTGCTTGCAGGCTTTGCCCCGGATACCTTTGATGTGATTTTTCTGGATATTTATATGTCCGGCATGACCGGCATGGAAGCGGCGAAAAAAATCCGGGAGCAGGACGATGCCTGCCAGCTAATCTTTACGACAACCACCAAGGAATTTGCTGTGGACAGCTATGATGTGGCGGCGGCATTTTACCTGGTCAAGCCCTATTCCTATGAAAAGCTGGCACAGGCCCTGACCCGGTGCGGGGCAAAGCTTCTGGAACAGAACCAGTGTGTGATGGTTCCGGGCGCGGCAGGACAGCAGCCGCTCCTGCTTCACCAGATTACCCATACGGAATACTGCGGACGCTGTGTGGAAGTCCATATCACCAGCGGGGAAAAGATAACCGTCCCCATGCGGCAGGCGGATTTTGCGGCTTTGCTGCTGGACTATCCCTATTTCTGTGACTGTACGCGGGGCGTCCTGGTCAATTTCGAGCAGGTGGAGGAGCTGCTGGCTGACCGTTTTCTTTTGAAAAACGGGACAGCGGTTCCAATCAGCCGGTTAAAATACCGGGAGGTGCGGGAACAGTTTCTCGCTTTTACTTATGCCCGGATGAGAGGAGGGCATTAGAGATGGGAAATGATACCGTTCTCCGCCCTATGCTGGAGCTTTCGGTTATAATCCCCGGCGCTGTTTTGTGTTATCTGCCCATGAAAGGACACCTGAATGGAAAGGGCAGACGGATCGCTTTGTGGGGAATCCCCGCTCTGTTGCTGTGGGCTGTTGCGGGCGGCGCTGCCTGTTACAGATTCCGGTGGGATACGAACCTCTGGCTGGTTCCCTCGCTGGCGCTGTCTGCCCTGTTTTACTGCCGGACAATCACGCTGTCTTACTGGAAAACCGTCAGCGTATTTCTGGCGGTCTGCGGGACGTTTTCCACTTTGAGAAATCTGGCAGTCCTGGCGGACGCCCTGCTTTCGCCCAAAAGCGGCCCTGTGGTTTTTTCTCTGGGCGGGGCAGCGGCCTATGCCCTGTTTTGCTGGACGCTGCTGGGGCTTATGTGGTATCCGGCCACCCATGCCGCAAGATGGCTTCTGGATGAAATTGAAATGCCGGGGACATGGTATGTATTCTGGATTCTTCCGGTGGTGTTCCTGAGCCTGAACATTGCCATGCGGCCCCAGGAATATTCCACTCTTTACACAAACCGGGTTATGATGTTTTATCCGGTTCTGATGCTGGCGCTTCTGGCGCTGCTGCTGTTTTGTTACGCGCTGTTTTACTGGATGGCAAGGGGGCTGACAAAGAATATGCGTCTGACGCAGGAGAACCGTTTTTTGCAGATGCAGGCCGCCCAGTACCGCATCCTGCAAAAGAGCATTGAGGACACCCGGCGCGCCCGCCATGATCTGCGCCAGCATTTCAAGGCATTGCAGGGCTGTGTGGAGAGCGGTGATATAGACAGGGTTGCGGAGTATGTGAAAGCCTATGGGGAAAGCCTGCCGCCGGATGCAGTCCGCCGGTTCTGCAAAAATTATGCGGTGGATGCCGTACTGCATTACTATGGGGAGCAGGCGGTGAGGCAGCAGACCGATATGGAGGTTTCTGTCCAGATGGAGGAAGAAACCATCATCCCACAGCCGGAGTTCTGCGCCCTTTTGGGGAACCTGCTGGAAAACGCCATTGATGCCTGCGCCGGTTCCAAAGCGCCCCGCATCATTCGCCTGCATATCCGCCAGCAGGGAAAGCAGGCCCTTTATCTGACGCTGGACAATACCAGCGACCAGCCGCCAAAGTCCGATGACGGGCGGTTCCTTTCCTCCAGTCACGATGGCTTTGGCGTTGGGACGGAATCGGTACGGGTGACTGTGGAGCGTTACAGCGGCGATACCCGCTTTGAATGGAAAGACGGGATGTTTTATGTTTCGGTCATGTTATCTGCTCAAAACAAGCCTTGACAGATACCCCAAGCC
>CAJTXP010000146.1 GCA_910583615.1 uncultured Lachnospiraceae bacterium | reverse complement strand
CTTGACGTGTTTTTATACCTCTTAAACAGGAGCCAATGGTGATGGATATCATCGTATCTGGTACTGAATAGTTGATAGATGGGTATGGGGGAATAGAGCGTCCCTTGTTTCTGCTCTATAAAGGCCATTTTCCCTCTGTTCAACTATGGCGGTGAACCTTCCGTGTCTATGGGGATCGTGTCCCAACTTCCTTCGTCCCACCTATCCATACACCGAGTGCCAGCCAAGCTTTCAAACGGGGTCTTGCCCCACGGAGAACACCACTGCTGGCTACGGCTCTTGTTTTACTATTGAATTACTTCTGACCTGACCTCCCTCTGGCTGCACCGTTGATTCAGTGGACGCTATGCCGCCATCGTTCCGTCTGGCTGTTGGTACGGATGCCGTATCTGCTACGCCATCATTCTCGGGTTCCCTTCTCCAGGACCCTGCCCAGCCGCTGTTTCACCAACAGCCGTTCGGCAGGGCGCTGGAGGATATGGTTCTTTTCCGGACTTTCTTCCTTATGCTGCCTGTGCCGCTGCCCGTTCAGGCCGTTTGATATCCCTGAGCATCTTCATTGGGTCATATCTACAACCCGTCCTTAGTAGCGTAAAAATAATTCTGAGGAGCTTACAGGCAATCACGATCAGCGACTGCATCTTCTTGAGCGGATTATCCTTCCTTGTCGTATAATGCGCATGCAGCTCCTTGAATTCCTCCCCATGGGATACCGCTGATTTTGCCGCCTGAAACAACCAGTATCTCAGTCTCTTACGCCCACGGTGGCTAATTTTGGTCTCCCCCTTATGCTTGCCGGAACTACACGCTACCAGCCCAAGCCCGCTCAGTTTCTGGATCTCACTGGCATCATCGAAACGGGTGATGTCCCCCATCTCAGCCAGGATCCCGGCCAGAATGTTTTCGCCGATGCCCCTGATCTCCAGGATATTCTCCGCATAAGGAATTTCACGGCACTTCTGGTGAAGCTCTGCTTCTATCTCTTCCAACGCCTCTGACAGGGACTCGATCTGCTCCGCAAAGATTTTGACCGCTTTCCTTCCTCCGGCTCTCCCATGCTCCAGGCCGATGCTTTCCTTTGCGTACTGGACAATCTGGTCTGCCTTGCTGTAGCCGCGCCCACGCAGCTTTGCTCTATGCCAGATATCCTTCAGGCCGTCCACCCCTAATCTTACGATGTCCTCCGGGAAGGGGGCTGCTTTTAAGGCCTCCAGGGTGAATGCCCCGTCCAACTTCCCAAACGCGTCCCTGTATTCCGGAAAGTAAATCTTCATCTCCCTGTGCAGGCGGTTGATGTTCCTGATCCGGTCTTCTGTCAGCTGGTCCCGCAGCATGGATAATCTCCGCAGATCCGCGTACAGCCCTTCTGGCAGATAGGGCATGCCATAATTCCCATCCTTCACAAGATTTGCGATCAGTTTCGGATCTTTCCGGTCATCTTTACGCTGGCTGTTGTCCTCAAGCTCCTTCGTCTGCTTCACCGCGTAAGGATTCACCTGCACAACACTGATATCATTGCTAACCATCCATGCCGCAAGGCAGAACCAGTAGTGCCCTGTCGGCTCAAGGCCGAGCACGATCTGATGCTTGTCATTTGCGGCAGCCAGTTCCAAAGCCCAGGCCTTTGCGCTCTGAAAGCCTTCTGAGCTGTTGCTGAACGGAAACGCGTCCTGGCTCAGTTCCCGTCCCCTGGAATCAATGGCTCTCACATAGTGCATTTCACTTCCGATATCGCATCCGATGATAAGCATATCATCGCTAATAAACGTGAGTTTATCGTTCTTTGTGAATTTGCCATTTGTTTCCAGTTCCCGCCAGGTCGCAGCCTTCATGCCTTCCTGAAGCATGGCAGTCCTCCTGGCCAGTTCTTCCTTTGATAAAATATTTGCTGTTGAATTGTTAATAACTGCTTGCTTTTTTGCTTTCTTTGCTTTACTATTCATCTTAGATACCTCTTGTGTTCTTGAATTTTACCAACTATCGGGTCAGTAAGAATTTAACTATACACGAGGTATCTTTTTTTATCAACTCCCTTTGCACTTTATATTATACAGGAAGCTT
>CAJTXP010000145.1 GCA_910583615.1 uncultured Lachnospiraceae bacterium | reverse complement strand
AGTTGGCCTTTTTATCCAAAAGCCAGGACTTCTCACTCACTGCATTATTATAAAATAAACTGGTGTCGGTATGGCACCAGCTTATATTTTATAACCTATACCCAAAGTTCAGAAAGAACCACTTTTTCAGCCTGCCCCTTTTTTTCATAAACACAAAGCCAAAACCTGCAGCGCCGCCGACAAACACGGCCAGAATGGTCACGATGGCCCGGCTTCTTCCTTTATCTGAGCTGCTGACGTTTTCTGTCTCTGCTTCTTTGTCAGACGTATATGGAATTTCACTTTCATCATTTTCTGCTGCCATCCCGGTTTCTTCCAGATTCTGCGATGGCAGGCTTTCTGTATCTGCCGGTTCGTTTTGACCGTCAGAGAACGGTTTGCTTTCGTCGTTTTCCGATGATTCATCAAAGGCTTTTTCAGTGTCCTTCGGGTCTGCGTGATCCAAACCGCCTGTAGTTCCCGGAGTTCGTGCAGTACTGTTGTTGCTGCCGGAACCGCCGCTGTTGCCGTTCGAACTGCCGCCGTTGCTGCTGCCGGAACCGCTGCTATTGCCGTTCGAACTGCCGCCGTTGCTGCTGCCGGAACCGCCGCCATTGCCGTTCGAACTGCCGCCGTTGCTGCTGCCGGAACCGCCGCCGTTGCCGTTCGAACTGCTGTTATCGTCGTTTGAGCCGCCGTTGTTGCTGTTTGAATCGTCAGAAGAGCCGGAAGCGGGGATACGGTCGGTCTGGCGATAACTGCAAACCGTACAGTCCCGATGTTTGCTGCCGTTTTGGGAAGCCGTTGCATCTGCATCGATCACCCAGCTGCCATAGCTGTGAGTTCCGTAACCATCTTTATCGCGATTGTCGGTTATGGTACAGCCGGTGTCGCACTCGTGCCAGTGACCGTTCTCGTCGCTGTTCCAGATTTCAGACCAGTTGTGTTTGTGATCACCGTCGCTGTGATCGGGATCATCCTTGTTTTCATCGTCGGGCCCGGCTGGATCTTTTCCATCTTCGTCAGGCCAGAAATCGCCTGGATCGTCAGGATCCGGAGCGAAGGGGTCGTTAAATGCGGCGTTAAAAGTCACTGTTGTTCCTGTAGACTTCAGGGATGCTTCTAAATATGGAGTCATCATTTTTTTCCATTCCGTTTCAGTGCCGCCAAAATATATATATTTCAGAGCGCTGCAGCTGGTAAACGGATTCAGTCCAATATTCGTTACGCTTGCCGGAATATACAGCGCAGGAAGCGAGAGGCAGGACTGAAACATGCCGTCACTGATGCGGTCTGCTGTCTGAGGCAGCGTTACGTCTGTCAAATGCCAGCACTGGGAAAACAGGTTTTCCCCTAATTCCACATTCTCACTGCCGGGCATAAATCTTATGCGGGTCATTTTTTCACAGCTCATAAACGCTCCTGCGCCTACTGATGTAATGCTTGTAGGAAAATCGATATAGGCCAGGCTCGTGCAGCCCCGGAAGGCTTCGTCTCCGATTGTTTTTATCCCCTCGGAAACGGTTGCGGAAGTGAGATTTTTACAATCACGGAAAGCACTGTTTTTAATAACTTCAACTGTTCCGGGAATCGTTACGGAAATCAGTCCGGACTTGCTGAAAGCGTTCTGACCAATCTTTGTTATACCGTCAGGAATGTATATGTTGAGAGCGGAGTTCTGATAGAAAGCATAATCCCCTATGCCTGTCACGCCATTCCCAATAATGACTGTGCTGATGCCGGGTTCGTTCCACGGCGGAAGATGATCAGCAGAATAATCCGGCATGGTTCCGCTGCCGGAGACCGTCAGTGTTCCTGCCTTCGTCAGCGTCCAGCTCAGGCTTCCCTCTGTTCCGTTTTTAATCACTTCGTCAGCGTCAGGGTCGTCCGAAGGGACATAGCCGTTCGGATAGCGCGTGATCATATAGCTTGCAGTTAAAACTTCCGCTTCGCTCATCGCCCGGCCCCAATGAACAGTTTTGTTGTAGTTTGCTTCAGCGATTATCACGCCTCCTGCGCTTTTTTGCAGTACGATTACACTGTGGCTTCCGCCATTTATCCGAAGAATATCACCGGCTTTTACATCAGCAAACGTAAAGCTGCCGTTTTCAATTACTTGAGAGTAAAAAGTTTATATGCTTAAGAAGCCAGTAAATCCTCACAGATTTCT
>CAJTXP010000144.1 GCA_910583615.1 uncultured Lachnospiraceae bacterium | reverse complement strand
CAGTGACCACAGCATCACCATCCGGGGGAACCGATGGTACGACCACGGCTCCGCTAGCAAAGGCGGGGCAGCCATTGATTTCGTGATCTATTATTATGGAAAAACGTTTCCGGATGCGGTGGGCATGCTCCTGGGCGGGGAACAGGGACAGAGCTACCGCCAGAGCCGGAAACAGGAGGAGGTGCCGAGAAAGCCGTTTGCTCTGCCAGCTGCCAATGGAGATATGCGGCGGGTGTTCGCGTATCTGTTAAGGTCCCGCCTGCTTGACTATGAGGTGGTATCAGCTTTTGCAAGGGAGAACCTGATCTACGAAAGTCTGGAACTGTCGAAGGATAAAACCAGGCAGTTTCACAATGCCATTTTTGTGGGATACGATCCGGAAGGGAAGGCCAGACACGCCCACAAAAAAGGGATCTACACCATGGGGAAAAGCTACCGGGGAAATCTGGAGAGCAGCGATCCCCGGTACAGTTTCCACTGGAATGGGAAGAGCAGTGAGGTCTTTGTGTTCGAAGCGCCCATAGACATGCTTTCCTATATCTCGCTGCACAAGAACGGATGGAAGGAACACAGCTATGTGGCGCTGTGTGGAGTAGGGTCCCAGGCATTGTTCCAGTTGCTGCAGGATCACTCGGAGCTGAAAAAGATCCATCTGTGTTTAGACCATGACCTGGCAGGGCTGAAGGCGGCGGAACGGATACAGGAAAGTCTGGCAGAGGCGGGGTATCCGGATGTGAGGATGGAACTGTCCACATGGAAGGACTGGAATGAGGACATCAAGGCCATGCACGGGATGGAGGCGGTACCGGCAGAGGAAAAGCCGCCTCCGGAAATGACGGAGGAGAAGGTGTTGCAGATGGCCTGATGATTTACTGTTGCAGCGAGGAACTATGACAGAAGATAAATCGTGCTTGTTGACAGAATAAGAGAGAGGAGTGTGAAAATGCAGACTACACAGATCGTGATTCTGGTATGTGCGGGCCTGGGAATGTTCGCCCTGCTGGGGCTGGTGACCTTTCTGTCCAGCCACTACAACCTGGACGGGATCAAATCCAAAACCGTGGGGGACGGGCAGTATGGGACCGCCCGCTTTGCCACAGATATGGAGATCAAAAAGACTTATTCCCATGTCCCATACGAACCAAAGCTGTGGAGACAGGGAAAGAACCTGCCGGAGACTCAGGGAATCGTGGTGGGCGGAAAGTTTTCCCATGGCAGCGTCACGGCCCTGATCGATTCCGGCGATATCCATCTTCTGATGATCGGCGCTGCCGGTGTCGGCAAAACGGCGAACTTTCTCTATCCCTGTATCGAATATGCCTGCGCCAGCGGTATGAGTTTTCTCTGTACGGATACCAAGGGAGACCTGTTCCGAAACTATGCAGGGATTGCAGAAAAATACTACGGCTACAAGATATCCATCCTGGATCTGCGGAATCCTACCCGGTCCGATGGGGACAATATCCTGGGCATGGTGAACAAATACATGGATCTGTGGCTGGAGGATCCGGAGAACCTGGCATACAAGGCCAGAGCAGAAAAATATGCCAAGATCACAGCCAAGACCATCATCAGCTCCGGGGCCGACTCCTCCAGCTATGGACAGAACGCATTTTTCTATGACGCGGCGGAAGGACTTCTGACCAGTGTGCTGCTGCTGATCGCGGAATACTGTCCAAAGGAACAGCGGCACATCGTCAGCGTGTTCAAGCTGATTCAGGATTTACTGGCTCCCTCACCGGTAAAGGGAAAGAACCAGTTCCAGCTTCTGATGCAGAAGCTGCCTCCAGAGCATAAGGCCAAATGGTTTGCCGGGGCCGCCCTGAACACCGCAGACCAGGCCATGGCCTCTGTACTTTCTACAGCCATGTCCAGACTGAATGCATTCCTGGATTCGGAGATGGAGCAGATCCTGTGCTTTGACGGTTCCATGGACACGGAGACTTTTTGTAATTCCAAGTCAGCCATCTTTATCGTACTGCCGGAGGAGGATAATACAAAATATTTCATGGTCAGCCTGTTCCTGCAGCAGATCTACCGGGAGATGCTGTCTATCGCAGATGAGCATGGCGGGAAGCTCCCCAACCGGGTTGTGATCTTTGGGGATGAGATCGGGACTATCCCCAAGATTGAATCCCTGGAGATGCTGTTCTCCGCAGGCCGATCCCGGCGCATCAGCATGGTCCCCA
>CAJTXP010000143.1 GCA_910583615.1 uncultured Lachnospiraceae bacterium | reverse complement strand
TGATGATATTTCTAATGCCCTTGGGCATGCACGTCAGGAAACTGCTGAGGTATATCTTGAACGTGACGAAGATAAAATGAGGCTCTGCCCTCTGGAATTTGGAGGTGTCTTATCATGACATACATTTTTGAGAGCGGCCTGGCACATCATATCGAAGGGCTTATACAACAAAAACGGGCTGATGGATATGCCTATCATGCCGAAGAAAAGCTGTTAAAACGCTTTGATACTTTTTGCGTACAGAATTATCCGGAACTGACAACAGTTACTTATGAAATGGCAGCCAAATGGTCCGAAGCCAGACCTTGCGAAGGAGATGCCTATCACAACCGCCGTATGTCGGTCGTGAAAGTGCTGGGTGAATATATCCTTTCCCTCGGCCAGGAAGCATACATCCCTAATTTTTTCTGCAAGGCTTACCGTCCGGCCCTTTACATCCCGTCAAAAGATGAGGTTAAGGAGCTGCTGCGGAAAATGGATATCCGCACATCCCATAATTCAGAGCAGCTAAGGCTCGACAGGGAGTGCAAGATTCTTTTTCTCCTGTATTTTTGCTGTGGGCTGCGTCTGTCAGAAGGGCGGCTGCTAAAGTGGGAACATATAGACCTGGAAAAAGGGATCCTTACTATCCTTGGCTCAAAAGGCAGCAAAGACCGCCTTGTATACCTTCCGCAGGACAGCCTTCCAGTACTTAAAAGCTATAAAGAATGCCAGGAAAAGCTTTTCCCCGGAATTGACTGGGCTTTTCCAGGAAAAGACCCGCATAAGCCTGTTTCGTGTTCCGGAGTAGAGTCAAGTTTTAACCGTCATTGGGCTATGCTTCCAGCTGCCGGGACACTTGCTAAACACCCGACGCCCCACTGTTTACGCCACGCTTTTGTAGTGGAGAGGTTTAATGAGTGGATGCACCAGGGAATTGATACAAACACTATGCTCCCATATTTAAGCAGATACCTTGGACATAAAAGCCCTGATGAAACGTATTATTACTATCATCTTGTAGAAAAGGCATTTGATACTATCCGGGAGAAAGATACAGTGTCGGGAAAGGTTATTCCGGAGGTGGTTCCCTATGAAGAATAAACCAGAAAAGATACGGTCTGGCCAGCTGTTCTTTTCCCAGACATGGAACTTTCTAAATGTCTATTTGGTAAAGCAGGCCGGACGCAGTCAGGCTACAGCAGAATCCTATAGGGATTCCCTTACAATATTTAAAAACTATCTTGTAGGTGAATTAGGTAAGTCCATAAGCACCTTTCAGTTTTCCGACTGTACCAAAGAATGTATTTATAACTTTAGAGAGTATCTGCTTGCAAATGGCAGCCAGCCATCAACTGTAAATGTAAGAGTCGCGGCTATCCGCGCCTATCTGAACTATGCCTCGGATATGGACATATCCATCCAGTCGATTGCTCTGGCAGTCAGCCAGATATCACCCTGCAAAACCATAAAAAAGGAAAAGCCTGTTCTGTCCGAGGATGCACTTGCCGCAATACTGTCCGCACCGCCGGATACGAAGTTTGGTGTACGGGACCGTGCTATTTTGATTCTCCTCTACGATACAGCTGTAAGAGTCAGTGAGCTGCTCAACATCCGCTTATGTGATGTTGCAATGGAATCAAAATATCCCAATATTTTCATAACAGGCAAAGGCAACAAAGAGAGAACCATACAATTGACAGCTAAGGCGGCTGGACACCTTAAGGAGTATATGCGTGTATATCACAGCAATTCTTCTAAAGAAGCCTACTTATTTTCCACAACGATAAAAGGTGTGGCAGACAGGATGTCCGTTGGAAATGTCCAGAGGATTATAAAAAAATATGCAGCCCTGGTAAGCGAGGCAGGGATCAGCATTCCAGATTCAGTCCATTGCCACATGTTCCGGCGGACCAGGGCCACAAATCTTTACCAGGATGGGATCGCCATTGAACTTGTCTCTACAGTGTTAGGACATGCCAGGACTGATACAACCAAAAACTACTATGCAAAGCAGTCTGTTGAACAGCTTCGGGGAGCAATGGAATCTGTTCCAACACCCATACCTGATGAAGCGGCAATGTGGGAGGGCAGTGAAGATGAAATGGCAAGGATTTGTGGATTGCGCTAACGAATAATGCTCATCTTTTAGTAGTAAAGTGCCTTATTTCTCAGCATTCTTTAAAATGATTAACATTTTGGAATGCTGAGTATAAGGCTTC
>CAJTXP010000142.1 GCA_910583615.1 uncultured Lachnospiraceae bacterium | reverse complement strand
CAGCCCTGAGTACCGCCCTGGTCTCCTCCAGTGTCAGGGAATTTCCCTCCAGGGCATTGGATTCGTAGATATACTGGATCTCAAACTCCCTCTCCATCGCCGCAAATGCATCCCCACACGTTTTCTTCGCTTCCTGATACGCCGCTTTCTTCTTCTGTAATCTTTCATAATCCATAGCCATTCACATCCCGTCCTATTTTCTCCAAGTATAACCACAGGATTGGCATCCGGCAAGCAAAAAAATCTTGACTTTATCCGCCTTTTCCCCTATACTGATACTAACAGAACCCACCACGCCTCTGGTTTACCATGCGCAACCCGGTGGGACTTTTCTTTTCAGCGAGGTGCCTGCCAATGAACCCTTATCCGAAACGGATCCTGACGATCCCCCAGCAGCTCCAGTCCTATACCGATGCCGGCATGACCATATCCTCCGTGGAGGAAGCCACCGCCGCGCTGACCACCATCGGCTACTACCGGCTCCGGGGATACAGCTTCCATCTGTATGACAATGCTTCCAGGCAATACCGCCCTGGCACTGACTTTTCAGACATCCTGAACCTGTATCATTTCGATACGGAACTGTCCCGGCTCCTCTTTGGCATGGCGACCTGTATCGAAGTCGCTCTGCGTGCCCGGCTTTCCGATGCCCTGCTCACTTACAATGATGCGCTCATCCTGACGGACCCCACAGTCTTCTCTGACAAAAAGCTGTTCTGGCAGAACCTGTCTTCCCTGGCTTCCCAGATCACACGTTCAAACGATGTGTTCATACGGCATAACTTCCAGAACCATGACGGTGAAATCCCTTTATGGGCTGCGGTTGAGGTCATGTCCTTCGGGACCCTTTCCAAGACCATTAAAAATCTCAAGACCGGAAAAGGCAGCGCCTATCCTGTTCTGGCCAGGTATTATTGCTACCGTTCTCCTCGTGGGAAACTGGTAAAGCCTTCCCTCCAGATGCTGTCCTCCTGGATCCAGTCCGTTTCCGTTCTCCGGAACATGTGCGCCCATAACAGTCGGATCTATAACCGGACGATCAACACGTTCCCTGAGTTGCTCATTGTTGACCAGCTGACTCCAAAGCCTTTACATAACGGCCTGTACCAGATCCTTCTGGCCATGAAATATTTAAGGCCCACCGATGAGATCTGGCGGGATTTCTATGGGGATCTCCAGAGTCTGTTCGACAGGTATAAGGGATTTTTTGACTTCAGCTGTATGAATTTCCCTTCTGACTGGACCGCACATCTTAAAATTGATGCATAAATCCAGGCATCCTGCATATGCTGTACCTGACAGAACCATCCAGGCCTCTCAAAGGATGCCCAAACCGGATGGACGTCTCAGAGGGATGATGGAGACATCATCCCTTTTTAATCATCTGGAATGATCCACCGTTCTCCGTCAAAGTCCTCAAACTTCTCGCTGGTCACGTTCTGCTCATAATACACAGCCATGATCCGCTTGATATCCTCGCTCCCCGCCCGGCTGGCAGAAAAGCCCTGCTCCTTTAAAGACTTTTCGATGCGGTCCAGGTAGGAGAACACCTCCGTCCCCTTCTCGTTGTGGAGCCTGATAATGATCAGGAATTCCCTGGCTGTGGCCATCTGCACCTGGATCCGGTCCAGGAAGTTCTGGTCACGCTCCAGGAGCCTGCGGACCACCGGGTTCCGCTCCTCCTCCGCCCGTTTCCGTAAGAAGCTTTTATTTTCCTCGAAGTTCTCCCTGCTGTTTAAGCACAGCATCTCGATCTCCGCCACGCCTTTCAGCACATTCATCAGCGCATACACCCTGGCCCCCACGCTGGAATCGGACAGCACCGACAAGTTGGTGGGCCGGATCATGAAATACACCAGGTCGTCCCCGTCATAAGTCTCCAGGCTGTAGTCGCTGACCGCCTTCGTGTTGATGAGCTGGCGGGTGGAGAGCTTCTGTTCCCTTTCCCTTTTTTCTTTTCTGCTCATTGGTGAAACCTCCATTCAAAAAATTGCTGCCGGAAGAAGAACGCTCCGGCATAGCAGAGGAAATCCAGGATACTGGTATCCTCAAAGCGGATCGTCAGAAACGCATAAACTGCCGTCAGGATCGCCGGAATAACAATCCCCGTCTGGGTCAGCGCCAGAACAGAGAGAAGGACGCCAACGCCTACGATGGCGAGGTCCTTAAGCTGCCACAGCCACATGGTCGCCTTTGCTTTCAAATGGTCCGGATAAATATACATC
>CAJTXP010000141.1 GCA_910583615.1 uncultured Lachnospiraceae bacterium | reverse complement strand
ATATATTTCTTCACAGACTTCCGGCACAAGCGTGTTTACCCAGTGGATGATGGTCTGCCTGCCCAGGGAGATGCCCTGCATACAGTAATCCGCCGCCTGTCTGTAAAAAGGCAGGCCCAGTACAAACTTCCTGTAAAGAATGTCCGCCATGATGGTGCAGGATACGGCGCTTTTATCAAGCAGAGGATTCCTGTAGGGATGCGTAAAAAGATCATGCTCCAGGCCGACGGAAACAACAGGTGTATAAACCACCTGTGTATAATAGGGCGTGTCCAGTTTCATAAGCTTTTTATGATGGTGCCAGTAAACGATCCGCCAGTTATTCTCACCATACTGCCCGTTTAATCCTTCCACATCCAGATCATATATGATCTGCTCCGGCAGTCCCTTAAGGGAATCCGCCAGGCCTGGATTTCTTTTTCCATGCCTGCCTCCGGTGTCCTGTCTGCTCTTATGGTCTTCAAAACTGACCACCCGCTGCTTACGTTCCCCCGCCGGCTGCGGCACGGTATCTTCTGCAGCATTTTCATCTACCGGTTCCTCCTGGGGATTATCTAAAGCGTCAAGCATAGAAAAAAGTTTTTCTGTCTTCCTTCCGAAGATGGATTTTGTCTTCAGGGTATTTTTCTCGATCTCTTTTGACAGGAGTTCCTTTAATTCCTTGTTTTCACGGACTGCGGCAGCATATTTCCTGTCCAGTTCCGAAAACTGGATGTGTGCCTCGGTACTGATCCTTTCGTTTTCACGCTGGAGCAGTTTTAGCGCGGCAAGCTCATCATAAAGGGAAACTGCAAGAGAGAGCAGGGTATCCCTGTCGGTCCGTCTGATCCGGTCAATAAAAATATCCCTGTCTGCCTGCATGGTATCCCCTCCTGGTGTGCTTCAGTCTGAAAGCTTCCGGCACAGTGCCTCAAGTGTTTTCAAAATATCCTGTTTCTGTCCGAGCAGCGCCTGGTTTTCTGCTTTCAGGACCCGGATCTGCTCTTCTTTTTCGGCGATGATCCGGATATGCTGCGCGGCCAGATCCGTAGAACTGTTTTCAGCTGTTTCCGTTTTGGAAGATTTTTTCCTTCCGCTTTTTCCGGTGGGGACGATCTCCCCGGTCTCCTCGTCCAGCTTCCCGATGAGTTTCCTACGTGACCGGGGCTGCTTCTTTTCCTTGTCCCAGTACGACTCCGACTCATATATATAGGTAGTGCCGGTCCGTTTGTCTTTTAACTTTACTAATGACATATGCTTCCCCTCCTTGATAGGTATAATTATATCACATACCTATTCTTGTGTCAATAAAAATAGGTATATTTTAAAATATACCTATTTAAGGACGCGAAAAAATGGCGGTTCTTATGACATCTTTATCTTTTCCGCTTTGCTTTCGGGTCATTTACAGACGCAACCCGTCCGGGTCCGACAGAGGAATCAACGGAAAAGCCATCCATCAGTCTTTTAAATTCCTCCGGGGTAATGCTTCTGGCTTCTTCCGCTGTCCCCGGCCATTGGAAACACCCGTCCGCCAGCCGGATATACAGAAGAATGAACCGGTCTCCGGTCCATAATAATCCTTTGAGCCGGTCACGCCTGACGCCGCAGAAGAGGAACAGGGTATCCTCCTGTAACGGATCAAGTCCGTATTTCAGCCTTACCATGGCAGCCAGGCCGTCAATTCCCCTGCGGAGGTCTGATTTTCCCACGGCCAGTATTACTTTTTTAAAAGTCAGTCCATTTTCAGTCAGCATGCTTTATGGCCCTCAAAACTCTGGAAAGCTGTTCTCCGTCTACACCGTTGCTTAAATCTATGGAAAAATCTCTGTAGCGGATATTTATGGAAGGAGGACAGGAACAGGCTGTTTGTTTCCCGGCACACTGGTCTGCCGGTTCTGCCATTTCCATAAGGGAAACTTGTGCGGAAGAAATCTCAACAAAACCCGTTTCATCTGTCTGGGCGGATGACGGGATGAGTGGAGGCTGGTCTTCCCATTGATTAAGGAGGTATGCCCTGACCCGCTTCTGCCACCGGAAAAAAGTGGTGCGGTCAACGCCATGCAGGGTGCACCACTCCGCTTTGTTTAAACCGCTTTTTCCCTGTTCTTCAATGATAGTTATCCATTGCTTTATCCGAAGTTCCATTATTCTTTTATCCATATAGAAAGCCTCCTGTCTGATAGTACTTCAAACAAATACTACCAAAACAGGAGGCAACTTATAAGACGCCGATTATTTGCCGCTTACT
>CAJTXP010000140.1 GCA_910583615.1 uncultured Lachnospiraceae bacterium | reverse complement strand
TGCAAAATAGCAGTCTTTATTGTTTGGACAGCCTCATCGTAATTTTGAATTTCACCCATGATCATTCTCTCCTAAAAAAGAGTCGTGTTTTTATAAGACTTTTACATTTGTTTCCTCTACAATTTCCCGCACACAATTTATCTCTTATTATATTCTCTGTGATGCAGTTTTGCAAATGTTTTATATATGATCCCGGATACCACGATACTTTTCTATCCAATAAAGCGCTCCCCGCAGCAAAGCAAACTACGGGAAGCAACTCATACCTTATTACGTTCGGCTTTGATTTGTTACGCTGCGAACATCGTAGGAAGTACCCTCCTGTGATTTTTCTACAGCACACCCAGCTTCTTCAGCAGCGCCACGCAGTCCTTCGCTCCCTGCTCATACAGATACAGACAGTCATGATCCGCCGCCAGCAGCGTTGCTTCCACATAATCCGTGATGGCTTTCTTCACCTCTTCCGGCAGATCTTTGATCTTTTCCTGCATCTCTTTGCTCAGCCTGGCCACCCGATCCTGCAGCTCCTGATCCTCCGGCGAATGCTCATTGCGCTCACGCACTGCTGTCTCCGTCATCTCCCGGATCACCATCTCATAGATCTCTTCTCTGTCCATTTTTACTTCACTCCTTTTTCCAACCAACATAAACGGAACCGTTCGAACAGTCCATATGCAAAATCAATAAAATATTTCTTTTAGTTTTCACGTTTCTGATATTTGTATGCGTCGCTCAGCTCCACCGCGCCATTGAGACGCTTCACCTCCTCCACGCACTTTGCATGGAGTTTCCGGAACGCACTCTCATCGATCCGGCTCTCCGAATGATAAGCGATCATGTGTGCCAGCATGGACAGCTCCACTGCGATCTTGAAATCCATCCGGGCCAGGCGGTTCTCCGTATCCTGCACCGTGCTGGTCAGGACGGAGGACAGAGACTGCAGCAGATAGTCTTCTGCCTTTCTGGAATTCAGATAACCGCAGTAGAACTTCAGCGCCTCGGTCACAAACTCATTCCGGGAACGCACGTTGGCCTCGGCCAGCAGTCCGTCCGCCATCTCAAGGATCTCCTTCTCAACATAAAAACCGGCCCGCACCTTTGCTGTTCCTTTGGCCATCTGCGCTCTCCTCCTCTCTCATTGACTCACTCCCGCCTGGGTATTCACCTCTACTCTTCCAAAATCCCCGGAATTCCCGCCACTTTTCCGGAAGCAGGCATAAAAAATTGCTGTATCCCTGAAAAAGTTATGCACTTTTGCCCTCCCGCACGGCTTTGCCGGGCGGTGTTTTCCGGGTTTAGGCTGCGAAAGCAGCATAAACCCTTTAACCTGCACACATTTCGACCCGGATATCATGCTGCACCAGGCGCTGTTTTCGAGCCTGTCCAGATCGCCCCAACAAGGCGGATTTCCCTCTCATGGGTAACTACTGCCACTCCTGCCGGGAAACCGGCACACAAGGCCACACGGCGGCTCACAGGGGCGGATGCTGAGGTCACATTCCCTGCACCAGCTGTGCGGAAGAGACTTCCTGCCCGCATTCTTCCTCAACGGCATAGGAATACTCCCTGACTTTTTCCCCGAAAACGCGCACCCGTTCCTCCAATCGGAGTCCGGGATCCCGGTACGCCTCCTTAGCTGCCCCCACAAGGACATCCAGACTCTGTTCAGAAGCATGCCCCATCACACTGGCCTTCATCCGGTTTTCGTCCAGATCGATCTCATATGCAGCCACGACCTCCTGCCCCCGCGTCCGGCACCATTCCTCAAATTTTTCCTGCGTGAGAGGAAAGGAATTCCGGAAGGCGGTCTTCGCCAGTTCCTCACAGTCCATCCCTTCTGCACCCGGCTGGCAGCTCTCACAGGCATGTACTGCCTCCAACGGGGTAGGGTAGTCCTGTGTGAGCAGATGGCATGCCCTCCCGTCCTTCACTACTTTGATCAGGACAAAGCGCCGCCTGCTCCGCTTTTCAGCATCCGCTTTCTGTTCTTCCCGCCTGACAGCCTCCTCTACCTTCCGCCTCTCCTCCTCAGGAACTGTCTGTTCATAGAGCCTCTCCAGTATCCGGGCCAGTTCCTGCTCAATGCTGGTTCCTTCCGGCAGACATTCGGACAAAGCACAGTAGACATGCTCCTCCATCCACACGGTCACATCCTGTTTTGCCATCCGTTCTCTTTCCTTTCACTACACAGAAAGCCCCTTACTCTGCCGTCTGGGAAGCCCCATTCCTC
>CAJTXP010000139.1 GCA_910583615.1 uncultured Lachnospiraceae bacterium | reverse complement strand
TGGGGGACGGAATCGATGGGGTAGGAGCGGAGCAGATGTATCTGGATATCAAGACGCCGGTTGCCGAATGGATCAGACAGATCAGAGAGTTCCAGCCCAATATTGTTATTGGGTATCCGTCCGCTATTAAGATTCTGGCGCAGCTTATGGAAAAAGGGGATGTTGCCATAGAGGCCAGGAGGGTGATCGTAAGCGATGAATAATCTAACGTTTTTACAAGTCCCGAAATCTGTGCGATAATCTCTTTAACTGGAGAAGCATCTCCCCATTTCCCGGTTTTTGCATTCAGGGCATGTTGACTATCAAATCATTCGATTGCTCTATGCACGCTTACTCCAAATAGATTAGGAAGAGGTGAGCTTTCATGGCTCAGAAACGTATCAAACGTACAGATCAAGAATGGTTCGATCTGATCAAGGATTGTAAGACCAGCAGCTTGAAAGTCAAAATCTGGTGTGAACAGCATGGGATAACGGCAAAGGCTATTGACTACCATACACGTCGTCTCCGCCAGAAGGGCTATACGATCCCGCAAAGGATCCCACAGACATTCCCCTGTGAAAAGCAGGAAATTGTCTGCCTGGATATTTCCAAAAGTTTATTTGCCAGCCAGGAAAAGATCCCATCATCGGATCCTGGGGCTGCCAATACGGCTGTGATCCAGCTCGATTTCCAGGGGACACAGATTGGGATCTCTAATCATGCAGCGAAGGAAACCATCGAAAATACCCTTCTTGCGCTGCGCAGCCTGTGTTAGGCGATATTTCCGGAGTATCAAAGCTCTGCCTGATAACAGGGCGTACAGATATGAGGCTTTCCATCAATGGCCTCATGGCGATAATCCGGGATATTTACCAGATGGACCCTTACGCAAACACACTGTATCTTTTCTGCGGCAGGAAGACAGACCGGCTCAAAGCACTGTATCATGATAAAAACGGTTTTGTCCTGCTTTATATGAGGCTGGATTCCGGACGTTTTCAATGGCCGCGCTGCGCGTCTGAAGCAAGGATGCTTACCAGACAGGAATACCGTTGGCTCATGGAAGGGCTCTCGATCGACCAGCCCAGGGCCTTGCGTCCATCAGGAAAACGGGATTTCTAAGCCGCATTTGTGAAAAAGAGAGAATTTAAAAATCTTTTTCAGGCCTTTCAGAGTCGGAAAAAGAAACACGATCCACAAGACCGCAGATTTTCCGGAAACTTATCCACAAATAGCCGTCTGTTGAAGTTTTTTTGTGGATAACGATCCTGTCAGATGGTGGATAAGTCTGCATTTTGGGCAGTTATCCACACATCAGGAGTTCGTCAAAATGCCGATAGACGTATTCGGGCCTGTTTGCGGACTGCCATGTTTTCCATTATAATAAAAGGAACAAGAACAGAGAGGCGGAACAGGCTGTGGCGGAATATAAAGACGATTTGATCGAACTCCTGCATAAAACAATTGAAGAAAAGGACGCACAGATCCAGGAACTCCAAAAAACCATTCAGGAACTGAACATTACGGTTGCGAACCTGAATGAAACCCTTGAGGAATTCCGCAGGAAATTTTTTGGTACTTCCAGAGAACGGGCCGCTGGCAGGGTCCCGGATGAGGAAGCAGGGCAGGAAGACCAGACGGAGAAATCCACTGTCCGCAGCCATACCCGCCGTAAACCGAAAGCCAAACGGGAAGAACTCTACAAAAACCTGCCGGTCAGGGAAGTACGCTGCCCGATGCCGGAGGATCAGAGGCTTTGCCCGGATTGTGATACTGTGATGGAAACCATCGCGTGGCAGTTTGTGCGTGAAGAACTGCGGATCACCCCCGCAAAGGTAGAACGGATCCAATACATGCAGGAAGTCCTTGCGTGTCCGGTCTGCCGTGAGGAAGATACGGGCACGATCGTCAAGGCACCGGTACCGACTGCTTTGCTGGCACACAGCCCGGCTTCGCCGTCTATGGCTGCTTTTGTCATGTATCAGAAGTTCCTGAATTCGGTGCCATTCTACCGCCAGGAAATGGACTGGCTCCAAATGGGAGCCCCGCTTGCCAGGGAAACGACTTCTAACTGGTGTATCAAATGCGCGCTGACCTATTTCGAGCCTGTTTATGACCGGCTTCATGAATATCTTGTCAAGCGTGACCTCCTCCATGCGGATGAGACTGTCTGTCAGGTTCTCCATGAGGAGGGGCGGGCGGCGACTTCCACCTCATATATGTGTTATGTGCTGAGTTTTTGAGAAAGGCCGGA
>CAJTXP010000138.1 GCA_910583615.1 uncultured Lachnospiraceae bacterium | reverse complement strand
ATAAAGCACAAACGATAAAAGGGAATCCGGCAGGAGAATGTCGGGTTCCCTTGTTACATATCAGTGCGGGGGATAGCAGCAGATGTATTTTGGGGGGAGAGGAGGTGGTATTATCCGAAGAATGAAATGCCCGGAAAGGCGGTGCAAGAAACGGGCCTGTGATATTGGGGAGACGGGCTCCGGCTGGATCATTGTGTCGTTGAAATGCCCGAACTGTGGCAGGGTAATAAAGGTGTACTGGAAACCGAATGGAAAAAGATAAATATACATAGAGGGAAAGAATGGCAGGAATGTATCCTGCTGTTTTTACTTTTATGGATTAAAGCGTTTCTTTTATGGCCATACTATAGTTATCAATGGTAATTTTTGGAAATTCCATTGTGCGGCTTGGCAGGCCTGCCATGCCGGATAACTGAATATGTACCGAGCGAGTGGGACCGCATTGTGTCGAGTCACGAATGGCCGGAGTAAAGCTAGTGAATTTTTAGATTTCTTACAATAGAGCTTTCCCTGGCCATTCTCTGCCATTTTTTCAAAGCCAGTCCCACATCTATAATTTAAAGCGTTCCTAACTTTACGAAGCCGTAAAGGAAGGAACGCTTTATGTCTGTTAGGAAAATCACAGTCAAGTCAGGAAACGAAGAATCCACATTGGATGTCACGGAAGAGGAATATCAGAATTACTACCGCCCGTGGTGGCAGCAGAAGAAAAGGGAGCAGAGGAACCGGGAGGCGATGGAGCAGAATGGCTATACGGAAGAATCCTATGAAGCGTGGCGGGATAATGCCTCGGAGGAGGTAGGCATCCCGGATATGGAGCCGCCGGGGATGGATGAGCTGGTGGAGAAAAAGCTGCTGCTCGGCGTGCTTGCGGATGCGATGGAATCCCTCTTGCCGGAAGAACGGGAGCTTGCTATGAAGGTGTTTGGGGAGGAAATGCCCCTTGCCGATTATGCGGAGATGAAAGGAAAAAATCCCCGGACGCTCTCCGACCATAAGAGAAGAATATTATCCAAGCTGCGGAAGTTTTTCACAGAGCATGGTTTTGAAGTTGACAACAAATGACAGCATCCGGCTGTCGGTATGCCTTTTTGACATTTTTTATGGGAAGTGTCGAACGGTTTTCAAAAAAATTTCATTTTTACCCACCGAAAACCGAAAAAGTGTCATTACGAAAGGTAGGAGGGTAAATTTCGGAACCTCCCAGATTGCGGGAAAGGAGGAATGGAATCTATGGAACAGTCACAGGAGCTTATCGGCATCTTACAGGCAATCAGCATCGTTGCGAAAAGCCTCGCCGCCAAGCTGGTGCAGATCGAGAAGGAAGTGGAAGCCTATGAAGCCGCGAAAGCGGCACATGGCAGGAAGATGAAGAAAGGATGGAGGCGCTGATGCGTAAGAAGGTATTTATCTGCAGCCCTTTCCGGGGAGACATGGAAGGGAATGCAAGGAAAGCGGCGGCATACTGCCGCAGGGCGGTGGAGGAAGGGTATCTCCCCATTGCGCCGCATTTACTATTCCCCCAATTTTTAAACGAGGGCATTGAGGAGGAACGGCGGCTCGGCATTGCTATGGGGCTGGAGCTGCTGGATGGCTGTGACGAGGTGTGGGTGTTCGGGGAGGCCACCGAAGGGATGGCGGCGGAGATCGCTTATGCCGCGGAGCAGGGAAAAGAAATCATATTCAAAGAAACGGAGGCAGTGTAAATGGGAAGTGAATTATTGAAGATCGCGGAAGGTTTCTCCATCGTTGCGGAAGGCTTAAGGGGCCTTGCAAAAGCGGAGGGAGACAGTAAGACAGCAGAAAAAGATACGGGCAGAACACAGAAGGTACAGCCGGAAGCACAGCAGGAGCAGCCCGCCACGCTGGAGGGCGTCCGTGCGCTGATGGCGCAGAAGACCCAGGAGGGCAAGTCGAAGGAAGTGAAGGAGCTTCTCCAGAAGTTCGGCGCGGCGAAGCTCTCGGCGGTGAATCCGGAGGACTACCCGGCGCTGATTCAGGAAGCGCAGGTGCTGTGATGGGGAAACACGCACTTCTTTCCGCATCCTCCTCCAGGCGGTGGCTCTCCTGCACGCCTTCCGCAAGGCTGGAGGAGCAGTTTAAGGATGAGGCGGGCGGCAGCGTCTATGCCGAGGAAGGCACCGCCGCCCATGCCCTTGCGGAGCATAAGCTGAAAAAAGCATTAAAAAGGCGGTCAAAGCGCCCGGTGTCGGATTACCACTGTGACGAGATGGAGGAATGCACGGACGGCT
>CAJTXP010000137.1 GCA_910583615.1 uncultured Lachnospiraceae bacterium | reverse complement strand
TATACGGTGGCCATTTTCCTCACCGACCAGGAGGAGATCTGCCGGAATCTGGAGTGCCTGCTGGGGAGGAGCCTGGCCATGGAAACAAGGGCCAATGCCCAGAGGATCTATACCACGGCAGTCTATGGCAGGGCAGCTTCCGGTAACTTTGCGGCGGGAGAGGCCATGGGGGACGGAAGCTACGGAGCGCTGTTTGCGGAGGCTTCCCGCTATATCGGCTTTCCCTATGTGTGGGGCGGCTCTTCTCCGGCCACGTCCTTTGACTGCAGCGGGTATATCTGCTGGATCTATACGCAGTCCGGTGTCTACAACTTGCCCAGGACATCAGCGGACGGGATCTACCACCAGTGCGCCATTGTTCCCCGCGAGGAGGCAAGACCCGGAGACCTGGTCTTTTTTACCGGGACCTACGCATCGGCCGGCGCGGTGAGTCATGTGGGGATGTATGTGGGGGATGGAAAAATGCTTCACGCGGGGGACCCAATTGGCTTTGGTGACTTGAATTCCAACTACTGGCGCAGCCATTACTACGCCACGGGCCGTCTGCCGGGGATCCCGTAAAGGAGAGGAAGGAGCTGAGATCCGCAGAGAAGAAAAGGCATCTTTGTGGGTTTTGGGTATCGACTTTACGGAAAGGTTCCGGTATGGTGTGTTGCTGAAAGAAAACAGCAGCCGGTTGATAAAACGGCAGAACAGGAGGAAGCGATGGCATTACAGAAACCAATGCCCGGCACAGCCAGGAGAAGGAGAGCCGACTGGGTACGGGGAAGAGGCCCGGACAGCATGCGGGGCGAACTGAAGCGGGGGATCTCCCTGCGGAGGAAGCAGCTGAACAAAAAGGTGCGCCATGGGACCAGGGAGGCACTGCAGCACGCGGAATATAAGAGAGTGGTGAAAACCTTTTACGAAGTGGATTTTACCTGAAGGAAGGAGGGATGTGTGATCAATCCAGTAGATATGCTGTTTTTATACAAGCCGGATTTTAAGTTCCAGAAGGCGGCGATTGAAAAAAAGGTGTGCCTGCCAGCCGGTGAGTTTGAAGAGTTTCTGAGAAATCCCCTGGAGGGGCTGCCCTGTATTGAGGAAAATATCGATCTGATGCAGGAGGACCGAGACGGGATCTATCACTGTCTTCTTGTGACGGGAGAGGGAAGGCGTGACGGTGTCCTGGTAGAATCTGAGGGATATGGTTATGCCCGTTACGCCTCCTATGTGCCGGATGCCGCCGCCCTGGAATACGAATCCCTGTCGGAGTTCGGGGCAGGGTTGTCCTGGCTGGCGGACCGGATGATCCAGACTGGGACCGATGGAACGAGAGACGGGAACTGGATCTTTTATCTGGACCAGATACAGGAAGGGTGTGATCTTTCTCTTTCTGACAATCCGGCACTGACAGAGCTGCTGGCGGACATGCTTGTGGAGAGACCGGAGGTCCATCTGGCATATGTCCGCAGCGACTGTCTGGAACTGCGTTTTCATCCGGAGTTTTGTCCCAACTGCCAGAAGGAAACGGAGGAACATCAGAGCCTGGCGGGGGCAGCTTCGCAGGATGGAGATTCCGGAGAGCTGATGCAACAGAAAGATGAGGGACAGACCATGGAAGCCCGCCTGAAGGATCTGCTGTGCGCCCGATGGGAGGACCTGCATCTGGTGCATGACGAGATCGACTACGGACTGCCCCACACCATCGTGGAACTGGACGGGACTACGCTGACAGCGGCAGGGAAGGAAGCCTGGGCGGATGTGCTGAACGCAAAAGTGGTGCGGATATTCCGGGGATACTCCGGCCTGCAGATGGAACTGTCCGGGGTGAAGGCCGGCAGGCTGGATGCTTTCTCTGCCATGCTGGCCGGCTACTGCAGTGTGGAGGATTATGAGAACTGGGTAAATGATCCGGAGGAGGGGCAGGCAGTTCCTGTGATGCAGGAAGGATAAATAAGCGCAGATGGGAACAGACAGAGAAAAGAAAATTTTGTGATTGGAGGCGGAAAAGAAGATGAAAAATACCACGTTGACTATGAGCTTCAATACGGAACGGCTGGATGCCCTGACCTATCACATGGGGAAGAAGGAGGCGGATCTGCAGGAGGAACTGAAGGACTATCTCCAGAAGCTCTATGAAAAATACGTTCCCCAGGCGACCAGGGAATACCTGGACGACCGGATCGCAAGGGAAGAAAAGGTCAGACCCTCCCGTCCGAACCGGCAGAGGAATGGGGCTTCCCAGACGGCAGAGTAAGGGGCTTTCTGTGTAGTGAAAGGA
>CAJTXP010000136.1 GCA_910583615.1 uncultured Lachnospiraceae bacterium | reverse complement strand
CCGCCGTGTGCAGGAGATGTTCAGCTACTCAGGCTGACGCAGAAAAGGAGGAGCAGATGGCAAAAACGCAGAAAACAACAACAGCGCAGCAAACGGCAGCCGTGCCGGAAAGGGGATATGCCCCTCTCCAGTATGACGTGAAGATCCACTCCCTCTATCCGGAGGGGAGCTGCCGGGCTTCGGCCTCGGTGAACTTAAACGGGAGCTTCGCCATCCGGGGACTGAAGGTCATGGAAGGGGCAAACGGCCTGTTCGTCTCCATGCCCAGCTACCGGACCGGGAACGGAGAGTATAAGGATATCTGTTTTCCCTGCACTAAGGAGGCTAGGAGCCAGCTGAACGAGGCGGTATTACATGCCTACCATCAGTCCCTGTCCCAGAGCCGGAATCAGGATCAGGGGAACCAGAACCAGCCGGTGCCGGATCAGGGACAGGCAGCGCCTCAGATGAGCATGTGAAAGAAGGAGGAAGGCCGTGGCGACCTTTTTTGAAAAAGAAATGAAAAAGCTGTTCCGGCAGGGGCTGGATTTTTCGGAAACCATCTTCGCTGGCCGTGTCTGCTACGGAAAACTGAATGAGGATGTCCGGGTACGGATGGAGTTTGCCACAGAAGGGGTGTCGGACCAGTATTCCGCCCTGAAGGTGACCCTGCTGAACCGGAGGGAAGGCCCTGTGGACAGTCTCCTGCTGAGGTTTGCGGATGTACTGGGGAAGAAGCCGACCACAAATCCCAACTTCCGGGAAGGGATCGTTCCCCATATCTGGAAGAATGGGAATGACTTTGCCTGGTATGTCTACCAGCCCACGGCGGCGGACTATAAGACCCTTGCGGATGCGGTGGGCAGCTATACATCTATGTTCCAGGGGGAGGAACTGTCCCAGGGCATGGGCGGCATGACAATTTAGTGGATATGCTTCGTTTTATGGAAAATCCTTGTTGGTGTTGGTCATAGCTATTCCGCCCGGTTTTCCATATACTTGGCTTGCAGGAAGGAGGACGGTAATGGAAAAGCGGAAGAATTTATGTGCCATGATCCCGGAGGAGCTGCACGGGAGGGTGAAGCAGGAGCAGGAGGCCCTTGCGCTGAACCTGGCGCAGTATGTGGAGATGGTACTGGAGGAACATTTTAAGAAAGGTGGGAAAGAGATGGCAAACGGGACAAGGACGCTGGCATTCCAGGTATCGGAGGAGCTGTTCGCACGGGTGAAGGGATACCTGGCAAAGCATCCGGGACTGAGCCAGAGGGAGTTTGTGATCGGTCTGATCACAAGGGAACTGGAACGGTACGAGGCAGAAGCGTCCGGAGAAAATAGGACGGAGGCCGAAGGAACTGAAGGGAATACCGCTGAGGCGGGAGAAGCCGGGGAAGAGCAGGAAGCAGAGACAGAAACATCATAGAGGAGAGGGAAGGCCGCCGCTTTATGTGGCGGCTTTCTGCAGGAAAAAGCTCTGAAGCCCCAACGGGGATTTAGATAAAAAAGAAGATGGAGGAGAAAAGAATGCCGAGAAGAGATGACCAGACACAGAGGACAGCCGTACAGGCTCCCCAGCAGGAAGCAGCACAGCCGGAGGTCCTGCCGGTAACCGGGGTGGCGATCCACACGGACAGCCGGAGGGGAGAATTCCTGGCCACCGCAGACGTGGAGCTGGCGGGCATCTGCACCATCCGCAACGTCAAGATCAAGGAGGACGACTACGATCTGACGGTGGTGATGCCCAGGACGAAGATGGCGGACACCAGGGAATACAAGGATGCCTGCTTCTTTGAGAGCAGAGGACTGCGGGAACAGTTCGACCAGGCGGTGCGGGAGGCGTATACCCAGACTCTGGCCATGCAGGAGGAGCAGGCTTCGGGAGAGGAGCAGACTTCCGGTGAAGTGCAGACTGCGGGAGAGGCGCAGGTTCCCAACGAGGAACAGGATCTGGACGATGCCAACTTCCAGGAAGAGGAGGATCTGGAGCAGGAGGAGGGCATGGGCGGGATGTCCATGTAGCAGTGGAAGGCAGGAGAACGACAGAAAACGAAGAGAATCAGAAACCAAAAAATCTAATGAAGTGCGGCAATCTCCCGATGGAACAGGAGGTGCCGGATGAGGCAGGCGTACAGATGCGCCTGCCTCCGTCTGTTTTATCAGCAGAAAAAGGAGGAGACGATTTTGAGAAAAGTAATGATCCAGTTAGGAAACCGTGTAGCCCGCAGGGCATTCCAGATCCGTCAGGCACTGGCAGACAGATCCGGAGAAGGGTTCGTGGATACCGCCATCAAGATCCTGATGGCCGTGGTCATCGGAGCGCTGGTGCTGGCAGGTCTGTATGCGCTGTTCGATGAGACGGTCCTGCCCAC
>CAJTXP010000135.1 GCA_910583615.1 uncultured Lachnospiraceae bacterium | reverse complement strand
TCCCTGGAGATGCTGTTCTCCGCAGGCCGATCCCGGCGCATCAGCATGGTCCCCATTATCCAGTCCTTTGCCCAGCTGCAGAAAAACTATGGAAAAGAGGGCAGCGAGATCATCATCGACAACTGCCAGGACATCCTGTTCGGAGGCTTTGCACCCAACTCGGAAAGTGCGGAAGTTCTGTCAAAGGCTCTGGGAAATAAAACAGTGCTGTCCGGCTCCATCAGCAAGGGAAAGAATGATCCCAGCCAGAGCCTGCAGATGATCCAGCGTCCGCTGATGACCCCGGATGAACTGAAATCCCTTCCCAAAGGACATTTCATTCTGGCCAAAACGGGATGCCATCCCATGCGGACAGAGCTGCGCCTGTTTTTTAAATGGGGGATTGAGTTTGAAGAGGGATATGTGGCGGAGCAGCATGCGGCAAGGGCAGTCTCTTATGCGGACCGGCTGACTCTGGAGCAGGAGATCCTGCGCAGACGGATGGATGATGACCTGGAAGAATTTGAGGAGCCGCCTGTGCCGTCAGGACCGCCTACAAGCGGCGGTATGGGGCAGGGACAGATGACAGAGCGTACCGTGCCGTTACAGCCCCACAGACCCGCAGGCAGGCCGCCGCTGCGGACAGATTAGACAAGGAGGGGATATGGGATACTTTGAAACCATCTACGCTTCCGGGCTGCCCCACCGGGCGGTGGCAGTCTATATGTATCTCCATGACCGGGCAGACCGGGACAGAAGCTGCTGGCCTGCTATCCCTACCATGGCCAGGGAACTGGGGATGTCCCGCAGTACGATCAAACGCGCCCTGAACGATCTGGTCAGTGCAGGGTATCTGAGGAAGGAATTTCGGTATCGGGAGAACGGCAGCCATACCTCGAATTTATACATCATTCTTTAAAAAGAGATTTGCTGCACAAGGAATGGAAAGATAAAGTGAAACTATTTCGGTAACAACAAATCACTGAAATCCGCCAGGGGAAAAGTCTGCCCTTCTGATTGTCGTGTCTGGAAAGGAAAATGCAGTATCAGGAGCCGCTTTGTGCCGCCGCTGCTTCCGTTGTGAACCTAGGAGGGGTTCATGGTGAACCGCCCAGAAGGTCCCACTCTAACAAAATCTTATAGACAGAGAAAAACAAAGGAGCAGTTTCTGGATATGGGGATATAGGCGGAAAGGGGAATGGGAAGGAGGAGGGAAGCAGGAAGTTTTAAGCTGCAAACGGAAGGAGCGCAGGGACGGGGATTTTTTCATGGATTGGTTGTGTCATTTTTGATGACGCTGACGAGTGTATCAGCATGGGGAAGAGTGAAGAAGAGATCCATAATCCAAAGAAGAGGAGAACAGGTAGAACAGGAAGGGGTGTGCTTCTGAAAAACAGGCAGCACCGGTACTCACGATACTGCCTGTCATTTTCCGCCAGCCTTCATCCGCTCAATGAACCCGATCAGCAGCCGGATATCTTCATCCGACATGGAATAAATGTGTTCGATCGCTTCCTGCTGGGTCAGGGTGGTCTTCCGTTCCTCGTTGAAAAACTCCATGGGTGTTACGCCCAGGTATTCGCAGATATACAGGAATTCGCTCATGGACGGTAGCGCCCTGCCGGAGGTGATGCTGCGGATATAGCTGGTGCTGTGGCCCAGATCCAGGCTCATCTTTCGCTCAGAAATCTGTTTTTCCTGCCGGAGACTGGAGATCCGGTCCCGGATAAACTGTTCATCCATTTTGATGTCCTCCTAATGTGTTAATCTTAAGCTCTGTATAGGGCAAAAACGAGCGATTGTAACGCTTGTTTTGGTTGAAAAAGATAATATTATCGCTTATAATCAAAAAGAACAGGCGATTATAGTTTTTACCACGGAGGAGATTTCTATGAGCATGCGGAAGATATATCGGGAACTGGCGAAGAAACATGGGGTGAGTGTGAAGGAAATCCGACAGGATATGCAGGCGGCGCTGACAGAGGCATATACAAATCCTCTGAATAACAATGCAATCACAAAAGCTTACCAGAACAGGGTGCCGCGTCAGGACAAGATCCCTACCCCGGAGGAAGCGGTGCGTTATCTTGCGGGAGAATTGAAAAAGAACAGGGCATGAATTGTGTTGTGTTTTGCAGTGAGAAGATAAGAGGCTCCGGAAGAAGGGAAAGACAGAGGACAGGCGAAGAACCACTTCCCCAGAGAGTGCGGGAAATGGTTCTCTGCTCATTGTTCCTGCAGCATGGCTTTGACAGCACCGAGAAGGATATGGATGTCCCGGTCGGAGCAGGACTCCAGCATATGGGCAATCTGCGCCCGCTCGGACCCTTCTGATGGCTGTTCCGGATAGAAAATACGGTCTGCCGAGATGTGCATGCTATGTATCAGCCGGTAGA
>CAJTXP010000134.1 GCA_910583615.1 uncultured Lachnospiraceae bacterium | reverse complement strand
GTAAGCGGCAAATAATCGGCGTCTATAAAAGGAGCACTGCCTGTGATATCGTACAGTTAGAGCTCCTTGATAATTAAATAGTCGCAAAAGTACCATCGTATCTGAGATTTTTGCTTCTTTTGAAACTTCGGTACGGAGCATTAGCCCACAAGCAACTGCTTCCAGGCTCTATGCTTATTATGCAGTTAGACCATTGCCCTCTGGCATTCCTGCGTTCCGGTCTCTTTTCCGGGGTGTCCTTGGACGCTCTGGCTCTGGAAACAGCTGTCCATACAATGATTGGCGTTGCTGCTGTTTCTTCTCTTCATACGTCCTGTAGGCTTCTGACCAGGGCATCATATCAGCCATGAAATCTTTATCGCCTCTCATCCGGCGCAGTGGTATCTGCTCAAACAGGTATTGGAGATAGATGAGGATATTCGCCTGGTTTGCTTTCGCTGTTTCTACTATAGAATACATGATGGCATTTATCTTTGCTCCATTTATGGTATCCGCAAACAGCCAGTTTGCCCGGCCAACCGAGTAGCTGCGGATGACCCGTTCCACATGTCCGTTATCACAGGGAATGTTTCCGTCTGTTAGGAACCGGCGCAGGTTTTTCTCCTGGTTAAGGGCATAGGTAATGGCCTTTTTCATCCTGTCTGAGAATACATTGTCCGATCCTTCCAGGAAATGGATATATTCAAAGAAAGCATCCACTTTGGGCGCAACGTTTTCTTCCCTGGCAATGGTCCGTTCGTCTGCAGTTATTTCCTTCAGTTTATTCTCTTCCTGGTAGATCCCGCGGATCAACAGGAGTGCCTTGGTCTCTGGAAGCGCCGTAAGCTCATCATCATTCATGGCAGCGACATTCTGTACAAAAAACGCTTCCGCAAAATACCGCCGGCAATGCATGAAGCAGCCGGTTGTAAGGATGCCCCCGCCGCTTTCCTCTTCCAGTACCCGGTAAGAAATATAGGCGTCACAGGTGATATAGCCAAGGAATTCCCGGAAAAAATGGCGCAGATGGTCCGTCCCTCGTGTTTCTTCATAGCAGAAGATAATGACAGGGGGGCAGTCTGTCAGTTCACTGCTGGTATGAACCCAGAGAAAGCTCTTATGTCCGGGGCCATACCCATCTTTATTTACCTGGATATAGGTTTCGTCACACTGGGTATACCTGTAACCCACAAGCAGCTGTGTCATAAATTCATAGACCTCTTCACAGACTTCCGGTACAAGTGCGCCTACCCAGTTTATGATGGTCTGTTTGGCCAGGGCGATGCCCTGCATCCGGTAATCCAGTGCCTGTCTGTAAAAAGGCAGGCCCAATGCAAACTTCCTGTAAAGGATGTCTGCTATAATGGTGCAGGATACGGAGCTTTTGTCGATCAGGGGGTTCCTGTATGGGATGGTAAACAGGTCATGTTCCAGGCCTACAGAAACAACAGGCGTATAAACCACCTGTGTATAGTAAGGCGTATCCAGCTTCATGAGTTGTTTGTGTTGGTGCCAGTAGGCGATTCTCCAGTTGTTTTCGCCATACTGTTCATTCAGCGCGTCTACATCCAGGTCATATATGATCTGCCGGGGCAGTTTCCCAAGGGAATCAGCCAGGCCGGGGTTCTTTTTTGTATGCCCGCCCCCGGCGCCCTGCCCGCCCTTATGGCTTTCAAAATCAATCACCCGGGTCCTGCGTTCCTTCGCGGGGCCGGCATCCTCCGCTGTGTCCTCATCTACCGGTTCTTCCTCCGGATTGTCCAAAGCGTCAAGCAGGGCGGGGAAGCCTTCCGTCTTGCGGCCGAAGATAGATTTTGTCCTCAGGGCATTTTTCTCGATCTCTTTTTCCAGGAGTTTCTTTAATTCCTCATTCTCACGGACAATGGCGGCATATTTCCCGTTTAATTCCGAAAACTGGATATGTGCCTCCGTGCTGATCCTTTCGTTTTCAAACTGGATCATCCTCAGCTGGGACAGCTCATCATAAAGGGAGACAGCAAGGGAGCGCAGGGTATCCGTATCGAATTGTTTGATCTGGTCAATAAAAGTATCCCTGTCTGCCCTCATTGTACTCCCTCCCGATAGGATTCAGTCCGAAAGCCTCTGGCACAGCGCCTCCAGTGTTTTCAGAACATCCTGCTTTTCCTTGATCAATGCCCGGTTCTCTGCTTTCAGCAGCCGGATCTGCTCGTCTTTCTCGGCAATGACCCGGATGTGCTCTGTGATTGGCTCCGGGGAACCGTTTTCTTCCTGTTTCCTGCCGGAACCCTTCTTCCTCCCGCTTTTTCCGGTGGGGACGATCTCGCCGGTTTCCTCATCCAGCTTCCCAATCAGTTTCCTGCGGGACCTGGGCTGCTTCTTTTCCTTGTCCCAATACGACTCTGATTCATAGACATAGGTCGTGCCGCTTCGTT
>CAJTXP010000133.1 GCA_910583615.1 uncultured Lachnospiraceae bacterium | reverse complement strand
TAACTTTTTGTATGTCAAAAGCCAGTTTTTCCTCTGACTTTTGACACCTACATCATATAATGCAAATGAAAATCCTGTTTATTATGAAAAATGAGGTGATGTTATGAAGCTGATGATTAAATCGACAATGATGGTGTTGTTTCTCGGTCTGTGTGTAGCTGCTGCACCGGTTTCAACGGCTTCTTCCGGGAGCTGCAGTACAGAAAGTATACCGACTGTGGAATCTGAAAGTATTACGACCCGCACGAATTGTGCTCCTGTGGAAATTGGTGAAGAAAAAATTGCAGGACAGTTTGAGGACGGGACTTTGCTTTATGTTACATTGGTAGAGTGTGAAAGCTCTGATCCGGAAGCGCGCGGTGAGGAAACACGATGAAAAAAAGATGCTTTTTTGTCGCCTCAACCGTTGTTGTGTTTCTGGCAATTTTTTTGTACAGCCGTTATGGCGGTTTGATGGGAGCCATGGATGTGGCGAAAGCAAAATCGGATGCCCTGGAAGAAAGACTGGAACAGCAGATCTGTGCGTTTGACGGAGTTAATGCGGCAGAAGTTACAATTCATGGTGACGGCTCTGTACTGGTTCAACTGGAGACACAGCCTGAATTTATATGTAAAGATCAGATAAAAGAGTATGTGCAGGCATTCATTTCATGCATGCCGGAGGATGTTTCGCTTTTGTATTGAAAAAATAAACAGTATGAGGAGTGCGGCATCAAGCGTGGAGTGTTCGGCAAACTTACAAAAGAAGACACAGAAGAACTGAAAAAGCTTCTATGACGGATTCTTTACAGACAGATGCAGACATTTCACGGGACACGCAGCTACGCAGCTGCCGCATCGGATGCACTCCGGGGAACGGGAGATCTCACGGACGGACAGATCCACAGGACAGGCTTTCTGGCAGGCGCTGCAGGAGATGCACGCTTCCTCTTCCCAGTGGATCTGCACCAGGCTGAAGCGGTTGAACCAGCCGTAGACGGCGCCCAGGGGGCAGAGGTACTGGCAGAAGGGGCGGTAGACCTTTATGGAAAGCAGCAGGATCAGAAGCAGGATTCCGAGCTTCCAGAAAAAGAGCCCGCCGATCTGGCTTCGAAGCAGCCCATTGGCCGAGAGCAGGGGCAGCGCGCCCAAAAGGGTGCCGGAGGGGCACAGATATTTGCAGAACGCCGGAACTTTGGCAAAGCCGCCGAACAGAAACAGGGAACCGATACATACAAGAAGTACAAGGACTGCGTATTTTCCGTTTTTTAAGATTCGATGGAAAGGCAGTCTTTTCTTTTTGCGGAAAAGGGGGATCCGGTGAAGCAGGTCCTGCACCAGTCCGAAGGGGCAGAGCCATCCGCATACCGTTCGTCCCAGAAGACTGCCGAACAGAAAGAAAAAGCCCAGCATTCCGAACGGGATATGGAATCCGTTCTGGTTTAACAGGGCCTGCAGAGCGCCCATGGGGCAGGACGCCAGGGCTCCGGGGCAGGAATAGCAGTTCAGTCCCGGGACACAGGCATATTTGAGCCTGCCCTGATAGATTTTTCCGGACAGAAAACCATAGAGGTATCCGTTGGTAAGGATGGTATAGATGATTTGAACGGTAAGCCGCAGATTTTTCATGGTGTACCTGATCTCCATATCGGTTTTGGCAGATGGCTATGCTGCCGTTGGCTGTTGCTGTAGGTGACGGATCATCCGATCCCGATGCACTCCAGACAGATCATGACTGCTTTCTGCCAGATTGCAGTGAAATCCCCCTGCGCCAGGCCGATGACCATGCAGAGGATGCCTGCAAGCACGCCGAACAGCCATAGAGGCGGGGCGTCATTCTTCCAGAAACGCATCGATTTTTTCCTCCCAGGCGGATTTTTCCATGGCTCCAATCACCGTGTCCAGGATCTGTCCGTCCTGATCCACGAAGAAAGTGGTCGGAACGGCGGATACTTCTTTCAGGAGCGCGGTGTACAGCGATTCATTCAGGAGCAGATGGGGATAGTCGGCGCCGGTCTGCTCCACCAGGTCCTTCGCTTTCTGCAGTGTCTTTTCGCCAGCGCCTTCCATGACGTCGCTGATGATTCCGATCAGCTGAAAATCACCGGAGTCATAGGAGGAAGCCAGTTCTCCAAGCTCCGGCATCTCCCTCAGGCAGGGATTGCAGTAGGTGGCCCATACATTGACCATAGTGATGCGGGAATCGGAAAACAGATCCGAAGAGAAGGAGGAGCCGTCCAGAGTCATCGCTTCGAATGTAACAGGACCGGACGAAGAGCCGTCTGCGTCAGGCGTGGTTTCACCGGAATCGGACGCCGCTTCAGACTCGGTGCGGCGGTCAGCTTCCGTTGCGGGATCTTTTTTGCCGCATCCGCCGGTCAGGCTGACGAGCAGGATGCACAGCAGAAGACAGACAGGATAATGAGTTCGCATAAAAATCTCCATTCCGCCGCCTTTCAGTTGGCGGCACAAATAGTGATGAAA
>CAJTXP010000132.1 GCA_910583615.1 uncultured Lachnospiraceae bacterium | reverse complement strand
AGGAGAAATGAAGATGGACTTTGGAGTGACAGGTAATTTTGGAGGACGCTATCTGGCGGAACAGTACCGGAAAAATGCGGCGGCAGGCACGGGCAGCGGCGTGAGTTTTGCGGAACTTGCGGCGGCAAAGGCGGAGGAGAAAGGAACAGCGGCGGGGATGAGTTTCAAGGATATGTGGCAGGCGAGGTTTCCGGGGGCATATTACAACGTCATGGACACATCTAAAATTGATGGCTCTTTATGGGGCAGGAATGATTATCCGTGGGATAAATATTTCAGCAATAATGCAGATGATTCCGTGCTGGACTGGAAGCCTTCAGGAGCGGAGCCACCCATGCTTGATTCTAAGGTACAGGCAAAAATAAATTCCACCATCGGTAAAAAAGCTGTTGTCGTTCCGCCGGAACTGGAAGAAAAAATGAAGAATGACCCGGAGCTGGCTGAGCGTGTTATGGCAAGAGTCGAGAACTTTATTGCGGAGCAGGACATGATGAATCCCAATCCCCGGAAGGGCTATTTGATTGCACTGGATGAAAACGGTGAAATTGCCCATGCCTGTGTAACAAGTGAAAAAATGTCAGTATCATCAGCAGAATTTATTGAAGCCCGTAAAGCAAGGGAAGCAAAACACGAGGAATATGAAAAGCTGGCAGAGGAAGCCGCCCTAAAACGCAGGCTGATGGAGCAGGAGGCGGATGAGAGATATTACAAGAGCAACATAACCAAAAAGGCGGTTTCTGCTGCGGCTTATGAGGCATCGGGCATTTTGAAGTAAAGCGTGATATGCCCGGACTTACCATAAGGGGGCATGGGCGGCATGAAACTTTTTTGAGGGCTGAATCGTATATTCGGCGGAGGGAGGTGTTTGTCATGGGAATTAGGGACAAAGGAACATAGGCGATGGGTATCTGTAAATATGCTGCTTGGACTTATTATAAGGGAGCAGGTGCGGCTCTGAACGACAGAAGAGCCTTGATAATAAAAAATTGACAACTATGGAGGAATTGAAAAATGGGCATTAACGGAATTGGAACAGCGGGCTATCAGGCGGCTGGATATACAACAAAAAGAACACAGCAGATTGCGGCAGGAAAGAGTTTTGCAGAGCAGGTAAACAATGTGTCAGGCGCAAAACCACATACATCCATTGTTTACATGAAAACGGATGATATGCTGTATTCGGGTGGTAATGGGACAGGATTATCTTTTTACATCAAGTATGCAGAAGGCTCAACGGAAGATGACCCGACTGTGATTGCAAAAGGTGTTGATGAGAATGGGAACGAATTTGAGCAGACCATACATATCAACAAGATAAATCCCCGGAACGCATCACTGGTAGAAATGACGGCACTGGAATCTTATATGGGTGTGGATAAAAACGGAGGGCTTACATCGCTTCCGCCGGAAACAGGAATGATGGGACTGCACGACAGAACAAATTTCATGGATATGTTTCAAAAGCAGATAAGCGATATGAAGCTGCTGAGCCAGAAAAAGGCGGCGGCATATTACCAGTACAGTATGCAGGCATATTGGGATTTCATGAATAAGAAATAAAGCATATTCCCAATGCCCCACAGAGGATAAGCAGGCATCCCCGGTTTCCAGCAGATAGGCAAATCGGGTAGCAGGGGCGGCTTTGGTGGATGGCGGGGGCAAATAATTTCAGCGAAGGGAGGTGTTGGTCATGGGTGTTGTTGATAAAGGAACTTAGGCAATGTGTTACTACTGATATACTGCTCGGACTTATCATGGGGAGCAGGAGGCGGCTCTGACCGACAGATGAGCTGCAATACTAAAAATAAATGGAGGACTTGCAAAATGAGTGTAAGTGGAATTGGAGCAGCAGGATACCCAGTAGCAGGGTATGAAACAAGAAGGACAGAAAGAAATGCGGCAGGAGGAAATTTTGCAAAGCAGGCGGCACAGGCAGCAGGGCAGACCCAGACAGCCACCCTGCATGGTGCGGATGAAGGATCAGGGGATATTGCAGTCAGTTCATGGGCGGACATTGTGGGCGGATCATCCATTTCTGTCTATAAGACACCAGACTTTGACCCGGCGAATCCCGTATATAAAGTGAAAACATGGGATAGGGAAGGAAATGTGACGGAGCAGATGGTGGACGTATCTAAGGTAGACCCGAAAAACTGTGATACGGCTGAAATGTATGCGTACACCGCAAACCTGAAAGAAAGCGGGAAAGGCAGTTTTGAGGACACGGTGCTGAAAGCCGCAGTCGCAAAGGCTGTTAAAAATGCGGAGCAGAGAAGTTCCGCTGCATGGAGCTTTTCGGAGAAAACGGACTGGGTAAAGATAGTGAATGACATTATGCAGTCGGAATACAGTTATGGCGATTGGAAGGGCTACATGGAGTGGAAGAAGTTCTTAGGATTTCTGGAAAGTGGGAGTCCTGCTACATAAGAACCACGGAAGAAAACCAATAAAGCACAAACGATAAAAGGGAATCCGGCAGGAGAATGTCGGGTTCCCTTGTT
>CAJTXP010000131.1 GCA_910583615.1 uncultured Lachnospiraceae bacterium | reverse complement strand
TGTATGAAAACTAAAGTATAAACTGCAAATCTAATCGGTGTTTAGTATAAAACTGTTGTAACGAAAAATTTTATAGTAAAAGCTTCAGGTGCATGGTAGAGAAAAAATCAATACCATGCACTTTTTTGTTTTCGGGATACCGTCTTGTAAATATTCAGGGCGGTATTTTTGTGTGGAAAAAGGAAAGGAAAATCAAATATGGCAGACGCAAAAACAGAAAAACAGAAAGTAAAGGAGATCACGGACAAGCTGGAGGAAGGGTTAAAAGAACTTTTTGAGAGCGGGAAGTACAAAAACTACCTCTCCACCATGTCTAAATTCCATAATTACAGTGTCAACAACACGCTCCTGATAGCCTTACAGCGCCCTGACGCCAGTCTGGTCGCAGGCTACCAGGCATGGCAGAAAAATTTCAACCGCCATGTAAACAAGGGGGAGAAGGGAATCCGTATCCTTGCCCCTGCCCCTTACAAGATCAAAGAGGAACGGGATAAGTTAGACCCTGTGACCGGGGAGATCATGCTTGACCAGGACGGGATGCCGCAGACGGAGGAAGTGGAGATTAAAATCCCCGCTTTCCGTGCGGTATCAGTGTTTGATGTCAAGCAAACATCAGGAGAGCCAATCCCGGAACTGGAGGCAAAAGAGCTTCTGTCCACAGTGGAGGGGTATGAGGACTTTGTTAAGGCAGTCATCTATGTTGCCCCGGTTCCGATCAGCTTTGAGGATATACCCGGAGATTCAAAAGGTTTCTTCAGCCCCACAGAAAAACGGATTGCGGTGCAGGAGGGCATGAGCGAGAGCCAGACCTTAAAGACGATGGTGCATGAAACCGCCCACTCCATGCTGCATGATAAGGAGATCAATAAGGATATCCTTGCGCCCGCAAAGGACAGGAACACCAAAGAGGTGGAGGCCGAGGGGATAGCGTTTACAGTTTGCAGCCGCTTCGGAATTGACACTTCTGACTACTCCTTTCATTATATAGCGGGGTGGTCATCAGGGCGTGACATGAAGGAACTGAAATCTTCCCTTGATACAATCCGCAGGACTGCATCGGAGCTTATCACAGGGATTGAGGGACAGCTCCGGGAATTACAGCGTGACCGGGAACTGATGCAGGGGCAGGAAAAAAAGAGCCTTTTGCTGATACAGAACAGCGGTCTGTCCGAGTACAGCCTTGTAAATGTCAGGGGGATGGATGCGGCAGAGATCATAGAAGCCCTCTCTGCCATGAATGACGATGACAGGCTGAGTGTTGCCGCATATCTGGAAAGCAAAGGCGCATGGACTACGGAGATTGCCAATCAGGATACAAAAGAGTTCGGGGAATACCGCCTTGATGTCCGGTATTACACCGATACAAACGAGATCATTGACCTGAAGGCAGAAAGGGAATGGAACGAGAGGGCAAAGGAGCCTGTCGGGGCGGATGATGTGATTTTGAAAATCACGCATTCACACGGTTTTGAGGTAGAGCGCATTACCAATAAGACACCGGAGGAAGTGCGGGAGATCATGGGGGCGCTCACAAAGCTGGAGGTTAAGGATAGAAAAAATATCCATGACTGCCTGGAAAGCTGTGGGGCTGATTATATCCCTATTATTGTGGACGGCGGCAGAAATTCCAGTATGCCGCAGTTTAATGATTTTGAGATTGACCTGGATAAAAAAGAAGTGGTAATGATGAGCCACCTTTCCCCGGTAAAGCAGGCGGAGGGCATCATCAACCGTCTGGAATTTGCAAAAACCGCTTTTTCCGATGATGAGCGGAACCTTATCGTGAATTATGCCTTTAAGCTGAATGACATGGAAAAGACAAGGGAACTTGCGGAGCATATCTATTATGGGGAAACGGAGGGCAGTCAGGGGGCTGCCCTTGCGGTCATTGACGCACAGGCCGAAATTGACGCACTCCCTGACCCGATGATTGGTTTATGGGAGATGGAGGAATACGGCTATACATGGAATGAAATGCTGCCATTGACACAGGGGAGGGCATTAGAGCTTTTTGACCATGACCTGCCTGTGTGCCTGCTCCATGAGGACGGCTCTGAAACAACCGTGCATGACAGGAAGCAGATCACAGGGCATGGGGGAATCTTCGGCATAGAAAAAGGCGATTGGGAAAATGAGAAAAATTTCCGGGCTATGCGGGAGGAACTTGAAGAAAGCGGCGCAGACAGGGAAGCACAGCTTCTGCATGGCGATACCGATCAATACGGCATTTATCAATTAAAAGACAATCCAGAGCTTCGGGATTTTCATTTTGCGGGTACAGAGGAACTTTTGAAAAGAGGTATCCTTTCTGACGATTTCGGGGAAATCCAGCCGGGAAACTATAACCTTGTCTATGCAGGGGAGCTTTCAGACATACACGGACAGTCGCAAAGGGAGAAGCTCAACGCAGTTTTTGAGAAATTCAACATAGACCACCCGGCAGATTACAAAGGGCATTCCCTATCTGTCAGTGACGTTGTAGTGCTGCATGAGAACGGGGAGAACAGC
>CAJTXP010000130.1 GCA_910583615.1 uncultured Lachnospiraceae bacterium | reverse complement strand
CTCCTTATACGGATTTCAATCCGGGTGCGGTCGGCGCCCTTGTAAGGGTACGTCTCCAGAGATCGGGAATCCATCTTGAAGGGAAAAAGAAAGGCTCCCACACACTCCGCCACAGCCTTGCGAGCCGCCTGTTGGAGCATGAGATTCCGCTTCCGGTCATTTCAGAAATCCTGGGGCACACAACTACTGAAACTACGATGGCATATCTTCGTATTGATATCACCGAGCTTCGGAAATGTGCATTGGAGGTGGCAATCTAATGACAAGAATCAGAAAATCTCCATCCATGACAGGTTCATTTGCGGAAGTTGCCCGGGAATTCATTCAGTACAAAAGAAGCACAGGTTTTAAATATGCAGATGAACCGAAATGTTTATCCCGGTTTTGCCGTTTCAGTGAAGAACAGGGTGTTACAGAAATAAAAATATCCCGCTCCCTTGCAGAAAAATGGACAGCGCCCCGGGCAGGTGAATCCGAAAAAAGCCGGTCACACCGCATTACCTGCATAAGACAGTTTGCCATATACCTTAATAACCTTGGTTATGATGCTTATATCGTGCCGGAAGTGAAGGGTTTGAATCACAGTTCATTTGTACCATATATATTTACGCATGAGCAGATAGCAGCTGTGATCAAAGCCGCTGATGAAACAGAACCCAAAGAAGTTGCAAGAAATATGCATCTGGCATTACCAGTGATCTTCCGGATTCTTTATGGCTGTGGGCTTCGTGTGTCAGAAGTTGTCGGACTTTGCTGCAGGGATGTGAATCTCAAAGATGGGATTCTTACGATCCGTGAAGCAAAGACTGACCGTGACCGGTATATCCCATTATCAGATTCCGTAAAAGAAGCCTGTATATCCTATGCAGATAAAATCTGGTGGGAAAAAGACAGCGACTTTTTCTTCCCTGCTCCTGATAAGACCATGCTCAGCCCGATGACTATCTATCAAAGGTACCGCAGGTATCTGGAAGCGGCAGGGATTTCACATGGCGGAAAAGGACAGGGACCCCGTCTGCATGATGTACGCCATACATTTGCGGTTCATGTTTTACAAAAGTGGATCAGGGAAGAAGCCGATTTAACGGCTATGCTCCCGATTCTTTCCACATATATGGGGCACAAAACAATACGCTCAACAGCAAGGTATCTGCGCCTGACAGCTGAAGTTTATCCAGACCTGATGAGGGAAGTGGAAAGGTCATGTGCATACGTCATCCCGGAGGTATGCCATGAAGGAAACTGATTTTGCACAGTATTTAACGCAGTTCCTGTCAGTATATCTTCCCTGCCAGGTCGGCAGCAAACGTAATACCCAGATAGCATACAGGGACTCATTCTCATTATTTTTAAGATACTGCAGAGATCAGGAGAACCTTTTGCCGGAAAAGCTGACAGTTGCAAAAATAAACAGGGATCTGATCCTCCGCTTTCTGCAATGGCTGGAGGAAGAACGTAACTGCAAAGCGGCGACAAGGAATCAACGTCTCGCTGCAATCCATTCATTTTTCAGCTTTTTAATGGTAGAAGAACCACAGTATATACAGCAAAGCCAGAAAATCCTGGCTATTCCAATGAAAAAAACGGATACGGTGCCACTTATGTATCTTCCATTGGATAGCATCAAGGGTCTGTTAGAACAACCCGACAGAACAACGATCCAGGGGAAAAGGGATGCTGTTCTGCTGTCACTTTTATATGATACCGGAGCAAGGGTTCAGGAGCTTGTAGATCTAAAAGTTTGTGATGTTGCTTTAAATGATACTGTCACCATCATACTGACAGGCAAAGGCGGTAAAAGCCGCATTGTTCCAGTCATGAGACCAACCGGGGAATTGCTGAAGCAGTATATGGAAGGTTCTGGTCTGACTTCGCCTGTATATGGTCGCAATCCGTTATTTACCAACCGCAGCAATAAACCCCTGACGAGAGCCGGAGTGACATATATTTTGAAAAAATATGCTGCACAGGCTCAGGCAATGGGAATAAAGGATATCTCCGATGAAATCACACCGCATTGGCTGAGGCATAGCAAAGCAATGCATCTGCTTCAGTCCGGAGTCAATCTTGTTTATATCAGAGATCTACTGGGACACTCTGATATTTCAACAACCGAAATCTACGCACGGGCAGACGAAAAAATGAAGCGAAAAGCATTGATGGAAGCTTACAACAGTCCATCATCTGACGAACTGCCAGCGTGGAAAAAGGATAAAGACCTTCTTGATTGGTTGAAATCTTTGTAAGGGTTTACTCCTGATTATGCAAAGTTCAAAAGAGCCTATACCCTATAAAATCAGCAAAAGTGTAGGCTCAACTTTGCATAATAACTTACTTTTCATAACCCACACCGCCTTTCTGGTTTGCGATTGCGATTATTTTACACATGATGATTCTCCTTTGCTTCTACTAATTTTCTTTTACGTTGCTTTTCCTGACTTCCACATAAGTCCTGTAATATTTCTTTGTCCCTTTGTTTGGGAACATATCGGAAAACTCCGTCACTTCG
>CAJTXP010000129.1 GCA_910583615.1 uncultured Lachnospiraceae bacterium | reverse complement strand
ACCCCAGCCCTTTGTGAGTTGGAGTAATTCACTATAATTCACATGCGATTTTTGATAGATTGAAGTTTTTCACTCCACGGCGCCAGTTCCGCCAGCTGTTCATCGGTCATATCTTTACTTGGCCGATGCTCCAGCAGAAATTTGAGATATTCGTAAATATTCAGGCCGTGTGCTTTTGCCATCTCAACCATTGTGTAGACTGCTGCACTGGCATTCGCTCCTTCTACGGAACTGCTGAACAGCCAGTTCTTCCGGCCTACTGCGAATGGACGGATTGTATTCTCGCTGAGATTATTTGTAAAGCTGCAGCGTCCGTCTTCCAGATAGGTCTCCGCTGTATCTCGCCGATTGAGAACATAATTAACCGCTTTATCCATCCGGGTGTTCCGGACTGGCTTCTGCTGATCGAGCCACGACCAGAAGGCCTCCAGAACAGGTTTTTCCTTCTCGAGACGCATCTGGTTCCGTTTTTCATAATCACCGGGATACTTTTTGTTTATGGAGTCCTCAATGGCGAATAACCGGTTGCAGTACTGGACTCCCTGCACTGCCGGCTGGCTGTAATCATACTGCCTGCCTTTGGGAACAGCATCGATAAAGTATCGGCGGATATGTGCCCAGCAGGAGCAGCGCCGGATCCCCGGCAGATTGTTATAGCCCTGATAGCCGTCCGTTTCCAGATATCCGCTGTAGCCTTCCAGAAACTCTTTTGCATGGCTGCCGCTCCTGGTCGGAGAATAGCCATACAGGATGATCTCCGGAAGTCCATCCTCACCGCTTCGGAACAGCCACATGAACGACTGGGTCTGTGCTCTGCGGCCTTCCTCATTCAACACCTGGACTCGAGTCTCATCTGCCATTGCAAAACTGCGTTTCAGCAACTCCCGATGAAAGTAATCATACATCGGCTGAAAATAGTTCTGCGAACAGTAGATGATCCAACTGGCAAGGGTAGTGCGGCTGATCTGAACCCCATACTGTTTCCAGTCCTTCTCCTGTCGGTAAAGGGGAAGCCCATTGGCATACTTCTGATACATCGTCCATGCAACAGTGGATGCTGAGGCAGGACCTTTCCCAACCAGAGACGCCGGAACCTGAGACTTTACGATCACGGGTTTTTCCGTATCGCCGAGTCCTTCTTTACAGGATGGACATCCGTAACTCTGGCTGTAGTATTCGATCACTTTACAGGTGGCAGGAATGAATTCCAGTTCCCGGCGGACATACTCCTCGCCGATCAGGACCATCTGCGTACCGCAGACCGGGCAGATCTGGTCTTCTTTCGGAAGAGGGATCACTACTTTTTCAACCTTCAGGCCTTTGAAAAGCTCATCATGAGTTGCCTTCTTTTTACGGGTATGCTCCCGGATCACGGTCTCTTCTTCCGGCAAAGAGGGCTCCTGTTCCATTTCCGCTTCATCAAAGAGATTCTGTTGTCCCGGAATGTCATCGGATCTTCTTTCACTGGATGAGCCGAAAAGCTTTTTGGTCAGATAATCTACCTGTTCCTGAAGCGCTTTCTCGTGACTGGATTTTTCGTCAAGCATAAGACGGAGAGATCTGATCAGCTCAGTCTGTTCAGATACCATTGTTTTCAGCCCGGATACTGTATCTTTCAGCTCTCTGAGCTGGATATCTTTTGCGCTGGAAGCCATCGTTTCTCTCCTCGGATTTGATACCTTTATTATACCAGAAACGGGGCTTTTACTAAAGGAAAATGGCTCCTGAAAATGCCGGATTTACAAGGAATTTCCGGATTCTTCTGTGCAGGATTTCTGCTGAAATCCAGATACTTTTTACTCTGCTTTGAGGGCTTTGGGCTGGTCAATATCAATCCCCGACATCAGCCAGTCAAACTCCCGCCAGGAAAGATTCCGGACCTCCGACTGCTTCCTGGGCCATTGATAGCCGCCGCGGACAGATAACCGCTTATAGATCAGAACGAAGCCGTCCGGTTCCCGGAACAGGGCTTTGATCCTGTCCCGTCTTCTTCCGCAGAAAAGAAAGAGAGCACTGGACGACGAATCCATCTTAAGATGGTCTTCGATAACGGCGCAGAGTCCGTCAATGGATTTTCGCATATCGGTATAACCGCAGACAATGTAGATCTTCTCAAGTCCGGAGATGTCGCCTAACATGAGAGCTCCTGAAGCAGGCGGAATGTCCTGGTAAGCAGGAGCGGATCCGCATCATTGCTGATACGGATTGTGATATCCTTCATGGCAACTTCAATCGAATGTGAATTATCAAGGTATGAGTTCTGCATCTGTGATGCTGTATGCTGTTCCGGAATGTGATCCGGCACAATGTCAATGGGGACCACGTCCTGTTTCGGGCGGGGAACCTCAAGATGACCGTAATTCGCCGCTGGGATCTGATCCGCTGCCGTTTTCCGACAGCGGCTGACCCAGTTGTAAAAGGTGCTTACTGCAATGCCGTTTTCACGACACCAGTCAGCATCTGTCATGCCGCTCTGGCGGCATTCATTGATAAGCCTGATCTGTTCCGCCATCGGAACACGGGCTTTGC
>CAJTXP010000128.1 GCA_910583615.1 uncultured Lachnospiraceae bacterium | reverse complement strand
TTTATTTTCATCTGCATTTCCCCCTATCCTGCAAGACCTGCCAGAGTCATCTGTTCAAACTGCCCGCCATCTGCTCCTTTCTCCTGCGGTTTCTTTTCTTCCTTTTTCCCATTCTTCTCTTTTCCTGCAGTTTTCTTTCCCGCAGCCTTTGTATTTTTAGACACAACACTGGATTTACCGTTATATGCCCTGGGAACAAATTTCTCCTCCTTCTCCTGATCCTCTTTTGCATCCGGGTCACGGAAATATTCCTCTGCCCACTGGTAACACAGATCGTCCGGCACATCACTTCCATAAACGCCGTCTTCCGGCTTGATATCATTATCCTTCATCTCCTGCTCCACAAACTCCCTGGCTTTCCGGTTGATATAATAGAAACAGTGAATCATGGTCTTGCGGGGATGCATGGTCAACCTGGCAAAATCCGGATCTTCCAGGCATAAAGTCTGGATATATTCTGACACGCACTCCTTCATATTCCTGCGGGTAAGTCTTTCTGTATCAGCGCCCACACGTTTCATGGCTTCGGCTGCCACTTCCTCGTCACTCAGGGCAGACATTTTGGCAAGCTGTGCCTGTTCTGCCTCCCTTTTTGCCTGCTGTCTGGCCTCCCATTCCACTTTGCGTCTGGCCTCTGCCGCCTCATGCTCCGCACGCTTTTTATCCTCCGATTCTTTTTCCGCACCAGAGGCTTTTGTTCCGCTCTCCACGTCCTCGGTATCCTCTGTTTCATTGTTTCCCGGACCGGATTCTTCTTCCCCGTCCTCATATCCTGCATCCGGATCAGCTTCCTCCTGGGCCGGAAGGGAAACCGCAGCCGGTTCCTGCCTGTCGGTGTCAAAGGGCACCTCTCCGGCCAGATCCCCGCTGTCGGTAAATCCATCGGAGAATCCGCTATCTTCCTTTCCGGGATCGTCCGCCGACAATCCCCCGTCCTCAAAAGGGTTTTCTTCCATGCACACTTCCATGTTCATATCTTCAAATGCACTGTTCATATCTGATCTCCTTTCATCAAAAACGGCATGGAGCGGGGAAAACCCATTCCATGCCATAGCTGCCGTCCGCCCCTCATCCCCTCATTTTTTCGCAAGAAAAGGAGAAAAGCGTACAGGTTCAAATGTGCTGCCGTCTATGTAAAAATAGCGGCGGCCTGTTCCATCGTCCAGCTCCACCACATCCGAAGATGCAAGGGGGCGTCCTTTGTATCCTTCTGGCACCTGCTTTTTGTAGTGTGCCGAAATCTGTTCCAGTATTTCTGTGTCTTTCCACTGTTCCGGACAGGCAAGCTCCGAATCGCATACCAGCCGGTAATCCGAAGCCGGGGGCTGTTCATATCCTGCCCTGTGCAGGTTCTGAATCCCCTTAAAAGCAAAAGGGATAGTCTCCCGGTCTGCGTCAAAGGAAAGCTGGTAAATGCGGAACCTCCATCTGCGGTGTGGGAAATTCAGAAGTTCATCTGACAATCCCTTTCCTTTCTGACAGAAAACCGCCCGGCCTTTCTGTAAATTCTGGTCTCCACCTTCTTTCTGCTGTTTTTCTTTCCGGAGTGCAAGCTGCCAGTCATCGATCCCCTTGTAATTGGGATTCCAGGTCAGCCGCCGGCACTCCATCCCATGCTGCCTCGCCAGCAGGTATATCTTGGAACTTCCTTTCGCGATCATCTCATTGCTGTACTTGTCCATGTCGTGGGCCTCGATGATCAATTCCGTACCGTTCTGCGCCAAAAGCCCGAACAGAGACCCAAGCTGCGCTACATTGTTTGCCCCTGCCACCGCCACAAAAGAACGGTTCAGCAGTGCATGGGCAATGTCCGCTTTCAGTATCCCCTCCGTGACATAGATGGTCCGGGCAAAGGGATTCCCTATGAAATGCACCGGGCTCCCGGAAGTGACTCCCATATTTTTCGTGGAGGAGGAAAGCCAGATATATTTTGTCCCGGCCTTCTCCGGCGGGTCATCCTTATCCTTAAAGGGAACATCCAGGAGGATCTGCATCCCCCGGATCAGCCCGTCAATGCCGATGGCCGGTATCAGGATGCCCGCCGTGCGGCTGCCAAACTTTGCAGTCCAGTATCCGCCCTCATGGAGATAGAACCCCGGAACTCCCTCCACCTTACATCCCTGCTTCATCAGCCTCTCTGTCAGGGAGCGGCACAGAAAATAGGGCGGGGTGCTCTTAAACCCCAGGCTGTCGATCTGTTCATCCGAAAGCCCCCGCCTCTCCGAGCGCAGGTGCGCCCGGTGTGCGGAAGTCAGGGACAGCATTTCCAGCAGCAGGGAATAGGTCTGGTGTATCTCCTGGGGGCTGGCACGCTCCGCCTGGGAAATCCCGGTTTCCTTTTGGCTACCGGCGCAAAGGTTCCCTGACGGAACCCCTGCGCCGGGATTTATGTTCTCTGCCTGCCCGTATCCCCAGGAAGTATCCCCCGCCTGAAGCGCGTCACAGATCTCCCGATAGGCTTCGGAATTGGTGGTATTGTTGACCCTTGCATACAGGTTCAGCATCCCGCCGTGTTCGCCGCAGTAGTTGCACCGCCACACGTTCTTGA
>CAJTXP010000127.1 GCA_910583615.1 uncultured Lachnospiraceae bacterium | reverse complement strand
CTTTTTCAGCTTTCCCTTTGCAGTCCGACAGGTCGGCATTCTCTGCGCCGCAGACAGGACATTCCTTATTGACACGCCCGCCCTCGTTGCCGCTGCTTTCTTCGCAGGGTTCCTCACAGATACATTTCTCCTGTCCGTTATCCGGTTTTCCTGCTGGTTCTCCATCCGGCTCTTTTGTTTCATCTCCGTTATCCGGTTTTCCTGCCGGTTCTCCATCCGGCTCTTTTGTTTCATCTCCGGTTTCCGTTCCCGGCGTTTCGGCTTCCGAATTATTCTCTTTCCCATCATCTTCCGATATCCCGCCATTGCAGATTTCACATATAAAGGTGCAGGGCGTTCCCGGTGTTCCCACCCGGTAGCCGCAGGAATCGTCATGCTCATGCTGACAGTCCGGTTCCTTTGTGATACATCCGCTGTCCCCGCTGCAGGAATGGCTGCATTCCGTGGGCTGTTTTTCCTCTGCGTCAGCGGGCGTTGCCTCACTTTCCGATGCATTGTCCGCCGGATAGCAGCTTTCTGCATGTTCGTGGATACAGTCCTCCACGATTCTATAACAGTCCTCCGTATGCTCATGGGTACACCCATGCCCCGGTTCCGCCTCTTTATAGCCGCAGTCCGGCGTATGCGACCTGTGGTGTGTACACAGACCGCCCCCGCTATTCTCCGAGGCGGATACGGCAGTGCTGGCAAAAGGCACCATCTGGAAAACCAGTGCCATCGCTAGCAGGATTCCCAACGCACGGTGTATTTTCCGCACATTTGTTCTCTGCTTCCATGTAGTATTTCCAAACCATTTTCCCATAATATATGACTCCTTTTTATCTTCAAAGGGGCGTCCCCTCTTATAAAATCCCTAAATTCCTCGCCGCCAGCACTGCGTCCGCCTTGCCGGACACGCCCAGTTTCCGGTAGTTCTCCTTCGCATGGTACTTCACCGTGGCCTCCTTCATGGAAAGTTCCTGGGCGATCTTCCCCACACTCTTTCCCTCCGCCTGTAACCGAAGGACGGATAACGCCGCCTCACAGAAGTCCGGCGCTTTCGCAAGCTGCCCCTTTAAGTACACCGGGTAGCGCACCGCCACCTTCCCCGTTTCCCCCATCAGCCGGGAAAGCCACTCTTTGTCCGGTATCTCCTTTTCCAGAAAGCTCTTCCCCGCCGCCACAAACAGCTCCTGCACCGCCGCCCCTTCCTCGCTGATAAGGCGGATAAAGCGATAGCCGCAGGCTTCCTTCAAAGCGGAGAGGAATTCTTCCTTCCACGCCCCGCCCGTCCGGTATTTCGCTATGGCACTGAGGAGGCACACTTCCATGCGGACATAGGTGCGCCTGCATTTCTCCGTGTAATAGCGCAGCTTCTCCAGCAGTGCCTGTGCTTTTAAATATTCCCCAATGGAAAGGTAGCAGCGCACCTTCGTAAGGTAACGGTAACGCTCCATGACACAGAACTCCCTGTCCTCGTCCGGGGCCTGCGCCATCCATGCCGACACTGCTTCTTTATCCCCCTGGTAGAGCGCAAGGCGGCATCGTAACGCCCCTATGTTGGGAAGGAGCTGCACCGCCCCCTGCCCCCTGACACCCTTTTCAAAAGAGGCAAGCACTTCCGCCGCCGTCTGGATTTCCCCCTGCAGGGTGTCAAGCCGCACCTGTAAGCCCACGGCGGCAAAGGCGATCTCTATCATGCCGCCGCCCTCCGCCTCCATCTTCGCGCGGGCAAGGAGGGTTAAGACCTCGTAGGCGTCCTCCCCTTTTTCATAAAAGCTCTCACCCAAAGCGGCCTTCACAAGCCCTTTCCCGTACCGGCCAAGCACCCGCTCCACCAGCTTCCCGATTGTCGCCGCCAGTTTCCTGTCCTCCCGGCTCCAGTGGCAGAAGTCCTTGCCCCCGTTCATGGTGCTGGGGTAATTGCTTGTGACGGAAAACTCCGGTAGGCTCATGCCCCGGTCAAAAATCAGGGCAGGCATCCTTTTCATAATATCAATCATGTCTGCGCTCCCCCGGTGGGGCAGGGCGATATCAAGGTAGGCAAGGCGGCTTACAGCCTCCCGCTTCTGCCCGCCCTTCGCGGTGGATGCAAATTTTTCCAGCTTCCAGTACCAGTATTCGCTTTCCTTCTCCTGCATCATCAGGGAATAGAGCATGCTCATCCCCGCCATCAGCACGGGGCTTTCTTCCAGTTCCCTTTCTTCCATCTGTAAATAATAACGGCGCAGTTCGAAGTAATGGCCGTTGCCGGGGTTTAAACGGGCATTCCTTATTAAAAGCTCCCTGATCCGCTCTTTCTTCCCGCACTGTTCGAACATGGCAAGGGCAGGCACGATCTGCCCCTGCATCTCGTAATAAAGCCCCGCATTGTAGGCATGGTCTGCCCGCTCCTGTGGGCTGTACTCCTTTGCCGCCCTTCTGCGCAGCGCCCGGATAAGTTCCGGACGCAGGCGGTAGGTGCCGTCCTTGCAGGAAAGGAAGTTCCCGGTTTCTGCTGCCCGCTCCAAAAGCTCCGGCGCATGGCGGTTTCCTGTGACCATTTCCGCAAGGGGCAGGGTAAACTCATCGGTGACGCTGACCTGCACTAAAAATTCCAGTAAATCCGAATCCCACTGCACCATCACATGGCTTTCCAGGTATGCGGCAAAAGCCTCCACGATTTC
>CAJTXP010000126.1 GCA_910583615.1 uncultured Lachnospiraceae bacterium | reverse complement strand
GACACCCTGTTCCAGACCGCATCCTGCACAATCAGCATCCCTATCTCTTTTAACTGGTTTCCCAAGTCACGAATGTCAAAGCACATGATCCGGTTGTGTGCGTCCACGTTGGTACGGTGGTTAAAATAATTCTGTGAGCCATGCACATACAGTACAAGGCTGTTGGCAATCCGTACCGCCTTCTGCTTCGCTTCCCTCTGCATCTCCGGCGCAACGTCCCTCGGCTCATACTTTAACAGCGCATTATACAAATCTTCCAGTATGGGCATATTCTCCGGCTTCGGGTGCTTGAAATACCCGTCATAGATATGCTTGATGCAGGTGTCAATGATGCCCTTCTCGTCATTCTCCAGACCGTCCTTCCCCCCGGCAATCAAGTCGCACAGGGTAATCAGGAAATCGCTCTTTAACTTCAACGCTTCCTTGTCCCCCTTATGGGAAAGCTGTATGTCCATCGGATTTAAGAAGTCTTTTGAATTGGTGGCAAGCCTTACCACCTGCCCATGAAGTGCCTGCACTAACGGAAAATACTCGCCCTCTGGATCGCAGACAATAATATCGTCCTTTGTGATAAGGAAACAGGAGAGAATCTCCCGCTTTGCGGAGAAAGACTTGCCACTTCCCGGCGTTCCCAAAATCACCCCATTCGGTGTACGCAGCCTTTTTCGGTCTGCCATAATCATGTTATTGCTGAGTGCGTTCAAACCGTAATAAATGGCGGGCGCAGGCATAAAAAGCTCCTGTGTGCAGAAAGGCACAAGGACAGCGGCGCTTTTAGTGGTGAGGTTTCTTTCAATCCCCACCTCATTACAGCCAATCGGCGCACTCGCCATTAACCCCTGTTCCTGTAAATACTGCAAACACCGCAGGTTGCAGTTCGCCTGCTGGATAATGCCGGACACCCTCTGCGTCAGGTTCTCCAGTTCCCGCTTCGTCCTCCCGTAACAGGCAATGAGGAAGGTCATTTTGATAAGTTTCTGGTTGCTTGTGTTCAAATCGTCCAGAAGTTCCAGCGTGTCCTTCTCATAAGTCACGATGTCCGTAGGCAGAATATCCATATCGTAACCGCTTCTCACAGCTTTCTTCTGTTCCTCTATCTTCATTTTCTGAATGTCGGTGAGCGCACGTTTTATCATCTTGATTGCCTCTACCGGATCAATGGTCTGCATATGCATGGTAAGGGTAAGGTTGTCATCAATATCCAGCAGCTTTTTCACCATCTCGTCCGTAAACTTCGGCGCAATCATATCAAGGTAAGACACGCTCCCGTAAATGCTGCCAGACTTGAAGCGGCTGGGATAACGGAAGTCAAACCCCGGCGGCGCAATATAGTCTTTGACCGACTTCCCGGATTCTGACAGCTCCTTAAATGAAAAACGAAAAGGCTCCATTGTACCCTGATTAAAATACTCATGCAGAATACGCAGCCTTTCCTTCCCGTCAAGCCCTCTGGCGTTTGTGCCGATATTGTTTAAATTGTGTACCACGTCTTTCTCGATATTGCTTAACTTGCTCTTTGCTTCCCTGTAGCCGATACTTTCCACACCGAAAATCAGGTATTTCGATTTGATGATGCCGTTGTTGCCCTTTGCCGACTGGTGCTTTAACATCTGCGTGTATTCATCACGAATATCGTCAAAATCATCCTCCTGCAGAGAAATGTCGAACTGCTCCGCAAGAGCCTGCTCGCTGACCTGCCTGTTAAATAAAAACAACTGGAACTTTATGGACGGATCGAAATAGTTAATCAGCTTGCTGTATTCTTCCAGAATATCCGCCTGATCCTCCACCTCCAGCAAGTCATAGTTGATGTCGTAAAACTCCACCATTTTCGTGTAATAACTGTCCGCCACCTGACAGATGCCGTCCCGGTACATTTTTTTGAATGTAATGGTTTTCTGTGCGGTGTCCGGCTTCGCCTGCTCCTTGCTGTTCCCGGCAAGGACACGCCTAAGCTCCGCCAGACGTTTCTTTTCCGAAAAAGTCAGTCCCGCCTTTTCCGGTGTCCGCTTATTTTCCTGCGGTTTTGGCTTTGCCGCCCCCGCCTTTTGCTTTTTGTTCAAGGAAACATACCTCCCTCCTGATTTTTTCCCGTTCCTCCAACTGCTTGTAGAGGTTTTCCGATTTATACGGTCTGATTCCCGGCGTGAGTACCTTCTGCCGGAGCATGAAGTATAAAATCTTCTCTGCCGGGAAACCGTCTTTTTCATACATTGCCAAAAAGAAGAATGGCAGCATTGCGCCCACCATGATAAGCGCCGCCCCCTGTGTCCCCAATACCCCTTTGGTAAGGAAATATAAGGGGATACCCACAAGGGCAGCTCCCGAAAAGCAGATAATCTGCCTTTTGGTAAGGTTCAACGCCACTTTTGTCTTGATTCCACTCAGGTCTTTCGGCACTGGTACTGATATTGCCATAGTCTGCTCCTTTCGTGGGAAATGCCCGCCAAGCACAGTGTCCCTGTACTCAGTGGGCATTAAAAATTGATTTACTGAGAGAGCCTGTCTTAAATAAGCTGAAACAGAGGATTACGGTATATGCCGCCACCGACCACAATGCGCTGTGAAGATTGCCCGCCACTGCGACGCTCGCCACAAGTACAGCGTAAATCGCCACGCACACCATGATAAAGAACCCCTGAAAAGCAAGTGCGACAAGCCCTTTTAAATAATTTGTCCCGATTGTACCCCATTCCCGGT
>CAJTXP010000125.1 GCA_910583615.1 uncultured Lachnospiraceae bacterium | reverse complement strand
GTAAACGGTGGATAGCATGTACCTATACAAAATCCGAACCATCCTGTATCATAGAGTCAGGATGGCTCGGATATACTTTTATTACTATTCTTTTCAGGCTTACGGCAGTGTTCCGGGAGATTTGGCGACCATGGAAGCAGGTCTTCACAAAAACTCCGGTCAGTGTCATCCATATGCTTTGGGATTTCTGTCAGGAGATATTCAAAGTATTCATATGGTCTCAGGTTATTTGCTTTGGCTGTTTCGGCTATGCTGTATATGATGGCGCTTGATTTCGCTCCGGTAATGGTATCGATCATTACCCAGTTTTTCTTTCCAATACAGAAACCACGGACCGACTGCTCGGCAGCGTTGTTGTCCATCGGAACCTCGCCGTCATCCAGAAATACTTTCAGGTATTTCTCTTGGTTGAGACAGTACATGAATCCTTCATGGGTTTTGCCTTTCTGAGGCACTTTGGGAATATTTTCACGCACCCATGTAAAATAAGCCTCCACCAGTGGTTTTACACTCAGACGGCGGCGGTTGTGTCTCTCCTGCGGGGAAAGATCCTTTAGCATTCTTTCTTCGCGGTATATGGCCTGTATCATTGTCAGTGCTAGGTACGCAAGGCTGTTTTTGCGCCTTGATTCCGGCAGCGCCTTGACTGCCTCGTCAAACCTGCGGCGTGAATGCGACCAGCAGCCAGCTATTGTCAGGTCTTCCCGTTCATTTTCAATCGTATGATAGACCTGGTATCCGTCCGTGACGCATACACCACTGAAGCCTTTCAGGAATTCCCGCGGATGGCTGGCATTTCGCGTCTTCTGGTATTCGTACAGAACAATCTGCCTGCCGCTGTACATGCTGCCGGTGCGGTATACCCACATATAACTCTTTGCCCCTGCAGTGCGTCCGTCCTTATTTACAAGGACAGGTGTCTCGTCCGCCTGCAGTACATGATATGCGTACATCATTTCATGAAGGTAATCATACAGGACTGCAAGGTACCTGTCTGCACACTGGATCGTCCAGTATGCCATATTCTGGCGGGAGACAGTGATCCCGTAACGCTCAAATTCCTTTTCCTGGCGGTAGAGGGGGCAGGCATTCACATATTTGGCATTTATGATTGCAGCTTCCATGGACGGGGATACCAGGCTGCCTTTAAGCAGGCATACCGGATGCTCTGCCCTGACGATGGCGTCATCCGTCTTTGCGGCATATACAGCGACATGGTGTTCCTCGACCTCTACTTTTGCCGGGGTGAACCTGTACCTGCGGTAAACCTCGTCGGGGAGGCGTTTGTATCCGTCCGTCCCGAATGTATCTGAAAGCTGTTCTTCCGTCATGGAATGTTCTATGATAATAACGGGGAGTCCGTCCAGATCTTCTTCGCGTTTTCCCTTTTTCTTTTTGGGAGTCCTGCGTCTGGGCGCTTCCTGCGTTTCGTTTTCAGCCTCCTGGTCTGTTACGGCTTCAGGTTCATTGAAAAATACGATCTCCCCGTCAACTTCCATGAAAGACACCTGCCCTTCTGTCAGGTGTCTTTCCGTTGACCTGCCAAAACGGTGTCTTTTCTGGTCGGCAAGGTGCTCCAGCACGAGCTGCAGGTTTTTATCTATATTTTCCAGCTGCTCCTGCTGTGCAAGAAACAGCCGGATGATTGTTCCTTTTTCCATACCGGAAAGCATTTCTTCCGTATATCTGGATTCCATTGCAGTCCCCTCCCGTGTCTGATGGTTTTATTATACCAGATTTTTACGGTTATGGCGAATCCTGTTTCCCGGCGGTTTCGTCATAATGCCCATATGCCAGGATGCATTCCGGCTAAAAATAAGGGCGCTTTTTTCCTGGATGGTTTTCAAAAACCTTCATCAGGGCCGGACGCCATGCGGCCATGAATCCGGCCTGTCACAGGCATCCGGCAGCAATGCGCCGCCTGCCGTGAGCCCTGTCACGGCAGGGTTGTAAAATTCTCTGTTCTGCACAAAATCATCCCATGTATTCCGGCGGCTTTACAGTCCTGACGGAATTTTTAGGAGTGATTGTAAGTCCCTCCATCAGCCAGCGGAACTGCTGCTGTGTAAGCTCCCGTACTTCGTCCGCGCTGCGCGGCCACTGGAACCTGCTCCCTGCAAGTCTTTTATACAGCATTAGCCAGCCGTCTTTCTCCCACACCAGTCCCTTGATGCGGTCTGCACGCCTGCCGCAGAAGAGATACAGGGTGTCCGGCACATAAGGGGTGCTGCCTGTCTGTGCTTCGAGGACTGCCGCAAGGCTGTCTATTCCCGAACGCAGGTCTGTATATCCGCACACAATGTATACGGCTTTAAAGCATACAGCGTCATTGAGCATTGCGGACCACCTCCAGGACATCAGACAGGAGCTTCATGGAAGAAGATTCCATTACATGAATGCAGATCCCGTTGAGGGACAGCTCCAGTCCGCGTGAAGATATGGCAGGGGTGTTATTTTCCTGAAAGGACAAAAATTCTGATGGTACGGGTATAACCTGACGCCCTGCAGTTTCCTCCGGGAACTGTTCAAGACATGCCGCCCTGACACGGCGCAGCCGGTAGTAATAATTGGCCTTTGTTATACCATTACGGGAACACCATTCGATGACACTCATTCCTTCGGCACGGTTTTGGCAGTCCCTGATTTGTTCTGCCCATTCCCTGAGGCGGCACTGCTGCGCAGCCAGGCTTGTTTCTGAAACCATAGACTATAACCTCCTTATAGCAGTCTGAAAAGTTTAGTGCTTAACTTTTCAGACCATATTTAAAGACTTGGTCTATTGTCTCATATTTGTCAGGTTTGGTCTAGGTACATGCTATCCACCGTTTAC
>CAJTXP010000124.1 GCA_910583615.1 uncultured Lachnospiraceae bacterium | reverse complement strand
AACACTGTTTAATTATCAAGGTTCATGTTTTTGTTCCGCCGCTCTCACAGCGACTCGAGTATCTTACCAAATCTTTTCTGCTTTGTCAATACCCTTTTTTTAATTTCAAAAAAGTTTTTATTCAGAAAACCATCTGGTCTGCTGTATCTGTCATTTCTGCAGTCAGCTTGCTTATAATAGCACCAGAACCAGATATTGTCAACACCTTTTTTGAATTTTTGCAAGTTTTGCAAGTTTATTTCAAATATTGTTACTTTTCATGGGGCAGGGCTGTTCCATGGAGCCTCTGTGGTCTGCAACGCTGTGTGGATCAGATCGGACAGCGGAGTCGTTTTACCTGTCACTGGCGAACAAATCCTTCCGAACAAAACAGACAAAACGACTTCCGTGTCTGATACACTCCATATGAACGCAGATCACCGAGATTCAGGAAGTCCCCTTGAAAAGTAAGCAAATATTTCCGGGACGTCCTTCCTGACAGATATCCCGCTTCATTAATCAGGCACCTAATTCAGATATTTCAGCGGATCTACCTGCGATCCATTAATAATAATTTCAAAGTGCAGATGAGGTCCTGTGCTTCGACCTGTGTTGCCGCTCAGTGCGATCCTCTGATTCTGGTCTACCTTTTGTCCTGCTGAAACCAGGATTTTACTCAAATGGGCATATCTGGTCTGTCTTCCATCCGGATGGCGAATGGTAATACAGTATCCGTATCCGCTGGACCAGCCGGCACTGACCACCGTACCGCCGCAGGACGCACGCACAGCTGTTCCCACAGGCGTTGCCCAGTCGACTCCTTTATGCATACGGCCCCAGCGCCTCTTAAATCCGGAAGTAAATCTACCCCCGGTAATCGGCTTGATATAGGTCGGCGGCGTCTGAGTTCCTTTTTCAATAATCTCAGGCACCGGCTCCTGCGTCACATTTTCCGCAACCATTTCACGGCCGGTCTCTGTCTGATTTTTTGACGTAGACAATACGGTCACTTCATGATGTCCTGCAACTGCCTCCTGGCGAACTACCTTTTCCGTCGTATACCAGCTTTCATTATCAATATACTGGGTTTCGGCAAAATAATCTTCTTCATAGGTGGACTGCACCACGGACGTGACGGACAATTCCGGTTCCGGCACACTGATAATGATTTCATCCCCGATCTGGAGCACCGCATCCCTTGTCAGACCCGGATTCAGCGCCAGCACTTCATCCACATAGTATCCCCTGCTGTTTGCAATTACGGAAAGTGTATCTCCTGCCTGCACCTCATAGGTCTGATTTTTTTCCTTTTCCCTGGTTACCGACTCAATTGCATCTGCAAGATCCGTCAACTGTCCTGCATCAATATAGGCTTCGGCAATCTCTACCTTTTCGAAAAAATCCAGTGCCTTCAGTCCGTCTCCTTCCGGTATCTCCCCCCTGGGGATCACTTCGATCGTAAATGCATTCAGTTCCCGGCTGGTATCCGAAACCACCTGAACATCAAACATCCCATCCGGATCATAAGGTTCAAGCGCCGCCAGAAGAAGCTCTTTCACCTCCTCCATAGTTGCCAGGTTTACTGTAAACTCATTGACTTTAACCAGATAATATTTCTGCTTTGCCGTTTTTATTTTTTCCTGCATGAGATTATAGATCCGTGTCTCCAGTCCATCTGCCTCCAGCGTACTTCCCAGAAGCTTTTCTACTTTCTGGAAATCGCAGTCTACATTGGCAAGCACCAGCCCTTTCGTCTCCCTTGCAATCCGTGCACGGGCATCCAGAAATGCCTGATCCACTACAGATGGATCTGACACAGCTCCGATCACTTCTCCATCCAGCAGCACTTCACAATAAGTAGTCTCCAATCCATATGTATCTCCCAGAATCGGCGCAAAGCACAGCAACGCTGCACAGCATCCGACCGCCGACATTGCATATTTTAACTTAAAGTTTTTTCCAAACAGCCTTTTCTTCTGCATGAAAGCTTTTCATACTCCTGTTCTTTTCTGATTCCGTGGCTTTTTACCCGGCTTCCGAACCGAATAGCCAAAACTCCCCACTCTTTTTCCCAGTTCAAAATACCCGCCATGGGAATAGGTCACAAGCCCCGCCTGATTCAGTCCGAATTTTCCATTCTGATCCATGTACCGGTCCTCTACCGTCACATTGACCACTTCTGCCAGAAACAGGTCGTGGCTCCCCAGAGGCTTCACCTCCGTCACTCTGCACTCAATATTTACCGGACTCTCGGCAATTCCCGGAGCCGAAACAACTCTGGAGGGCAGTTCCGTCAAGTGCATTTCCTTATATTTATCCACATCTTTTCCGGAACGCACGCCGCAGTAATCCAGAGCGCGCACCAGCTCTTTTGTAGCCAGATTAATGACAAATTCTCCGGTTTCTTTCAAAATCTCATAGGAATATCTCTCTTTTCTGACCGATATGGATACCATGGCGGGTGAAGAACAGACTGTCCCGGTCCATGCCACGGTTATAATATTGGGCTTTTCTCCCGGCCTGCGGCAGCTCACCATGACTGCCGGCAGGGGATAGAGCATATTGCCCGGCTTCCAGTACTGCTTTGCCATGCCCGTCCTCCTTTTACATCAAAAAAATGGAAAAAGCAGCCGCCTTATACACCCACAGGGCGTCCGCCTTTTCCATTTTACGCATATTCCTCTCATTTGACAAGGTAAAATTCAGAAAATACACAGGTTTTTCATACTTTCAATTACTGTTCACGGGCGGGTGGTCTGCGCTCCGGGCCGCTGTGATCTGCGGCGCTGTGTGGACTGGAGCGGACAGCGGAGTCGTTTTGTCCGTCTCAGGCGAACAGACCTGTCCGAAT
>CAJTXP010000123.1 GCA_910583615.1 uncultured Lachnospiraceae bacterium | reverse complement strand
GGCCCCTTATGCCGACATTTTTTTAATGCCGATATTTTTCAAAAAGCATGGAAACTTTGCTATTGCTGTTAAATTTATCGGCATTAAGTCTTATCATGAAATTGAAAATTTCATGATAAGGAGGGCATTATGCCATGGAAGACCAAATGTCTCTTGGCTTGCTGGTTCAAGAATTACTGTCCGAAATCAGGAAGTATGGTATTAAGGAAATCAGCATGGAACAGTATGAGGTTGTATGCCGCAGCCTGCAGAAGTATGCGAACAGGAAAGGAGCTGATGTTTATTCAAAAGAACTGTTAGACGGGTTTGCCGAACAGGAAACAAGACGGTGCGAAAGCAATGAAATATGCCCCGAATATCTGCGTTTTACACGAAGGGTAGTCCGCCTGATAGGGATGCTTGCAGAGACGGGGAAAATTGATTTTGGCTCTGTCGGCTGCCACAGGAAATATCTTGTTTCCGAATCTGCCTGCCAGCTAATACAGGATATACTTGACCACTATGGTCTCTGTGGAGAAGCCCGCATTGAGATGGAAACAGTAATCCGGCATCTCTTCAGTTTTGCCGAAAAGACGGGCTGCCCCGCGTATTCGGTCACGGACAAGCTCCTGATGGATTTTTTCACAAGGGAACTGCCTTCTACGAATAAAGGCAGCATGGGGAGGTCGCTACGCGCAATAAAATACGTTTCCGGATATTTCAGGTCGCGGGGCATAGGAAGCCTTTCCCTGGATTTCAGCCAGCTGAATGCCCGGGGAAGCCACATTCGTGTGATCCCGCCCTATTCGCAGGCCGAGATCGGCAGGCTCCTTGAGGCCATAGATATCAGCAGCCCTGTGGGACTTCGGGATTACGCGGTCATGCTTTTGGCTTTTGATACGGGGCTCAGAGGGGTGGATATACGGACGCTGTGCCTCCAGGATATCGACTGGAAAGGCGGCAGGGTCTTCGTGAACCAGGATAAGACGAAGGAGCCCCTGATCCTCCCTTTGTCAGGCAGGGCCAGGAATGCCATTGCTGACTATATATTAAAAGCAAGGCCTGAATGTAGCTGCAGAGAAGTGTTCCTGTGTGTAAAGGGTCCGGTACGGCCGCTGTCCAGGCGCAGTTATGGTTTTTCCGGGCTGATGCGTAAATACAGCCGTGCCGCAGGAGTCGCACAGCTTCCTAAACGAAGCTTCCACAGCCTGAGGAGGTCCTTTGCCACGGAACTATCCTCAGCGGGTGTTCCGATAGAAACCATTTCCCAGCTTCTCGGACACAAAAGGATCGAAGAAGACAAGCCGTATCTTTCGTACAACAGAGAACAGATTTCCTACTGCTCGCTGGGGTTTGAAGGGATCCCGGTAAAAAGCGGGCTTTATTGCGGCCTTGGCAGGGCAGCGTATAAGGGAGGTGTACGGGAATGACCTTTCTGGATGCGCTTGAGGGTAATTTCAAAAAAATGCTGGAGTACAGGGCCGCTGCAGGGTACGCGACCGCAACATACGTCTCAATGGTCACACCCTTCATAAATTTTTGCGGAAACACCTATCCGGATGCAGAGGCCATTACCCGGGAGATGGTGGACCGATGGCTGGAAAGCCGCGGATACAGCATCAACAATCAGGCCGCATTTATTGCCTGCCTGAGACAGTACGCAAGATTCATAAACTTCCTGGGCGGAAAAGCCTTCATCCCGGATGAGGATTACTCCATACGCAGGACAGCCTATGAGCCATACCTGTTTACCGGGCAGGAACTGTCATTATTCTTTGACAGCGTCGATGGCTGCGTGCCCCGGACGAGCGGCAGGAAGTGCCGGCCCGACCTGGTGCTGCCGCCGCTGTTCCGTCTTATGTACTGCTGCGGCATGCGCCCGGGCGAGCCGCTCCGGCTCCTGTGCGGAGACGTAAATCTTGAATCAGGAGATATCTATATCAGGGAGACAAAGAGGCATAAAGACCGGCACATCATCATGTCTGAGGATATGCGTGAACTCTGCAGGGAATACAACGCAAGGGCCGGGGAAAGGACGTGGTTCTTTGAATACAAGGGGAAGCCGTATAGCACGAAATGGATGACCTCGCGGTTTTGCCGCTGTTGGAAAAACAGCGGGATACAGGCTCACGGAACCCCGCGCCCATACGATCTGAGGCATGCCTTTGCCAGCCACAACCTTATGAGATGGATCGACCGGAAGCTGGATGTCATGGCGCTTCTTCCCTTCCTTAGTTCCTATATGGGGCATTCGGAGCTCACCAGCACCCTTTACTATGTACACCTGCTTCCCGACCGGCTTAGGAAATCTTCAGGAATCGACTGGACCCGGTTTTCCGATATCTATGGAAAGGCTGGTGATCCGGATGAAACCTAAGACAAGAGATCCCCTGCTGTTCTCAAAGCTTCGGGATTTCCTAACCTCCTACCTGCCGGTCGTAAAAAGAAAAAGCCCGCATACCGTAGCGGCTTACCGGGATGCGCTGAATCTTTATCTTGAATATATCTGTGACGCAAAGCGCAAGAGACTGAATGCCGTGTCATTGGACGATTTCAACCGGGATGATATCCTGGCTTTTCTCACATGGCTCAGGAAGGAACGCGGGAATGCGGTGACAACCGTAAACCAGCGTCTCTCCCATGTAAAGGGCTTCTGCAGATATGCCTCCAAAAAGGATATACTTTCTGCGCTTGTGTATGAGGAGGTTAAGGAAATTTCCGAAGAAAAGGATACACGGGTTCAGGATTTTATATGGATGAGCATAGATGAGGTCCGGCTTATGATGGAACAGCCGAATACAAAGAAGAAAACAGGAATAAGGGACAGGTTCTTCATGGCCCTGCTTTATGAAAGCGGGTGCCGGGA
>CAJTXP010000122.1 GCA_910583615.1 uncultured Lachnospiraceae bacterium | reverse complement strand
GAGTATCTTTTTCAACTGTATGTGATTTTGAAGGTATATGCCTTGAAATAATCCTCGATAGCTCAATGGTAGAGCACTCGGCTGTTAACCGAGTTGTTGTAGGTTCGAGCCCTACTCGGGGAGTTGTTGTCCTGCAAGTATGAATGCTTGCAGGTTTTTTGCGTCCTGAACAGGAAAAACGAAGAACTTGAAAGAAACAGAGATATCGAGTATAATAGAACAACAGCAGGATATATCAGGTGTATACTGCAGAGTCGGATTTGAATAAATCGGTAACAGACAGGACATAACAGCAGATATCTGCAGTAAATTTGGGACAGGGGAGAAACATATGGAAACAAAAAACAAATCCAGAATTTTGATCGCTGATGATTCGGAGATGAACCGTTCTATCCTTCTGGATATGCTGGAAGATGATTATGAGATCGTGGAGGCAGAGAATGGAGCGGAGGCAGTGGCAATCCTTCGGCAGATGGAAACAGAGATTGCACTGGTTCTTCTGGATATTGTCATGCCTGAACTGGACGGTTTTGGCGTACTGGATATGATGAATCAGTATCACTGGATCGAAGACATTCCGGTCATCATTATATCAGCAGAGAGTTCCTCCACTTATCTGGAGCGTGCATTTGAACTGGGCGTTACAGACTACATCAGTCGTCCGTTTGACAATCTGATTGTACAGCGAAGAGTAACCAACACCATTCTGCTTTATGCAAAGCAGAAACGGCTTTTTAATATGGTTGCAGATCAGATTATGGAAAAGGAAAAACAGAGCACCCTCATGATCGATATTCTGAGCCATATTGTAGAATTTCGGAATGGGGAAAGCGGACTGCATACTCTTCACATTCATACAATTACAGAGCTTTTGCTGAAACGCCTGGGACAGATGTCGGATAAGTATCAGTTTTCACATCAGGAGATTTCGGTAATCAGTACAGCATCTGCTCTGCATGATATTGGAAAGATCGCAATTCCGTCGGAGATTCTGAACAAACCCGGGAAGCTGACAAGGGAAGAGTACGAAATCATGAAAACACATTCTGCTGTGGGCGATTCCATGCTGGAACAGCTTCCGTTTTATCAGAATGAGGACCTGGTGAAGGCAGCAAGACAGATCTGCCGCTGGCATCATGAACGCTATGACGGCAATGGCTATCCGGATGGTCTGAAGGGGGATGCGATACCGATTGCGGCGCAGATTGTTGCGTTGGCGGATGTATATGATGCTCTGACCAGTGAACGGGCATATAAAAAGGCGTTTTCTCATGAGAAGGCAATCGAGATGATTACAAATGGAGAATGCGGTGCGTTCAGCCCGGAGCTTCTGGGGTGCTTTCAGGATGTTGCGGATGAGATTCAGGCGGAGATTGCTTCCGGAGCAGGCCGGGCAGATATCAGCATGAAGGAAGTTCAGAGCATCACAGACGAGATTCTGCACCGGAAAGAGCTGACGACCTCTGACAGAACATTGCGCCTTCTGGAGCATGAACGTGCGAAATACCGTTTCTTTGCGTCCATGTCCAATGAGATACAGTTTGAATATACGGTAGATCCTTCTATGATTACGCTTACAGACTGGGGTGCAGAGCGGCTCGGAGTGAAAGAGATCATCATGGATCCGATCAATGATGAGGATGCGCTGCGGATTATTGACAGGGCCGCTCTGGCAGAGCTGGGAAAGCAGCTTCGCAGTACAACGCCGGAGAATCCGGTAATCAAGTATAACTGTCAGCTTCATGTGAACGGGGAGTTTCGCTGGTATCAGATTATCTGCCGGGCTACCTGGCTGGTGGAAGAGACCGCAAAATATCTTGGCGCCATAGGAAAGGCTGTGGACATTCATACGGAGCATACAAGGATGACGGATCTGGAGCGTGTGGCGTCGCATGACGGACTTACAGGCCTTCTGAACCGTTCCAAGGCAGAACAGATGATTCGGGATCGTCTTTTGAACAATCCAGGAGGGAATTACGCTCTGTTTATTATTGACCTTGATTATTTTAAAAATGCCAATGACCAGTACGGACATATCTTTGGTGATCATGTACTCAAATACCTGGCGGAAAAGCTTCGCCAGAGCGTGCGCGGAGGTGATATTGTCGCCAGGGTGGGCGGCGACGAATTCCTGATTTTCCTGGAGTACAGGAGAGACGCGTTCGAGACCTCTGTGGATCGTATTTTTCATCATCTGGAAGGGGAATATGAGGGATTTAAGATGTCTGTGAGTATGGGCATCGCAAAGGCGTCCGGAGGAGTATCCGATTATGAGACGCTGTTCCATTGTGCGGATCAGGCACTTTATGCGGCAAAGCGCGCAGGGCGGGGTCAGTATAAATTCTATGATGAGTCCATGCTTCATACACTTTCAGAGATATCGCCCATTGACTGTGAAGTCGAAAGTGAAAACGGAGACCATGAAAAATTTTCCGGGTTTTAAAAAAAATTGAAAAAAATAAAATTTCCTCTTGCCAAACATAAAGAAATGTGGTATTATGGTCAATGTTGAGGCGCTGAACATTCAACACCTCAACATTGACAGATAAGAGACAAGGCTCCATGGTCAAGCGGTTAAGACACCGCCCTTTCACGGCGGTAACAGGGGTTCAAATCCCCTTGGAGTCATTGCTATAGGAAGCAGCATATGCCGATGTGGCTCAATTGGCAGAGCAGCTGATTTGTAATCAGCAGGTTATCGGTTCGAGTCCGATCATCGGCTTTCTGGACCCATAGCTCAGTTGGTTAGAGCTTCCGGCTCATAACCGGATGGTCCCGGGTTCGAGTCCCTGTGGGTCCACTTAAAACTGAATGATATGGCCCGGTGGCTCAGCTGGTTAGAGCGCCGCCCTGTCACGGCGGAGGTCGT
>CAJTXP010000121.1 GCA_910583615.1 uncultured Lachnospiraceae bacterium | reverse complement strand
AATGTACTTTCCCTATCAGTTCTGATTCCTTCACTTTGCCCTCCATGTAAATACCCCCGGCTGTATTCATTCACAACCGGGGATTCTATTATCTTTCCTCTATGGTATCTGCATAATGGCAACTATTATATCGTTTGAAGCAGTCCTTTTTCAATTTCCCGGACATCTTCCACAGAAAGCTCCGTAAAATACCCGGCGATTTCCTCTGCTGACATTTTTCCAGTCTTTAACATATTTTCTACTGCATCCCTTACTGCCTCACGTCTTTCACTGGCAACATAATTACGCATAATCCTCTCTTCATCAAACAAAGTCATCATGATAGACACAACCTCCTTTTCCCTGCTCTCCAGAAATTCACGGAGCAGATTCCTGTCTTTGCAGATGCGGATGGTTTCCGTGACAGCCTCCCGGCTTCTCCCATACCGCTTTACCTGTTCGTTATATACCTTTGTAAAAGCAACATACTGGCTGATGATGTCATTTCCTTTGCCGTCATAGATTACTTTTACCTTTACTTCAATGGAACATTCTTTTCCCTTGAAAAATTCTTTGGAAAATGAAATCGTTTCCGGCCTGCTGACACGCTCCCCTGTATAGATCATATATATCTCCGGCTCCGGCACATGGACTTTCTTGCTTCCATATAAATCTGCGTCCTGCTCTTCAAAATAATCATGGTAAACCTGCGCCAAATACATCAGCGCACGTATAATGATATTCATCGTCCAGCTCGACTGCTGCTCGACCAGGAATAAAATTTTGTCCCCAACCCGGAAACCCAGGTCATTATAGATTCCGTTGGTAAGCACGTTCCTTATCGTTATATCCGTAAGCGCATCTTCCGTAGTCTCCGTATCCTCCGGATGGAGCGCACGGTATAGCTGTATCAGGTATTTTTTATCCCGAAAGATCGTCGTGAATACGCTGTCTTTCACCGTATATTTGGCAAAGGAATCCTTTTTTTCCACTGCTTTCTCTTTTGGCTCTTCCTGTATTATTCCACCCTGCATAATATCACCCCGGTTCCGGCTTGCGCCTGGCAGTCTGACAGGGAGGTTTCGCCCTGTCTGTTATGGCTTTATTATACAGAGAAACTCCATAATGTTCAAGACATAAAAAAGAAGCATCCGGCAATCCCTGCCAGATACTTCCCTTTTCCCTTATTTCCGTCTGCGTTCCATCTGTTCCGGCATTTCCATCTGCTGTGCAGGCTTTCCGTGCCGTTTCGCAATCTCCGCCTGTTTCTGCCGCAGTTTTTTCAGGATAGATTCCCTGCCATGCTTCTTTTTGCCGTTATTTTTATTCCCATCAATGAGGCTGTGATTTTCTTCTTCCCCACTCTCAACGCTGCGGACATACTCCCCGTTTTCCATATATTTCTGCCAATTCTCAAGGGGCGGCTTTTCCCTGTCGCCGCCTTCTGCCGCATCTGCCCCGGAGGGGACAGAAGCCTTCCCAGAGGGGAATTTGATTTCATGCCGCACTGTTTCTTTTTCAGGCTTCGGCGGGTTAAGATAATCCTTAATCTGCTGCTGCACGGATTGGTCAAACCCGTGATAGACTCCCTCGGCAGCCAGCCGCCCGGCTTCATCCACCACAAGCCATTCCGTATCTTTCCCATAGGCTTCATGCTCCATCAGGAAGAACTCCCTGCCGTCTACGATTATGCTGTCAAAAGCGTGCCAGCTCCCTTCTTTCCCCTCGATGTGGAAACCAGAAGTACCGAAAGACACAGGCGCACCGGAAGAACCTGGCCGGATAAACCCGGCTATGGCGGTAAACCCTTCTTTCTCAACATAATAGGCGGCCACAACGCCTCCCTTATTCAGCACAAGCACATCACTAACACTGATTGAATGTCCATGAAATGTCCGTGGCAGTTTCTTGTTAAAACGCCTGCGGATCTGTTCCGGCCCGTCTTCCGGCTGCATCCGTGCCAGATACACCTGCTCATAATCCTTATACTGTATCTGTATCCCCTTTTCCTGCAGTGTGCTGTAAGGCCGGAACCGTATCTGCCTGTTTTCCGGGATATTTTTTAGCTGGTACACCGCAAATGGGTTTGCCTCCATCATTCATCCTCCATCGGTTCCTCTTTATACAGTTCCAGATCCAATTCTAAAAATGCTTCCTCTGTAAGGCACCACAGCTTTTCCAGTGTGCTGTTCATGAGGGCAAGCATTTCCTCATCCCTGCCTATGTAGGGGATTGCGTTATGCATCTCCTCAATGGTTGCCTGCCTGCTTTCCTTCTGGAACATTGCTATCAGGAAATATTCATTTTCCTCAAATCTCACCATCATAATTCCTGTTCTCCCTTCTTCTTTGCTTGTGTTTTCTGGCTCTGCTTCCCCCGTTCCAGAGTTTGTTTCTCCCGTGCTTTCATCCTTGCCTGCCGTTCCCGGAGGGCGTTTAGGACGGACTGCTTCTTGCTGCCGCCAGATATGCCCTTGTCTGTTTTCGGGGCATTTTCAACTGATTTTACCGGCTCTGCTGCTTTCGTTTCTGCCCTGGCAGTATCTCTGCCCGATTCATGTGTTGTGATACCTGGGCTTCCTTTTTCATGCGCTTGTACGGTTTGTTGCCTGTTCTCCAATGACACTGGCGGCTGCGGCGGTTCCTGCCCCCTTTTCAACCCTGGCCTATTCTTTTCTTTCTGATTCGCAAGGATTTTCTCCATGTCCGCAATCGCCTTCTGCACTAATGGGCTGTCCCGGTATTGGGGAATCTCATTGATAAATTCCGTCTGCATCTCCCACATCACCATTAAGTCAAAATTCCCGTCATAGATACTGCCGTCCTCCAGGCAGAATCCAATCCCCTTAATGCCGCTCATCCGCTCTGCCGGGATTTTCTCATACAGCTCCATCGCTTCCTGCAATGTTTCCAGCCG
>CAJTXP010000120.1 GCA_910583615.1 uncultured Lachnospiraceae bacterium | reverse complement strand
TGGTTTTGCGGCATTCAGGGAGGTGACTTTACATTATTTTTCGCTTTACATTAGCCTGCTAATGTTTAGCTCAACATTATTGGGCATCGACCACCCGCCACGCGAGGGAAAACCCGTCTGCCATGATGCATCCGGCATTCGCCCATTTTCCCTTTGGAGGTCCAGGTACAGGAATGTCCCCGTCTTTGACGGAGCAGACCGCGTTAAGGACTGCCCTGAAATCCTCCCCGCCATTTGAGGAGAAGGCTCCCGGCACGTTCTCCCATACGATAAATCTTGGGTATCTCCCATCTGTCACACACCTCATTTCCTTTATGATCCTGATCGCCTGAAAAAATAAACTGGACTGTTTCCCGTCAAGCCCCGCCCGCTTTCCGGCGATTGATAAATTCTGGCAAGGACTCCCAAATGTTATGATATCAACGGGCTCCACTTCATCCCCACGGATGCTGTTCACGTCACCGTAATGCTTCACGAAAGGCAGCCGCCTTGTGGTCACCCGGATAGGGAACGGCTCAATTTCCGATGCCCATACCGGGCGGATTCCGGCAATCAGGCCGCCAAGCTCAAAAGCGCCGGAGCCGGAAAACAGGCTGCCCAACGTCAATCGTCCATTCTCATCCATCAGAGCCACCCCCGTCCAGGTCGTCATAGGAAATGCCTGTCAGTTCCGTCAGCACATCCTCGCAGGAAGCCACCGCCGCGTCCCATCCGCGGCTGAATGATTCCGATGCGTCACACCCGCCAAGACTGTGTATCCTGCGGAATATCTCAATGAAAAGTTTCCTGTCACTCATTGCCTTTCACCTCCCCCATCAGTTCCGAATATGGGATTTTTACCCCGTCACGCTCTACGGACACATTCTCCGCAGAGCCGGCCTGTTCGATATAGCGGTTCACGATGACGTCCGCAAACTTCTCATCCAGCTCTATGGTGTAGCAGATACGGTTGGTCTGTTCGCAGGCGATCAGCGTGGAGCCGGAGCCGCCGAAGGGGTCAAGCATGATGCAGTTGCTCATGCTCGAATTCTTGATGGGATATGCCACCAAGCCCACTGGCTTTTGGGTAGGATGACTCTCGCTTTTCTTCGGGCGGTCAAACTCCCATATGGTGGTCTGCTTCCTGTCGGAATACCAGTTGTGCTTCCCGCCCTTCTTCCATCCGAACAGGCACGGCTCATGCTGCCACTGGTAGGGGCTCCGTCCAAGAACGAGGCTCTGTTTCTTCCAGATGCAGCACCCGGAAAGGTAGAATCCCGCCGCCTTGAACGCGCTGCGGAAATTTAAGCCCTCGGTATCAGCATGGAATACATAAATAGAGGCATCGCTCTCCATGTTCTGCTCCATATTTACGAATGCGGCAAAAAGAAACTGGTAAAATTCCTTGTCCGGCATATTGTCATTCTTTATCTTCCCGGCGCTCCCCTCATAATTTGCATTGTACGGAGGGTCCGTCACCACAAGGTTTGCTTTCGCCCCTGCCATCAGCACATCGTATGTCTCCGGCAGGGTGGAATCCCCAACCACCAGCCTGTGCCGCCCAAGCGTCCACACATCACCCATCTTTGCCACCGCAGGCTTTTCCAGTTCCGCGTCTATGTCAAAATCGTCCTCGGTCACTTTCTTATCGTGGACGGAATTGAATAGCTGCTCGATCTCCGGCGGCTCAAAGCCAGTGAAGGACACATCAAAATCCGAATCCTGCAGGTCAGCAATAAGGTCAGCCAGCAGCTCCTTGTTCCATTCGCCCGTGATCTTATTGAGCGCGATATTGAGCGCCTTCTCCTTCTGCTTGTCAATGTCAATGACGATGCAGTCGATTTCCTCATATCCCAAATCCGTGAGGACTGTGGCACGCTGGTGTCCCGCTATAATGGTCATGTCTGAGTTGACGATCACCGGCTCCACATAGCCGAACTCCGTGATGGAGTTTTTTATCTTCTGGTATTCCTTATCGCCCGGTTTCAGCTTCTTCCTCGGATTGTAAGATGCTGGAATCAAATCCGCTATTTTGATTTTCCGAAATTCCATTCCTGACGCACTTCCCATTCCATTCTCCTTTTCCCAAAGGAAAGGCACCTGCCAGTCCCCCGGCAGATGCCCTTCCCGCATTTTCCGTTATTCAGTTTTCCAGCGCAAGGCCCGTCTCCATGTAGAGGCTGATGCTGTTTTCATCGATCCTGTTCATGTAAAGCCCTACTATCCCGTCATCCTCCGACTGGAAGATGAGCGCCTTTTTCTCTAGGTCGATGCCGATGAAGCAGGGGAGCATCTTTTTTAACTTTGACGCCCACACCCCGATGAGGGGGTTCTTGGGGTCATCCTGCAGCCATGTGAACAGGACTCCCACAAAGACCAGCTTCTCATTCGCCGCCTTCCATATCTCGCTGCTTTTCATGCCGTTTCCTCCTTCGCGTTTGGTAGTGACATGTTAGCTCCAAAGCCCGGAATTATCCAGTAGAATATCCCGCCCGCCACGGCTGTAAAATTTGTCCACTTTACACATCCTGCCGGAACCTTGCCCTGATGTAGCAGTCGTAACTGCAATACTTCGGTTTCCTGCTCCGGTAAAAGGAAAACTCCCTGCCGCAGCATTCACATTTCTTTGTGACAATGGCTTTACTGTTCCCCTCCTGCGGATGTGCTTTCCACCACTGCCTCCGGCATTTCTCTGAGCAGAACTTCCTCGGCCTGCCCGTCCCTGCCTGTGCCGTCTCCCTGCCGCAGCAGATACAGATGCCGCCCTGCCCCTCCCGCTCCTGCAGGTTTTTCATGGTGGCCGCCACATAGCCATCCATCCCATTTGCCTTGCAGTGGTTGCGGACGATGTCGCGGGAAAGCCCCAGCGCCTCCGCTATGGCACGGTAGCCCATGCCCTTTAAGCGCATTTCCTTCACCTGCGCCGCCTCAA
>CAJTXP010000119.1 GCA_910583615.1 uncultured Lachnospiraceae bacterium | reverse complement strand
AGCCACAGTGCATATATATATTCAATTATATTTCCCCACCCCGTGAAAAGTAACGACAACAAAAAGCAAAATGCGACAGTTTCTCCGATTGACTGGAACGGCTCTTCCCCATATAATAAAATCCGTAACAAAGAAAATAGCCCGACAAAATAGGAGAACCTTCCATGAAATATATCTTATATCGTTCCTTTGGAAATATTGATAATGACATCAGAAAACACGAACTGGCTGCCGTGGAATATGCACCGAATATCTACGAAGCCACAGACTCCCTTGTCCGTGCCGTGGCTGATGACCTTGCTGGGATAGCGGAATATGTCGGATTTGAAACGACTGCTTTTGCCCCGGAGCCCGTACAGCCTTTCCGTAAAGTGAAACGTTACAGCTATGTCATAACAGGGCAGGTAATCCCGCCCAATGCCTCAGAAAATATCCTCATTGAATGTAAGCGATACAAAACACACCGTAATGAAAAGAAGTGCATGTTGTGATATACTCTATCAAAACATACACTTCTTATTTATTCTATGTTCCCTGAGTCGGCAGCTTTCTGGCAATGTTTCAGACCAGGGAAGATATGCTTCCAGTAATTCAGGATGGTTTCGGTGATCAAGATCCGGCAGGCTTTCTAATAAATAGCATAGATAGCCAAATACATCCAGATGATTCAGCTTCGCTGTTTCTACCAATGTATATACGATGCCGCTGGCTCTTGCACCTGCCGGTGAGTCTGCGAACAGCCATGCCTTGCGTCCGGTTGCAAATGGACGGATACTGGTCTCACAGTCATTGTTTGAGATCGGAATGCGCCCGTCTTCCAGAAATGTCTCCAGATATTTTCTCTGGTTTGTTGTATAAGTAAGGGCTGTTTTGAGAGATTCATTGGCAGTATACTTTGCACTGGCCTCTTCTACCCACGCCCAAAATCCCTCCAGGACAGGCCTGCTCAGTTCCTGACGCTTTTGCAGACGCTTCTCGGAAGGTAATGCTTTCAGGTTTTTTTCGATCTGGAACAGGCGGTCACACCATTCCCGTCCCTCTGCGCCCTTGGAGCCGCTGATCTCTTTCCCGCGGGAATCTAAAGGTATGCTGTCAATGTAATACCTGCGTACATGTGACCAGCATAACGCCCTGCATATCCCATCCAGGGAGTCATACCCTGTATAGGCATCTGTGACCAGATATCCCTGGAACCCCCTGTAGAGCTTCTCCGCCTCTTTTCTTGCCCGGCTCCTTGCATAATGGAAGAACACTGCTTGTACTGCTTCTTCCCGCCCGCTGCGGATCACCCACATGAATGACTCGCTGCTGGCCTTTTTCCCTGGTTCCCTGTTGCATTGGATGCGGGTCTCATCCCCATGCAGGATCCCACAGCCAAGCAGTTCCTGGTGGATCCGCTCATAAATGGGCAGCAGATACTCTTCGCTGCAGCGGATCACCCAGTTTGCCATTGTGGAGCGGTAAAGGCACAGTCCCAGGCGGTACCAGTCCCGCTCCTGCCTTGCCAAAGGGATCCCCATATCATATTTTTTATACAGGATCCCTGCCACTAAAGATGCGCTCGCAAGGGAATGGGGAAGCAGGGATACCGGTACTTTACCACCCACAAATACATCAGCAGGATGTTCACTTCCTTCTTTCCCGCACTGGCTGCATTTATAGACTTCCTGTATGTATTGACGTACTTTCAACTGGGCCGGCTGAAAGATTACTTCTGTACGGACCGCCTTTTCCCCTACTTTTATGAGCGGACTTTTACATACGGGACACTGCTCTTTGGGATCTACGATACATCTCTCCACTTCTACCGGAAGAGCGGCGATCATTTCCGCCCGGACTCCCGGCTGCCGCGCTTTCCTTTTATGCTCTGTGATGACGATCTCTTCCTGTCCCTGTCTAAGGGAATGCAGCAGTTCTTCCTGTTCGAACAGGCTCATCTGTCCCTTTATCTGTGTGACTTCCGTGGAAGGGCCGAACAGCTTCTTCCTTGCATGAAGGAGCGCCTGTGTCAGGTTCTCGATCTGGATTTGCTGCTGTCTGAGCTGATGGCTCTGGTGTTCGATTTTCTGTTCCTGCTCCTGTACAAGCCTGCGCAGTTCGAGCAGCTCCTGGTATTCAGGTCCGGTCAGCATGGGCGGATCCCTCCTTGATGGTCTCTGGTTTTATGATACCATTTTTTGTACGAAAAATCAGCATTTTTCTATCCTGAAAAGGCTTGAAAAATGCTGATTTTACAAGGAATCCACACGATTTTACCGGCATTTTCACGAACCTTAGAAGCACGTATCTTCCGGACGGATCCGTACTGTCTTATGGGCTTTCTTCTGTTCGATAGATAAGCCTTCCAGCAGCCATCTGGCCTGCTGGGGCGTGATGTCCCGGATCTCTTCTTTCGACTTTGGCCATTGAAAGACCATGTCCGGAAGCAGTTTTTTTGTTGCAAGAAGAAAACCATCTTTATCAAAACGCAGGGCTTTCAGACAGTTCTTTTTCCGATTGCAGAATAGGAACACACAGGCAGGGGAATAGGGATCCAGCTGATATCTCAGGCTGACCAGAGCAGCCAGTCCTTCGATCTGTTTACGGAAATCTGTAGGCCCGCAGGCAAGATAGATGTGTTCCGCTCCCTGTGTGATCAGATTCAGCATGAAGCTTGCAGGATCTTAAGGATCCCTGCTAGCTGTGAGAGTTGTGCATGACTGGCGATCTTCAGATGCAATCCATGAAAGGATAGTTCAAAAGGATAGGATTGCTCTTGTTCAAGTGAAAGCGGAGGAAACAGTGCCTGCGGGAGTTCCACAAAATCCATAGGCGATACCGCTCTTTCCGGATCTGATCTGCGCAGCAGTTTCTTTTCCCAATATTTATACTTGTCATAACTGATCTGATTGCTGTCACACCATTTTCGGACAGACAGGCCGCTCTGCGTTCTCTGCTGAAAGAT
>CAJTXP010000118.1 GCA_910583615.1 uncultured Lachnospiraceae bacterium | reverse complement strand
AGAAACGGCATGTACGCCATGGACGAACTGCTGGACAACCCGGACCTGGCAATCAACGCACTGCAGAAACTCAAGGAAGAACGGGAAGCCCGCAGGCAGCTGGAACTTCAGAATGCAGAGATGAAGCCCAAGGCCCTGTTTGCCGAAGCTGTGGAGACATCCAGCACTAGCATCCTGATCGGAGACATGGCAAAGCTGCTGCGGCAGAACGGCGTGGAAGTCGGACAGAGACGGCTGTTTGACTGGCTCAGGACAAACGGCTGGCTGATGAAGTCCGGGGAAAGCCGGAACATGCCGACACAGAAGGCCATGGAGAAGGGTTACTTCGAGATCAAGGAGCGGACCATCTCTAACCCGGACGGATCCGTGCGCATCACCAAGACGACGAAAGTCACGGGCAAAGGCCAGGTGTGGCTGACAAACGAATTCATGGGGGAAAGAGCATGAACATCACCAACCTTACAGGCCGGATGACAAAGGACATCGAACTTCGAACCACTCAGTCCGGAAAGACAGTCGCCAACTTCACACTGGCAGTCAATCGCCGGTTCAAGTCACAGGGACAGCCTGATGCAGACTTCTTCCGCTGCCAGGCATGGGGGAAGACAGCAGAAGTCCTGCATCAGTACACCCACAAGGGAAGCCAGATTGGAGTGACCGGCAGGCTGCAGAACCGCAGCTACGAGAACCAGCAGGGACAGAAAGTCGAAATCACAGAGGTCATCGTTGAATCCATTGACCTGCTGGACAGCAGGAACAACGGCACACAGCCCGCTGACAGGCCGCAAAGCACTTACGGCGGATATTCACCCGTCCAGACACAGAATCGCTCCTACGGGGCTGGAAATGGCTGTCAGAGCGGCGATTATCAATACGACCAAAACGTCAGACCAAGCCATGACAATCCCTACAGCCCGGATGAAACGCTGGCGCTGGAAGCGGACGACCTGCCGTTTTGAAAGAGGGAAAAACAGACATGGAAACAATCAAAATCGCTGACGAACACCCCATGATTTTGCAGCAGCGGGCAGCCATGAGAGCGGTCCATCGGGAGCTGAACGAAGCAAAGGAATACGGCCAGAAATACCGTGTCTCAGACCTCGAAACCAAGCTCAGAAGGATGAGAAAAGACCTCAAAGAGGCCTACGAAAACTTGCACAAAGCGGGGTGGAAATGATGCCTGAAATCATGAAGCCGAAGGTCTCCATGGAATGGGACGACAAGGCCACACTGCTGGGCGGCCGGTTCGTGAAAGTCTACCGATGCGCCGACTGTAACCGGCAGCTCCATCTGGGGCAGGCACTCTGCAGCTGCGGGATGCCGCAGATCTGGGAAGGCATCGAAGCCTGGGACAGGATCCACAAGAAACGGAAAGGGAAGAAGAAATGAAAAATCACGAAAAATACGCAGCGGAGATCTCCGCCGCACTTGCCAATGCAGCAGACGGACCTCACGGGGTCCAGGAAATGACACTGCTGACCTATCTGGAATCAGGATGCGTAGCTGCATTCGACGACTGTGACACCTGCCCGGTTTTTCTGGGCGGAGCCTGTCCCAGTTACGGATCCTCGGCTGCACCTGACCCGGAAGAAATCGCCAAATGGCTGAATGCGGAGTTAGAAGCATGACAGAACTCATGGAGCGCAAGGCATTCATCACCCGCTGGCGCAAGATGCTCAAGCTGCAGGAAAAGCTCGACGAACGCATCGTCATGGGCAACGGCCTGACCTACAAGGACCTGCTGGACGGCGACTGGTATGTGTCGGCAGTCCTGGACGAAATTGGGGAACTCAACCATGAGTTGAAAGCGGACTGGTGCTGGTGGAAGAAGACACAGGCACCGGTGGACGAGAAGAAAGTGCTGGAAGAGTTCGTGGATGTCCTGCACTTTGTCCTGAGCTGGCAGTTGGCGCATCACGAGGTAAGCGGGCTGCCGCTGTCGAAGTTCACCGCAATCGCGTTCAGCGAATATGAAAATTCTGGCAGGTTTGCAGAACAACGCCGTGTCGTTTCTGCCTTCCAGCCGATGATGCTGCGGCTGAGCGAATGCAATACCTATCCGCCGGTCAGCCAGCTCATGTGGCTTATGCGGTGCCTCAAGCTGGATTTTGAGGACGTGTACCAGGCATATCTGGCAAAGAACAAGGAAAACCACGCACGTCAGGACAGGGGTTACTGATGCGGGTAGGTGGAAACACAAGCTGGGGAGAAGTCACTTGCCTTGAATCCGGCAAAGTCTATCCAAACCCCAGTGCAGCTGCAAAGATACTCGGATTCGGGTATGGCGATGGTATCAGAAGGTCCATTTTGTCAGGCAAGGCCTACTATGACCTCCACTTTGTATTGGGGCATCTCACAGGCAAAGAGCTGGAAGCGGCCAGACACGAGATGGAGATGCAGGCTCGCAAAAGGCTCAGCGAAGGTGTGCCTGATGGATACGAAATCGGCATCCCCGTCAAGATCATCAAGCCAGGGCTCATCGACTGCATGCCCGTCCCCGCGAGGGGAGTCATCACAAGCGTGGACATTGACGCCCGTCATCCGCTGACGGTCAGGACAAAATCAGGACTGGTCTACTACTTGAAGCTGGAAGAAGTACAACTTGCATAAATTGGTTAAATGATAAGAAATGATAAGTAAAAAAGAAAAAGAATGGATTAAACGAAATGTGAGTTTCGGATACGCCACGAAGGAAGATTTCCCGAGCCTGGAAGAAGGTCAGGAGATCCCCTTCGTCGCAGTGCCGAATATGCGGCTACCAGACGGAACGACAAAAGCATTCAGCATCGAGGAAATCATGGAGGCTTTAGGAAAATGACAAAGATTGAAACGCTTGTAAAACTTATTGACCAGTCAAGCATCAACTGCCATGGGGTAGATTGCCGTGAATGTCCGTTTGATGGTCTGGCTAATGGCAGAATCAGCTGCGCACTGCTCCATTTGAACGACGCCAATGCCGAAG
>CAJTXP010000117.1 GCA_910583615.1 uncultured Lachnospiraceae bacterium | reverse complement strand
ATATAAAAGAAAAGAGGATGAAAACAAACATGAAAGCTGCTATGCAATATCAAAACAAAACTCCGGAAGAGATTGTTCGTCAATACAAAAAAAGACTTCGGGCTAAGCAGGGGCTTCTCATACTGATCTTGCTGCTATATGTTATTGTGGGTATCAGGGGAATCTGGTGGGGTGATGATGGCATGGCAGATGTTTTGCTCGAACTGTTGATTCTTATTGTAATCACTTTTCCAATCAACGTCTGGATTTCCTGGGATTTTATGTCTCTGAATCTGATCCTGAACCAGAACTGCGATCCGGTAACCTATGTTCAGGTGCTGCGTCTGCTTGAAAAAGTACATAAAAGAAAGCGGAGCGCCGTGGCTATCCGTATCAATGAGGCGGCTGGTCTTATGTGGTCTGGACAGTTTTCTGATGCCTTAGCTTTGGCGGAGCCTTTGCGTAAGTACAAATTAAGTGTTAATTATCAGATTTCTCTTTTGAACATTCGTTTTAACTGTTATAAAAAAATGGAAGATCTGGAAAGGGCAATGCAGGTTAAACATGAGGCAGAGGTTCTTGTTTCCTCATTCAAAAAAGCATCCTTACAGAGAACAGGGCAAGAGCTGCTGAACGTTATGGATGCCAGCCTGGCCCTATGGCGGGGGGATCATGAGACATACCGCCGTATGGAGGAAGCCCGAAGCGCCAGATATACGGCCAAGCTTCAAAAGGTGGTTTCTGCCGTATGTCTTGCGGATGTTGATATTGCCTGTGGAGAACTAAAGAACGCCAGAATACATCTGGAATATGCAATCCAGGAGGGTGGGACTTTGTATGTGGTGGAAGATGCCCGGCGTATGCTGGTGGAACTGACGTAAAAGGAACGGTTGAAAGGAACAGGCTATGGGGAAGGGACAGTTAAAATCTAAAATAGAAGAGCAGCAGATCATTTACCAAGCTCTGAAAGCAGGAAATGATGACACAGTGCGCTATAAGGAATTTCATAACGGGGAATGGGGTACGGATGACGAAAATTATACAAACCGCCTGCGGCTGGCGTATTACCTTCTGTACTGCCATATCGAGGATGAAGAGACGGTTGCTTTCCTCTTTGGGGAGGAACTGAAAGACAGGGAGCGGAATTCATTTCAGGGGATTGGGAGTACGCTCCAAATACTGACTCACCTGATCAGAAAATACAATGGAGATGGAAAATATGCCGGTTTATTGGAGCAGGCAAAGAGCGCAAACTTTGATTGCGCCTGTGGCTATGACCCGGACGGACAGATGGAGGATGACTTTGGGGCAAACAGCCTGCTGGATTGTATCTATTTATGTCAGGAAATGGAATACAGGGATGTGATGGGATGCCTGGTGGATGAGTGGAAAGAGAATACCACAGAATGGTCCGCTCCCAACCGTAGGGTATTGATCGACTTTAACACGTTTCTGGGAAGAGATGCAGAAAATGAAAGACTTTATCAAGAACAGCTGGCGGAGATTCTGTCAGCAGAAAGTAACAGTACAAGAGATATCATTTCCGGGTATAAAAATCTGATCCGGCATTATATACATACATGCGATTATGGAAAGGCGCTCTGTTTATGCGAAAAAGTAATCAAAACCACGGATTACGGACAGATCCGTACGATCCGGCTGTTTAAGGATATCCTGGAAGCCTGTTTTGAGGTTACGGCAAATCATACTAAGGGGGCAGCCAGCTTGTGGAAGTGGGCAAAGACGGAACTGCAGAAAGTCCCACAGTCGAGCTGGTACGGAAATTTATATACAAAGGGGATCGCAGCAGCAAAAGCCATGAACGATCCGTATGCAAAACAGTTAGAGCAGGAATATGAAAGCATTCTTGCAAATTTCAAGAGATAGAATACAGGGAGGCACTGTTATTTGTTGGAGGAAAACGCAAAATGATAGATAAATTTTTAGACTGTATGAAAAATCGGGGCTGGACAGTAGAGTTGAATAAAGAACAGAAATTCTGCCTGCCTGAGCCAATGAAAAGCAGGTATACCGGCTACCCAGAAAGCTGGGTGGAATTTGTTTCCACTGTAAAAAGTATGATACGAGGAGATGAGGAGGCCTGGTTTTTATGCTCAGAAGATTATGATGTGCAGGGGGACAAGGCATGGCAATGGAATGAATGGGAACTGCTCAGCCTGGAGGCCGCAGGAAATGACGCAGCATGGAAGGATGAGATCAGAAAATTCTGGGACGGGCATCTACCTGTCTTCTTATCTCTGGAAAGCGGTTATGCTTATTATGCAATCTCCATAAAAGAAGGCAGTATTGTTTATGGCAGTGAACCGGAATTCGAGGATTGCAAGATAGTTGCTGATTCTTATGAGGATTTTATGAAAAAGATAATCCGTGGCGAACTCCAGCTATAAAAATATGCCTTTCCATAAAAAGAAATTTGAGAAGAAAAATAATGACAGTAAAGGAAATTAGGAGGATATTTTAGCATGAAGCAGTATGGAATCGATCCAAGGCTTGTGATCTGGATACAGAGAAATACAGGGCATGACCTGCAGACGTTCAGCGATCTTGCTAAAATTAAATGCCTGGACAGCAGAAAGAGAAACTTTTCTGCCGTAAAGAAGATAGAAGATGTGCGTCTCCCTTCATGGTTGATGGTAAAGGATGATGATTTTTCCTTAATTGGGGAAATGACGAAGCTAAAACAGCTGTCTCTCCATGACATTGCGATTGATGACTATTCTTTTCTGGGCAGGTGCAGAAATTTGAATACCCTTAATCTACAGGATACCAACTTTTCAGACTGCCGTCTGCTGACGGAATTCCCGGCTTTGAAGAAAGTATTTCTGCCTGCTTACAGCCAGTTGAAACATACGGAGGTATTGGAACAGTTGTCTTGCCTGAAAGAGATAAAAGAAGAAAAACCCGGAGAGACAGAACAGGCTTGTCAGGGGATAGTGTCGGACGGCGAATTGAGGGAGACGCAAATGACGAATTATTTTTCCAACC
>CAJTXP010000116.1 GCA_910583615.1 uncultured Lachnospiraceae bacterium | reverse complement strand
GAGGGCATTTAAGACAGACTGCTTCTTGCTGCCGCCGGATATGGCTCTGTCTGTTCTGGGGGCATTTTCAGCCGCTTTTTTCAGTTCTGCAGGCTGCTTTTCCGATACCTCTGTATCTCCAACAGATTTCCGTACCTCTGTGGCTGGATTCCTGTTTTCTTCCATCTGAACAGCTTTTCCTTCCTTTACCTCTGGCATTGTCTGTTGCGGAAGCGCTGCTTTCTCTTCCGGAGCTGATACTTCCTGCCCCGTCCTTTGTTCCAAAAGCATTGCTTCCATATCCGCAATCGCTTTCTGCACCAGCGGGCTTTCTCTGTAATGAGGAATTTCATTGATAAACTCTGTCTGAATTTCACCCGCTACCATAAGGTCATAAGTCGTACCATCATAAATGCTGTCATCTTCTAATTGAATACCAATACTTTTTATGCCATTTAGCCTGTCCGCAGGGATTTTTTCATATAATTCCATTGCTTCCTGCAATGTCTCCAGACGCTCATGAAATTCCCCCAATATATGAAATTCTGAACACTCTGCCACATAAAATGTTATAGACTGTTTCCGGTCTGCCCGCCCATTACTTTCAGGAATCTCCATATAGCCTTGCTTTTCATCCAGATATTTCTCCGCATTTTCCAGATATTCCTCCAATGTCCCCGTCTTTTCCGTAGAGATTGGATTGATGTCAACCGGGATTCCTGCTATCTTTAATCCATCCTCATGGAGCGCACTGAAAAAAGCATCCTCCTTCAGATTGCCGCTGTAAGACACCACAACATCTATATCCGAGCCTTCATGGTACAGCCCTTCCCTGGAACGGCTCCCATATACCCTTGCGCCAAGCAGCTCCACTTCCTCCGACAGCCCCATTTCATCAATCTGCGCCTGGGCATAGCAGAGTACAGTTTCCTCTATCCCTGCACGGCTTTGGCCGTTTAACGCAGGCTCCGGCTCTGTCATATCAGAAACCAGCGGCAGCTTCCCCTTCTCCGTTTCTTTCGCCTGTGCCTTCTGCAGATCTTCCTGTGCGGCTGCTTCTGCCTTCTCCTGCAATTCCTCATAATCCATAACCTTACATGCCGTCATGGAGATTCCTTCATCAGAAAGGATTGCTTCCATCGCTTCACCGATGGATATATCTGGGTTATCATACACGCCTCCGTCAATCTCCCGGAAATCTTTGCCATAAATCGTATAATCATAGCCGTCTGAAACCGTCTGGATGGAAAAATAGCCTTTTCCTGTCTGGTATGCAATTTCAGCATCATAATTGTCGAGATATTCTTTTGCTTTCTGTAATGCCGACATCGTTTCCTCACGCACCCATTTTCCACTCAGGGAATATTTTTCTATGTCTGTGAGTGTTTCGATTCCATTCCTGCACTCAATCAGGGACATCCTGGAGGGCGGCTGCTCGCTGCTCTCCATGCCAAGCCGCTTGTCCACATGGTTTGGAATCTCATGATAAGCAGTAACTGCCGTATCCATATCTGAAAAATACTGATATGCCCTTTCCGCTTTGCCGCCCTCGGCATTCTGTATGACATAGTATTGTGCAATGAATGGCGGTTCCGGCTTCATCTCTATTCCTTTTTCCGAAAAATACTCGCCAATGGCTTCCATTGCCCCCTGGTCAAATCCATGCTCCAAGTCCTCTGCCACCAGCTCCCCATTCTGATTGACGATAATAGAGGCAACGGAATCCCCATATTCCTCATGCTCCATCCGGTAAAACAGCTCGCCGCTGATCTCCTTTGCTTCTACCGTATGCCATGTGCCGAAATGCCCGGTTGCAATAAACCCTTTCGTTTCCTCATTAATCTGCACGTTTTCTTCCATCACTAATTCCTGTTCCCTTATCGCATCCCTTGCCAGCCCGATAAACCCGTCCAGTACCGCCGGGTGGCTGTTTACCACATAGTCAGCGTTCATGTCCATCCCCCGGTTTATGTTTTCCGGTATCCCATATCCCTTTGCCCATGCCTTATTCCCAATAGAAAACCGCCCGTCATATTCCAAATGTTGTACGGTATTCGCAAGGATGAATACCACACGTTCCGCACCGTATTCTTCAATGATCTCCTTAGCGGCGTCATACGCCAGATGCAGCCCGTCAAAGTTCTTCCGGATCGCGTCCTCAATGGCATTTTTGCAGTCCAGGTTCCGTTTTCTTGATTCCAGGTAATCATCCGCCCGGCCATGCTCCATTGCATAGGGAAGCGTATGCGTATAAAGCGGCGGGTAGGCTTCTTCCTCAAAATACTGCGCTGCCTCTTTCCTTATCCTCTGTTCCCTCTGGCTTACAAAATCCGGCAGTTCCGTAAATCCAAAGCTGTCTACAAAGTGCGCCGACACATGCCCTCCACGGTTCAGGACCACAATATCACTCACCGAAAGGGAATGCCCTGTATATCCTTTGGGATGATTGAGATTGAATTTCTCATAAATAGTGTCCAGGTCGTCCTGTTGCCCCAGCCTTCCGCCATAGAGCAGCGCATAATCGCCTCCCTCCACTTCCATCCCGCTTTTCTTTATAAAATCCATATTGAAAAACAGGTATTCCCTGCCTTTCCCCTTTTCATCAATCTGAAAAATGCCATACCAGTCATTGGTATCCGTATAGAGCAGTTCTTCATTGGAACGGATCACCGCATCGTGCATCTGTCCTTCCAATACAGAAACATCTAAGCCTGTGAGGGATTGCCGGAATTGCCCCGGCGTAGACATCCCTCCCACAAAATTCAGCTCCTCTCCCAAATTTAAAAATCCCCTTTCCGGGATTGGGATTGGCTGTATGGCAAGGACGGTTCCTGCATGGTTCACGACTACGTGATTCTCCAGCACGGCCGGATCTCCGGGATCATCGCCAGACCCCCGCAAGTCATAGCGGTAAAATCCCTTCGGCACGTCCCCCTCCGCTATCCGTCCGTTAGAAAACAAAGCCGGTACTTCAAATACTTCTACTTCCTGATATTCCTCGTCCATTTCCCTTTCTTCCTTCTCCTTAT
>CAJTXP010000115.1 GCA_910583615.1 uncultured Lachnospiraceae bacterium | reverse complement strand
CGTTCCGGCCCTCCGTGTTCCTTGTTCTTTACCCGGTCACGGCCAAGAGCCTGCGCCAGCTCCTTGAATTTATGAAGCTGGGAGAGCAGGGACGGCCTGGTGCTCCGGGCAAGGTCTTTTTGGGTATATTCCTTAAAGGCCGCAGTCAGCGCGTCCGCCTGGTTCGCTTTGAAATAGACCGTCCACTTTGGGGGATTGGTCCCCAGCTCTTTTTCAATATGGTAGCGGACCTGGTGTTTCCTGGCGTACCGCTCAAAGGAGCGGATTCTGCCGGAGACTTCAATGGTGTTAGCTCCGGGGTCCTTACAGGTCAGCCGTTTCATGCTGTTCCTGCCGACTTTCGGGGTAGTGCGTTCCTGCTCCATCTTACGGAGCACCGCGGCAATCGCAGCACGCAGCACCCGCCCGGACAGCTTTGCCGCCTGAATGGAGACCGATACGGTCCGCTGTTCCAAATCTTCCTGCATGAACATCCTCCTTCCTGATAAAATCTGCAATTATAAATAGGAAATAACTGTTTAACGGGCATCCCCGATCACCTGCTGGCGCGGGGCGTGCTCAAAGGCTTTTGCCGCCTGGTCCACCTGGATTTTTGCGTGTTTCAGGAGCGTCTTAATGATAGTCGCCGGGTGATTCTGTTCCTCCAGGCGCGTTGCCATATCCTTACAGCCTTCCGGGAGATATTCAGCCATATCTTTACAGACATCAGCCAAGTCGCCCATGAAGCCCCAGCAGCTATCCATGAGCTCACCGTTTTTGTAAAGCTCAAATCCGTAGCACTCGCCCCGCAGGTAGGAATCATAAGCCGCGACTTCGCTGCGCATCAGATCCTCCGCCTTTTTCCGAATAGAGCCGGTCATTTTTTCACCGTCAAATTCTTTTAATGCGTCCTCTTTCGAGACATATATCCAGCCCACCTGCCCGCTGTCCCAGGGATCATTGAAACTTGTGGTATTCATAGCAAGGCCGCTGTGGTCCATCAGATAAAGAGGTAGCGTAATGTATTTTTCGGAGATCACCTTCAGCATGGCGTCATCAACCGCCCGTTCCTCCGTCTTTGGCCCGTGCCGGAACCGGCTGCTCACAACGTTTACCATGTGTTCATACCGTTTCATGCCCGCTTCATCATGCCCCACAGTATCTAAGTACATCTCCCGAAGAAAATCGTCTTTATCCATGTAATTGTGGCTGTCTCCCAGCGCATAGCGGGGATGGAAGCAGGCCATTGTCCCAAAATGTTCGTCTACCTCACGGGGAGAGATTAAAATATCGTCCGGCTGCACCATCAGCGCATAAGGGCCTTCCACTGCCATCAGCATAAATCATCAGCTCCTTTCCGGCTCCCTGGCCTTTTTATCCGGTACTTTCGGCTCTGCCTGCGCTGTCTGTTTCCTTGCATTGTCAAGCTGTTCCCGTACCGAAATATCCCGTTTTGCCTCCGGCACTCCTGCGCCGAAGAAACCCTGCAGCTCCTGAAAGCCGATACTGTCCACGTAATAGGCGGTGTCTGTACCTTTCTCATGCAGGACCAGCACATCGGAAACAGAAAGGGAATGACCCCTGAAATCTTTCGGGTGGTCGATATTGAACCGCCTGTAAATATCCTCCAGTGTTTCGCCTGGTTCCCGCTGCCTTGCATAGACCATCTGGTAATTATCCCGGTCCACGGAAAGCCCTTTGCCCTGCACCCAATCCAAAGACATAAAACGGAGATTATCTGTATTGTCCGATAAGTCAAGCTGGTAAATGGAATATGTGCTGATCCCATACACTTTTTCATAGGAAGAAATACGCGCTAAAAGCGGCGCCGCTTCTCCCTCCATGTGTTCCTCACGCTCAAATGCCGCCAGCCTCATGCGGATTTTTCCGGTATCTCCTGAAAGCAGCTCGTCCGCCATGCGCTCCTTCTCTACATGGGAATCCGGGTACAGGTCTGCGTAAGCCCCGTTGTTCTGCCTGAAAAATTCATCCAGATCGAAAGCCAAATCCGTGGATTCGTCAAGCCTTATATCATCCCCATCCGGTTCCTCCATAACAGTGGCTGGCTGCTGCTTTTCCTCCGGCGGGAGGGGTTGCTTCACCGCAACAATCTCACCCGCCAGCCGGTAAAATTTTTCCGGGTATTTGAACTGTTCCTTATACTGCTCCATAAAGTAATCGGGAAGATCGGCAAAACTTTCCTCACCGAGACCGGCCATGAAAAAAGTACCAGCCATGATCTTGATCATCTCACCGTCCTCATTATAAATTGCCCGGTTCAGGGGCAGCCCGTTTATTTTTCCTTCATCATTGCAGACAATCGCAACAGGCTCCGCATAAGGGTAATAGCCCTCTATGCCTCCCCCGACTGCCTCCTGCATAGATTCAAGGCTCCCGTCAAGCTCGGCCTCATAAGGCGTTTTCCCCGGCTCTATCATTACTCCAAGTGGCCGGAATTGATCTTCAGGAAACGGCCCTTTACCACCTCCCTGGGGAAATCATCCCCGGCGATACGGATAAAGGGGCGTTTTGACAAGACCACTTCAAGCATAAGCTCCATAGTCTCGTCCAAACGTTCTTTCCCATACCGGGAAACCATACAGTCATACTCGATATTTTCTTTTAGGATTTCACGATAAGCGTCTATCAGTTCAATCCGATCCATCCCATCCGGGCGGTGTGCCGCCTCCGGCTCTGCCGGATAGATTGATTGATGGGTCCTTGATATATCCGTTTTTGATTTTTTAGTTCTTTGTGGATTAGTATTTAATTGTGCGGGATTTTCCTGTCCAGGTTCAGCCTGTTCAGGTTTTGCCTGTCTTGGGTTTACCTGTCTTGGATTTACCTGTCTTGGATTTTCCCGTTTAGGTGAATCCTCCTGTTTTTCGGCGCTTACAGGCTTTTCATGAATTGTATACTCAATGTCTCCGAGCTGCCCATTCTCATAGCGGAGGCGCTGCCTGGTGAGATACCCGTGCCGCTCCAGTTCTTTCAGGGCGGTAGTAATTGAATCTACACCGTCCTTACAGATATGGGCTGTAGCCCAGCAAATTAAAGTTCCTGTCTCCCGCACAAAAACGTCAAATTAA
>CAJTXP010000114.1 GCA_910583615.1 uncultured Lachnospiraceae bacterium | reverse complement strand
TTTTTGTATGAAAACTAAAGTATAAACTGCAAATCTAATCGGTGTTTAGTATAATTGGGCATGGTCAAGTACCCACCATCATGCCAGAAGCCTCTCTTTTTCTCTCATTTTGTTCCTCCTTATAATCCCTGGCAGGGACGCATGCCAAAATAGTTTTCCATGCGGTCCCGCAACCTTTCCGCCGACATATCATATTCCCCGGCAATACAGGATTCGCAGCACGGGTATTTGTAAGCCAGGGTTTTCGATAACCGGGCATCCCAGCTGTTTAACTGTCTGCCGCATTTGTTGCAGTCCTGATCCAGCCATCTTACTTTCTGCAATCGCTCTCCACCTTCCTTTCTTCCTTGTGAATGTTGTTGTATCCTTATATGCCTTCCGGCTTTCAGGCAGCAAAAAAGCAGGAATGACTCTCTGATATTCCTGGCGTCCGTAGTTTCCTGTGAACCCGTGTCATTCCTGCTCTGAAAAGAGATAATAAAATTTTCCAAAATAAAACCAGCGGTATATCACTCACAGGGCGTAGTGATACTGCTGGTACAATCATACAAACTTAACAGCGTGTGCAATGCGGGGCTATGCCGTATACAGACATTTCTGCCTGTATCTCCATAAAAGGATGCGCACAAAAATCAATTACAAAGGAAGTGTAACACAAGATATGGAATCAGTCAATGAAAAGAAACTATATATAGTATGTGTAAAAATAAAAAAATTTTCAAACCTTGCAGAATTATCAGATTTCCAGACTGTTTTATTATTGTATAGGTCATTTGAGAAAAGATGTCATGAACGTACATTGACAATTTCACAGCATGGTACTGGGAGTTATACAGGTGCATGGGACAGGTCTGCTGTAAAAAGCCTGCCCTTGCTTAATCGCTGCATAGCACGGCCTGGAAATACGCGGTGGGAACTCCGGCGCAGGAAGTGGCCCAGGGTGTCATGTGAAAACAAAAACTGATTTTTTTAGAATTAGAACGTGTTGTTTTTATTTTTTGTTGCAGTGGCTGGCTGAAAATCGTAAGTTATATATGTGTAAGAAACCGTAGGCTCTTTCCAGCCACACAGAAAGGAGGACATTGTGGCTGAACATAGAAACGCTATTCCAAATGCCGATTCGGAAAAAAGGAGTTATTCTGTTGCGGAAGCGGCAGAGATTCTCGGCGTAAGCAAACGTTCCATTTACAAACTATGTTCTGTAAATGCATTCAAAACGGTTCGTATTGGCAAAAAGCTGAGAATCTCCAGAAAATCCTTTGATGAATGGCTTGATGGAGATAATAACATTTAACAGGAAAGGAGCCTGCATATATGGCATCAATTCAAAAAAGAGGAAAAAAACATGCTGTCGTCTATACCTATACAGATCAGGAAGGACAGAAAAGACAGAAATGGGAAACATTCAACACCAAAGCAGAGGCGAGGAAAAGAAAATCAGCGGTGGAAGCCGATCTTGATAACGGAACTTTTATCCCGCCCAATACAACAACAGTGGAAGATTTCTTAAAGGAGTTTGTGGAGCTTTATGGAGAAAAGAAATGGGGGCTTTCGATCTACGCCAGCAATATGGCACTGATCAATAACTATATCAATCCGCTGATTGGAAACCTTGTTGTCCAGGACATCAACAAAAGGACTGTGGATAAATATATCCAGCAGCTTCAGAAAACAGCCCCTGTAAATACTCCATACCGCCATGCGAAAACGGAGTATGTGACGCCCTGCACCATCGAAAAGATTATTAAACTCCTCCGGTGCGCTTTCCATCAGGCAGTCCGGTGGGATATCATTGGCAAAAACCCTTTTGAGGATGCCGACCTGCCGAAACGGGAAAAGAAAGTCCGGGCAATCTGGACGGCGGATACCATCCGCCAGGCTCTCGACAACTGCCAGGATGGAAAACTCTACATTGCAATCAATCTGGCTTTTGCCTGCTCCATGCGAATGGGGGAGATTACCGGTCTTACCTGGGACTGCCTCCACATCGCAGATGAAGACATTGCAAACGATAACGCATATGTATGGATTGAAAAGGAACTTGCCCGTGTTGACCAGAGGGCGATTGACGCACTTGGGGAAAAGGATATCCTTTTTGTGTTCCCCAGGCTGATGGGCGGCAGATCATCCACCAGGCTTGTCCTGAAAAAGCCGAAGACAGAAAGCAGCATCCGTAAGGTATGGCTTCCCAAAACCCTTGCCCTTATCCTGCGCGACTGGAAGGAAAAGCAGGACAGGCTGAAAGAGTTCATGGGGCCGGACTATACAGACTACAATCTGGTACTGGCTCAGGAAACGGGGAGGCCCTGCGAGGACCGCATCATCGGCAACCAGTTTGAACGCCTTAAAAAGTCTGCCGGCCTGCCCAATGTGGTATTCCATTCCCTGCGTCACTCCAGCACGACCTACAAGCTGAAACTGAACAAAGGGGATCTCAAGGCCACCCAGGGAGATACCGGACATGCACAGATTGACATGATTACGGAAATCTATGCGCATATCCTGGACGAAGACCGCAAGATCAACGCACAGAAATTTGAGACGGCTTTTTACTCCAATCCCGATATGCGCCCCGTGGAGCGCAGCCTCCAAGGAGAGGAAAGCGGTTCCGTGCCCAACCCGGACGTCATGATGAAACAGCTGGAATCTTCCCCGCAGGCGATGGACGCTTTCACCCAGAAATTCATCGAACAGTACGGCGACCAGATCATGACGCAGCTTGCAAAAAAGATGCTCGGTGCATGAAACGACACAGGATAACATGGGATGCAACGGGAGTACATAACGGGATATCTTATTGAACAAAAAATGTTCAATAAGCGAGAATTAGCAAAATGATTAGCAGACCTTGTTTTTCCCGCCAGGGGGTTCGATTCCTTTCAGGACTTCCCCCACAGGCGGCAGGTCGAAAATACAGTCATGAAAGGAGGTTATGTTGGAATCCCTAGAGGGACAAAAATGCCGCAACCCTTGAAGTTACGGCATTCCAGCGTCCCCGAGAAGATTTGAACTTCCGACCCCACGCTTAGGAGGCGTGTGCTCTATCCAGCTGAGCTACGAGGACTCGAACGATAT
>CAJTXP010000113.1 GCA_910583615.1 uncultured Lachnospiraceae bacterium | reverse complement strand
CGGCTCCGGCAGGAGGACCGGGGATATCTGACAGAGGGCGGATATGTGGAGAAACGGAAAGGTCTCATGGAACAGACAGACGCAGGGGAAGGGCAGAACAGGGAAAAGGGGCCGGAAACAGAAAAAATGGAAAAGAAGCAGGGCGTTTTTTCGGTTACTCTGATCCGGAAATCCTTCACAGATCGTTATGTCCGGTTCACGCTCCCTATGCCGGAGCAGGAACTGGCAGAGAAAAAAAGGCAGGCAGGGATCACACAAGAGATCCCGGAAAGAGTGGAGATCTCCGCATCCATTGACGGCCTGCTGGAACATCTGCCGCCCGGCAGCACTCTGGAAGAACTGAACCAGGCGGCAAAGGTGATTGAAGAGATGGAGACGTGTTCCGGGATTGAATGGAAGCTGACATTTGCAGCACTGGAGGCGGAACTCCCCGGAACCATGAAGGAGTGCTGCTGTATCATCCAGAACCATCAGACCTACGAGCTTCTGCCATTTCCATTTTTGGTACCGGAAAGCTATGCACACTACTATCTGGAGCAGGAAGGCTTTTCCATTCCGGAAGGACTGAAAGATCATTTCGATTACCGCAGGTACGGGCAGGAGAAGATCCGGGAGACCGGGGCGGTGGAAACGTTCTATGGCGTGGTGGTCAACCGGGAACATCCGATCTGTCTGGATCATGGAGAAAGACAGGAACTGAAGCTGTACAGTCCCCTGACCCTGACCACCTTTGCAGGATATCCTTTTTTCCCTGCGTTCCTTCATGGGGAGAAGGTGCCGGTATTCCAGACCGTGATCCGGAAGGAGATTGCAAAGAGCATGCGGGAGTACGGGGCAGGTGGTCTGGCGGAGACCCTCTATAACCAGCTTCTGTCGGGGAAGATTTCATCCATCGTCCCGGATGTGGAGGAACATCAGGGACAGTTGTGGGGAGTTGCCCAGATCAGTACCAGAGGAGAGCTGACCGAACGGGAGCTGGCAGGACTCAAGGAGGAATGGAAGGAGATTGCCGCCCATGGCTGGGGAGACCTGTTTGCCAGCCGTACCCTGAACGCGGGGAATATCCGGTTCCATGCAGGGTTCTGGGATGCGGAGCGGGGAGAGAACCTGTCTCTGATGACGGAGGAGGAATTCGGAAGGGAGGTGGGCGGATTTGAGATAAGGATGTAAGAAAGGGCAGGTACAGAAAAGAAAATAAGGAAAGGACTGCGGCGCTGACGGACCAGCGCTTTTTTGTGCGCACAAACAAGACCAGAGAGAAAGGAGGCGGGGTTCCTGGCCAGGGAAAAGATATCTGACTCCCTTTTGGATGGATTTAGAGCAGAAAGCGATCGAGCGGGTGAGGACGGCGTCCCAGATGTCCTTCGCCCTGTATGGAAGCCCCCTGGTGGTCACGGACAGCGGAGGGAAGGACAGCTGCGTGTGCCGGGAGATCGTAAGGCGGTCCGGCATCCCTTATGAAGTGCAGCATAACCTGACCACGGCGGATGCGCCCCAGACTATTTATTATGTGCGGGAGACCTTTCGGAAGCTGGAGGAACAGGGAGTCCCCTGTAAAATCAACTATCCTGTATACAAAGGCGGGCGGGTCACCATGTGGACGCTGATTCCCATGAAGAAATTCCCGCCTACCAGACTGCAGCGGTACTGCTGTCAGGTGCTGAAGGAGGCCACCTGCCGGGATCGTTTCATTACCACCGGGGTGCGGTGGGCGGAGAGCGTGAAGCGCAGGAACAACCGGGGCGTGTATGAAAATTTTACCGCCGATCCGGAAAAGAAGATCATCCTGAACAATGACAACGATGAAAACCGGCGTCTGTTCGAGAGCTGCGCCTTAAAGGGCAAGCGGATCTGCAACCCCATCGTGGACTGGACGGACCGGGACGTATGGGACTATATCCGCAGCGAGCGGCTCCCCATGAACCCGCTGTATGAGATGGGCTTCTACCGCGTGGGCTGCATCGGCTGCCCCATGGCGGGGAAGACCCGGTGGAAGGAGTTCGCCCTGTTCCCCACCTACCGGCATGCCTATACGAAGGCTTTCGGGCGGATGCTGGAGGTGATCCACAGGGACGGCGGGAGGACCAAATGGCGGACGGCGGAGGACGTGTTTGCCTGGTGGATGGAGGATTTCCAGGTGGAGGGGCAGATGAGCCTGGAAGATTTTGAGGAATGGAGGAGTGGAAATGGAGAATAAGGAAACGAAAGCGCCGGTAACGATGCGGCTGTACAGCCCCCTGGTGGGCGGCTTTTATGATAGTGAGGATCACTGCACAACCATGGACGGCTATGCCCTGAGAGGGTATGACTGGACCATCCGGAAGGCACTGAAGGAGGAGCTTTTGGAGGAGGGAAGGCCGGGGCTGGCGAAATATCTGGATGAGGGGCCTTTAAGGGAGAAGGTCCTTGGCATGCATCCGGCAGTGGAGATCTGGAACTACAGCCTGTGGGGAGTCCTGGAGGTGGAATGCCGGGAGGAGCTGTCCCCGGAGGAGACGGAAGAGCTGAAGCGGGAATGGTACGGGCAGATGACGGACGGCTGGGGAGAAGGGTTCGTTCAGCAGGACATCGAATGCGAGGAGGGCTGCCGGCTCTGTGTGGATTTTGGCGCGGCAGCGAGGAACCGGATCCAGACGGAACAGGAACTGAAAGGCATCGGGAGAGCGGAACAGGGACAGTCCACGGGGCAGGGTTTTCCCCGGATGGGCATGGTTTAGGAGGTGCGGGATTGTCAGGATGCTTCTTGCCAGGGACAGAACTGGGGAAACTGGAGGCCGGGATGCAGCAGATCCCCGGCTTCCAGCCGCGCCGGTGCGGGGTCATCCGGGGAAGGCCGGAGGAGACAGCAGATATGCCATACGGGGAGCTGGTGCTGCTCTTTGTGGGGGAGATCCCGCCCTCCCGGCTGGCGGCGCGTATCATCAATCTGAAAAACAGAGGGGAGGTGGCGGGATCCGTGTTTCGGAGCGGCCAGCATAAAAAGAGGTTCCGGGAGATCTGCGGGAACGGCGACTATGTATCTTTGTGCGCCGACCATGGCAGGGCAGCGGCCCTGTTCCTGCTGAGTGCGGACACTTTTTTATGGAACCAGGCAAAACCATGCATTACAAA
>CAJTXP010000112.1 GCA_910583615.1 uncultured Lachnospiraceae bacterium | reverse complement strand
TTTTTCCTCCTGTGCCTGCTCTGCGGCTTTCTCCTGCAGGGCGGCTCGTTTTTCCTCAAGATAAGCTTCCACACCCGGAAGATACTCCCCAAGCGTCCCGGTCTTGCCCTCTGTAATGGGATTAATGTCTACCTTAACGCCGCCGATTGTAAAACCGTCCTCGTTGAAGACATTGAACAGGGTATCTTCGTTTTCCCCGCCCCGGTACTCCACAGCCACGTCAAGGTCAGATACAGGTTCTTCCAAACCTCTGCATCTGCTCCCTGTAACCGCCATATCCACAAGCTCTATATCCATTCCATACTCGTCAATTTTGGACTGTAAATAAGCATAAACACTCATTTCTATATCTTCCTGTGTCTGCCCGTTGACAGGGTTAAATAATTCCTCAGTTCTGGCTTTAAAATCGGCTATCACTTTGCTTTCCGCCGCTTCCGGCACTTCGGTTCTGATACGTTCCTCAAGATGCTCTTTTGCCGCCTGTTCTGCCTTTTCTATCAATCCGTCATAATCAATCGGTATCAGTTCATCGTCAGTGCGGATACTGCCCTCCAGACTGCTCCTGTGCGCCGGCTCTTTCAAATCCGTCACAATCTCGTCAAGCGCCTGTCTGATTGTTATGTCCGGATTGTCATATACGCCCCCGTCCAGTTCCCGGTAGTCCATATCATAAATGGTGTAATCATATCCCTCAGTGGCTTCCTGAATACTGATATAACGGTCTGCCAGACGGAAGGCAAGCTCTGTTTCTTCTCTGCCCATTGCCTGGCTTTTGGTGTCTATGTACGGATTTTCCCACTCCGTAAACGGTACATCTTCCACGATATGCTTCTGGTTGGCTGTTGGCATGAGGTGTTCCATTTTCCCCTGTTCATAGAGGGCATCAAACCTGTCCATATAGAGGGAAATATCGTCAAGACCGCTGCTCTTTAGCTGGTACTCAAACCGCTGTTTCACAAAATCCTTGATTTCCTCCGGTGACATTTCCCGGTGAACCCGTACCTTGTCAAAGCCGACCTCGTGATTTAAAGTCTGCAAATCCTCCATGAAGCGGCTGCTTTCCACCGCCGCCTTGCTGTGCGTAAAATCCAGTGACAGACAGTTTTCATGGTTTCTGACGTGGATCAGGTCAAATTCGCTGCCATTGACGTTAAATCCCAAAGTTGCCCTCGCCATATCCGGCTTGTCCTCCGTTTCCTTTCCCCGGTACTCTGTGAATTTCGCCATTGCTTCCGGAAGGCTCTCAAAACGCTCCAGCCTGCTTTTTTCCGGGCTGTTCTCCGCCCAGGTGGATAAATCCTCAATGACATAATAGGAAACTTTGTCATTGTCCGGCTCTGCCATTGTATTTTCTGCCGCTGTATGTTCTGCCGCTGCTTCTGCCGGGATTTCCGCTGTTTCCTCCCTGACCGCATCTTTTTCTGTGCTGATTTCCGCCGATACCGAAAGCTCCTTTGTAAACTCCGGTATCTCCCTGTAACCAACGGAATCCACATAATGGCTTGTGTTCTCCCCGTCCTGATGCAGCACCACCACATCGCTTACGGAAAGGGAATGCCCGGTAAAATCTGCCGGGTGGTCTATGTTGAACTTGGTATAAATATCTTCAAGGCTCATGCCCTCCGTAAGCTCCCCGGTATAGACAAGGGTGTAATTCTCTCTGGAAACCGGGATACCTTCTTTTTCAAGGTAATCCATATCCATAAAGCGAATATCCCTTGTTTCCGCTGAATCTTTAAGCTGGTAGATGCCAAACCTTCCCTCATTGCCATACAAAAGCTGTGCTTCCCGGTTAGGCTCGCTGTCCTCCAATTCCTGCTTCATGGACTGGTATTCCTTATAAGCGTTCCAATCCCCTTTTTCCACGCCGAACAGCCCGTCATGCTCCTGCAATGCCGCCCTGTCCTCTACAAGCGTTTCTGAACCGTCTGCGTGGAGCTGGTACACCGAAACATCTTCCCCGAACAGCTCCGAAGCCATATCCTTTGTCAGAGGAAGCATTTCATCCCATGAATACCCGTATTCGTGCATTTCCGACAGCCCTACCATTCCGTCCGGGAGAGCGTCAATTTCTTCCCGTGCCACCCTGATTGTTTCCCAAAGCAGAGCCGAATCGTCTTTCTGCTCCGCAATGGAATGTGCAAGGGAAGTGGTCTTATACATATCATCCAGCTTATACGCATGGTTCATAATCAGATTGCGCTCATCGCTGTCATATACCGACCTGTGAAATTCCATGCGGTTAATGAGCTGCTCCGCCTGTACCGTTGCCGGAAGCTCCGAAGCGGTATGCACTTCCCATGCACTCATATCCACATCAAAATCATAAAACTGCGGATACCCGTCATTCAAACCGCCGCTTCTCATAATCGGTACAAACTCAAAACCTTTTTCTTCCAGATAATCCGTAACGCTTCCATTCCATTCATCTTCTTCAAGAAATGGTATGTCATATAAAGCATTCTGCACTTCCGACTGCATATTTATGATTTTAATGGTTTCATATTCCCCGCTGTCCGGCGTGGAAATCCTCACAACCACATCGCCATATTCAATCGGAACATTCGCCTTTTCCCGTTCTTCCTGCAACGCCTTATAATCGGTTATCTCATGGGTATCCATATCATAGGCATAGTCTAAATGGTATTCCTCTACTTCCTCGCTCCGTTCATTGGCAAGCAGCGTTACCCATGCACCGGCTCTTTCAAGGTAGGCTTCCACATTCTGCCTGTCATCGTCTTTCATGGCAGACAGCAGATTAAATATTTCCGTCCTCTCCATGCCCTTAACATTCAAAAGGTCATATTCGGAACGGTCTGTATTTGACACAAGCAGGATAATGTCCTCCTGTGACTGTTCTGCAGCACGTTCCTTTTCAATCTCCAGAAGCTGCGCTTCAATCCCCTTTATCAGTTCCGAGGAAGTCCGGCGTATGGTGTCGAGGGAAGATTTCAGCTCCGGCATCTCTTTTCCGCTGCTCCACCCGGCGATATAACCGAAAGAATAATCAGACGTGTCAATCCCGAAATGCTGGCATACGGTGTAAGCGATGCTTTCGGCTTCCACCTCTTTCGTTTCCCGGTCTTTATAAACTGCATTCTCCGTATCCTGCTCCGCTTCCCTTGCATGGAGCTTTGCGTGCGCCACTTCAT
>CAJTXP010000111.1 GCA_910583615.1 uncultured Lachnospiraceae bacterium | reverse complement strand
GATAGCTTGTTTCAGTGCGCCATTCATTGGCTGTCCTCTAGTTTCTTTCACACTAGGATTCTCCATCCATGTAACAGAATCCACATCCATGCCCCTTCTGACAGAAGTTCTCAGGGTGGTGCAGCATGCTGAATGATGCCACATGTTTCAAGGCTGTTTATATCGTCTGCGGTTATACGGATCTGCGTTCCGGCATGGACCGGCTTGCGGCGCTTATAGAAGCACAGACCGGAAACAAGCCATATGTGCCGGATACGCTTTATCTTTTCTGCGGCAGGCGGTCAGACCGCGTCAAAGGACTTGTATGGGAGGGAGACGGATGGCTCCTGTTATATAAGAGACTCTCCGAAAGCCGTTTCCAGTGGCCGCGCAGCCCGGAGGAAGTACGTTCGCTGACGCGGCAGCAGTTCCGCTGGCCGATGGAAGGGCTGACAATCACACCGAAAAAATCCGTCAGACCGGTAGAACCGCCGGAATATATGGGCTAATTTTGTGCAAAACGGAGAAATTTTCAGACAGTCCCGGCACGTTCAGGATTTGCGCATGCCGGCAGTACAGCGCCGGTTCTGCAGGCCTGAAAGACAGCTTCAGCGCATGGCACACGGACCGTCCCCTTAAAAAACACCATAAAAAACCGTTCTGCAAAAGCCATCCCGGCGCCGCACTACAGCATGGGCATTCTGACGAATGCCGGAAACAGCCCGGTTCGCAAATCCTGCGGGATTCTGGTATAATAGAACCACCTGGATACCGGGAGGCAGAAGGATGGCTTTGAAGTATACAGAAGAAAAACTGAACCGCTTTGACAAGGAAACCCCTCATCCAGCTGTTCCTGTCCCGGCAGGAGCAGCTGGAAAATATCGACCATAATCTCCAGCTGGTACTGGAGCAGCTGGCAGACTTAAAAAGACACCGTTTCGGCAGGTCATCGGAGAGACATGAGTCCGATGAACAGATTTCCTTCATGGAAGTGGATGGAAAGATTGTATTTTTCAACGAATCGGAAGCTGTTGCTGCAGAAGATGACGGGGCTGAACCGGAAGCTGTCCCCCGCCGGAAACCGAAAAAGAAACAGGGAAAGCGGGAAGAGGACCTGGCGGCGCGGTTTGGGGAAGGGGGCTTTAAGCGGCTCCCTGACGAAGTATACCGCAGATATGGTTTTACCCCGGCAAAGGTCGAAGTGGAGGAACACCATGTAAAAGTCTATGCCGGGAAAAAGACGGATGAAATCGTAAAAGCGCCGCATCCGGAGTGCCTGTTAAGGGGAAGCCCTGTGTCCCCTTCGCTGGAAGCGGCCGTGATGAATGCCAAATATGTCAATGCGGTGCCGCTCTACCGCCAGGAACAGGAGTTTGAACGTTACGGCCTGCCTGTATCTGAAAGTGTTCCTGGATGACGGCGAAGTCCCAATGGATAATAATGCGGCGGAACAGTCGGTCCGTGGATTCTGTATCGGGAAAAAGAACCGGGTCATGATCGACACAGTTGCCGGCGCTAAATCCAGTGCGATCATCTACAGCATTGCGGAAACAGCAAAAGCAGACAACCTGAAACCATACGACTACTTTGAGTATCTGCTCACTGAGATACCGAAGCATTTGGATGACACTGACCGCAGTTTTTTGGATGATCTGCTCCCCTGGTCACCAAGCCTCCCTGCGAACTGCCGAAAACATAGTAAAGATGAAGCGAAATAAGACAGGAGCAAATCTGTTTCTATCATACAGGTTTGCTCCAGCTTTGTATAGGTACGCACTATCTACCGTTTACTTTTCTTTTTTCAGAAGAGTATAAACGGCCTGACCTTTTGTGTAATCTCTGTCCTCTTTTGGAAAAAAAGAACGACAGAAAAAATTCCCGGCCTCGTCTTTTCTGTCGAGAAAGATATACACATCGGTGTATTCATGGGGTGTAGAGAGCAGGTACTCTGCTTCGATAAGGGAAAGGGTCTGAAGATTTCGGTTATAGCGGAAGACCAGGTCATTTTTATCGAAAAGCGCCTCAATCTTTTGAAAAGGCTCCAGACGATTCTGGATGTTGCAGAAGTAGCGGCTCTTTTTGATATCCTCCAAAGTGATCTGACCGGAAAGGATCTGGGAAAATACTTTTTCACGACTGGCTCTGGCGAGACGCAGATCGTGCAGCTTATGCAGCCCTACAAGATGATGAAATTCCACAGCTTCAAAGCTGACTGTCAGATCCACGGACTTTCCTTTTCGTCCGATGATGATATGGTATTTTACAGGGAGCAGATCTTCAAATGCTTTCGCACAGGTCAGTAGTCCAGCCATAAGGGATCCTCCGTAAAAGAAAACCGCCCTGACGATACAGGACGGTTTCTGAGCATTTTCTTTCGGCTGCTGCCTACTCCGGCTTGAGGTTTCGCTGCACAACCCCTCTCGAAGGCTCCGCATAACAAGGCTGTCCGGTACGCTGTTATGCTTCATCGCCTGGACAGACACACGCCGTTGCCTGTCTGGTACTATTATTATACGGAGGGAAAAGAAATATGTCAATGAAAATTGGTAAACCGGTCTACAGTTGGCCTGTAGCCGAACTGAACTATAGTCTGAAAAACGGGATGCATTCTGTTTCCCGGAGGGAAGGAAACCATGGCAAAACTGATCTTCACCAGCCGCTACATCCGTGACGCTCCGCCAGAACACCTGCAGAACTATGTGCGCTACATCAGTACCCGTGAAGGCGTGGAAAAAGCGGACGAGAGCAAAAAGGATCTCCCGGCGACATCCGTCCAGAAAGATCAGATCCGGCAGCTCCTGAAAGACATGCCGGAGTCCAGAGACATGCTGGAATATGAGGACTACCATCAGCGCCCTACCATCGGCAACGCCTCCGAATTCATCACTCAGGCGCTGGAACGGAAACCTGGACATGGCAGTCATGAAAGAAAACTATGTGGACTGTTGTGCTGCTGGGAAGGGATTGGAAAGTTTGGTAGGGCGGTGGAACCGGAAGAGGGAGGCAGGGAAGGTCCAGAAAAGGGAACAGATACTGGAATGACACAGACATTTGGGCAAAGGCATCATATTGCTCTTGGGAACAAATCGAATATAATTAACTCAACTTTCCCACCAATAAAACTGGTGCAAATGCTTGAATCATCAAGCAAAAAATGTAATAAATTGCTGTATTGACATTAAAACAGCACCTAATCT
>CAJTXP010000110.1 GCA_910583615.1 uncultured Lachnospiraceae bacterium | reverse complement strand
TAAAATGCCATAAAAGGGTTATTCTTTTTTATTAAAACTTTTTACTCTCCAGAAACTTATCTGTATCCAGATTATTCTCATATACGATTTCAAGATGTAACTCCTGATCCATAACACCACTCTTTCCGACTATTTCATTTGTTTTGCCACATGAATCAAAGATTCCCGCATCCAACTGCACAAAGTAACCGGCTTAATTCCAGGATATTCTGTAGCTTTATCTATATAAACAACACTAAATTCTTGCCCTCATAGAGCCTTGTTCCATATGCCGTTTATCATATTTTTCTGGCAATATATAATCACAGGATATATAAACTGATATATTTTTCGACTTTCAGCGTCTCCATACATCTGCCTCGACATTCTTGTGCCATCTCAACCTCTAACGTGATATTTATAATGATAACACTTATCCGTAGTTATTACAAATAAGTTATGTGTTCTTTGTTGATACCTCGCTATGGGCTTTCCAACGCCTGAATCTGCCAGCCTGTACATATGCTCATATCCATTTTATCTCAAGAAAAAGGGGCAGAACCGATTTCTCCATTCTGACCAGATTATACAAATACTTTCTTTCAAATCGGTCCCCGACAAAATCCACTTTGCCTGCGTCTCCCACTCCAAGCAGCAGAATCCGCGCTTCGCGGGCCTTCTATCGTCGCAACTACCGCCAAAAGGGGAGGGCAAAATGTCTTCTGCCCTCCTCTGACACCCGCAGGCCTTTGGCCCCGGTCTTATTCAAATGTCGCAATTACTGTTTTATTCGCCTCTCCTTTTATGCCTGTCACAAAGCGGATGTTTTCTGCGGCGCCCGGTTCGGTAATAATGCACACGGTCGTATCCGGATGTCCGGCCGCCTTGATCTTTGCCCGGTCAAACCGGATCAGCGGCGTCCCTGCCGATACCTTCTGTCCCTCCGATACCAGATACTCGAAACCGTCTCCCTTCATATCCACCGTATCGATGCCGATATGGAGCAGGATCTCGGTTCCATTGTCCAGCGTCAGGCCGCAGGCGTGTCTGGAATCCTGCATGAGCACGCTGACTGTCGCGTCCGCCGGCGCATACAGCGTGTCATTTTCCGGAATCATTGCCAGGCCGTCGCCCATGATGCCTTCGGAGAACACGCCGTCGCCCACTTCCTTCAGTGGGATCACGTTTCCGGATAAATATGCGGTCAGCGTTCCGGGAGCCGCCTTCTGTGCCTCCTGATTCCGTATAACAGATGCCGTAATGCCCGCCGCTGCGCTCGCACCTGCTCCGGCAGCAATCTCTGTCAGATCGGCGGTTTCATGTGTCTGATCTGCCTGCAGACGCTTCTTACCTACGACAGATGTCAGGAAGAACGGAACTGCCAGCGCGATCAGGGAGCAGAGAGCAAAGGAAGCCATGAACGGAGGCTGAATGGACAGGATACCGGGGATACCGCCGACTCCGATCGCATTTGCCGTTGTTCCGGCAGCCACGCAGACCACTGCCGCGATGCCGGAGCCGATCATTCCGCAGACAAAGGGGAAGCCTCTCTTTAAGTTCACACCGAAGATGGCCGGTTCCGTCACGCCAAGGTAACAGGACACACAGGCCGGAATATTGACTTCCTGCGCTTCCGCGTCTTTTCTCTGGAGCCAGATCATGCCAAGCACCGCGGATCCCTGAGCGATATTGGACAGGGCGATCATGGGCCACAGCATGGTCCCGCCGTAATCCGCAATCAACTGCAGGTCAATGGCGTTGGACATATGATGAAGCCCGGTAATGACCAGCGGCGCATATACAAATCCGAACAGCGCGGCGAAGAGAACCTTGAACGAACCGGTAATTCCTGCATAGACCACGGCGGAGATGGCGGAGCCGATCTTCCAGCCAATGGGGCCCAGTACAAAGTGCGCCGCGATCACCGCCAGTACCAGACTGCAGAATGGTACGACGATCATGGACACCACCTGAGGCGTGATCTTCCGGAAAAACCGTTCCAGATACATCAGGGTAAACGCCGCCAGAATCGCCGGCAGCACCTGCGCCTGATAGCCGATCATGTTGACCTGAAAGCCGCCGAAGTTCCATTTGGGGATATCCGCTGCCGCTGTCCCCGCCACTGCGTACGCGTTCAGAAGCTGCCCGGATACCAGCGTCAGGCCCAGGACGATGCCCAGCATCTGCGTGGTGCCCATCTTCTTTGTAACCGACCAGCAGATGCCCACCGGCAGCATATGGAAGACGGCCTCTCCGATGAGCCACAGGAAGCTGTCGATTCCCGCCCAGAACTGGCTGATGTCGCACAGGGTCTTCGTCCCGTTTTCAAAAAGATACATGCTGTCGATGCAGTTCCGGAAGCCCAGGATCAGACCGCCGGTGATGATCGCCGGAATCAGCGGGGCGAAGATCTCCGCCAGCGCGGTGATCATCCGCTGCAGCACATTCTGATTCTGCTTTGCCGCGTTTTTTACCGCGTCCTTGGATACGCCCTCGATGCCGGACACCGCGATAAAGTCATTGTAAAAATCCGCCACCGTGTTGCCGATGATCACCTGAAACTGCCCGGTCTGCGTAAAGCTTCCCTTCACCACCTTCATGGCTTCGATCTTCGCTATATCCGCCTTTTTCGGATTGTTGAGCACGAATCTCATCCGCGTCATACAGTGTGATACCGCGGCGATGTTCTCTTTGCCTCCCACATATCCCAGAAGCTCTTTTGCGTCTTCTATGTATTTACCCATTTCCTTCCTCCTGATTCTCTTCGTTGTTTACGCTTATCTTGTTCGAACAAGTTGTTATGTATCCTTTATACCACACTTGTTTGAACATGTCAATCCTTATTTTTAAATTTGTTTAAACAAGTATGAAAAATTTGAATAACTTCCTTTTGTAAATTGTATATCCAGTGGGAAATAACTGATAAGTATACATTGTAAACGGCAGATAAGTGTTTTATAATCAAATAGATAAATCGGAATTGATGGAGGGTAAACTATGGAATATAAGGACTATATTAAGCAAGGTTTGAATGGGAATGCCCCATTAAAATTAATTTTATGCGGAAATATACAGGGGACGGAAAATGATAAAGTAGGTGTTGTATCAGTTGTGTATGCTACAAATGATAAAGACTTAGCAGAACAAAAAATGAATGAATTGATTGCGGCCAATCCTAATAATTTGCTCATGTGAGATAAAGAAGTAAAAGAAGTGTAAAAAATTTTGCCGTTCCC
>CAJTXP010000109.1 GCA_910583615.1 uncultured Lachnospiraceae bacterium | reverse complement strand
GATGAGTATAAAGCCGCCCGGAGGATACTGCTCCGCAGCCTTACCGGCAACAGCAGCTGGAAATCCGGCCATGCGCCGGAGCGGCCTGCCCCTGATACCAATACGGAGAATGCCGGTTCAGCTTCACAGCCAGAGGGCAATCCGTTAGAAGCAGCCATAGAAACGATACCACAGCCAGAGGCAGAGGGAGGTGAGGATTATGGTAAATAGAAACCAGTTCCCCAGCCGGGATACGGTGGAACGGGTACGGAGAATGTACCCTAAAGGCTCACGGGTGGAGCTCATCTCCATGGATGACCCATACGGTAAGCTCTCACCCGGAGACCGCGGCACGGTAAATGTGGTTGACGATACCGGCACGGTGTTTATCAGCTGGGACTGCGGCTCCAGCCTCGGCATCGTTTACGGCGTTGACCGGATACGGAAGATATAGCACTTTACAAGAGGGGGATGCCTTTACGGCTCCCCCTTAAACACACAAATGGAGGTGGAATGATGGATAATATAAGAAAGATTACCAAACTGGAGAAGACTGCTCTGATGCCTGTTAAGCGTAAGCGTGTGGCAGCCTATGCCCGCGTCTCGTCCGGCAAGGATGCCCAGCTCCACTCCCTGTCTGTCCAGATCAGTTATTACAATGAGTATATTGGCAACCGGGGCGACTGGCAGCTTGTTAAGATTTATGCCGATGAGGCCATGACCGGCACCAGGGATGACCGGCCACAGTTCCAGCAGCTGCTTACGGACTGCCGGGCCGGGAAGATTGACATGGTCATTACCAAATCCGTGACAAGGCTTGCCCGCAATACCCTTACCGTTCTGAATACGGCACGGGAGCTTAAATCTCTTGGCATTGATATTTATTTTGAGAAAGAGAACATCCATACCATGAGCTCTGACGGCGAGCTGATGCTGACGCTCCTGGCTACTTTTGCCCAGGAGGAGAGCTGGTCTGCCAGCGAGAACCAGAAATGGCGTATCCGCAGGAAGTTTGAGCAGGGGTATCCTAACACTGGAAATATGCTTGGCTATTATCTGGAGAATGGCGTATTGCGAGTCATACCTGACGAGGCGGAAATCGTCCGGCAAATATATGCCGATTTTCTTTCTGGAATGGGGATTAACGCCATAGCAAAAAAGCTCCGGCGTATGGAAGTCCCAACTAAAAGAGGTTCTGAATGGAATAAAATGACAGTCCGCCATATACTCCGTAACGAAAAATATGCCGGGAATCTGTTATTGCAGAAAACATACCGGTTAGACCATATCAGTAAAAAGCAAATGATAAACCATGGTGAACTGCCAATGTATTCTGTAAGCAATGCCCATGAGGCCATTATTGACCGAGATACATTTGAGCAGGTACAGCAGGAATTGATGCTGCGGGCAGAAAAGTGCCACTCTCATCATGTGACATCAGAGGTGCATCTTTTTACGAGTATGATCCGATGCGGGCTATGTGGGCGTCACCTTCATAGAAAACTTGCTTCATCTTCAAAAAAATATGCGCCCAAACCTGTTTGGTTTTGCACAACAGCTATGAACTATGGAAAAAACGCATGCCCATCACGTAAAATTCCAGAGGATATCCTGATACAGAAAACCATGGAAGTTCTGGAAATTGAAAATTTAGATCGGGGAACCTTACTGGATCGTATCACGGAAATACAGGTACCCGAACATAACCATCTGGTCTACGTATTCCATGATGGCCATACCCAGGAGGTTACCTGGCAGAATCACTCTCGCCGGGAAAGTTGGACAGAAGAAATGAAACAGCAGGCCAGAGAGCGTCGGCTAAAATATCTTGAAGAAAGGAGAAGGCCATGACTATACAGAAAAGGACAGTACAGAAAATTGAAAGCAGGTTGAGCTTAACTTCCACCCCATTCATGCAGGAGCAGCGGAAAAAACGTGTGGCGGCTTACGCCCGTGTTTCTACCGACCAGGACGAACAGCTTTCCAGTTATGAGGCGCAGGTGGATTTCTATACCAGATATATTAACAACAACCCTGAATGGGAGTTTGTCGCGGTCTATACGGATGAGGGAATTTCCGGTACCAATACTAAGAAACGCGATGGTTTTAATCGTATGGTTGCAGATGCCCTGTCTGGGAAAATTGACCTGATCCTGACCAAATCCATTAGCCGTTTCGCCCGCAATACGGTAGACACCCTGACCACAATCCGGCAGCTGAAGACCAAAGGAATAGAGGTCTACTTTGAGAAAGAAAATATTTATACTCTTGATGCCAAGGGTGAGGTGATGATTACTATCATGAGCAGCCTGGCCCAGGAGGAAAGCCGTTCCATCAGCGAAAACGTGTCCTGGGGGAAACGCCGCAGCATGGAGGAAGGCAAAATCTCCATGCCATATAAATCTTTCCTTGGTTATGAGAAAGGTAACGATGGACTTCCGAAGATTGTTGAGGAAGAGGCAGCGATAGTCCGGGAAATTTACCATCTGTTTCTGGGTGGAAAAACTGTCCGGGAAATAGCCGAACACCTTACCGGGCGGGGGATACCGACACCTAAAGGTAAAAAGATCTGGAGCGTTTCTACCATTATGAGTATACTCCAGAATGAGAAGTATAGAGGCGATGCCCTGCTTCAGAAGACTTACACGGCGGATTTTCTTACTAAAACAATCCGAAAAAATAAAGGGGAACTACCACAATATTACATAGAAAATTCCCACCCGGCAATCATTGACCCGGAGACCTTTGCCCTGGTCCAGAGAGAGATTGAACGGCGGCGGCCAAAACGCCGTCAGCTGCACAAAAACAGCCCGTTTAACTCAAAAGTAATCTGTGGCGACTGCGGCGGATATTATGGCCGAAAGGTCTGGCACAGCGGCAGTAAATACGAGAAATCTACCTGGCGTTGTAACCGAAAGTATGACGGTGAATCCTGCTGCACTACACCCAATCTGGATGAATGTGAGCTGGAAAACGCCTTTGTTACTGCTTTTAACCAATTCCATAAAGAAAAAGAAAAGCATATGGCCCAGATGGAAAAACTTCTGTCCCGGTTGTCGGATACCAGTGCGTTGGAAAGGGAGCTGGATGCCACCAAAGCTAAGCATGCCAGACTGATTGAAGACCTGCGCAGCTATATGGTGGAGAATACCCGGCGTATACAGGACCAAGGGGAATATAACCGCCGGTTTGCAGAGATGGATGCATCATGCCAGGAAGCTGAGGAGCAGGTTAACAGCCTACAGAAGCAGCTCCTCGAACAGCACGGGCGCAGAGAACAGATATCCCGTTCCCTCAG
>CAJTXP010000108.1 GCA_910583615.1 uncultured Lachnospiraceae bacterium | reverse complement strand
AGTTGGAATGCTCCTGCGGACACTGCGGCTGTCTTGTGGGGCATGGGGGCTATACCCGTTATGTAAAGACATCCATGGGGAAGATTCCCCTTGCCATACGCAGGGTACAGTGCAGCCTTTGCAATGCCACCCATGCTCTCCTCCTTTCCGGTATCGTCCCCTACTCCCAGGTCCCCCTCTCAGACCATGCCGCCATAGCTTCTTCCTATGAAAATGGGATGGACGGCATGGAGGTTATGGACACAAATCCGGAACTCTCCCCAAGCCAGGTCTTTTATATCCTGTCCTTATATATCCGTTTCTGGCGGCAGCGCCTCTTAAGCGAAAGACTCCCGCTGTCCCCTGTCCATGCCCTCACTCAGCCCTGCATCCGCCTCTTCGGGCGCCAGTTCATGCAGATAAAAAATACCAGGAATCTCCTTTTTGCGCCGCCTACATAACTTTGGGTGACTTCCATGCCCAATTCCCTTATGATGGCCTAAAAACATAAGGAGGTTTCAGATCAATGGAACAAGAATACAGACACGCCATCGCGCTGATGCGTTATTCGGCCATCGCGCCGCTGATCCCCGGCCTACCGGAAGGGTACAGGAACATGGTGGACTATCTGGAGAAAACATCACAGAAAGGGGTGCTGCATCCAGACGGGGAGATCAGGAACTATGCGCCCAAGACCCTGTACAAATGGTATTTCAGCTATCAGAAAGGAGGATTTGATGCCCTCCTGCCTGCCGGGAGGAACGACTGCGGCAAGCCAAGGAAGCTCGACGATGACCTGAAAGAAAAAATCGCATACTTGAAAAGACACTATCCCCGCATGGGCGCAGCTGCCATCTTCCGGCAGTTAAAAGCGGACGGCAGTATCAAAGGCGGCGAAGTCTCCGAGTCCACCGTGAACCGGTATGTGAACCGGCTTGCCCTGGAAGCGGGGAACGTGCCTGCCCAAGACATGCGGCGCTATGAACGTCCCCATATCAACGAGGTCTGGTGCGGGGATTCCAGCGTTGGGCCATACCTTAAGACAGCGGACGGCAGGAAGCGCCGGGTGTACGTGATCGCCCTGATCGATGACGCCAGCCGCCTTGTCACCGGGGCAGGCGTGTTCTTCGAAGACACCTTCGTGAACCTCATGTCAGTGATGAAAAGCGCCGTGGCAAAGTACGGCGTGCCAAGGGTATTCAATTTCGATAACGGAAGCGCCTATAAGAACAAACAGATGGAGCTGCTGGCTGCCCGTATCGGTACCACAATTCATTACTGTAAACCCTATACCCCGACAGCCAAGGCCAAAGTGGAGCGGTGGTTCCGCACCATGAAGGACCAGTGGATGGCCTCCCTGGACATGCGGGATTTCTCTTCCCTGGAGGCCCTTTCCGGGAGCCTGTGCTCCTATGTCCGGGACTACAACCTTTCCGTCCATTCCTCCCTTAAGGAGAAATCCCCGCAGGAACGTTTCTTTTCCGAGCAGGACAAGGTACGCCGCCTTCCGGAAGAAAAGCTTAAGACGGATTTCCTCCTGGAGCTGGAACGCAGGGTCTCCGCCGACAGCGTGGTCACGATCGGGAACGTGGAGTATGAAGTCGATATGCGCTTTGCCAGGCAGAGGATCAGGCTGCGCTGCTCGCCGGACATGGAAGAGGTCTATGTGGCAGAGGCGGACGGCACGCTGGCCCCGGTAAGGCTCTTAAACAAGCGGGAGAACGCCTGCGTAAAGCGGGAGAAACTCCTCCTTTCCGAAGGGGGTGAGGGATGATGGATGTTTCACGTTTCGGGCTGGAATTCAACCCGTTCCTGAAGAATTCGAAAGAAATCCTGGTGGAGACAGCCCAGTACCGGGAAGCCCTCTTCCGCCTTTCCTACCTGGCTAAGACAAGGGGCTTCGGCCTGCTTACGGGCGGTCCAGGGCGAGGCAAGACTACCGCCGTCAGGAACTGGGCCGCATCCCTTAACCCTTCCCTTTACAAGGTGGCCTATTCCTGCCTCTCCACACTCACGGTGTCGGATTTCTACCGCAGCCTCGTAGAGGCCCTGGGCGGGCAGCCTTCCTTCCGCAAGCCCGACAACTTCCGCGCCATACAGGATGAGGTCAGCCGCCTGTGCCTGGAAAAGAAAAAGACTCCCGTCATCATCATTGATGAGGCGAACTATGTGGGCAACGCCATCCTGAACGACTTAAAGCTCCTGTTCAATTTTGAGATGGACTCCAGGGACCGGGCCGTGGTCCTTTTGTGCGGCCTGGGCCAGTTGAACAACACCCTGCGTCTGTCCGTCCACGAGCCCCTGCGCCAGAGGCTGGTGATGAACTTCCATATGGAGGGCATGACCAAAGAAGAGGGGCGGGCCTTCATCCAGGCAAAACTCCAAGGGGCGGGATGCAGCCACGCCGTCTTTGACGAGGCTGCCACTGAGGCCCTCCTGAACGCTTCGGACGGCACGCCCCGTGTGATGAACCGCCTCTGTAGCCAGAGCCTGCTGTGCGCGCAGGCAAGGAAACGGAATCTGGTAGATGCCGATACGGTCATGCAGGCCATAAACGATTGTGAACTGGGATAGGGGGTGCGTGTTATGGACAGCAAAAAAAGGAAGTCCCTGCAGCGAGAACTTCAGGCTGTAGAGGATATTTACGCCGGAACCCTTGACTGGCTGGAACTTGGGGAACTGCGTTCCTGGGTGGAGGCCGGGAACAGTCCCTATGAAAATCCCGAGCGGGTGGTCCATGAAGACGGTACACTCTTTGACTTCATTGAATGGCACCGGGCGGCACAGTGGACCACCGTCATAGAACCTCTGGACGTACAGGGGCCTTCGGGCAGGGAGCTGTTCGATTTTTATACGGACAGACGCTCTGACCACGGCTCCTTTGATGAGACAAAAGAATTTCTCCGGGAGGCGCAGACCTTTCTGGGCTGCGAGATCCTCACCCTGGTAGATTTCTTGAAAGAGAGAGGCTTGCTGTATGCGTACCTGCAATATAAATATCCTGAACCACTGACAGAAGAAGAGGAGCTTCCATTCTGACCTCTCTGGGAAGAGATACCCCTGCGCAATTAATTTGCATAGGGGTATTTTCAGTTTCGGATAATGTGCAGAACCATGTTCAAATAATGTGATGAAAAGTCTATACGGAGCTCCTTTTAGAAAAAAATAATCTGCAAATCGAATGCTCTTTTAATCTGAAAAACAACAGTTTGAATCGCCTCTGTACGATTATCTTATTGCTGCTTTCGATAGCCCCACTGCCAATAAACAATCCCATCGCTGAATACTGTGGGTAATCAATATGCTCCT
>CAJTXP010000107.1 GCA_910583615.1 uncultured Lachnospiraceae bacterium | reverse complement strand
TATGTCGGTATCCCTCTGCTGGTGGCGGCTGTTCTGGTGGCTCCCACAGTGATGCAGGCGGTGTTTGGATGATGTATCGAGTGGAAGTCACAATCGACGGAGTTGTGTATCCGAGCTACGAGCCGGCAGCCAAGGCGTTGGGCTGCACCGTTGGAAACCTGTGGTTTGCCAGAAAGGCCATCGGGGACGAAGTGGTGCTTTTCGGGAAGAAAGTCACTTTCCGGGATACCACAAGAACTACACCAAACTCAACGGCAAAACCGGTTCGCTGTCTTGAAACCGGCGAGATTTTTCCGAGCATATCAGCTGCAACGCTGGCATGTGGTCTGCGCTGCCCGCACAACATGAGCGAGGCCATCAAATGGGGACGCCGGGCCGGCGGATACCATTGGGAATTCGTGGTTAAAGAAAAGGCCTGACTCAACAGGGAGCCAGGCGACACACACAGCCAGATTTTAGCACAAAGATCCGGTCCTGATGAGAGAGGGCACCCCAAAAGTAAAGAAAGTGAGGTGTCTCCGGATCAGCAAATTCATTCTCGTTCACGCCCTCTCGCATGAGGGCCGGATCTAAGACACAACGGCAGGCCGGTAAGGCCGAAGGAGTCAGGGATGACGTTGGAGTGCACCATTACTGTCATCGAAATAGGCATTGTCCATTTTGTACGTAATTCTCCTTCCAAAAGTTTACAACCGTCCCCCTGGGCGCCACTCCTTCGGCGTTACAGGCCTGCCGAAGAAAGGACACACATGAATATATCTCAAATCAAGAAGCACGCCATCGCCCACAAGCTGGAAGACAGCAGGGATGAATGGCTGAAGCAGCGAAACAAGGGACTGGGTGGTTCCGACGCCGGGTCGGTTCTCGGTCTGAGTCCCTACAAATCCGCCTACACCCTGTGGGCGGAAAAGACCGGGCTTATCGACTCGCACATCCCGGACAACGAGGCGATGAGGGTCGGGCGGGACCTGGAACAGTACGTGGCGGAAAGATTCACAGAAGCCACAGGCCTCAAGGTGCAGCGATCTGGGTACAGTTTCCAGTCGAAGGAACACCCGTGGATGCTGGGCAACGTTGACCGGCTGATTGTGGGAGAGAACGCCGGCCTTGAGTGCAAGACGGCAAACGCCCTCACAAAAACAGATTACTCCGGCGGAGACATCCCAGCTGCCTATTATGCCCAATGCTATCACTACATGGCTCTGACTGGGGCTGATGCCTGGTACATCGCCATTCTGGTCATGGGCAAGGGATTCCACTGGTTCCGCATTGACCGGGACGAGGACGAGATACAGGCCCTTGTGGCGGCGGAAAAGGAATTTTGGGACAGAGTCCAGACAAAGAACGCTCCGGCTCCTGACGGCTCTGACAGCACGTCACAGACGCTGGAAAAACTGTATCCCGAGTCCTTCGACGAAGAAGTCGAACTGGACTACATGGAAGACACTCTGCAGACGAGGGAAGCGCTGGAAGACAAAATCAAGGACCTGACGGCCCAGAAGAAGGAACTGGATGCCCAGCTCAAGGAAGAGATGAAGACCGCTCAGAAGGGCGTCTGCGGGCTGTACAGCATCAGCTGGAAGACCCAGAACAGGACCAGCTTTGACAAAGACAGCTACCGGGCAGACCACCCGGATGAATACACGGACTATCTCACAACGACCACAACAAGGCCGTTTGTCGTCAGAAAAAGGAAGGGAGCAAGAGCATGACAACAACCACAACAGCAAAAGCGCCGAACCAGGCAGGAACCATCCAGAAGGCAGCAGCACACAACGCTGTCAAGGCAGGTGGACAACCGACGACCATCAAAGGCTGGCTGAAAGCCTACACATCGGAAATCGCGCGGGCGCTGCCTGCACAGATCGGGCCTGACAGATTCAACCGGATCTGCATGACAGCGCTTACTACCAACCCGAAGCTGGGTGAATGCACCCCCGCATCGTTCATCGGCGCCGTCATGAATGCAGCACAGCTTGGACTGGAACCCAACACCCCGCTGGGGCAGGCTTATCTGATCCCTTACCGAAACAAAGGCCGCATGGAAGTGCAGTTCCAGGTTGGGTTAACTCTTTAGGCTCAACTAAAACTGCGTGAACCCTGATGCTCAGGGGTGTCCTTAACAGGGCTAACGGTGAAACCCTCCAATAAATCGGGCAATACCGTGCCATTTTCCAAACCGTGGAAAGGAACCATGGTAGGAATTTACAAAATTACGAACCTTATAAACGGCAGGAAGTATATCGGCCAATCACGAAATATAGAGCGTAGAAAGAAAGACCATTTTGCAAAATGGAACATCTTCCACAGCACCCTATTTGCCGAAGACATCGAAAGATATGGCAAAGAAAATTTTCGGTTTGAAATGCTCGAAATACTTCCTGACGACACAACCAGAAAAACACTCAAAGAAAAAGAACTCCGATACATCCACGATGAGGCCCCTGAATATAACACACTGGGATTGCCTAGATCGGATGAGACCAAAGCCAGGTTAAGTGCGGCCAACAAAGGCAAGAAGGCGTCTCCAGAAACCAGAAAAAAGCAAAGCGAGAGCCTCAAAAAGCGGCACCTGACCCACCCGCAAACAAATGCCGGGCACCGAAAAAAGGTCAGTACAGATGAGAGAACATTCGAGAGCGTTAAAGAGTGTGCTGCGTATTACAAAACGGACGCAGCAACCTTATCGAAGATCCTCAAAAGGGGCGGAACGATAAGAGGTCATAAGGTTTGGAAAGTGGTGTAGAGACTACTGGTGATGAATGTAGCCAGGTAGGGCGGAAGATGAGCTACCGCTCGAAGTGCGTGGCATCCAGTAATGGATGAAGAGATAGTCCACTCCTCCGGGATGGGAAACCGGAGGGCTAAGTGATAAAGGTTTAATTCAGCTGGCAAGACGCTCCGGAGAGATCACCATGCTGCAGGCTCAGACAGTCTATGAAAACGATGAGTTTACATACGAACTCGGTCTGGATCCTGTCCTGAAGCACGTCCCCGCAAAGGGAGACAGAGGCAAGGCAGTCGCCTACTACGCCTTCTACAAAACCAGATCCGGCGACTACGCATTCGAGGTCGCCTACAAGCCTGAGATGGAACAGTTTGCCCGCACCTACAGCCAGGCTTACTCCAAAGGCTATTCGTCCCCGTGGAAGACCAATTTCGACGAAATGGCGAAGAAAACACTGCTGAAACGGGTGCTGAAATACGCCCCCATGAGTACCGAAATCGCAATGCAGGTCCAGTCTGATTCCACCATCAAACACTACGATCCGACGGCTGACCAGGACACGATGAAGGACCTTACACTGGCTCACGACGAGACGGAGTACATCGAGGCAGAATACGAGGAAACCCCGGAGCAGGATGACCTGGACGCAAGGACAGATCCGGTGACAGGTGAGGTCAAGGACGCATGAG
>CAJTXP010000106.1 GCA_910583615.1 uncultured Lachnospiraceae bacterium | reverse complement strand
GTAAACGGTAGATAGTGCGTACCTCGACTATGGCGGCAAAATGTGTGACAATAGACTATATTTCTATCATGGGTATTAAAAGTTAAGTCTCAACTTTTGATACCGCTATACGGAGGTAAGTCTATGAGTTCAGAAATAACTGCAGTAGCTGTACAGTACCGTTTACAAGAATGGGCCGCACAGATCAGGGAATGCCAGAACCGTCCCGCAGGCATGAGTGTCACCGATTGGTGTGCCGGCCACGGCATTACGAAAGCAAACTATTATTACAGACTGCGCCGCGTAAGGGAAGTGTGTCTGGAATCCCTTGCGCCAGAGGCTCCGGTGCATCAGATTGTCCCGGTAAACCCAGGCCTCCTGCAGGAAGAAACACAAGGTGGCAGCGGTATACAGCAGGGGCTTTGTGTTTCTGTAAATGGTTTTTCCATCCACATAACGGAATCCACACCCATGCCGCTGCTTGCGGCAGTCCTTAAGGTGGTGCAGCATGCTCAATGACGCCACCAGCTTTAAAGCTGTTTACATTGTCTGCGGCTACACCGATCTGCGCGCCGGGATGGACCGGCTGGCGGCACTTGTGGAAACACAGACCGGGAACCGGCCATATATCCCGGATACACTCTATCTTTTCTGCGGGAGGCGCACAGACCGCATCAAGGGGCTTGTATGGGAAGGGGACGGATGGCTCCTGTTATACAAGCGGCTCTCAGAAAGCCGGTTCCAGTGGCCGCGCACCCCGGAGGAGGTGCGTGAATTAACGCCGCAGCAGTTCCGGTGGCTGATGGAAGGGCTGACAATCACCCCGAAGAAATCGGTCAGGCCGGTGGAACCGCCGGAATACATGGGATGACTTTGTGCAAAACGGAGAAATTTTCAGACGGTCTTCCTGCCGGAAAAAATGTCCCGCCTTATCCCTGCGGAACCACGCTGCACACCATAAAAACGTCCGGAATGGACGCAGACATGCTTTTCCTTCCCGGAAAAGGGTTCCGGATACAGCATCATATAAAGGCAGCATCCGCTGTTTTAACCATAGGCATTATGACGGACATCCGGCAGCGCCGGGTTCGCAAAAATCCCGTATCCATGGTATAATAAGGCTATCAGGATACCGGGAGAAAACAGCATGGCCTTAAAATATACGGAAGAACAACTGAACAGCCTTGACAGGGAAACGCTTACCAGGCTGTTCCTGTCGCAGCAGGAGCAGCTTGAAAATATCGACCATACGCTCCAGCTTGTTCTGGAGCAGATGGCGGATTTAAAACGGCACAGGTTTGGCAGGTCATCAGAAAAACATGAGACCGAAGGCCAGGTTTCCTTTATGGAAGTGGAAGGGAAGATCGTATTCTTTAACGAATCTGAAGCTGTCGCTGCGGAGGAAAGCACAGAGGAGCCGGAGGATGTTTCCCGCACAAGGCCGAAGAAAAAGCAGGGAAAACGAGAAGAAGACCTGAACGGGATTCCGGTAGTCGTGGTGGAACATTCCATGACGGATGAGGAACTGGAAGATAAATTTGGAAAGGACGGCTTTAAACAACTTCCGGATGAAGTATACCGCCGGTACAGCTTTACTCCGGCGAAGATTGAGGTGGAAGAACATCATGTAAAAGTGTACGCCGGGAAGGAAACGGAAGAGGTCGTAAAGGCGCCGCATCCGCGGACTTTATTAAGGGGGAGCCTTGTTTCCCCTTCGCTGGAGGCAGCGATAATGAACGCCAAATATGTCAATGCTGTTCCGCTTTACCGGCAGGAACAGGAGTTTGAACGTTACGGCCTGCACATCCCAAGGCAGAACATGGCAAACTGGACGATCCAGTGCGCAGACCGTTACCTTGCGGTTCTCTATGATTACCTGCATGAAAAAATGTACGGTTACCATGTGCTGCAGGCGGATGAGACGCCCGTGCTGGTGAATAAAGACGGCCGCCCCGCCGGGAGCAAAAGTTACATGTGGGTATACCGCACCGGACGGATGTATACGGAATGCCAGATCGTCCTGTATGAATACCAGAAGACCCGCAACGCCAGCCACCCCAGGGAATTCCTGAAGGATTTCCGCGGGGTATGCGTCACGGACGGCTACCAGGTCTACCACACCATTGAAGGTGAACGCGAAGATCTGAAGATTGCCGGATGCTGGTCCCATGCCAGGCGCAGGTTTGATGAAGCAGTAAAAGCGCTGCCGAAAGCAAAGCAGAAGGACAGCCGCGCATATCTTGCGCTGACCATGATACAGGCCATCTACCGGGAGGAAAAACTGCTTAAGGATCTTCCGGCAGAAGAACGTATGATCCGCCGCCAGCTGAGTGTAAAGCCCCTGGTGGAGGCTTATTTCGTATGGGTGCGTGAAACCCTCCCGAAAGTGCCGCAGAAAAGCAAGACGTGGGAAGGTTTCAATTATTCCCTGAACCAGGAAAAATACCTGAAAGTGTTCCTGGACGATGGCGAAGTGCCGATGGACAATAACGCTGCGGAACAGTCCATCCGCGGATTCTGTATCGGCAAGAAAAACTGGGTGATGATCGATACCATTGCCGGCGCAAAGTCCAGCGCCATCATCTACAGCATTGCGGAAACCGCAAAAGCAAACAATCTGAAACCGTATGATTACTTTGAGTATCTGCTTACCGAGATCCCGAAACATCTGGATGATACAGACCGCAGTTTTCTGGATGATCTGCTCCCCTGGTCACCAGGCCTGCCAGCGAATTGCCGCAAACCCAATAAAAGTGAAGTGAAATAAAGACTGGAGCAAATCTGTTTCTATCATACAGGTTTGCTCCAGTTTTGTATAGGTACTCATTATCTACCGTTTACCCCTCTACCGGGGGATTGCTCCATCTGGTAAAGAGTACTTTTAAAAGTGTATTTTTAATTTTGTTCGACTGCTGCCGTTTGGGTTTTCATCTGTTCCAGTAAATCAAAATATTTCTGTTGGTACTTGTCAACCTCTGTTTGCTTATCGGCTTTTAGCTTCTGCATCTGTTCCTGATATGATTTTTCAATTTGCAATATAGCTTTATCCTGTGCAAGTTGTAATTGCTCCTTCAGACGTTCCAAGGCATCCGCTTCATGTTGCTTTAGGTCTGATACAGTTCTTTCATGCGAAGTCTGTTCCTGCTGCATCTGCTTTTTTAGGTCTGATTGTTCCCGGATAACTTTTTCATGCTCTTTCTTTAGCTGATCCAGTTCCCCACGGAGTACCGCAGACTGTTCCGCAGCTTCTCTCATGCCCTCGATTTTTGCTTTAAGGTCATTACATGAATCCGTCAAGGCTTTATTTAGACTGTCCTTGTCAGATAACATAGACTGCATATCGTCCATTTTGGAGTTATATTCATTATTCAGGCTGTCGATCACTTCATTTAATCTTGCGTTTTCGTCTGCGTGTGTCCTGGCTTTCAGTGTAGCATCTTCTTTTAATTGCTTTGCTACGGTCAATTTTTCTTGTAAATCCTGAA
>CAJTXP010000105.1 GCA_910583615.1 uncultured Lachnospiraceae bacterium | reverse complement strand
GCTAATGTAAAGCGAAAAATAATGTAAAGTCACCTCCCTGAATGCCGCAAAACCAGCAAATTTTACTCTGCTGGCTTTGCATAATTCTGTAGATTATTAATGGACGTCGCGGAAGCTTTCGAGCCATCCCATCAGGCTTTTATCTTCCGTCCATGATGGATATTCAGCGGCAGGACGTTCTGGCGGCTGGGCGCTTTCCAGGACTCTGCGCTTCATTTCCGTATTGATCTGTGCGTATACTTCAGTGGTCGTAAGGTCTGCATGCCCAAGCAGGTCTTTGATGTATTGAAGGTCTATCCCGGCTTCGAGCCAGTGCATGGCACGGCTGTGGCGGAATATATGCGGGTACACCTTCCCAGGGAACAGCTCCGGATCAGCGGCTTTGGCTGCACCGGCATATTTGTGGAAAATGTAGGAAATACCCGCACGCGTCAGTTTTTCCTTATGGCGGTTGCAGAATAACGGCTCATCCTTCAGGCAGGGACGGTACCGTTTTTCATCCTGCAGGTACAGCCGCAGCGCTGCTGAAATGTCTGCGATAAGAGGCACGGACCGTGCTTTATTGCCCTTCCCATGCAGATGCACAATGGCTCCTTTTTTGTCAAGGCACAGGTCGCCGACCCGCAGGTCTGCAATCTCTGAGATCCTTGCCCCGGCCTCGTACATCAGGCACAGCAGGGAAAAGTCCCTCCTGCCGCTGTGGCACTGCTGGTCGGGCTGCTTAAGCACTGCCTTTATGGCTTCAACAGAAAGATGCCGGATTGTCTGTTTTTCCTGTTTTTTCTTCGGGATGGAGCAGACCGTCTGGCAGAGGAGGACATGCTCCGGGTTTTCATACTGGAGGTACTTGAAAAAAGTATTCAGGGCGATCCGCCGCTGGTTCCTTGTCGCGGCCGAATTGCCCTTTTCCTGTTCCAGCCAGGCAAGGAAATCCTCCACCAGCTGCCTGTCAAGGTCCCTGATCTCCATCTTCTCCCGTTTCAGATGGCGCTCGCTTTCGCAGTAGGACAGGAACACTGACATGGAATCCCTGTAGGAGTGGATCGTGTTTTCACTCAGCCCTTTCTGTACCGGCAGATATTCAAAAAAGTAGCCGGACAGGGCGCGTGCGAAATCAGTCGGCTTTATCATCAGTACCATCCACCTCCTCCGGCAGGAATTTTAAGATATCGGCATACATCCCGCCAAGCTCCGCTTCGCAGGCCTGCCTGATATGCGGGTATGCTTCCGCAGTGAGCCTCAGATACCACTGCGTGGCGCTGATGGAAGTATGCCCAAGGTATTTTGAAAGCACCGGAAGCCTGTTGGAGATGGGTATCCCGGATTCCGCCCATCCCTGGATGTTGTGGCAGACAAAGGTATGCCTGACATCATGCACGCGCGGTCCAAGGCTGGTTCCCCGGTACGGTATGCCGACATCCCAGAGGAAACCGCGGAATGCTTTTTCTATGGAAGACTTTGCGTAGCGCTTTTTCTCTTTTGTATAGAAGAAAGGCATATCTTCCGGGGTATCCTGGTGGACGTCCTGGATATACCGGAGGCACCGGCCGGTGAGCGAGGCGGACATTGGCACGATGCGCTCCCTGTCATTCTTGCCATGCAGGATATGGAGCACGCCATTGTCTGTGTCAACATCCTGCCTGCGCAGCGACAGTGCCTCGGAAATACGCAGCCCGCAGCCATACAGCATCCGGAACAGCAGGGGATACACGAGGTGCCGGTACGGGGAAACATTGGTCGGCTCAAGTTTATCGAGGCGGTTAAAAATGGATGCCATTTCCTCCCTGGTAAAAATATACGGCACATGTTTTTCCCCAGATTTCGGGATTGCAGGCAGCAAGTATGACGGATACCCCTGCCTGCATAGAAATGCTGCAAAGCGCTGCATTTCCGCAACCCTGTTGTGCCTTGTTATCTCTTTTTCATTTGGACGCTTTGCGCACCATGCGGTGGCGATCTCCTTCGTGATCGTATAATTATGGATCTTGTATCCTTTGCAGAAGTTATCGAACATCTTAAGGAGCATTGCCTGCTGTTCGTATACGAGGCCGGATGCCCTTTTCTGGGTGACAAAGGATTCGCACATCGGGGCAAACGGACCTGTGAAATAGGATGTTTTCATAGCTCCACCTCCAATGCGCACTGGCGGAGCAGCTCCGTATCCGTACTGATATACGTCTGGGTGCTTTCCGGCGTTGTGTGGCCCAGCGTCTGGGCAATCTCGGTCAGTTTTGCGCCATTGGAGAGCATGGCCGTGGCTATGCTGTGCCGGAAGGCATGCATCCCTATGGGCTTATCCGCGGGGACTTTTACCCCGGCTTTCTGGATGGCTTTCGTTACTGTTTCGCGAAAGTTGGATGTCAGGGCGTCAAACGGGGCTGTGTGCCGCACGAAAATGTACCCGCAGTCCGTTTCCGGGCGTCCATGCTTAAGGTAGTCGATAATGGCCCACCCTGCATCGTCGGGGAGCGGAAGCTCCAGCGGCACGCCTGTCTTTTTCTGGGTAATGGATATCCGCCTGTTCTGCCAGTCGATGGAATCAAAGCGGAGGAGGCGGACATCGCTGATACGCAGGCCCAGGCGGGCAACGAGCAGGAACACCGCATAGTTGCGCTTCCCCTGGGCATTGTCGCGGTCAACGGATGCCAGTATCCGCTCCACTTCCTCCGGGGTAAACACTGTCGGCAGCCTGTAGCTGTGTGTGCGGCGCACATCCGGCAGGGAGCCGGAAAAGCTCCTGCTGTGCCAGCCGTTTGCGAGGGCATAATCTGACAGCCTTCCAAGGAGCTTGATTGTCCCACCGACTGTCCCAGAAGAAAAACCGGCCAGCGTTTCGATATAGTCGTTCAGGTGGTGCAGTTCGATCTGGCTGAACCGGTCTATCCCACTGTTTGCCAGGAAATACTCGAAGCGGAACAGCCGGCTGCGCCATGTCCTGACAGAGCCCTCTGCAAAGCCGTCTTTGCGCAGTTTTTCAAGGAAGCCTTCAAACAGCGGGCTGAATGCATCTGAAAAGGATTTCAGGGTCATGTGGGACTGCTTAAAGATCATGCCGAACTGTTGGAAGTCCAGCAGTATGTGGACGGCCCTGTTGACGTTCTGTGATGCATCCTTTTCGCCCAGGACAGCCCCGTACAGGTCCCAGACAAAGCACCGTGCCGATTCCGCTGTCAGCAGGCCATCATTGTGTTCCTCGCAGTAGGATGCCAGATTCTTCCACACCGCGTCCATGCGGTCAATGGTGTACTGGCTGTAGCCAAGCCCGGACATCTGTGCCTTAACCGCTGTGACCAGCTCGCGGATACCTGCGGCTGGCGTATTTTTTGTTTCTTTCATCGCGTATAAACCTCCATATTTTATTGTGATGGGATGATCCATCCAATAAAAGTGTAAGGAATTATGTTGAGTTTAGCGATGAATTTTTCAGCATTTCTGGCATTTAAAGGAGGCGACTTTACATTATTTTTCGCTTTACATTAGCCTGC
>CAJTXP010000104.1 GCA_910583615.1 uncultured Lachnospiraceae bacterium | reverse complement strand
TAAGCTTAAGGCGGTAGCGGCAAAGCTCGCGCAGGTCCCTGATGTCTGCCGGTGGTGTCATTCGTCAAATTATTTGGAGCCGTTTTCGTCAGTTTATTTGGATGTGCTCTCAGGTTCAGATAGCGTACTGGTCAGGCTAAATGGCGGTTATTCCGCATAATAATAGAGCCACACACATGAAGTAATGTATGGCTCTTTCTGCTTTTAACCTAATTGATTATCTTCTACTGCCTTCCTCACAGTGTCGGCATCAATGATATCCTTATTCTGGCTGGCACCGATCATCAGGCTGCGGCTGCAGATCTTGTTGATCATGCGTGGGGTCCCACCTGCGGCATTCAGGACAGCTTCCATTGCATTGGCATCAAATACTGTCTGCCGGCTTCCTGCTCCTTCCAGCTTGCGTATGATATACGTCCGCCCCTCTTCTTTGCTGATTCCGGCCATGTGGTAATTCATCACGATCCTCTGGCGCAGGGATTCATGCGTGCTCTGGTTAAGGGTGGTGTTCAGCCGTGGCTGCCCCACCAGGAGCACGACAGCCAGGTCCCTGGAATCCATTTCAAAGTTGAACATTACCTGAAGGTCTGACAATACCTTGTGGCTGAGCATGTCTGCCTCATCGATGACGATCACGGGAGTGACCCGTTTTTCCAGGGCATGGCGCTTCACCTCATGCTGGATATCATCGAACAGCTCATTTTTGCGGAAACACGGCTCCACGCCCAGACCGGCTGCAACCTGCCGGTAAAAATCCATGACCGTAAGGGAAGAAAGACTGCTGTAAGAGACCTTGAACAGGGAGGGGTTCAGCGAGCCGGCCCAGGTTCTTGCGGCAGTGGTCTTCCCCCGTCCGGGCTCCCCGGTAAGGACGCCAAAGCCCCGTGTGTCCTTCAGATAGTCAAGGCGTGTGCGGGCTTCCGAAGATTCTGTGGTTTCCAGCAGGATGTCCTTAGCGTTTTTGATAAAAGGGTTGAATTCCAGCCCGTATCTGGCAGTGTAATCGGTCATTCTTCCCCACCTCCTTCGCTGAGCCGGACGCGCTCTCGTTTTACAACGGCATTCTCCTGTTTGTTGAGGAGACGGATGGGCGTCAGATCCCCGGATGACTCTACTATAAAAACTTTTTCCATATCCGGCGAATAACGCAGGCGGAGCTTCTGTTTGGCATAGCGGTAATGGACTTCGTATTCCACCTTATTGATAACAAGGACATTGTCAGCGGAAACCCTGCGCTGTGTTTCCAGGAGGAAATCCGTTTCGATCCGTTCCGGCGGGAGCCTGCGGAACCGTTCCGGCTCTTTGAAATAGCGTTCCTGGGGGGATATACCTTCCAGGGAAGAGTGGGCAGTCTGGTTGTAACGGGAGACATACCCGGCAAAGTCCCTGCGCAGTTCCTCCAGGGAGTGGAAGTTCCTCATATCAAGCGAGGACAGGTACTGCATCCTTACGGTGAGGAACCAGCGCTCAATCTTACTTTTTCCGGTTGGTGTGAAAGGCTCACAATAATGGACGGAAGAACCGATGCGTGCGGCAAGAAGCTCCATCTGGTTATTTCTGTAGCTGGCCCCATTGTCAAATGTAAAAAGCCCGGGACGGCCAAACTTTGACACAGCTGAGCGGATGACAGTCATGAGGTTTTCGAAACTGTCATGAAAAAACAGGTCAGCGGCAACGATGAAGCGGCTGGCATCATCGATCAGGGCAATAAGAAAGACTCTCCTCTTCCCTTCCTTATCCTTCAGCCAGGGGCCGTACATGGTATCCCCATACCAGACTTCATTGATGTGGGTGCGCTCATAGCGGCGCATGTCTTTATTAGGGGAGAACCCCTCCCTGCCCTTTTCCAGGCGGACAAAGCGTTCCACCGTGGAAGGGGAGACCTGGCCGATGTGGATATGTCCGTCCGACAGCAGGGTGCGGTGGATCTCAGCGGCTGTGATGCGTGGGTGTTCCTTCAGCAGGAAGCGGATCCGGGACTGGAGATCCTGGTCAAGCTTCCGGCTGGCCCCCTCATCTTTCCTGCTCCGGGGGAACAGGGCGTCAAACCCGCCCTTTTTATAGGCACGGTGCCACTTTTCAATGGTGGAGGCGCCGACAGTCACGGTTTTCCCATCCGGGTCCGTGTAGGATTTTGCCGCTGCCTGGCGGAAGAACTCATTGTTGCTTATGGACGGGTCACTGTTTCCGGTCTCCAGGGGAGCGATGACGCTGTAACGGAAAAGCGCGGTTTTCTGTTTCTGGTCAAAAGTCATGGCGCACCTCCCTCTCCCTTATGGTAAGGCCGGCAAGGGGGATATCCATATGTCCCCAGAGATAATAATCCGATCCGTCATGTTCGACCCGGCATCTTGTCCAGCGTTCCCTGCCGTACCGGTCAAGGATTTTTGCCTCTATGACCTTCCCGCAGGAGAGACGGCGTGCTGTCCCGTCCCTGTCAAAAAATCCGTAACGGCCGTCAGGGAAAAGCTCCAGCCGGTACTCCCGGGAGACAGGGCTGCCCAGATAGGTAAGTTCTTCATGGAGCAGTTCCAGGGATTCCAGCAGGTTTTCCGTAAACTCCCGCAGGAATATGTCCTCTGCCGGGTCCCTCAGCGGGCGGACTGTCTCCCCAGGCCCCTCATCCGAATGGAACCCGGCCGCTTCCAGAAGGGAGACGGCCTCCCTGTCAATGGCGTCAAGCCGCCCAAATACATCTTTAAATGTCATCATGGTGACCTCCTTTCACTGGCATGGCACGGTTTCTCCATGCCATGGCCCCATTATAAGGGAATCCCCAGGGGAAGTCAGGTCAGGCTGTGTTGGTGCAGGTACAGAGCTTATTCCGGGTCCGGTGAATCTGCATGAACTGCCTGGAATAAATGGACAGGCAGGGCTGCGTCAGGTCGTCCATGATGGCAAGCGCCGCCGACAGGAGCCGCTGCTTCCAGTGCCTTTTGAACTGGCGGATGATATATTTCACGTTATTTTCATCAATTAGGAGGTTGTTTTCCATAACAGGTTCCAGACTCTGCCCCTTTTCCGCACAGTCCAGAATCTGCTGCTGGTCGCTGAGGGGAATCTGCGAATAAGGGACCAGGATGGAGGGGATAAGGGCATGGGATACCCCGCACTCCGTACAGAATACACGCTGGATAGAAAGCCATACCATGGCAGAGTTAATCTTAACCGAACGCCTGTAATGGCCATAACGGATGAGGCATCCCTTCTTCCCGCAGGTACATTCGACCTGGTGGAGCTGCAGCCCATCCATCATACAGTCATACTCTTTTTGGGAAAAACCATTGCATTCTTTAAAGATAACTGTTATCATAGTCTCGTATCGTTGACAGCACAAAGGGGCATGGCTCCTGGTGCTGCCGGGAGAAAGACAGGGCGACTTTGGTAGGGTGGACCTGTCTTTTTCATTTGGCTCTCCTTCTTCTGTAGAATATTTTTCTATGATAACATACAACGCCCCGGTATCAAAGAATCTGACGCAATAAACGTCAATTTATTTGATACCGGGGCTTTATTGAATTTGACGGAAGTACAGTGAATTTGGAAGTAAATAAAATGCGGAATAACACTATTCTGGAACGAATTTCCAAAGGCCCGGTTTCCAGAGCATGATCCAGGACATT
>CAJTXP010000103.1 GCA_910583615.1 uncultured Lachnospiraceae bacterium | reverse complement strand
ATGCCGGGCATTCGGTATTACTTTATCGCAATTTTTCTCCGAGGGAAATACCCCCACAGAACTAACCGAGGAGCAGCGCACCTTGTTCGCCGCATGGAGCACCCTAAATGACGGCCAGAAAGAAGCCCTGCTCCTGCTCATGAAACGCATATGACCAGAAAAAGCCCGCAGGCTCTGTAAATGGAACCTGCGGGCTTCTATCATGCCTATCTTATTTTTCCTGCTTTCGGAAAGCCTCCTCTATTCCCCGGAACCCTGCCAGCGGATTCCCCTGCAGGGCATTCTGCCGGATATTCTGCTTTCCCAGCATTTCCTCAAAGCGGAGCAGGCCAGCCGTATTGCGTGAAATGCGGGAAAGGTTCGCTACCAGTATCTCCTCAATACAGCCTTGTCCCGCCAGACCGAGCAGCTCCCGGATGCCGGGCCGGTCAAGGGAAAGCCCCTTTGCCACCTCGGAAACCTCTGCCGCGACCGCATATCCATGTGCCTGCGCATATCTGCGAAGCTGCCCCTTCTGCATTTCCAATGATCACGGCACTGGAAAAGATCAGGGCAGAGATAAAAGCCGAGACCGCCGCCCTCTCCATGGTAGCGGAGCCAAAGACCGAATATCCCGCGCCCTCTGAAAGCCAGCCGTCTGCATTCTAAGGAACCGCCCCCGCCGGATATCCCGGCATGACCCAAACCAACCAATGATACCTCATTCTTCCGTCAGCGTATAGGTAATCTTCATGGTCTTATCCACGGTCTTTACCACCGCTGACGAAAGATTGTTGACCGAGGCCAGGTACGGCGTGAGCAGGTACATGCTCCGGTACTCGCTCCCATAGCTCCCGCCCCATCCCACAAGGAACTGCCCATACTGGAACAGCGGCGTGGCTGCGCTGGTAAGCCTCGCGCTCCCCTGGGTATGCACCACCCCGTCATTTATGGTAAGCTGGAAATCCCCGCCCACGATCAGGTCGCCCACCAGCGTAAGGAACAGCTCGCAGGTTCCCGACTCGCATAAGGGCTTCCATTTTGATGTGAACCCAAAGGAGATCAGCGTCACATCCGCCATGTTCCCCATATTGATTTTATAGATCCCCTTCTTATCATAGGCAGGCACATACAGATACCCTCCCCGCATACAGCACCGGCATTTCCGCTCCGGGTAGCTCCCGGTCATATCCCGCTCGCCCACCGACATCAGCTTCGCATTGGCCAGCGTCCAGTCCCCCTCGGTAATGGAATAATCCGCCTTGGATATCCTCACCCACAAGAGCCTGGCATTCCCGGAGGAATTTCCCTCATTGGAGAACCCGTACCAGTACCCGTCCTTCCCATCCATGAACTCCCCATACTTCGTATAGCTCCCAAGAAATTCAAACGTCTCGGTCTACACCGCCTGATCCTCTATCACCGTATAGGTACCCATTCTCCAAAGCCTTACTCTCCGTCTGGTTCATGCTCCCCCGCGCCGTATTGGCCGAGGAATTGACATTGTTGGAGGCATAGGCCACCGGCAGGTTATCCGAACCGGCGTACATGATATCCGCATCTTCTTCCAGCGTTTTGGAAAAAAGGAGTATCCCGCCTATCATGTTCGGGCAGATCGGAAGCAGGCTCTTATTCCATGCCAGCACGTCCGCCAGTTCCTCCTCCGAATAGAACACCCCCATGGGGTTGCTGCCGAGGATATTATTCACCGCATTGGTGACCATATTTTCCTCGGTAACGGTCTCTACCGCCCCCGTTTCCGCATCCGTAAACTCTATCACCATTGTCCCCTTTAACTTCATTCCAGATCTCCTCCTATCTCCACCGGGCGGCAGAACCCGCCAAGGGCTGTCCTGCCCGCCATATGGTCTGCATACTCCCGGATCACAAGCTCCATGGTCTCCGTCTTAATGCCCTCCGCAAAGCCCCGCACCTGCAGGCCGCCAGCCATCGGGAACCTTGATACATATTCCCCTATCTCAATCTTTCCATCCCACGCCACAGCCACCGCCATGGCCTGCCCGCTGATCGAGGCGATACAGCCGCCGATCTCCACCGTACTCTCCCCGCCCTCCATGCGCAGGTACACATTGAACGTATTCGTAATGTTCGGCACCAGCTTCTCAATGGGATAATATAATGAAAGGATATGCTTCCCGCTATGCCACGTCTCCACCGGATGGTGCAGGAGGATCTCCGAATCATTCAGCTCATAGGTGACAAAACCTACAGCCTTCCCGTCCTCCGTCCATGATACCGGCAACTCCACGTCCACCGATACCTCCACCGTGCTGCCGGAACCGTCCCCGGAATCCGAACCATCCTCCGAAAGACCGTCCGCCCCGCCAGCATTTTCCCCGGCTCCGGCATTCCCGCCCGCCGCCTCTGCAGGTATCGGCACAATAACCGTCCCTGCCGCACTGGCCGACCTCTCCACCGGCTCCGCCGCCACGTCCACCACCACCTGCCCGAAAAACTGCACATGGTTCTCCTCCTTGGAGGCAAACTCAATGCTGATAATCTTTACATCCGTATCCGCAATGCTGTAGGCGGAAGCATTGGTAAAGGTATGTATCCCCAGCTTCCCCGCCTCGATCTGGTTCAGCAGGCCGGAGATATTCTTATCATTCTTGGACTTCGCCTGCGCCAGCCTCGGGTTCTTCCCCACACATTTCAGCTTCATCTTCCCGCCAATCTTACAATGGAAAGACGTAATGCAGGCAAGCCGCTCCCCGTCCGCCTGGCCGCCGGAAAAGGTAAGCACATCCCCCAAATCAAAAGTCGGGTTCCCTATGGTCTCCGAATCAAAGGGCACATAATTCACCGCCGAAAGGCTTTCTAAAATATTCCGGCATAACGCCTCCCGCGTCTCATCCAGCCCGAACTGCAGCAACGGGTTGACACCCAGATTCATGGTAAGCCCATCGTCCGGGTCAGCCGCATAATACTCCGCCGTCTGCGTCCGCAGGTTCGTGGAGCTCACCGCCGTATACCGGGTGACAAAATCCGAGAAGCTGCTGGAAAACCGGTGCCTCTGCAGAACCTCCGCCACCGGGGAATCCCCGTATTTCCGCAGCTCCAGTTTCCCCGCCCGATTGATACAGAAGAATCCCCCGAGCACCTGCGCCACAAAATACAGCACGTCCCGGTAAGTCTCGATATCATTCTCCGCATAAATGGAAAGCGCCTCCGAGCCGTTTGGCATCGCCCCAATCTCCGCCTCCGTCTGCGCCAGCTCCACCTTGCACGCCTTAGCGCACAATTCCATAAAGCCATAGGCCGTCCCCACCGACTCAAACCCATTGAAATCCCGCTCGAAGCGGAGCATATAATCATAAGCCTTCAATTCCAGGAAATGCGCCGTCCGGTTCGCCTCGCTCACCTCAAAGATACCCATGGGAACCTCCTCATAGGAGCCGTCCGCCAGCCGCAGATGGTAGAATAATTCCACCTGCGCATCCTCCAGGGTATACCGGTCAACCGGCAGATAGAGGCTGATCCCCATTTCCGCCGCATACACCGTCCCCAGCTCAATCTCCGAACCCCCGCAGCACTGCCCCGAGATGTAGCCGCTGCCCTTTACGATATCCTCCTGGGTAAATCCATACACAGCCCCCGCCGCCGTAGTAATCCGCCCCGTCCAGTAATAATGCCGGGTATTCCCCTGCACCGCCTGCAGGAACGCCTCGCTCACCGGGTACATAGGAAAACACCCCCATTCCGTAGAAAAAGCACCAGCCATTTACAGCTGATGCTTTGTAGTAGGTATGTATTAATTTTTACTGTTTTTTCTAGGGCGTGTTGAATAATGCATAAATCTGTTATAATCTATGTATAAAGCTGTAAC
>CAJTXP010000102.1 GCA_910583615.1 uncultured Lachnospiraceae bacterium | reverse complement strand
TCTTGAAGATTGCAAGGTTGCAAAAATTATAGACATTGCAATGTTGCGTTGTTGGAAAAAAGCCGGAAAGCGGCGGTATCAAGGCGGCGAAAAGCCGCCCCGTCCGGTAGGACGGAAAAGCCCCCGGCAGGGCGCAAAACCCGCTTGCGGGTTGCATTTTTGTTGGCGTAGCTGACAAAAGTGCTTTTGCGTTACTTTCGCAGAAAGTAACAAAGGCTATGCGCCGTGTCCGGCGCTCATTACCTGATAGGGAGAAAGGGAAATTGATTGAAGCGGACAATCAGCGTTATGACAGGGAAAGGCTCTGTCAACCACAACAGCAGAAAATTCCATGCAAAGAACACTGACCCGGAACGGAGTTGTCTGAATGTGGAATACTGCAATGAAAATATCAAGGACGTATACCATGAATTATTTGATGAAGCACTTGCCCGGTACAATGAGAAGCAGACCAGAAGTGACCGCATAATTGATGATTATTATGAGAAAATCTGTTCCGGCAAACAGGAGAAGCCATTCCATGAGATTATTTTGCAGATAGGCAACAAGGACGATATGGGGGCAAAAACAAAGGACGGACAGCTTGCGGCGAAAATACTTGATGAATATATGCAGGACTTTAAGCGGCGTAATCCCACATTGAGGGTGTTTTCTGCCTATCTCCACATGGACGTTAAGTACAGTATGGTTTTAATTGTGTATGGTGTGTATAGAGTAAAGAAAAAGCGAAAAATAGGAACTGCATACACAAACAGAAAGAAAAATGTATATGACGTTACGTGGAATAGAATTAGAAAAATCCTTAAGTCAGGGATAGGTTCTGGTTCTTTTTTTATACCTTAAAGAAGAGGGGATTTCGATGGAATATATAGAACTGATTGAAGAAGTAAGAGCAGAACTGCTGCAGGTTGTGAATCAGAGATGCGATGACATGATCCGGATGTATCAGAATGGGGATCCATACCATCGTTCAGAGATCAGGAGCAGGGAATGCCGTCTGGGAGGGACTTCCCCGTCTATGTTAAAAGGAAAGAGGCCGGTCTCTGTTACATTTGCTTCTGGTGAGACCGTAGAAACACCTACATGGAAAAAAGCAGTCCAGACCATTCTGAAGCACTGCAACAGACAGCCGGACATGCATGAAAGACTGATGCAGCTGAGAGGAAAGGTATTCGGCAGGCAGCGGACGATACTGGGGAGGTATCCGGCAGGTATGGATGTACCGATCCAGATCGATAAGGAACTGTATTTTGAGGCCAAATTTGATACGGAGGCATTACTGACAATGATGGAGAAAAAGGTATTGGAGCCTGTGGGCTATGACTTTTCCGGAATTGTTATCCAATATACAGAAAAGAAACCGGCGATATCAGAAAGCCTGGAGAGTGTGCAGGAAGAAGCGCTGGAAGAGGAACAGAGTGGAGGGATGACACTGAGTTAGAAAAAGGATATCTGTATATGAGGCAGAAGGAACTTCCATAACCGGAGGGATCCTTCTTTTTTACTGCCTGAACAAAAGCCATATAGGAAGAGACAATAGCAGAAGAGAGAGAGGATACATGAAATCAGAAGATGAACAGATGATCCAGCGGATTATGGACACCGACACCATGGGCTACGCCTGTGTGTACGACAGCGGCAGCGGTAAAAGAGAAGAATACCTGGTTGCGCTGACCGCAGAGAACCTTGCCAATCTCATCGGCGGAAAGGGCGGGGAGGCTCGGCAGATCACCGTGACCGATGTCCTGGACCGTCTGGTGGCAGACAGCAGACGGGGGACGCTGGACAGCTGCCCGGATCAGAGACTGTGCAGGAAGATCAACCAGTTCCTGGCACCGATCCGGAGGGGAGAAAAAGAGGCAGGGGAGATCCTGGCCGTGAGCAGGGAGGCGGCGGACGAATACTTTGCAGCGGAAGAGGAAGCGGCTATCCTGGCAGAGTGCCGGATGCAGTAAAACAATGGAAAAACGAAAGGGGAAAGCGATATGGGATGGATACTGGGTATTACAGCAGCAGTAGGGATCCTTCTGGCCGGAATAGCCGGACTCGCATGCGTAGCGGTGTACAGAGTCAGTGAATGCCAGAACGATTGAAAAGTTCCGTCCATCGTGACGGATCGGAGCAGATCAAAGAGAAAAGGAGCGTATCATGATCAGACAGATCAAAAAAGAGGAACTCCGAACGATGCATGGCCGTGAGGGGCTGATCCTCCAGGGCTGCGGCGGGGATCTGAAGGAGTGGACAGACGGGATCAACCAGATGCTGGAGCAGGAAGGGATCCTTCCCAAAGGGAAACGGCTGGATGATGTGGCGGTTTTCCGGAATGAGGGGATGACCAACCTGCTCTTTTTCTTTGGGGAAGAAAAGCTGGATATGGGAAAACTGGCCGCCTGGAGGCTTAAGACCCGTTACCACTTTGGCAGCACATGGATGTCCGACTATGTAGATAATCGGCTGGGAGGCTTTCTCTATGAAGCCGTGGCAGAGAAGCCGAACTGTGCGCTGATCGGTGAGGATGGAAATATCTTCAACCTGATGGGGATCGCGGCCCGGACCCTGCGGGAGAACGGGATGGAGGATAAGGCGGAGGAAATGGAGAAACGCATCACCGGAGGCGGATGCCAGGACTACTATGAGGCACTGAACATCATCGACCAGTATGTCACCATCACGGGAAAAGAAGAACCGGAGATGGGCGGGATGGAGATGGAATAGCTGCCTGACAGTGGCAGGATGGAGAGGAGACAATCGTGGAAGAAAGAGAACCCGTCATAAAGATCCTATATGAAAATACCACAAGGCCGGTCAATCGGGTCTTACTCACCTTTCCGCTTTCCCGCAGGGAGAAGCCGGAGCAGAAGATGCTCTCTCTGACCAGAGGACATGAGGGAAAGAGCAGCATCCCCTTCCGGATCGCAAAAGTGGAATCCCCTATCCCCGGCCTTGACCGGTATCTGCCTGCGGATGGCTGGTTTCAGGAGATCAGCCGCCTGGCAGAGAAGATTGGAAGGATGGACAGGGAAGAGCAGATGAAATTTTCCGGGATCCTGGACTGCCGCGCCATCTCCACCATCGGGGATGTTCTGGAAGCGGCGGATAGCTTGCAGCTGTATGACTGCTTTCCTGGTGTGACCTGCAGCCGGGAGCTGGGAGGGTATGTGGTGGAGAACGGCATTATGGAGTTTCCCCAGAAGGTGTGGCCCTATCTGGACTACCATGGCATCGGGGAAGAATACTATGCGTCCCACAGCTGTGCCTATACAGAGTCTGGTCTTGTGGTGCGGAAAGAGGAAGTGCCGGAGATGGAAGAAGGACATACTCAGGGGTTCCAGATACAGTAATAGGGAGGAGGGAATGCATTGCGGATATTTGTAAAAAGAGAAAACTGGGAGGATGGGATCTGGATGCGGCTTCCGGCTACAGAAGAGGAGGCAGAGCAGATCAGGCGGAGTCTGGAGGAACAGCATCCATCAGTTATGCTGCCCTTTATCGGAGCGGTGGATTCCAGATTTCCGGAACTGGAACAGCGCCTGGTAGGGGAACTGGTCTATCAGGAGGAAAAACTGAACCATCTTAATCAGCTGGCAGAAAGGCTGGGGAGTCTGAACGGGGAGGAAGAGATGCTGTTCCGGGCAGCATTCCAGCTGGAAGCGCCTTATACAACAGAGCAGATTCTGGAGATACTGGGGCATCTGGATCGGTACCGGCTCCATCCGGAGATCGGGAGTTTAGAGGAAGTGGGGAGATATCTGTCACAGGAGGAGACCTCAAAGCTTCCAGAGGGGCTGGAGGCATATGTAGACTATGCAGGGATTGGTCGGCTCCGGCAGGAGGACCGGGGATATCTGACAGAGGGCGGATATGTGGAGAAAC
>CAJTXP010000101.1 GCA_910583615.1 uncultured Lachnospiraceae bacterium | reverse complement strand
ACCCACGTATCCAGCTTGGAAGGCTGGTGTTCTACCATTGAACTACACCCGCAGATCGGGGTGACAGGATTCGAACCTGCGACCTCCTGGTCCCAAACCAGGCGCTCTAGCCAAGCTGAGCCACACCCCGCTCCGTCATCCGCTCACGGACACCTATACAGTATATAAGACCCGTGTAGAAATGTCAACTGTTTTTCAACATTTCCAGAGCAAAAATTCAATATAATATTTTAAAAGAACAGATACTTTTTCTTCTCTCCCAGATAGCAGATATGATAATGCGCCGTCCCTTCTCTGTCAATTTCCATCAGAATATAGCTGGGTCTGTGTCCCTCCTGTCTTGGAAGAGACAGGCTGCCGGGATTCAGGATCGTGAGATTCTCTGTCTGTTCCAGACACGGATAATGAGTATGCCCATACATAACAATATCTGCTTTTTTCAAAGCCGCCTGTTCTTTCAAGCCGTCATGCCCCATGCCAACATAATAATGATGGCCGTGAGTCAGCAACGCACGGTATTTACCGATCGTGATCATTTCCTCCTTTGGGAGATCGCTGTACCAGTCATTATTCCCGGCAACCATACTGACAGGAACATCCACAAGAGAAGCAATATACTCTTCTGCTCCTTCTACATCTCCCAGATGAATCAGCAGGTCGATCGGCCCCGTCTTCTCCAGCGCTTTTTTTAAATTTTCTTCTCTTCCGTGTGTATCACTGACAATCAATATCTTCATGATGCTTCCTCTTTCAGTTTCTGCAATTCATCTTTCATTAACTGCAGCGCCTTTCCTCTGTGACTGAGACTGTTTTTTATTTCCAGCGGAAGTTCTCCGGAGTAACAACCATACTCTGGGAGATAGAAAATCGGATCATAGCCAAAGCCGTTTTCTCCTCTCTCTTCATAACCAATCTCTCCTTCCATGGTTCCTTTTGTCACAAGGACTCTTCCATCCGGCAGAGCGGCAGCAATGGCGCATACGAAGCGGGCGCTTCTCTCTGCTCCGTTCTTCCCCTTCAGGCGGTTAATGATGTTCTGATTCTTGATATGATAAGAAGTGTCATATCCCATATACCTTGCCGAATGAATGCCCGGCTCTTTGTTCAGGGCATCCACCTCCAGTCCCGAATCGTCAGCCAGCACAATCCCGCCTGACCGTTTCATAATCTCTGTGGCTTTAAGCACCGCATTTTCCTCAAAAGTACTGCCGTTTTCCTCCACAGCCGCTGCAATCCCGGCCTCCTTCAAGGACAGTACTTCTATTTCCAAGTCTTCCAGTATCATACGGACCTCTTTCATCTTTCCCTCATTGCCTGTAGCAAATATAATCCTGTCTATTTTCATTCCTGTCTCTCCTGTGGTCTCGCCCTCGGCGGTTTCGGTCCCAGAAACTGGTAATAATAGGTTTTCAGCATTCCATTATAAATCTTACGGTTTTTATCCGCCTTTCTTCCTATATAATGTTCCGCTTCTTCGTAACCTGTGATCAGATACATGGACCAGCTGTCGAGCCCCCGATAACGTTCTCCAATCTCCCTGTAAAGTTCCGGCAGATGCTCCTTTTCCTCCAGACGCTCTCCATAAGGCGGATTGCTGATCAGAAATCCGTACTTTTTGGGATGATGAAGCCCGCTGACCGGTCTTTGCTGAAAATGAATCAGATGTTCCACACCGGCAGCGGCAGCGTTCTGTCTGGCCGCCTTAATAATATCCCCATCCAGATCATACCCCTGGATATCTGTTTCAATTCCGTCGTCCATCAGGTCGTTCGCCTCATCCACAGCCTGATACCAGCATTTCCTTCCAAGAATGTTCGTCCATTTTTCCGCAGTAAAGGATCGGTTCACACCCGGAGCAATATTTGCTGCAATCATTGCAGCTTCAATGGGAATCGTCCCGCTTCCGCAGAAAGGATCTACCAGAATACGGTCTTTCTTCCAGGGGGTCAGCATGATCAGAGCAGCTGCCAGAGTTTCCTTAATCGGCGCTTTACTGACCATGGTACGATATCCCCTTTTATGTAGAGACAGGCCTGTAGTATCCAGACAGATGGTTGCCTCATCTTTCATAAACGAGATACGTATCGGATACTCAGCCCCTGTCTCGGGAAACCACTCCATGTGATACACTGTCTTCAACCGTTCGACCATAGCCTTTTTTACGATGGACTGAATGTCTGACGGGCTGAACAGCCTGCTCTTCACTGAAGATGCTTTTGTAACCCAGAATTTTCCATCTGCGGGAATATATCTTTCCCATGAAAGTGCTTTCACTTTATCGAAAAGCTCCTCAAACGTAACTGCTCTTATTTTTCCCACTTTCAAAAGAATACGTTCCGCCGTACGCAAAAATATATTCGCCCGGCTGATCGCATTCTCGTCTCCGCAAAATGTGACTCTTCCATCATCTACCTGAACAATCTCATAGCCCAGGTCCGTAATTTCCTTTTTCAGAACTGCCTCAAGGCCAAAATGACATGGGGCAACCAATTCTATACTGCTCATCTGCCATCCTTTCCGGATATCTTTCCATCCGAACTTCATCTCATGTATATCTTATCCGGAGACAATGATAATGTCAATCATTTCCTCATCCGGCTTTATCGCTCCAGATATCTGCCCCTGTACGCCTGAATCCCTCCGACCACCGATACAGCACGGTATCCATGCTCCTGAAGCTCTCTGGCTGCCTGCATACTGAGACCGCCCCGGTCGCAATACAGAATCGGAACGGTACTGCCCAGGCCGCGGATCCGCTGCAGCAGATATTCATGCGGGATGCAGACCGCACTTCTGATATGCATCTTCCGATATTCGGCAGGATTTCTTACATCTACCAGCAGATATGCCTTATCAAAGATATAGCGGTCAATTTCTTTTGCAGAGATTGTTTCAATTTCTGACATGATCTTTTCCTTTTTTCTCTTATTAGTTAGTATATGCATGACGGGAAAGCCGGGCACACAGAAGGGAGAGCAGCTGATGCCGCTCTCCCTTCTGCGAATTTACTTTTCTTAGTAATTATGGTTCTCAGAGCTTTCGTTACTGGAAGAGCTCTTGGAGCTGCTGCTCTTGGAAGAATTCTTGGAGCTGCTGCTCTTTGCATTGTTTGCATTGCTCGCGTTGTTTGCATTGTTTGCGTTGGTAGAATTATTCATGTTGTTAGAACTCATAGTCGTATGACCTCCTGTAATAAATATTTACAGGAGTAGTATGAGACTTCCGCTTTGAAATTATACCTTCATTTTTCCAAAATTTTTATCTTCTCCGAAACAGCCATCCCACAAGCCCCAGAACAATCAGGATCGGGAGAAGAGCCGCCACAATATGAAAGACAACCACAAAAATCAAAAACAGCACCACCAGCAGTCCGCACACAAACAGTTTCCCGCGCCATCCATTCAGATTATAAACCCGCTGTTCTGACCGCGTCTCCTCATATCCATCCTCTGATACTGTATATTCCGTATGAGATGTTCTGCCTCCTGCCGTATCAACAATTGTACGGGCAATCAGACGAGGATCCCCCAGTTCGGCCAGGATCTCTTCCTCACCGCGTCCTGATGCCATCTCCTGGGCAATATAATCCTCATAATATCGAATATGCCCTGTAAGCTCTGCATCACTGATTTTCCCGCGCAAAGCTCTGCCAAGCTCGTCTGTAAATGTATGCCTGTCCATCCTGCTCTCCTTCTTTTCAAATGCTCATATGAAAAAACCATCTGCCAGCGCAGATGGTTTTGAACGTGCGCGAGAAGATTCGAACTCCCGACCTTCTGATCCGTAGTCAGACGCTCTATCCAGCTGAGCTACGCGCACCTATTATTTTTATGTTACTGCAATGCCGGCGACCGGAATCGAACCGGTACGGGAGATTAGTCCCGCAGGATTTTAAGTCCTGTGC
>CAJTXP010000100.1 GCA_910583615.1 uncultured Lachnospiraceae bacterium | reverse complement strand
TCATCTGCCTGGATCCGGAGATGGAGTATGAGGATCTGACCAACAACCTGCAGGGATGCTTCATCGACCTGATGGGCGGGCGCTACATCATCAATCCCCTGGAGCCGAAGGTGTGGGACGAGGGGGATGGCCCGGAGGATCCGGACGCGCCGGAGACTTTCCGGATCAGCAGCCGCCTGAGCCAGCATATCAGCTTTTTAAAGGATTTTTTCCGCAGCTATAAGGATTTCACGGACCGGGAGATCGATGTGATCGAGATCATGCTCCAGAAGCTCTACCAGAGCAGGGGCTTAAGCGACCAGACGGACTTCCAGATGCTGGAGCCGGAGGATTACCCGATCCTTTCAGAGATGTACGACTTCATCGAGGCGGAATACAAAGGGTTTGATGAAAAGAAACGGCAGCTCTATACGGCGGACCTTCTGCAGAATATCCTTCTGGGGCTGCATTCCATGTGCAAAGGGGCGGAGTCCAAGTTTTTCAACGGGCATACCAACATCACAGATTCCACCTTTGTCACCTTCGGGGTAAAGGGGCTTTTACAGGCCAGCAAGAGCCTGAAGAATGCCCTGCTGTTCAACGTGCTCTCCTACATGAGCAACGAGCTTCTGACCACCGGGGATACGGCGGCCAGCCTGGACGAGTTCTATCTGTTTTTATCCAACCTGACGGCGGTGGAGTATGTGCGGAACTTTATGAAGCGGGTGCGGAAAAAGAATTCGGCGGTGATCATCGCCAGCCAGAACCTGGAGGACTTCAATATCGAGGGGATCCGGGAGTACACCAAGCCCCTGTTCTCCATCCCAACCCACCAGTTCCTGTTCAATGCGGGGGCTATCGATGAGAAGTTCTATATCGACACGCTGCAGCTGGAAACCAGCGAGTTCTCCCTGATCCGTTATCCCCAGCGAGGGGTGTGCCTCTATAAATGCGGCAATGAGCGATACAACCTGATGGTCACGGCTCCGGATTACAAGGCCAGGCTGTTTGGAAAGGCAGGCGGGCGCTGATGGAATTCGAAAGCGGCAGGAAGAAGATCTGTCAGAGATGGTCTTTCTGTCTGACAGAAAACAGGAGGTTTTGATGCGGAAGGTGATCCGGACCGGAGAGGAGGTGGAAAGGCGTGGATCTGAAGGACCAGAAGTTCGGCATTGAGATCGAGCTGACCGGGATCAGCCGCAGCCGGGCGGCAGAGGTGGCGGCGCAGCACTTTGGGACATCGTCCTATTATGTGGGGACATATTATGATGCCTACGCGGCGAAAGACAGCCAGCGGCGGGAATGGAAGTTCATGAGTGATGCCAGTATCAAAGCCCAGAAAAAAGAAGGAAAAAGCAGGGTCGGGGCTTCCCCGGAGTACCGGACGGAGATGGTGAGTCCGATCTGTAAATATGAAGATATCGTGACCATTCAGGAGCTGATCCGGAAGCTGCGGGAAGCGGGTGCCTTTGCCAACCAGAGCTGCGGGATCCATGTGCATATCGATGCCTCTCCCTTTGATGCCCGGACACTCCGGAACATCACCAACATCATGGCAGCGAAGGAGGATCTGATCTACAAAGCCCTGCAGGTATCCGTTGCACGCCAGCACCGCTGGTGCCAGCCGGTGGAGCAGCGTTTTCTGGACGATCTGAACAGCCGGAAGCCCAAAAGCATGGAAGACGTGGAGCGCATCTGGTATGGCGGGAGAAGCCGCAGGGATACCCACTATGACGACAGCCGGTACCACTGCCTGAACCTGCACAGCGTGTTCCAGAAGGGGACGGTGGAGTTTCGGCTGTTCAACGGAACTGTCCACGCGGGGAAGATCAAGGCATATATCCAGCTGTGTCTGGCTATTGGGGCGCAGGCCCTGAACCAGAGCTGCGCCAGCCGCAGGAAGACGGTGACAGAAAATGAGAAGTATACCTTCCGCACCTGGCTCCTGCGTCTGGGCCTGATCGGAGACGAGTTCAAGACAGCCAGGGGGCATCTGCTGGAGCATCTGGACGGCTGTATTGCCTGGCGGGATCCCGCCCAGGCCCTGGCACAGAAGGAACGGATGCGGCAGAAAAAGGAAAAGGAGATGGCGGAGGCGGCAGAGACAGAGGCGGCAGAGACAGAGGCGGCAGAACGGCAGGCCGCTGTGGAAGGGCAGACAGAAGAACGGCATACAGAGGAACAGGAAGCCGGGGAGGAGTCCCCGGCTTTTACCATGTCCTTATAGGAAACAGGAAACCAGGAGGAAGGAAAATGAAGAAGGAAAAGGGACGGTTATATATCGCATATGGAAGTAATCTGAATCTCCCCCAGATGGAACGCCGGTGTCCCGGCGCATCGGTGGTAGGGACCAGTGAGGTGAAGGGATACGAGCTGCTGTTCCGGGGAGTGGCGACCATAGAGCCACGGGAGGAGGCAAGCGTGCCTGTGCTTTTATGGAAGATCTCTCCCCAGAATGAGAGAGCGCTGGACCGCTATGAAGGGTGGCCCCATCTCTACCGGAAGGAGAACCTGGAGGTGGAACTGGAAGGGAAAAAGGTGTCTGCCATGGTCTATGTGATGAATGACGGGAGGCAGGCGGTCATGCCGTCTGGTTATTATTATGATGTGATCGCGGAAGGATACCGGACAGCCGGTATGGATGAGGATGTGCTGAAAGCGGCGCTGGAGAGAACGAAAGAGGTGATGGAGCAGGAACAGAGTTCCCGGATGGGGGAATCGTTCTGGCAGCATAATCTGTTTGATGGGATGCAGATGTAGAAGGAAAGCATGTGCAGAGAAAAAGCATATGCAGGGACACAAAGGGAACGTGCAGAAAATCATTGGAGGCGGAGGAACTGAGATTTGTGTTTAAAGATGCAGATAACGGAAAACGGCAGGCATCCCGAATCATTGAACAGGGGAATGTCTTTAACCGTTGCATAGAAAAAGCTGTGCTTTTCGGCACAGCTAACGGGATTCCGCAATCGTTATGGTCTTGATATAGGCGGCCAGAAGCTCCTCCAGACAAGGCAGATACTGGGGATCAAGGCCGGAGAGCATCTGGAGGATGCCGGATGTGTCGGGCGCAGTTTCCCTGCCGAACAGGAGATAGTCAGCGGACACACCAAGGGCCTTGCAGAGCCTCGCCAGCACCGGGACGGAAAAGTTCTTGGTGCCGTGTTCGACTTCCGCCAGGAAGGAATTGGATACGTCTGCAGCCTCCGCCAGCTTCTCACGACTGTATTTCAGTTTTTTGCGGCATTCCAGGATACGGTTGCCAATCACCTTTGGGTCTGTTCCTTCCATGGGTCCACCTCTGTTTTTCGCTATAGAGGTAGTTTAACTAACAATGTAGCAAATAAACAGTATCTTAATCGGTTGAAAAAAGACCGATATAGAGTATATAATCCAGAAAGGAGATGATGGAGATGGCCGCATCCGCAGCCATTACCCTGGCAGTAAAGGCAGCCGCCGTGGCAGTCACGGACAAGCGGGCCAGGACAGCGATTGCCTCTGTGGTCGTTGCGGTGTTCATGCCGTTCATCCTGATGACATTTATAATCCTCAGTGCGCTGGACGGCACCAGTACCCATAATTTCTCCGCGGTTGATCTGTCCTTCCATGGCGGGGCGCTGTCTGAAAAGGTGCCGGAGGAGTACCGGGAATACATTGAGGATATCCGAAAGAGCTTCCAGAACCTGGACAGCCTGATCGCCGGCGTGGATAACCTGGAGGGCGTGGAGATTGATGCCAGTCGGGTCAAAGCCTGGTTCTATGCCCTGTACTTTGGCGAGGAGCAGCCCTCCCGCCGTGCGCAGAAGGACTTCCTGGAATGCTTTCTTCGTTATGAAGAGCGGACCAGGGAGGTGGAGGAAGAGGACGGGAGCATCACGGAGGAAACCTATACGGTGGCCATTTTCCTCACCGACCAGGAGGAGATCTGCCGGAATCTGGAGT
>CAJTXP010000099.1 GCA_910583615.1 uncultured Lachnospiraceae bacterium | reverse complement strand
TTTCTTTTTGCTCATTTTTAGGAGGTGCCTATGAAACTACCATCCATTTTTGGAATGAGGGGTGCAAGGGATAAGCCAAAGGACAGCTACGGCGGTCAGGCTTATTCCTTTTTCTTTGGGAGAAGCACCAGCGGGAAAAATGTCAATGAGAGGACGGCAATGCAGACCACGGCTGTCTATTCCTGTGTGCGGATACTGGCGGAGGCCATTGCGTCTCTGCCAATCCATGTGTACCGCTATACGGAGACCGGAAAGGAGCGTGTGTATGACCATCCGCTCTATTATTTACTCCATGACGAGCCGAACCCGGAGATGACATCCTTCGTGTTCCGGGAGACGCTGATGAGCCACCTGCTGATATGGGGCAATGCCTACGCACAGGTCATCCGTGACGGGAGCGGCAGGGTGCTTTCCCTGTACCCGCTCTTGCCGGACAAGATGGAGGTTGACCGTGACGAGCATGGGCGGCTCTTTTACACCTATACCCGGAATACCGATGAGAACCCCAACTTTTCCGAGTATGGGCGTGTGCGCCTTAAGCCGGAGGATGTGCTGCACATCCCCGGTCTTGGCTTTGATGGGCTGGTGGGGTATTCGCCCATCGCTATGGCGAAGAATGCGGTGGGCATGACGCTGGCCTGCGAGGAATATGGCGCGTCCTTTTTCGAGAACGGGGCGACACCGGGCGGGGTGCTGGAGCATCCGGGTGTGCTGAAAGACCCAACGAAGGTAAGGGAGAGCTGGCATTCCGTCTACGGTGGCTCCAGGAACGCCGGGAAGGTCGCCGTTTTAGAGGAGGGCATGAAGTACCAGCAGATCGGGATTCCCCCGGAAGAGGCACAGTTTTTGGAAACACGGAAGTTCCAGATAGACGAGATTGCGCGGCTGTACCGTATCCCGCCCCACATGGTCGGGGATTTGGATAAGAGCAGCTTTAGTAACATTGAGCAGCAGTCTTTGGAATTCGTGAAATATACCTTAGACCCGTGGGTGATCCGGTGGGAGCAGTCCATACAGAGGGCGTTATTTCTCCCGCAGGAGAAAAAAGAATATTTCGTGAAGATGAACGTGGACGGCCTGCTCCGTGGCGACTACCAGAGCCGGATGAGCGGCTATGCGGTGGGGCGGCAGAACGGGTGGCTCTCCAGTAATGATATACGCGAGATGGAGAACATGAACCTTATCCCGGAAGAGGAAGGAGGTAACCTCTACCTCATTAACGGAAATCTATGCCAATTAAAAGACGCAGGAATATTTGCCGGGAAGGGCGGTGGGCAGGAGAATCAGCCGCAGGAAAGATAACGGAATAAAGAAATAGAGACAGGCGGAATGTTCTGCCTGTTTTTCTATGCAGAAAGCGAGGTCAGCAGAAATGAAAAGGAAGTTCTGGAACTGGATCAAAAATGACGCGGGCGGGGAGGAGGAGCGCACCCTCGTGCTGAACGGTGAGATTTCGGATGAAACGTGGTACGGGGATGAGGTGACGCCCGCCCTGTTCGCAAAGGAGCTGAATGCCGGGAGCGGCAACATTACCGTGTGGATCAATTCACCCGGAGGGGACGTATTCGCCGCAGCACAGATTTACAACATGCTTATGGAGTACAAAGGCGATGTGACCGTGAAGGTGGACGCACTGGCGGCATCCGCAGCCTCCGTCATCGCTATGGCGGGTACCACGGTGCTGATGTCGCCGCTAAGTTTAATGATGATCCACAATCCCATTACAGTAGCTATTGGTGATTCCAAGGAGATGCAGAAGGCGGGGGAGATGTTAAATGAAGTGAAAGAAAGTATCATGAACGCCTACGAGATCAAGACCGGGATGGACCGTAAGAAGATATCACACCTCATGGATGCGGAATCTTGGTTTAACGCGAAGAAGGCCGTGGAGCTTGGCTTTGCGGACGGCATCCTGCACGGGAAGGAAGATACGGAAGAATCAGAGGATGCGGCTATGGAGGGCATGATGTTCTCCCGCACAGCGGTGACCAATTCCCTGCTGACCAAACTGCTCCCGAAAAAGCCGGAGGCAAAAGTACCCATAGAGCAGTTAGAGAAGCGTTTACAGTTATTATCACATTAAATTTATGGAGGGAAATGTTTATGAGCAAGATTTTAGAACTGAGGGAGAAACGGGCAAAGGCATGGGAGGCGGCAAAGAAGTTCTTGGACAGCAAGCGCGGTGAGGACGGCCTGCTTTCCGCAGAGGACACCGCTGCCTATGAGAAGATGGAGAAGGAAGTGGTGGATTTGGGGAAGGAGATCGAGCGCCTGGAGCGGCAGGCCGCCATTGACGCGGAATTAAGCAAGCCCACATCCGAGCCGATCACCAATAAGCCTAACAACCACCCGGACGGGGAGGAAAAGACGGGCAGGGCAACGGACAATTACAGGAGGACATTCTGGAACGCCATGCGCCGGAAGAACTTCTTCGATGTGGAGAACGCCCTGCAGGTGGGTACGGATTCCGAGGGCGGCTACCTTGTGCCGGACGAGTTCGAGCATACGTTGGTGGAGGCGCTGGAGGAAGAGAACTGTTTCCGCGGCCTTGCCACAGTGATCCAGACTTCCAGCGGCGACAGGAAGATTCCCGTTGTGGCATCCAAAGGCGAGGCGGCATGGATTGACGAGGAAGGGGCATACCCGGAATCGGATGATTCCTTCGGGCAGGTCTCCATCGGCGCTTTCAAGGTGGCGACCATGATCAAGGTATCGGATGAGTTACTGAATGACAATGTATTCAACTTAGAGGCTTACATCTCCAAGGAGTTCGGGCGCAGGATCGGCACCAAGGAGGAGGAAGCCTTTTTCATTGGTGACGGCAAGGGCAAGCCGACTGGTATTTTAAATGCCACGGGCGGCGCTTCCGATGGCGTGACCACCGCCACGGCGAACATCACCTTTGATGACGTAATGGATTTATTCTATTCCCTGAAAGCGCCTTACCGCAAAAAGGCTGTGTGGCTGCTGAATGACACCACCGTGAAAGCCCTGCGGAAACTGAAAGATAACAACGGGAATTATATCTGGCAGCCTTCCGTGCAGGCGGGCGTGCCGGACATGATCCTGAACCGCCCTTACCACACTTCCTCCTATGTGCCGGAAGTGGCGGCAGGCAGCAAGGTGATGGCGTTCGGTGACTTTTCCTATTACTGGATCGCTGACAGGCAGGGGCGGTCCTTCAAGCGTCTGAATGAACTGTTTGCGGCAACCGGGCAGGTGGGATTCCTCGCTTCACAGCGTGTGGACGGCAAGCTGATCCTTGCCGAAGCGGTAAAGACCATGACCGTGAAGAAAACTGCATCATAAGAGGGGAGGCGGCATGGATGGCAGTCCTGACATTGGAAGAGACGAAACAGTATCTCCGGGTGGACAGTGCGGATGAGGATGATTTTATTTCGGGATTGATCCAGACCGGTGAAAACCTATGTGCGGATGTGGCACGGATGGAATTATCAGAACTGGAAGCGCATCTTCCTATGGTGCGGATTGCCGTCCTCTATGCCGCCGCCTACCTTTATGAACACCGGGAGCAGGCCGACCACGGGGAACTGGTGGGGACGCTGCGCTCCCTGCTGTTCGGCATACGGAAAGAGGTGTTCTGATGGCGCTTGGGGAATGGAAGGACAAAATCATCATTCAGAAAAGCGTGGCGGGCAATGATAAAGCCGGGAATCACATTTTATCGTGGGTGGATTATTACACCTGCCACGCCTATGTGAACAACCTTTCCGGCAGCGAGTATTGGGAGGCGGCACAGCTTAATGCGGAGAAAGAAGTATTTTTCCTTATCCGCTATTGCAGCGAAGCCGCCGCCATTGACACGGAGCATTTCCGCATTGTCTTCCGGGAGCAGATTTATAATATCACGTTCATTGATAACGTGAAGTACCAGAATAAAACCATAAAGCTGCGGGCGGCTTTGGAAAAGAGGTAAAAATGTCTGAAAAGAAAGT
>CAJTXP010000098.1 GCA_910583615.1 uncultured Lachnospiraceae bacterium | reverse complement strand
GCAAAGGGCAGCTTTCCCACATCCTGCAAACAGTGTTGCCCACAGCTCCATAAGACGGGGAGTTATACACATTGCCCACAATGCCGAAGGCGGCGGAATCCCACTCACTTATTCATTCCTACATTAAAAATCAAAAATTTTTTCAAAGAAAAAGAGCCTCAACACTTCTGTCAAGGCTCTGGTAAATCTTTCTTAATGGGTTCGACTGGCTGCTTACTACTACGCAAGCTCCAAAGAACCTGTTTCATAAATGGCTGACTAAAATTCATTAGCGCCTCACAACCACAATCCCATTAACTATATTATATCCAATTTTATCGAAAAGTCAACACTCGAAAACGAAAAAACCGCCTAATCTCAATCTCTGTTTTTAGGACAGTACCTTAAATCCAAAGCGATAGGTCTTGTCCTGACAGCCATCATATAGCTTCTTTCTTACAATTTTAGCAAAATTCTTATTTTTGGGTTTCATTCCGGCAACATACCGTCCCAATGTATTCGGCACAAAATCCGCCAACTGCAATCCTATCATATTTTCAGATTTTTTTACAAAATGTATTTCCCTGATACAATCCTGTATCGTCTTTGGTGAATAATACATACTGCCCAATGCCTTCAGTTCATACAGCCTTTGCTGAATTTTTGTATTCTGTTCAGGCTGCATCGCTTCATAGCAAATATCACCTGCCGCATGGTTCATGATTAAAAACTGGCAATAATGTTCAATCAATAACTGTATTGCTATTGTTAGCTGATTATTCAGATTTTTTTCTCCATAGCGGGCAAACAAAACACTCTTATCCAGACATACCCCTATTGTATATAAATCAGACTTTTTAAACAGTTTTGAAAGCTCGTTATACAGCAACTGCACTTTTTTTGTATCCGTAAAAATATGATAACAGCTTGCCACAGCCGATAATTTGCTTGAATTTAAAGGAAAATTCGCAAAACTTACATCTTTTTCATGCAAAATATAATTTTCACATCCCGCAGCATTATTCCAGACTTTCCGCTTCAATGCCTCCATTTCACTTTGAATTGCCGGATAATTCGTTTCTCTGATAATAACCCCACTCATAACAAAGTATTTTTTCCCACTGCTGTTAAAAGTTTCACTCTCATCTATGTATAAAGTATATTCTGCCACACACCCACCTTCTTCCTGCTAACACTATACTGATACAGTTTACCGCAAAAAACAGCAACTTTCAACAAAAAAATCGGGCAGCCTGCCAAATGGCAAGCCACCCTCATTATAAACTCTTACTCTGCCGCTTCCAATGCCACCTCTGCAAATTCCGCATCGCTCATGGTTTCCAGTTTCCCTAAAACCTGTCCGGCAAGCTCCACCATGTCACTGTCCTGTATGTGGGGAATCACATTCTTTATATCAGCAATCATGCCCTTTCTGTCCTGCCCCTCAAACACACACATCAAATTGATTTCTTCCACTGTAAATTTATCCATCGCTTATATCTCCCTCTCTGATTTTTTCTCTGTTCCCTTTTCAGGGACTTCCTTATCTGACTTATCCCTCTGCTCGATGACCGCTTTTTTCTCCGCCAGTTTTTCCTTTATGGAAATTCTGCCTGCTTGCTTTTCTTCTTTTGGCTTCTCATTGTTCAGGACGTTATCAATCATGTTATAGTTACATTCTTCCAGTTCCTCAATCTTTGCAAGCGGCTTGTATTCCGCCAGCTTATCTAACAGCTCCTTCGCCTTCCTTGCGGTCTGTACGCCCTCACTGTCATCAAGCTCCGTCCCTTTCCCGATAATATCCGTCATGCCTTCCCGGATACTGTCTGAAATGAGCGCATTGAGGAAATCATTCAGATACCCGGTATTCCCGTTCCTGATGTCCTCTGTGATATTCGCTATCTGCGCTTCCCTGTCCTCCACTGTATGATTGTACTGGTAAGTGTCAAAATCATAAGATAGCTGGTCTATCTCCGCAGCAAGGAAAGCCGCCTGCCACTTCTCCAGAGAACCCCTGACCTCTATATCCGGCAGCTTGTCGATCAGCTCCGCAATGACCTCCACCGCCTTCGGATTGTCTGTAATATCCGGCACATAGTCCAGAATCTCCAAATCCGCAACTCTGCCCGAAACAATATCCATCTGCGTGTCCTCATAGCTTTCTGTCCCCTCTGTATGGATATTGATGCCGATGCTTGGGATACCGTTCATCCTCTCCGGCGGTATCCGGTTGAAAATGGCGATTGCTTCCGGGACGCCTGCTATCCCCTCATGGTACTCTCCGAAATTGTGGAATTCCCCGCACTCCGCCACTGTAAGGGTGACAACCGTCTGTTTTTCCTCCTGTGCCTGCTCTGCGCCCTTCTCCTGCATGGCGGCACGTTTTTCCTCAAGATAGGCTTCCACACCCGGAAGATATTCCCCAAGCGTTCCCGTCTTGCCCTCCGTAATAGGATTGATGTCTACCTTAACGCCGCCGATTGTAAAACCGTCCTCGTTAAAGGCATTGAACAGGTCATCTTCGCTTTCCCTTCCCCGGTACTCCACCACCACGTCAAGGTCAGAAGCAGCTTCCTCTAAACCTCTGCATCGGCTTCCGGATACCGCTACATCAACAAGCTCTATATTTATCTCATACTCATCAATTTTGGACTGCAAATAAGCGTAGACACTCAGCTCTATATCCTCCTGTGTCTGCCCATTGATGCCATGAAATAATTCCTCTGTCCTGGCTTTAAAATCTGCCACCGTCTTACGTTCCTCCGCATCCTTCCAGGTACGGTTTTCAATCTCATGTTTTGCTTCCTGCTCCGCTTTCTCCATCAGTTCGTCATAATCAATCGGTATCAGTTCATCATAGGTGTAAATATTTCCCTCCAGTTCACTCCTGTGCATCGGCTCTTTCAAATCCGTCACAATCTCGTCCAAAGCCTGCCGGATTGTTATGTCCGGATTGTCATATACGCCCCCGTCCAGTTCCCGGTAGTCCATATCATAAATGGTGTAATCATATCCCTCAGTGGCTTCCTGAATACTGATATAACGGTCTGCCAGACGGAAGGCAAGCTCTGTTTCTTCTCTGCCCATTGCCTGGCTTTTGGTGTCTATGTACGGATTTTCCCACTCCGTAAACGGTACATCTTCCACGATATGCTTCTGGTTGGCTGTTGGCATGAGGTGTTCCATTTTCCCCTGTTCATAGAGGGCATCAAACCTGTCCATATAGAGGGAAATATCGTCAAGACCGCTGCTCTTTAGCTGGTACTCAAACCGCTGTTTCACAAAATCCTTGATTTCCTCCGGTGACATTTCCCGGTGAACCCGTACCTTGTCAAAGCCGACCTCGTGATTTAAAGTCTGCAAATCCTCCATGAAGCGGCTGCTTTCCACCGCCGCCTTGCTGTGCGTAAAATCCAGTGACAGACAGTTTTCATGGTTTCTGACGTGGATCAGGTCAAATTCGCTGCCATTGACGTTAAATCCCAAAGTTGCCCTCGCCATATCCGGCTTGTCCTCCGTTTCCTTTCCCCGGTACTCTGTGAATTTCGCCATTGCTTCCGGAAGGCTCTCAAAACGCTCCAGCCTGCTTTTTTCCGGGCTGTTCTCCGCCCATGTGGATAAATCCTCAATGACATAATAGGAAACCTTGTCATTGTCCGGCTGCATCATGATTATTGATGACCATTCCCGTTTTCTGGTGGGCGGCGGCCTCTTCTATAACGATAATGCCTATAACTTCCAGAAAGTGCTCAAGGACGCCGTGGCAGCCCATGGGATCCCGGCGAAGCTCTATGTCGACAACGGCTGCAAGTCCACTTTCCTCCGCCGCCTGATTTTGTACGGTTTTGTCTATGACATTGACTATTCAGACCTGCGGGAATACAACTACACGCTCGGAAAAATCAGCAGCAACTTAAACCAGATCGCCAAGCGCATGAATGCCACAGGCAATGTTTATAAAGCCGATGTCGAGGAAGTAAAAAAGTTGATGAAACAGGTTTGGGATACACAGAAATCCATGTGATTTTGTCAAGATTAGTTGACACATTTTCCTCAAGGATTTTGTATCCTATGCT
>CAJTXP010000097.1 GCA_910583615.1 uncultured Lachnospiraceae bacterium | reverse complement strand
CAGATCAAGGGACTATTCTGTCTATCCTATTCCTACAATAAACTTACGCTATCGTTAATTTGGATATTCTTGATAAAAAGCGGTTTCTTTAGTATAATAAAACCGTGACAGAAGGTAAAGATTTAATCAGATATATGTTTTCTAAATCATGTAGAAAGGTGGTGTCTGTTATGTCAACATTGCAGAATCAGATTACACAATCTCTGGAAGGACTTTCGGATGACAGCCTGCGCTTTATTCTTGATATGATACAGCGCTTTGTGCTGCCATCAGAGTCAAGGAGTGTGAGTATAAATTATGGCGTTGTCACACAGGGCAAAAAACGCAGGCTTGGAAGTATGAAAGGGCAGAAATTTATTGCGGATGGTCATGATATAGACGAGTGCAATGATGAAATAGCCAGATTATTTGAGGTGGATGGTTGATGAAGATTTTGCTGGATACACATATTGCAATATGGGCAGTACTGGATTCGGAGGAATTGTCGAATACAGCCAGGGCAATGATACTTGACGAGAACAATGAAATCTATTACAGTACCGCTTCCGTGTGGGAGATTACAATCAAGCATATGGCACATCCGGAAACATTTTTATTTAGTGGGAAATACCTGGAGAAAGGATGTGAAGAGAATGGTTTTGTCTCGCTGCCTGTATTTAATAAACATGCGGCTGAGCTGGAATCTTTGGTAAGGCCAAAGGATGCTCCACCGCATAAAGATCCTTTTGACAGGATTTTGCTTGCGCAGGCAAAATCAGAAGGAATGAAATTTATGACACATGATACTTTGATTCCGTATTATAACGAATCTTTTGTTATCAGTGTTTAACATGAGTGCAATGATTGATGTAAAGAGCCAGAAGATATTTACAATCTCGAACTGGCTAAAGGTGTGAGCGCATTTTCTTTTGTTGGTTATTTATAAAACACTATATATAGTATCAATAACTTGACTAAATCAATATCTTGTGCTAAACTGTCCTTGTAATTGATTTTTGTGCGTAACCCGTAAGGGAAATACAGTCCGTTCAGGCTGTATGCGGAGAACTTTCCGCATTGCACACGCTGTTAAGTTTGTATTTTTGTGCCAGTAGTACCATTATGCCCTTTGGCTGGTGGTGTACTGGCTTTTTTTATGTTAAGGGATCACTTTCCCTTTGAGAGCGGGAATGACTTTGGTTCATGGAAATCCATGGACGCCAGGGATTTGGCAGATGGTCATTCCCGCTTTTTTATTATGCTGTTGCCCAAACGCCGATCAGGGCTTTGAGGATAAAACATTTTAGAAAGGCAGGTAGAAAGAATGAGTACAAGGAAGAAACAGGCCGGCAGGAGCTGGCAGAAACAGGCGGCGGGATACCCCTTCAGGGATACCGCTGCACAGAAAGCAGACAGCCAGTACTGGAAGAACTGTACCACGATCCGGACAGTAAACTTCACGCACAGGGCCAGAAGGGGGGCGTGACCATGCCCGATACGAACATGGAAAGAGAAAGGGAAAGGTACAGCCCGCAGGTGCTTGTGGATACGGAAAACCTTACCCGGGAAGAATGGCTGGACTGGCGGCGCCGCGGGATCGGCGGCAGTGACGTCTCTGCCATCATCGGGATCTCCCCTTTCCGCACCGCACGGGATATCTATTATGACAAAGTGGGTATTGCGGCGGTGGAGGAAAATGAAGGCAACTGGGTGGCTATGGAAATGGGCCATCTCCTGGAAGACCTTGTGGCAAAGATATTTGAAAGAAAGACAGGGCTTAAAATCTATCAGGTCAAAAAGATGTTCCGGCATCCCCTTTATCCGTTCATGCTGGCAGACGTGGATTACTTCATCACCATGACGGACGGCACGAAAGCCGTCCTGGAGATCAAGACCACGAACTATAATGCAAAAGACCACTGGTGGAAGGACGGCAGGGAGACCGTGCCGATCCATTATGAAGCCCAGGGCAGGCATTACATGGCCGTCATGGATATGGACCGGGTATTTTTCTGCTGTCTGTACGGCAACACGGAAGATGAGGTCATTATCCGGGAACTCCGCAGAGACATGGCCTATGAGGAAGAGATGATATTCCTGGAACAGGAATTCTGGAACGGCCACGTGCAGAAACAGATCCCGCCGCCTTATCTGGAGGACGGGGATGTGATCCTCGCCAGCGCCAGGCAGTATTGCGGCAGGGCAGACAAGGACGCCGGGGCCATTGTCCTGAACGGGACCATGCCGTCCACACTGATGCGTTATATGCAGCTCCAGGAGCAGAAGAAACAGTCAGATAAATATTCCAAAAAGCTGGAGGCCGATATCCAGAGGCTGAAAGCGATCCTGGCTGCGGAGATGGGTACAAGCTGTACGGCCATCTGCGATATGGATGGGAGCCGTTACACGCTGACATACAACCCGGTACGCAAGATGATCGTTGACAAGGACAACCTGGCAAGGCTGAAACTGCAGTACCCGGAGATCTATGAGCAGTTTGTGACGGTATCGGAATTCCGGACGTTCCATGTAAAGGTCAGTGCTGTGGATGCCGCCTGAGAACAAAGAGCGTAACAGTTCAGATACCCCTTGAACTGTTACGGCATACGGCCATTTAGAATCGCTGCGCGATGGGCCGTATGCCCGCGACCATTACGTTTTCGTACGGTCAGCGCGGTGAACGCGCAGACCTGTCTGAACTGTTACCAAAGAACATCACAGAAAGGACAAGGTGAAAATGAGAAGAAGAACATGGATACCAGGGTGCATAGGGGGATTTCTTTTGTTCCTCCTGATAAGGGACGCGTTCCAGCTGATACGCCTGGGATGCGGTCTGGCGCTGTATCCCCTGCTGGGAGCTGTCCTGGCAGTCATTACGGGCCTGCTTGTGTTATGGCTCTTATGGAGGTGAGAGAATGAGTTATACAGGTACTTATGACGGAAAGATATTCCATAACCCGTCAAATAAATTCTGCATTGTCATTGTGAAGACCGCAGATACTGCCATCCCGGAACAGGCACGGGATAAGAGAAGGTATAAAGACCACCTGATCCGTTTCACCGCTGTGGGCTATGAGATCCCCATGACGGATGCCGTGGAGCTGGAACTGGAAGGGGAATGGGTAAACGGGAAATACGGCATGCAGCTCCAGGTGGAGCAGTGGCGTGAGATCGTACCGAGGACAAAGGAAGGCGTGCTGAGCTATCTCGGTTCCGGCCTTATCAAAGGGATCGGGGAGAAAACTGCCGCTGAGATCGTGGCAAAGTTCGGCACAAATACGCTGGACATACTGGAAAAGCACCCGGAACGGCTGCTGGAGGTCCGGGGGATAACAGAAAACAAACTGGAGGATATCCGGACTTCTTTTGCGGAGAGCCGGATGCTGCGGGATATCATGACGCTCCTTGCGCCCTTTAAGCTGACGCCGAAGACGGCACTGAAGATCTACCAGCATTTCGGGCCGGCCTGTCTGGATATTTTGAAAAAAAGCCCATTCGAGCTGTGCCAGATACCGGGTTTCGGGTTCCGCAGGGTGGATGCCATTGTAAGGAAAACCGATAACCGCCCCCGTGACCCCATGCGGATCAGGGGCGCGCTCCACTGCACACTGGACGAGGCAAAGGGAAAGCAGGGGCATCTGTTTCTGGGAAGGGAAGAACTGTGCAAGGCAGCTTTTAAGATGCTGAATGAAAAGATCCCGCTTCCGGAAATGCGTGTGCGCCAGGAGGAAGTGGGCAGGGAACTGGACGCTATGATCCTGGGCGGCTCCGTTGTAACGCGGCACTTTGTAGTAGACGGAAAAAGCATTTTAATTTCGACAGTATAAACACCATTACGGCACTTTCTTTTTGCTGACCGCATACTGCTGTCAACGAAACTGTGCAGTCAAATAGAAATCTTCCTGCATGAATTGTGTGTACAATAATGCTGCCCGCAGCATGTGGACCGAACATACGGGAAAGTCCGAGGACAGGATTTGGAATTGTCTGAAAAATATTTCAGGCAGAACAAAGGGGTTCCGGCACAAGTGTGCCGCTTTCATACACAATGGTTAAGAATTGTCCCCTGCTTTGAAACACTTCAAAAAACAGGTATTTAACGCATAG
>CAJTXP010000096.1 GCA_910583615.1 uncultured Lachnospiraceae bacterium | reverse complement strand
GCTCTTGAAGATTGCAAGGTTGCAAAAATTATAGACATTGCAATGTTGCGCTGTTGGGAGATAGCCGGAAAGCGGCAGTATCAAGGCGGCGAAAAGCCGCCCACCGTCCGCAGGACGGAAAGCCCCCGGCAGGGCGCAAAGGCACTTTTGATAGAGCGTAGCCTGTCGAAAGTGCTTTTGCGTTACTTTCGCAGAAAGTAACAAAGGCTATGCGCCGTATCCGGCGCTCATTACCCGATAGGGAGAAACTGAAACGGCTGAACGCCGCCATCACAAGGATGGAGGAGCAGATAGCCAGGGTGATGGTCATCCACCAGATGCTGGGGACAAGGATATCCGATACCCTTACCCTTCAGACCGACTGCCTATTTCAGAAGGATGGGGAGGATCTGATCCGGATCCGGCAGATGAAGACCAGCACCTATATAAAACCCATAAGCAGGGAACTGGCGATGCTGATCCAGAAGGCGATCCGGTATACAAAAGAGAAATATGGCGAAACGGAATACATTTTTGTAAGCGATAAGAATCCGGAGCGCCCCATGCAGTACAGCGCACTACAGGGAAGAGTCATCCGCCTCATTTACCGGGAGGACATCCGGGATGACAATGGACGGATCTTCGGGTTCGGTACCCATATGTACCGCCATATGTACGGAGTCAGGCTGACAGAGATGCACCTGGATGACTGGACCATTGCCAGGCTCCTGGGCCACAGCAGCCTGGTCAATGTAAAATATTATCGAAAAATGAGCAACCAGACCCTGGCGGATGAGACACGGCAGGCAAGGCATCAGATGTCCTTGAAGATCCTGGAATGTCTGGACGGATGGGAGGAAGAATATGAACAAATACGACAGGATGCTGGCGGTCAATAAGCAGGCCAGTGAAGCAAAGATCGAAAAGGCCAGACGGGAGATTGTCCGCATGGTGGATGACGGGGAGAAGGTCAGCATCCAGAAGCTGATGGAGAGGACCGGGCTGTCCAGGGGATTCTTTTATAAGAACCCGCAGGTGAGGAAGGAGATTGACCGTGCCTTGGAACAGCAGGCGGGCCTGGCGGATCCCAGGCGTGAGGTGCTGGACATGGCGATGAACCATGAACTGGCGATGTCTCAGCAGGAGGTAGAAAGATTGCGGAAGGAAAATGAGCAGCTGAGGCAGGAACTGGAGGTGGCGAAAAAGGCGCTGGCGAAGAAGAATGTGGGGGTGCTGAAGAAGTTCATGTAGGGGGTGGAAGGGAGAGATGGTACATAGCCTGGGAGGATAGACTGCAGGCAGGAAAGTGAGATGACATATCTGTGAAGAAAAAAGCATGGCGGTGGTCATGCTTTTTTTCGATGGAAAATTTGAAAGAAAGAACACAAAACACAGTTTTACATACCGTTCAAACTGCCATTTTAGAGAGTTGCGGGGGCAGGGCTATACTTTATGGACGAAGCTACTCCACATCTGCATATAGATTTTATACCCTATACGACTGGAAGCAAGCGGGGGCTTGATACGAGGGTATCATTAAAAAAGGCACTGGCAGAACTCGGCTTCAAAGGCGGCACAAGGAGCGAAACGGAACGCAACCAGTGGGCAGCGGCAGAGAAAGAACAGCTTGCGGAGATTATGTTACAGCATGGCATTGAATGGGAGAAAAAGGGTACACATGAGAAGCATTTATCGGTTTTGGATTTTGAGAAAAAGAGGTTGCAGAACTGGAACAGACAATCTTTGGCAGTAAAGAGGAATTATCCGACATTCTTCATCAGCAGATAGCGGCAGGACAGGAAACGGAGCAGATACGGAAAGAGGGCGAAGCAATCCGGCAGGAAGTATCGGAACTTACCGCAACAAATCATCTGCTGAAAGAGCAGACGGAAACGCTGACAGAGGATAAAGAAAAGCTGTTATCCGAAAATGAAAAGTTGGAGAAACAGCAGAAAAAGTTACAGCAGGAAATCAACAAAATGGTGCAGTCAAAGGAAGTCATGGAGCGCAATATTCACACCTATGATGAAGATGTGAAATGGCAGTTGGCAGAACCGGGGGCATTGATGAGCGCAAAGAATTATCGGGATAAAAAGGCACTCCCGCTTGTAGAGAAATTGAAAGAGGTCGTTAAAAATCTGACTATCAAATGCGTACAGCTTACGGAGCAGGGCAGGAAGCTGACCGCCAAAGTGGACGGACAACAAATGCAGATTAGCCGCTTGACAGATAAGGTTATGGAGCAGAGCAATATCATAGACCGATTGCAGGAAAAAGCGTCTGATTTGGGGTGTTTGGAGCGTCATTTAGGCAGGGAACAGGTGCAGTCGATATTGGAACAGTCAAAGGCATTAGAGCAGGCAGAAAGGGCAAAGAAACGCCCGAAACGTGCCTTTGAAATGAGCCGATAGGAAAGTGAGGATTGATTTGATATGACGGATATGGAAAAGAAAGTTATGATACGGCTGTGTGCTAAAATTGTGGCAGAAACAGACCTTTACGAAACGGACAAGGAAGTGCAAAATCTGATAGATTGGGTATGCCTGTCGGAGCAGATAAAGGAAAACAACAATACAATCCGCAATCTGACTGGGGAATACAAAAAGATAGAGCCGGATTGTCGGGAGGGAGTGCGGGCGCAGTTGGAACGTATGAAAAAACTCTGCAAAGAGCGTAATAATCTGTACGAAAAGCAGAATGACTTGAAGGGGCAGAAACAGAAGATAGAGAGAGCATTGGAGCGATAAAAAATGTGGGGCGTGGCGATTGTCATGCCCTGTATTTTATAGTGGCAGATACAGAGAGAAAATGCTATAATCGGAAGCATGATTAAAGATATGGGAGATGAAACGGCATGGAAATAAATGTTGAGGATAATTTTAAGTTGTTATTTGAGAAAAATAATAATACGGCATACAAAGCATTACAGATATTGCAAAAAGAATGTGAGAAATCGGACAAGGTATATTGTTATATGGATAAGTTGGCCGATATGATTGATACTTGAGAGTAAAAAGTTCATATGCTTAAGAAGCCAGCAAATCCTCACAGATTTCTGACTGTTCCTGCATTTCCTGAATTAATCGTGTTATGCGTAATTCCGGATTTTGCCCCATAAGTCGAAAAATATGTTTTCGAAGATAATGCATCATGGCACCTTCTGATACTTTTCCTTTTGACGGCGTACGCTGATAACGGATCTGTTCCGAACACAGTTTTCCTTTCATTCGGAGTGACAGGCACTGAACGCTTCCGATTGCAATACAGGACAGGGCCATATGCATTTCGACCGCCCTTACTGCCTGCATGATTTTTCTGCGGGCATGGTCGCTTTTCACCTGCTCCAGCGGCGACGGTTCTGTTTTCTTCCGGTAATAATTCAGCCGGGGCATGTGTTTTGACCAGAAGTGATAACAGAAAGCTCCGGTCTGCTGCTTCAGCTCCCGGAAGGTGCATTCGATCCGGAACCGGAAGCTGTAAAGCCGGATCATGGACAGCGGGTCCAGTTCCAGACTGGTCCCGGCCAGAATGCTCTGTGTTTTATTATATTCTACGAGAACAAAGCGGAGTTCCTGATACAGTTTCTGTCCCCACAGGAGATCAATACTGTAATAACGCAGTTTCTCCTTTTTTCCGTAGAGCACCATCTCTGCTTCCCTGAACTGCTCTTTACGGGATACAAACAGATCTTTCAGGCGAACGGCCTTTCCCTTTTGGGCCGGCCTCCCTCTCCCGGATTTTCGGGAAGCGGGTTTCTCAAAAGCGGTGCAGTTACGTTTCGCCTTTGTGACGATCTCCATAGGAACTGTTTTTCCGACCGTGAGTTCCTGAAGCCTTTTCAGTGCAGGAACCGAAAGAAAATACCGGTCGGGCAGGAGAATGGAATTCCCAAAAGTTTCTGCGGCCAGATAAGCATCCTCCACCATCTGTACCACATGGGAAGCGCCGGATACCGTGGAAGATTCCCAGCCACAGGTATCCTGCAGGCCGTCATGAAGACGGAGGCTTAAGGGAACACATGCCATGCTGCGGATACTTCCTGCCAGAATTCCGAGTCCGCCGAACATGTGCCCGTGAATAAACTGCGGCTTTGCAGAATTTTCAGATTCCTGGCAGAGTTTTTTTACTCCGGGAATGCGTCGCCCTTCTTTGGACTGCTTCACACCGTCTCCGACGAGAACATGAAAACTGCTTTCCTGATACAGAGGAAAGAACCGGAGAACCGTCTGAAACCAGCACTGCCGTAT
>CAJTXP010000095.1 GCA_910583615.1 uncultured Lachnospiraceae bacterium | reverse complement strand
GTGTGTTTCCTTTTTTACACAACCGTCCCTGAATCACCTACTTTGCGTAAGATCCATTCGCACTAGTGACGGCTGTTGTCATGTAACAGTCAATTACTTTTGAGGATAGCCGCGCTCTGGCTTTCCTTTTCTCAATCTTATCATATCCGGCAGCAGGACGCAAGGGTGAACTGCTGTTCATTCCCACAAACCTACAACCAAATAAGACAGATCGGCAGCAGACGATACCATAGCAATCCCTGGCACATCCGCACATATAGCTGGGACGCAGGCGGGGGCAGATCAGAGCCAGGGCAGCAGGCGACAGGATCACCGGCAGCAGAACCCGCCGGAGTGTTGCCCATTTGCGGACATGATGGAGCCGGGAGCGGTTCTGTTATCTGGTAAAACTTACAAAAGTTACAAAAAGTTACACAAAAAAAGACTGCTGCCGTATACTCCGAGAATTTCCGAGCAAAAAAAGGCTTCTGCCGGATGCAGAGAAAAGCAGAACAAAAAAGGCTTCTGCCGGATTTCGGATAATTCGAGAAAATTCGGACTAAAAAAAGCTGGCCCGCTGCCCGCGTTCTGGCATATCTGGCCCCCTAAAAGGTATCCCCACCAAGGATGCCGCCTGTTTTGCTCAAAAATGCGCGAAAGTGCGCACGAAAAAAGGACTTACTATCATTGTCAGATTTGTCAGTCCCTAAAAAGCCTGCTACCTATCCTTCATTTTCTGAGGCCCTAAAAAGGCTCCGGTGTTCCAGATCGGAACCGTAGGCGGGCAGATCGGCGGATATGGTAACAAAAGTAACACCCTAAAAGGGGAGCCGGGGACGGTGGGACATCTGCCCACATGCCGGGGGCTATTCCTTATCAGGTGATGGACTGGGGGAGGGCTGGGCGTTATCGCGCTTCATCGTCTCATTGATCGCACGGTTGATAAAAGCGTTTAGAGTTTCTCCGTTTCCTTCTGCATGGGCTTTAAGCTCTTCTTTCCTGCCTTTGGGCTTAACTGTTAATTCAATTCGATCATAGTTGTTTTTGACATACTTATGAACTGCTTTTTGCTGTGCCTTGCTGATTTTAGTTTCTTCTGGCATAGTGACACCTTCTTTCTTTGGGATTCATAAGGGGCGGTAAAATAAAAGACACCTTCTCCACTATACCAAAATTATATCAGAAAGGTCTATTCACGTAAATATACAATTTGCGCAAATATATTCACGTAAATATATACACTTTGTCAATAGACTATTCACGTGAATAGATGTATAATAGAATCATCAAATGAAGGACAGCACAGCTGGGAAGCCAGAAAAGCCCCGATACTTCAGGCCATATACTCGTGAATCGCTCAACAGGGAGCGCCCATATTCGAGAAGATGCCTGAAGGGCTGGCAGACTTCAAAAGAGAGCAGGTCAAAGCTGACGAGGGGAACAGCCCGAAGGTAAGAGCCGGACAGGATAACAGATAAGCTGCATGAGCCGCACATCCGTTTTAGCCCCCGGACACCCGCTCAAAGATGAAAGGAGAGTCAGAACATGACCGAAAGAATGATGGAAAACAGAGTAAAGAAAGGGAACCGGGGTGCGGTGCCGTTTGCAGAGCCGGGGAGCAGAGCAGGCGGATCATGGCCTCTCCTGTGGAGTCATCCGGTATATAGTGGAAAAAATCAAAGCTGGAATCCAGATAGAAATAGCTTTTGCCATTTCCGGGGAGTGCAGCCCCCGTGTGCTGGCGCATCTGCACCTGAGTACCAGCTATGGGGAAAAACTCATCACCCGGCTCAAGAAGGAAGGCTGTATCAGAACCCACTATAAGGACGGGCTGCGGGGATACAGGCTGACAGGCAGGGGGAAAAAACTCCTCCTGGGAGAGAATCCTGCCCGTTTCTCCTTCTATCTCTCCGGCAGCTCCGACACCAATCAGCCGCGAAGCGAGTACCCGCGAAGGCTCAGGCTCCAGCAGGCATCCATTGCCTATGCGCCGGTAGGCGTTTGCCTTGCGTACCGGGCAGATGAGGCCGAACTTCTTCATGAGCCGCCGGATCTTCTTCAGGTTCATGATCACTGGCGGATCCATATGGAGCAGGTTCATATGGATGCTCTCCGCACCTTTTTTGTAGCCTCGTACTTTGTAGGCTTCAAGAATAAGTGCGAAATCCCTCTGATCCTGTTCCTCAGCCCCTTCACGGGCTGGTGCGGCTTTTACCCAGGCGTAGTACCCGCTGCGTGAAACACCGGCTGTTTTACATAGTTCCTTAACAGAGAGCCTGTTTTCACTGGACTTGATTGTTTGGTCGATTATCTCAAATACACAGGAAGATTCGTTCATGAGCAATGCACCTGCTTCCTGGTAGTTCTGATCGAGGAAATTTTTTTTAGAAACTCGATCTCCTGTCTGAGATACTGGACTTCGTTCTGGAGCTTCCTGACAGTCTCCTCTGTGGTCTTACAGTCGCTGCTGGCGGAAGGACTCTTTTTCGGGGATCTCTCACGGAGTCCTTCTTCGCTGTAATACTGGCCTTTTATGGTATGGGCAATTCCCCAGATCCGTTCTTTACCAAGTACATCTGCGGGATAGCCGTGTTTTTCAAGGATCTGGCGGGGGATTTCCCCTGCCTGGTATTCCTTCCAGAAGAGTTCTTTGAATTCTTTTGTGAAGGACAGGATATGTGGCGTAACTGCGTAAGTACAGGGATTGTTCCGCAGCATCTCCATTTTTTCATTAGTGAACACTTTCCTGCTCATGGTACTCCTCCTGTTCTGATAATAGAGTACCACACTTAAGCCGGTATGTGTCTACTACATAGGGTAAAAGATTTCAGTGGGCATCTCCTGTGTCTAAAACGAAGGACAGGCAGAATCGGGAGGGGAATCTGTGTCTAAAATGCCGGGAACTAAAAACGTTTTGTGTCCACACTTATGGGTATATTATAATCATTGATAAACAGTTAAATATTGCTGGTCTGTTAAGTCGTTTCATGGTATACTAAAAGAAACGGCGGTAATTTTCTATGGCAAGACCAAAAAAATATATTATGATACTGGGGTCAAAACATAGAGTTTTCTATGGCTGAATCCTTGTAAGAACCTTGAAAATTTAATATTTTACAGTAGATTTGTTATAAGAGACACCTTTTTCCAGAAACACTGGTATGCTTTTAGTGTGTTTTCTATGCTAATACAGGATTTTTGGCATAGTTTCCCAGCCCCTTCCGAAATCCGAAGAGCTTTCGGAAGTTCAAAGCTGCTATTTTACTTCCAAATAAGAATTTCCCTCGCTGCTTTTCTCTTGGCAGCCTGTCCAGATGGTAATTTTTCCGAAGACTGGCAGGAACTGTTTCCACGCCGTTTCTTATTCGTGCCAGACTGCTAAATTCTTCACTCTTCATGTACCGCTGGCTTTTTGCCCTGTTAGATGCATTTTTTGAAGTGATAAATGAAGCGACCTTTTTGTAAATCTTCGGACGGCATTGCCTCTGATAAGGACAACCGGCACAATGATTTCTGTCAAATGATACTCTGCATTGTTTTGTTGATTTTGTATAGCTCTGACTTATGGGAACGTGACCGGCTGCGCATTTCAGCAGACGCGTTCCATCTTCATTAAATTCAAAATCTGCCAGTACATCAGGGGCTTCTTTGACGATTAAAGCTGTTGTTACCAGGCGGACATTCTTTTCTTTTGCAGGCGCAATGTTGTCCTGACCGTCATAACCGCCATCTGTAACCAGAAGGATTTCTTCTTCGGATTTTTCCATTGCCGTAAGAGATTCCTGGAGAAACCGGCTGTCTGTATGGGTGTTTTTATCATACTGATAATCCGTCACGACAGAACCATTTTTGCCGACCGTCTCCTCTATGTTTGCAGAATATCCCCTGTACTGCTTACCCGCTTTATTTCTGCAGGTGGCATCCGGGTCAGAAGGATTCTGGAGTGCGGACGAATTCATTGTGCCGTCCTGCTTTGTTCTCATGCGGCGTTTCCCGCTTTCCACAACCGTCTGGTCTGAAAGGCATCTGATAAAAAGCTGATACTCCGTTACATTTTCAAAATCTGTTTTGCACAGATCCAGCAGACAGTCACTGTCTGTGAGAAGTGTCTTTATAATGGCCTCCATGTCATCATTTCTCTGATGATAAAAAATGCGGTTATAATCATTCGGGTCGGCATAATGTTTCAGTTGTTCCGAAAGGATATCCGGCTGCTTTTTTGTGAGATAAACAACCAGCTTTGCTATGCAGGTATAA
>CAJTXP010000094.1 GCA_910583615.1 uncultured Lachnospiraceae bacterium | reverse complement strand
ATTATAGAGCAAAATCAAGTTCCTGTGGAACGGTGGGTTATTCATCGCTTACGATCAACATTATAAAAACATGGATATAAGGCTTCAAATGGATACATCAACATTTGAAGCCGAAAGCGTAGCCTTTACGGTCTGCAGTTTCTTCAATTTAGATACGTCAGACTACTCATTCCCATATTTAGCGGGATGGGCAAGCAGCATGGATATGAAGGAGATGCGCACGTCAATGGATTTTATCCGGAAAACAGCAGGCTCTTTTATTGACAGCATGGTGGAGAACATCCAGAAGCTGCAGAAAGAAAAAGCGGCAGAACGGGAGCTGACAGAAGATGATTTCGTATTCCAGTTTGCCCCTCTTGGGGAGGATACAAAAAAGTTCTATCTTGTAGATAATGTCGGGCGGGTAGATTTTTTAAGGCTGTTACATACTTTTGCTGAACAGGACGGGGGAAATGGAAATCCGGAGCAGTTCCTGAAAAGCCACGGCGTACACCTGGATTTATGGCGGGATTCGGAAGATGGAAAGAAGAATCAGGAAATCCCGGAGTTCTATGATGCCTTGTATATGGATGCAGGCCATATCGTGGATGCGGCAGAATTTTCTATTTTGGTGCAGGTGGAGATGATGATCAGCCGTGCGGAGTACGGGCATACAGCTTTGGGGAAGGAAACGCATAACCTGGCTGTCTTATATGCCTATAAGCTGGACAATCCAAGGGACACGAGGGAGTTGGTGAATAAACTTGCGGAGGCTGTGGAAAATCCGAAGATGCATAATCTTCAGGAAATTATGGAGGATGCACAGGAAGAGATTGATTTTCTGCCTGATAACAAAGTCGGGATTATGCAGATGCATGAATTTGGCTACCGCAATGATTCCGTCCTGCCGCTTACAATGGAAAGGGCCGTTGCGCTGCACAATGCAGGGCTGCATATCTACAGCCTGCAGAAAGACGGAAGTTCAATTCTGATGAATACAGAAGATGATATTAGAGAAACAGGAGAAGACGGCATGTTTGGCATTGACGCAAGGGCGTGGGAGAGCTACCAGGTGATGGAATCGGTACGTGCGGAAAATGCAGAGCAGGAACATTTAAACGAAGAATTGCTTTTCAGCAGTAACGAGGATCGTTATGCCATCTACCAGATCCGGGACGACAGCAAGAGCCGGGAATACCTTTTTATGGGTACGGAGTATCTGAAAAAGCAGGGATTTTCCGTGGATTATGATGATTACCGGATGGTTTACGGTGATGTGCTAGGGGGAAAAGAAACGCTGGATTCCCTGTATGAAAAATTCAATATCGGGCAGCCGCTGGACTTTAAAGGGCATTCCCTCTCTGTCAGTGATGTAGTGGCCATAAAAAGAGACGGTGAGATTACGGCGCATTATGTGGATTCTTATGGATATACGGAACTGCCGGAATTTTTTCATCAGAAGGAGAAAACCATAAAGCAGGAAAAAGGAACAGAATTACAGGAAAGCAGCCTGCAGAAACTACAAAAGGGTGATACAGAAAAGCAATATCAAGAAGTAGAGATTTTTGGAGTCCCGGCATTATTTTCTAATGGAAAGATACCGGAAAAAGAAGTGCCATCTGAACTTTACCGCTATGATTTGCGGGGGTCTGATTATGACCCTGGCGATCCGGTCGCTGTGGAATACCATGTGGGAGCCAACCATGCCGGCACAATCCTGTCCTCGTTTTATCTGCCTATCCCGGAAAGAAGGTATTTGAATCTTGGGGAAGAATTAAACTTTACTGGCGGGATGGTGACAATCGAACAATTAAAGCAATCAGCAATAGCGTTCAATGAAAGCCTGAATACAAAAGAAAAGAAACGGAAGCTGGAAGAACGGATACAGAATGTGGTCATTCATTCCAATGAGGAGCTTTTATATACAGGTACAGATGATTGTTACGCTCTTTTTCAGATCAATGAGGATACGAAAGGCCGGGATTATTTCCTTTTAAGTATGGAAACGATCAAAGAAGATGGTTTAGAGGTGAATGGTGCGGATTATTCCCTGATTTATGGCGGCAGGCTCAAGCTAGGGGATAATTTGGAAAGCGTCCGCACAGAAATAACATTTTCTCTACCGGAAGGCTATACCGGGCACTACCCGACTGTCGGTGATGTGATGGTTATGAACCGTAAAGGGAAAGTGACTGCTTATTTTTTGGATGATTATGGCCCTGTGGAACTGCCCGGTTTTATTGAACAGAGGAAACATGTACTGGAGGAAGAAGCAAAACGGCAGATTCCAGAGGAAAAAACGTACCCGCCGCTTTATATGCATACCATTACCTATGCAATGGAGCATGGCCGGGCAGATGATTACCTGGAATCAAGAAAGCTGAACCTGGACTGCAAAAAAGCGGTTGAGGACGCAATCAGGGAGAACTTTGACGGGATGCATCTGGCGCATGATGCCGCAGAGGAAGTCCTGGAGGAATATGGCGCAGAACGTGTGGTATTCATCCTTGCAAATACGTTGCAGCATTTGGAACATGACGGGCGGTTTTCTATCGGGAATAAGGCATGGGCAAAGGGATACGAGATACCGGAGAACGTAAACCGGGGGATGGATATGAACGCTGATTATGTGGTAAGCAGCCACCCGGCTGTACTGGACGGGTTTATCGGATTGGCAAGGGATGGAATACAGGAACAGGAGTTAGGGAAGGAAGAAAACGTGCGGATCAATGAGGAAACGAAAGGGTTTATTGCAAATGGGCATTTTGGCACATGGCATACGGCAGAAGCAAAAGAAATTAGCGGCGAGCTGTTTTACCGGATGGAGCATGAGGAATATGGGGATTCTGTGGCCTCTATTATTGTCAATCAGGAAGGGGAACTGGTGGCAGAGGATCTGGAGCATGGGTTTGATCAGGGGGCAATGGAAGCCATTGGCGAGTATTTTTCAGAAAAAGGAGTAGAAATGGAACCGGAGCCGTCATTCATTGCACAATACTATCTTATACAGAACACCGATGGCAGCAAAGCAGAAAGGGAATATCAGTATTTTGCGGATTTGGATGCGGCGGCCACTGCCTATCAGCAGATACAAAACCACCTAAATAAACAGCTTGGCATGGAAAGCACGGAACAGCCACCCTCCAGGATGTCCCTGATTGTGTGCCGGAATGGAATTGAAACGCTTACAGATATAGAATTTAATTCCCTAAGCGAAAAATGGGTTCGAGAGGAAACGATGGCGGCGTCACAGAAAGCAAGGGAGTATCTCGATAGCTATGATGTTGCAATTGCATACCAGACAGAAAAAGGGTATTTTTCCATCCAGACCGTTTCTGACGGTTACGATTATACGATTTATGGTAAGGATTTCAGGGAGATTGACGGAGGCGTGTACGACGATCCGGATCTGTCAATCCGTGAGGCGATGGAAGCGATCCTTTCGGATGAAGGCATACCGTTGGCGGCGTGTAAGGTTATGGATTATGGAGAATTGCAGGTGAAAACAGAAACCGTGGCGCAGGAAGAACTGCAGAAGGCGCAGGCGAAAGAAACGGAGACGGAGAGACTTACGCTTGTTTCTGATCAGACAGAGCCGGAGCCTGCCTTAAACGGCCGGAGCCGTGCGGGAATAGAGGAAACCGTACTCTGCTATGCCCAGGCACAGATTGATGAAATGGGGCTGTCGGAGGAAGTGGAGCTGCTTGGCGCAAGGGTGTACGGGAGCCGTTCCAGGGAAGGGATGTACCAGGAAGGCTCGGATATAGATGTGGTGGTATCTTACAGCGGCAATCTGAAAGAGGATGTTTTCTTCAATGCGTTACATGAGGGAGATTTTAAGATGGCGGGAATCCCGGTTGACATCAATCCAATTTCTACGGAAAAGACAGGGACTTTGGAGAGATACATGGAGAATGCGGAAAAATATCTGGATGGAAAAGAAAGGCAGGAACTTACCGAGGATATTGTAAAGTTCAGTATGGATCATGATGAAGATCTGCTTGGATTTTGGGATGGCGCTGCCCGGATAGAAACAGAGCCGATCTATCAGGCGTATGAGATTATTGGCAATGCGCTTGAAAGAAATGATACGGAAAAGTTCCGGGCGCACTTAGCGGAGGTTATTGAAACCGGCGACAAAGAATCCCCGATTGTCAGGGATGCAATCGGGTTAATGGAGAAATTGACAGGGGAGAGCCATGACATTTCCGTAGAGCAGGAGGCAACCATTACATTCTATGTGGCAGAATGTACGGAGTTCCCTGTTCTGGGGGAATACCATGAGCGGCTGGAAACATTGCAGGAAGCGATGGAGCTGTATGAGAAAATCCCGGCAGAGC
>CAJTXP010000093.1 GCA_910583615.1 uncultured Lachnospiraceae bacterium | reverse complement strand
TATACTGTCGAAATTAAAATGCTTTTTCCGTCTACTACAAAGTGCCGCGTTACATCCGCCCTGTCGATAAAATCAAGCAGTACCCATACCGCCCGCACCATACCGGGATCTGTTTCTGCTTTACCGTTCCCATAGGGGAAATATCCCCCGGTGTCTGCCTGCCGGGTACGCCCCTGTCTGCACAGGTGGGAGAGCAGGTTTCTGGTGACATCCTCCCGGCCAGGGTAGAAGCGGCATAACTGTTTTTCTGAAAGTCCCGGATACATGGATATGATCCGGAGCAGTTCCGTGGCTTCATGGCCGTATAACTCTGCCCTGGTCTTCACTGGCACCACCTTCCTTTCTGTCTTTTTGTAAATGCGTAATCTGTGCGTATAACGGACGTATGGAAAAAGGGATTGCGTAAATCATGCGTATACGGTGCGTAATCCTTTTTGTTATCCGGCTTCATTCTGCCGCCGCATCCGTTCCACGATGTCTTTCAGTTCCCTTCTGTCCGTGGTGATCAGGTCTTTCTCCAGGGGGCTCGCCTTGAACTCCACCATGATGTTATTGTTGTTGGTGCTGATCAGGCCGTTGCCCCGTTCAAAGTGGGTGACCTCCATGATCTCCGCATCGGAGAGGTGGAGCGCACTCTGCACGCGCATGGCCTCGTCATCCTCCAGGTTCAGGATGATCTTGGTCTTGGAGTTGTTGATGATGCCTTTCCCAAACCGTCCTTCATCCAGGTTAAAGAAGTCATTCAGGTCCTGGCTGGCACAGACGGCGGAACCCCCGTACCCTCGGATGGTCTTGAATATCTCCAGTACAAAGTCGCCGGCAAGACGTGTGCCTGTGGCGCCGGCTCCGGATAAGAGCTGCCAGCATTCGTCAATGAAGATGGTCTTTTCCCCGGTACGGTCCTCCTTGGCCCGGTCCCAGACAAAATCCAGTGCTACGAACATCCCAACGGTCAGCAGGTCCCCGGTCAGGGAAGAGATATCCAGAACGGTATATCGGTTGTCCAGGGACACGTTGGTCTGCTGGTTGAAGGTGCTGGCGGAGCCGTTTACCAGGCGGTTCAGGATATTTGCCAGCCGTTTTGTGGCAGCCGATTTCTTCAGTATTCCATAAAGGTCACCCAGTACCGGCATCTCCCGGTATCGTGCCGGGTCTTTGGGGTCTGCCAGGGATGCGTTGTCATGGGTGATGCCTTTCTTGTTGTAGGTGTGGATCAGGGCCTCGTCCAGAAGCTGGCGCTCTTCATGGTTCATGTCCGGGATCAGCAGGCTGAAAAAGATATGGAGCCGCTGGATCTTCTCCGCCAGTTCTGACAACTGGATGCCGGGGCCGTCCAGCAGTTCGTTCACGGTGCGGTCCACCTGCCGGATCTCCATCACGTTGATACAGTGGGGGCTTGCCGGGGAGACCTGGATGAACTCGCCGCCCACATTGGCACAGGCCCGGTGGAACTCATGCCCCTTTAACGGGGCAATGATGAAAATGGGGATTCCCTTGCGCCGCATCCGCAGGGCCATGAGCTGCATGGTGAAGGTCTTGCCCGCGCCGGAAGTGCCCAGGATCGCCATGTTTGCGTTTTTATAGACGGCGGAATTAAAGATATCCACAATGATCAGGGAGCTGTTGTACTTATTTACACCTAAAAGGATGCCGTTGTCATCGCACATCTCATAGCTGGTAAAGGGGTAGCAGCTTGCGGCGCCCCCGGTCAGGAGGTTGCGCCTGCTGCGCTCATACAGCCCTTTTTCCACGGATACCAGGGGCAGGGCGGTCAGGAATGCCTGCTCTTCCCGGAAGTGGCAGGTGGATACCCGCATGTCCTGGGAGAGCAGGAGCTTTTTCATCTCGCTGACCTTCCACTCCAGGTCTTCCTCATTGGGGGCTGTAACCGTGACCAGCAGGTTCATAAAGTAAAAATCTTCATTGTTGGCAAGCCCTTCCTTCAGGAAATAGCCGCTGCGGATGGCGCTGTCGATATCGTCAAAGTCCGTGTTGGTATCGCTGGCGTCCTTGATCCGGGAGCGGTTGATGCGCAGCTGCTGGCCCACCTTCTGGATGATGCGCTCCTTGGGCTGTCGGGAGAGGAACATGTCCAGGTCGATCCCGTCCCCGGCATTGACCATCAGGCTGAGCCAGCCGGCCGGCACATGGGTCTTATAACCGTCCGAGGGGATCAGCAGATAGGCATAATAAAGCCCGTCGATGCAGATGTAGCGCCCGTGGGTAAAGTCAATGCTTCCAGGAGCAATAAATTCCCCGGCAGGGATATGGCCGATCTCCGCCTCCCGCCCGTTTGCCAGGTACTGCGCCACCACCTCTTTCGCCCGGACAGGGAGGGGCTTTGCGGCGCTCTCATTCCGGCACAGGAGGTTGTAAAGCACATCTATGGTGAATTCGTCCTCGTTATCCGGCAGCACCACTTCATTCCCGCATTGGCGCAGGTAATTGGAAGCCGTATGGACAGCGGACTGCAGGGAGCCGATGGCCTCCCCTTCCTCGTCCGTGCGCCTTGCGCTATTCCATGGTTCGTATTCAAAGACCAGGAAGAAACGGCGCGTGACTGCCTCGCGGGAACAGATCTGCTGGATGAACTGCAGGTAATCCTCCTGCATGAGCCGGCACTGTTCGTTGGTCTCCTGGGCCATCTCCCGGCGCACCGTGTCCATGTGGCGCCCGATATCCGCACGGCGGGTCAGCACCTTGAACTGGAGCTTTACGGGGCTTATCTTTAAATAGGAAACAAAGGAATAGATGATGCCCCTCTGTTCCCTGGCGCTGCGGAGCAGGAAGTTGATGGGGATCACCTCCACCACCTTCACATACCGGTGGTCCTTCGTGTAGATAATGCCGTTTTCTATCTTACGGATGGGCAGGTAATCCGCCACTGGGTTTAAGTGGGTAAACTGCGGTTCCGGTGTACGGAGCGGCTTTCTGGGGGAGCGGCCCTTTTTCTGCCAGTTGTTTCTGTGGTCCGGTCCTGCTGATTTTCCAGCGGCCTTTTTTCTGGAATCCTGCTGTGAACCCCGTTTCCTTCCACCTGCAGATTTCTTTCGCTGCGTTCCGTCCTGCTGTTTTTTCTGTGCCTGGCTGGGGCGGAGCTTCTGGCGGATCTCATAGCCTTTTATCTGGTCGAACTCTGCGGGGAAATCCTCCTCCCCTCTGCGCCGCCAGCCGGATATGCCGCCGATTTTTTCATTTTTGACAGATTTATGGTTACTTCTGTCAGTTTTCATCTCCTGTCTGGTGCTGGCAGAGGCTGTGTTTTCGCTGCAAACAGGATTTTTCTTTTTGCCGCTTTTCCTGACCTTTTTCGCAGATGCGGCCGTCCGCTCTGTTTCCTGGCTTTCACCGCCGCCCACGATACGGCGGTTCTTCATGTATTTTAAGAAGATGACCAGGAAGGACGACAGGCTTTCCCCCGATATGCCGATCAGGGCAAACAGGACAAGGGGCAGGGTAGTCAGGCACAGCACGATGATCCGCGCGGTCAGGCCAAAGGGCAGGAACAAAAACACCGGCAGCCCGGTCGCGACAGCCAGGATGCCGGCCTCGATCACATTCCTTGCCCGGAACATGCCGCCGAAAAACGTGCCTGTGTCCACAAAATTCGGCGGGATGATATAGGTATCGTGGTCATTTTGATTGTTCATATGGTAGTACCTCTCTTTCGCAGTGTGTCAGTTCCGGCCATGGGCGGGATCAGAGCGGAACGTCTGTAAACAGGGTTCATGGCCGGACCGCGGCAGGGCGGTTCAGCCGATGATCCAGAATGGGCCGCCTGCGCCTGCACGTCTGCTGGCTTCGTTCAGTATGATGGAAAGATCCCAGAGCTGTCCGCTCCGTTTATAGCTGGCGGGGTCCGCCACCAGGATCTTCCCGTCCTTCACGCCCCGCAGCACGATAAAGTGGCCGCCGCTTGTGAAATGCCCTTTTGACATGATGGCCACCACCAGCTTCCCGTCTGCCAGGGCGTCCAGTATCCGCTGGGGTTCTGAGGGGGAGCAGCCGGAAACGGCAAGCCCCCAGTTTTCCGCGGCGCTCGGTATCAGCGCGTGGTAGGAACCGCTGCCCTTGCACCAGTAGCCGTTTTCACAGGCCCACTGTGCCATACGCACCGGGTCAACGGTCTCACCGGCCAGGGAGGACACCACAATCGCCATGGAAGTAGGCCCGCAGCCGTAACCGCCGATATGGTCGGTGCCGTAAGGTTTCCCGGCATAGCGTTCATCCAGCTGGTTGAAATAGACAACTTCCGTGCCGCCATCCGTAAAGCGTACATCACCCAGGGAGGGGATGCTGTTCCCTTCCCAGTTCTCCAGGTTCTGGACCAGCCCGTCACCAAGGAAAAGGCTCAGGTTCTGTGCGTAATCGGCGGCAAGCACCCTCTGTTCTTCTGTGAGGGAGAATACCTGGTCAGCGAAATAATCTTCCCCGTTGTAGGAAATGGTATAGACCATCCATTTCTCGGATACGGTGGTCTCTTCCCCGGTCTCCGGGTCCTCCACCGTCTTTTCACGGATCTCCTCCGTCCGCCGGTAGGAGTAAAGGTGGGATTTCCCACGGCGCATGACTGCCGCCATATCCGCAATGGAGATGTCTGCAAATTCCTTATCCTTTGCCGCACAGTACTGGGAGACAAAGAGGTTGGCATTATATACAGGGCTTG
>CAJTXP010000092.1 GCA_910583615.1 uncultured Lachnospiraceae bacterium | reverse complement strand
CTCCGCCCATGTGGATAAATCCTCAATGACATAATAGGAAACCTTGTCATTGTCCTGCTCTGCTGTTACATTTTCCTGTGCAGCTTCCACCGGGATTTCCGCTGTTTCCTCCATGACCGGAGCTTTCTCTGCGCTGACTTCCGCTGATACGGAAAGTTCCTTTGTAAACTCCGGTATCTCCCTGTAACCAACAGAATCCACATAATGGCTTATGTTCTCCCCGTCCTGATGTAGCACCACCACGTCACTGACAGAAAGGGAATGCCCAGTAAAGTCTGCCGGGTGGTCAATGTTGAACTTGGTATAAATATCTTCAAGGCTCATGCCCTCCTTCAGCTCCCCGGTATAGACCAGCGTGTAATTCTCTCTGGAAACCGGGATACCTTCTTTTTCAAGGTAATCCATATTCATAAAGCGAATATCCCTTGTTTCCTCCGTATCTTTAAGCTGGTAAATGCCAAACCTGCTCTCACTTCCATATAAAAGCTGTGCTTCCCGGTTAGGCTCGCTGTCCTCTAATCCCTGCTTCATGGACTGGTATTCCCGATAGGCGCTCCAATCGCTTTTTTCCACGCCGAACAGCCCGTCATGCCCCTGTAATGCCGCCCTGTCCTCCACAAGCGTTTCTGAACCGTCTGCGTGGAGCTGGTACACCGACACATCCTCCCTGAACAACTCCGTTGCCCTGTCCTTTGTCAGAGGGAGCATTTCATCCCAAGAATACCCGTATTCGTGCATCTGCGACAATCCCACCATACCGTCCGGGAGCGCATCAATTTCTTCCTCCGCTGCCCTGATTGTTTCCCAAAGCAGAGGTAAATCATCTTTCTGCTCCGCAATGGAATGTGCAAGGGAAGTGGTCTTATACATATCATCCAGCTTATACGCATGGTTCATAATCAGATTGCGCTCATCGCTGTCATATACCGACCTGTGAAATTCCATGCGGTTAATGAGCTGCTCCGCCTGTACCGTTGCCGGAAGCTCCGAAGCGGTATGCACTTCCCATTCGCTCATATCCACATCAAAATCATAGAACTGCGGATAACCGTCATTCAAACCGCCGCTTCTCATAATCGGCACAAACTCAAAACCTCTCTCCTGCAGATAATCCAGCACATTTCCATTCCACTCATTTTCTTCCAAAAATGGTATGGCATATAAAACATTTGCCACTTCTGACTGCATATCCGCAATTTTAATGGTTTCATATTCCCCGCTGTCCGGCGTGGAGATTCTCACAATCACATCGCCATACTCAATCGGAATATTGGCTTTTTCCCGTTCTTCCTGCAATGCCTTAAAATCGGTTATCTCATGGGTATCTGTATTGTAAGCGTAATCTAAATGGTATTCCCCCACTTCCTCACTCCGTTCATTGGCAAGCAGCGTTACCCATGCCCCGGCTCTTTCAAGGTAGGCTTCCACGCTCTGCCTGTCATCGTCTTTCATGGCAAGCAGAGAATTAAAAAGCTCCGTCCTCTCCATACCCTTAACACTCAAAAGGTCATATTCTGAACGGTCAGTATTCGCCACAAGCAGAATCATATCCTCCTGTGCCTGTTCTGCAGCACGTTCTTTTTCAAGCTCCAAAAGCTGTGCTTCAATCCCCTTTATCAGCTCCGAGGAAGTCCGGCGTATCGTATCAAGGGAAGATTTCAACTCCGGCATTTCTTTTCCGCTGCTCCACCCGGCGATATACCCGAAAGAATAATCGGACGTGTCAATCCCGAAATGCTGGCAGACAGTGTAGGCGATGCTCTCCGCTTCCACCTCTTTTGTTTCCCTGTCTTTGATAGTCCCCGTTTCCTGTTCAATCTCCTTTGCATGGAGTTTAGCGTGTGCCACCTCATGGACTCCGGTTTTTGCGGTCTGCGCTTCGCTCATGCCCTCCTTAATGGCAATAGGGCGGTTTAAATCAATAAAATAGCCTTTCCTGTCCCCCTCCATGCCCTCATAGCGGATTGGGACAGGGGAAACCCTGCTGAGCGCTTCCATAAAATCCTGATAACGCTCCACATTCCCATGCAGCTCATTCACGCCAAGTCCGGGAAGCTCTTTCCCGTCCGTCTGTGAATAGTCAAACACTGTGACAACACGAAAGGCGGGTATCTTTATCTCCACTTCCTCCATGACGGGCATCCCGTCCCGGTCAAGCACAGGCTCATTTGTTACCGGATCAATCTTCTCCTGTTCCTCTTTGATTTTATAAGGCGCAGGCGCAAGGATACGGATACCCCTCTCGCCCTTGTTTACATGGCGTTCAAAATTCCTCTGCCATGCCTTGTACCCGGCAACGTATGTCGCATCCGGGCATTGCATCTCTATGAGCTGGATATTGTTTGCGCTGTAATTGTGGAATTTTGACATGGTGTTCAGGTAGCTTTTATATTTCTCCCCTTCAAACAGCTCCTTCAAGCCTTCCTCCAGCCTGTCCGTTATCTCTTTTACTTTCTGTTTTTCAGTTCTTGCATCTGCCATATGGTTATCTCTCCTTTTCCTCCATAAAAACAGGGGGCAGATAAGTTTCCCTGTCTGCCCCCGCTTTGGATATTTTTATTTGCTGATATTTTTATAAACATTCCTCTTTGCTTTTTGCCTTATCCGGCTCCGGCGCTTTTTTCTGCTGTCCCGCCTTTTCCTTCATCTGCGACAGCTTATCCTTTACGGACACCCGCCCTCCTTTCTCCGCTTCCTTCCCGGCATCCAGACGGGCAGAGAGCCGATCCAGCTTTTCAAACGCCTGATCCGCCCCGTCAATCTTCTTCCGCAGGTTCTCCACCGCCTTTTTTACAGGCGTGTTGACTGCCCTTGTCAGACCGACACCCGGCTTTTCGTCCGATACCTCTTTCGTGCCTTTCCCGGCTAACAGCCTGCCCACGTTGGAAACGCTGTTCCCGATCTGCTTTAATTCATCCCCGATGCTGTCAATCTGGTTGGCTGTCTTTTCAAAGTCCGTCATCACGTCAACCAGACGTTCCCGGTAATCGGAAAGCATGGACTTCACGCCGGAGATTCCTTTCTGGAGAACCTTGCACATCTCCGCTCTGCCTTTTTCCTTAAAAGCGTTGACCGCCTGCGCTGCTGTTTCCACCAGACGGTTTCTTACCGCTGTCAGGCGTTCCGACAGGCTTGTGACCTTCTCCTGAAGGTGCGCCACTTTATCCATGAGGTTCTCTTTCACTGATTTTGGCTGGTTCTCCTGCATCTGTGAAAGCTGCTCCCGGACACCCTGTAATTCATCCACCATTGCGCTAAGCTGCACCTGCATACCCGCCACATACCAGAAAATCCCCATAAAATCCTGTGACTGCTCTTTCATGTTCTGCTGGTTAAGCAGCTCCATGAACTGCTTTAATGCGTCATTTTCCTCCATGACCTGTTTTGTGTTCTGTCCTGCTGTTTCCATTTTTGCCCTCCTTATAAACTTTCCTCTTTTCCTTTTCCCTTTGAAATATCCGGCTTTTCCGGCGCTTTCTGCCCATATGCCTTCTCCCGCATTTCTGCAAGTTTCTCCTTTACGGAAATTCGCCCTCTCGGACTGTCTGCCAGCATCCTCTCTTTCCCATGCTCCGCTATCTTTTCCGATACTGCCCGGTTAATCTGCGGCTTAAAAGGCGCATCCGCCACAGCTTCCGCATCACGCCCCGTTTCCTCTGTGTCCAGTTCCTCCTGTTCCCCGTCATTTTCCGGCTCATCGTCCATATCAATTCCATCGCCGCTCTTTTCATCCATGTTTAACAGGGCATTTAGTTCTGTCAGGCGTTCCAGCTTCTCCGCAAGCTCCGCTTCCTGTGCAAATGGCTTTGTGACCTCCACCTTTGCGGTTTCAAGCTGATGCTCCACGTTCTCCAGTTTCTGCGCCACCGTTTCCATTCTCCCGGTCATGCCCTCTAAGGCATTGCTTAACCTCTGCAAATTCCCCAACGGATCAGTGCCGATTTCCACCTCATGGCTGATGCTGCCCTTTAAGTTGACCGTAAACTTGGAAAAGAACGAATCGAAGGAAACGCTCATCTTAAATCCCTGATACTCCCCGATTGTGACCGCCATATTCGGCTGTTTTGCGCTCCGGCACATATCAATCAGCGCTGCCCCGGCTTCCTTTTTGTCCGTATATACCCGGTTGCCGATTTTTATGGAGAAAGTGTCCTTGTCCGGGAATTTATTCTGTGCGTAGGTCTGAATGTCGGCACGATACCCCGCAAGGCGTTCCTTCATGGAAGCAATCTGCACCGGGTAATGCTTCACGATATTGTCCTCTAAGCGGTACTTCTGGCTGGTGTGGTTCGCCTTTAACAGCTTTAGCTTGGATACCTGAATATCTAAATCCATCTTTTCTTTTATGTAGGGATTGCCCGTTGCCAGAGCCTTTACTTCCGCATAAGTGAGAGCCGCTTCGTCTATGTCCTCACAGCTTCTGACCGGGGATTTGCTCGTCATAATCTGCCCGATGAATTTTTGCTTATTCTCGATAAGCTGCCAACTGTACGAATCGAACGTACCTTCTGTTACATACCGGAATATTTTCACCTTGTCATTCATGTTGCCCTGCCTTAAAATCCGCCCTTCCTGCTGTTCAATGTCGGACGGACGCCAGGGCACATCGAGGTGGTGTAACGCAATCAACCTGTCCTGCACGTTGGTTCCGGCACCCATTTTTGCGGTTGAGCCTAACAAAAAACGAACCTGCCCGCTTCTTACTTTTGCGAACAGCTCCGCTTTCCTTGTTTCCGTATTGGCGTCATGGATAAAAGCTA
>CAJTXP010000091.1 GCA_910583615.1 uncultured Lachnospiraceae bacterium | reverse complement strand
ACCTGGTGGACGAGGCGGACCTGCTGGCCCTGATGGACGAGGACACGGCGGCGAAATACACCAAGCCGGAGACGGAGATCCAGCCGCCCGCCGAGACCCAGAAGCCGGAGGACAACGAGGACAAGCCGGATGAGGAAAAGCCCGCGCCCAAGGCTAACCCCCTGCCCGCCCTGCTCCTTGTGCTGGCACTGCTGGGCGGAGGCGGCTTCTTCGCCTATACGAAGTTCTCCAAGGGCGGCGGGAAGAAGGAACAGGCCAAGCCGGACCCGGACGCCGACTATTCGGAGGATGACGAGGACTACGGCCTCCCGGAGGACATTGGGCTTGACGATGAGGACGAGGATGGCTTTGACGGGTCGGACGATGAGCCGGTCTAAGCGGAGCCATCTGTATCTGATGGAACAGTCTGCGGCTGGCGGCTGAGACCAGCCGCAAACCCTTTTGTAGAACAGGAGGTGCGGCTATGCGTATTGACCCCCGAAGGTTTCTTGAACTTCTGGTCCTCCTGATGATCTGCCTGTGGCTGACGCTCATTTGTCTGAACGGCTTTCCAAAAGCCTATGGCGGATATGCCGTATCCATGTTACAATGGGTACAGTAATGCCGGGAGGTGGCGGATATGGGCGCGAGGGGCTGGAAAGACCTGAAAGCAAAACAGAAACAGAAGTTGTCCGAGGTCATGTTCGGCGTGGTCTGCGCCCATTATAAAGAGCATGGGCGGACGCCCGCCGATGCGGAACTGGAGAAACTGGCAAAGGCGGCTTTTACCAAGATACAGGGACGTGGGCTGGGGCTGTCCTATGAGACCGTCCATGATGTTTTCCTGAAAAAACAGGCCAGATTTGCGGAGCGGATCGAGAAGAAGAGCCTCCCGGAGCCGCCGAAGCCCAGGGTGAAGAAAACCGAGGCGGAGAAGCTGGCGATCAAGCGGGCCGCCCGGAAACGGAAAAAGGCGAGGCTGGCGGCGCAGGAGCAGCAGAGCTTGCCGGAGCAGGACGGCCGCTTCTTTTATATCGCCGGGTACACCTCCGGGGGCGCCCCCTATGGCGTCACCTGGGAGGAGATGGGACTGGAACCCTGGGAAGAACTGGAGTAGGAGGTGCGGATATGGGCCGCTACACGGAGTAGGAATTAAGGGACATCTTTTTTGACGCCCTGGACTTCTTCAACGACGCCCTTGACTCCGGCATCACAAGGGATAACACAGTCCTTGCTTTCTTTACCCCGGAAAACGGGCTGGATGTCTATGAGCAGTTCTGCCGGGAGCATTTTCCGAAGAACCTGGACGAGGACTACAAGGCGGAGGGCTGTTTCCAGACCTTTGCGGCACAGGCTTTTTGGGGCAAGGGGCAGTACGGCGTGATGGTACGCGCAGACACCGACTTCCCCCTGCCGGAGCTGCACCGTGTTTTCCTCCATGAAATATCCCACCTGTTCTGCTGTGAGAACGAGATCGAGGGCGGCGGCTTTTTTGACCGCTACTGCATGGGCAGCGGGGCGGAGGATGGCATGATGAACGCCGGGTACGCGGTCTGGCGGGAGGCTGTGGCTGACATCATGGCCGATTCCATCCTGAGCGAGTACACGTCCCTGACGCTGGCGGATACCCTCAATCTCCGCTCTCGTGTTCTGCATCTCCACACCGCAGGCCTTACAACACAACTCCAGAAAAGCCCAGGCATTCCCCACAGACTCAAACCCGTTAAAACTCTTCTCAAACCGCAGCATATAATCATAGGCTTTCAGTTCCAGGCAGTGTGCCGTCCGGTTCGCCTCGCTCACCTCAAAAATCCCCATCGGCACTTCCTCAAACCCACCGCCCTCCACCCGCAGATGATAGAAAAGCTCCACCTTCGCCCCATCCAGCACATATCGGTCCACCTGTGAAAACAGCGTAACACCCATCTCCGCCGCATACACCGTCCCCAGCTCAATCTCCGCGCTCCCGCAGCACTGAGCCGAAATATACCCGCTCCCCTTCACAATATCCTCATACCCGAACGGATACACCGCCCCGCCCTTCGTAGTAATCCTCCCTGTCCAATAATACCTCCGGGTATTCTCCTGCACCGCCCGCAGGAACGCCTCGCTCACCGGATACATGAAAACACCCCCTTCCACGCAAAAAGCACCAGCCCTTCCAGACTGATGCCTTCCCTAAAACAATCATAATCTCCCTAAAAAAGAATTTTTCAAAACACGTTCTATCAATAAGCACATGTACCGACTACATAGGTTTTAGATTTTTATTAAGTCTATCCACCATCCACGCAATCCGCTTTTCCCGTCCGGCATCCGTCTTTGCGTCAAAAAACGCCCGTGTATAAGTCTTCTTCACAGATAAAGACATCGCCTGAAAATTTGTGTAAGCTGGCTCATAGCTTTCCAATATCGCAGAAAGCCGCGCAATCTGCTCTTCCGTAATAACCGCCAGCGGATTTACCGCATCCCATTGGCCGTTCTTTTTGGCATCCTCTATTTTCTTTCTGCCATGATCAGTCATACGCCCCTGCTCTTCAAGCCTTTTGGCTAATTCCTTATTTTTGTCCGACCACTTGCTATTCTCCCTGCGCATCGAAAAATACTTTTTATAAGTTTTCTCGTCAATCTTTTCCATCTGGCCGTCAATCCATCCAAAGCAGAGCGCTTCTTCCAGCGCTTCTCCCGCCTTTATTGTTTTCGGTCCGCCAGCCTTGCCAAACAAAACCCAAATACCGGCACTTGAAAGACAGTTATCACAGAGCCATTTTCTAAACTCATCTCTGCTCCCAAATTCCATTAGATCGCTCATTACGCGCCACCCCTTTCCTATGTCTCATCCGCCAAAGGCCCGCTATCTCCAACAAAAACGAATCGAAAATACCTTTAGATCAATTCCAGAGCCCTTTTATAAAGCGGGTCCATCTCACAGCCGCAGCTCCCGCATTCCCTATCCGCCTGCTTGATCGCTGATATGAATGCTTCCCTGTCAAATTTCCCGTCTAACCATTGCTGTGCCGGAACAGATATCAAATCCCACCCCGATGCAGCAAACTTCTCCATAATAGATTTTAATTCTTCCATAATGCGCTCCTTTCATAATAACCGTTTTCGGCTCCTTGCCACCATTATACAGAACATCCCACCAAAAGCTCCCGACTGATGCCCATTGATACAACCATACCCGAAACACAAAAGCCTACCTGCCCCTGTGCTTCTCCTTCCGCTTCTGCTGTTTCAGCTCAAACATCCGCTGCTTCTCGGCCTCCTTCTGCTCCCTGCCGGCCTGCCTGCGCTCCGTCTTCCTCTCTTCCCTCTGCAACTGTAGCGCCTGCTGGGACTTCGTGCCTATCCCCGTCTGCATGGTCTGCCTCCCGGCCTCCCTCTGCCTCCGCTTCGGGTTCACCTTTCCGTCCCTCACAGCCACCGGGGCAGCCGGACTAAACTTCAAGCTGTAATAATTTTTAAGGACAAACTCCCAAACCTCATAGTCCCTGGGTTCACTCCCAAAAACCACCCGGCATACCGAAAGTTTCCCGTCCTCGACACGCTCAAACACGCCAACCCAGAACGGCCCCTCAAAAAATACCGTCAAGCCTGCCTTTCCTCTGTCCATAACGAATCCCTCCTTAAAATGTGTTATGAACAAAGAACGGACAACCCAGGAGGGCAGGTTACTTACCCTGATACCATCAGGACGGCCGGGCTACCTACCGGCTCTGGCACATCCAAAAGATGCACGTTGCGTTTTTATCTTTGCTGTTTATATTTCCAGCAGGATAAACTCCCGCTAAAAACCAAAATCTATCCCTTCCTATAACTTCTGTATCTCCTTCAACGCCTTTTGAATATCCTTATAAACAAGCGGCTGCATACTGTCATCATAAAAAGATATATCCGCCCTCTCCAGCGCCGAACAAATATCATTTCTCAACTCCGGCTTATCCTTCGCGATCATGGGCAGCAGCTTTATACACTGTCTTGCCGTGATCGGCTTCACGTCTGTTATATGCTTCAAATATCCGTCAATAATCTCATCAATCTTATTATCCTTATCCCATCTCGCATTATAGGCAATCAGCGTAAGCCCCCTGGTACGGATATAGGAATTGTCACTGTCAAGCATATCACCCAGCCTGTCCATATAAGGATAGACCTTGTCCGTTTCCACGCTTTCTTTCTGCAATTCCTGTAATGCCCTGTATGCCGTCTTATTATTTTTATCAAACAGCAATTCAAATGCTTCTGCTGTATCCATCGACATAATAACACCCTTGCCTTTCACTGCCGCGTTTGGTCTATTCAAAGCCAAACGGACATTTATCTATTTTTCCATAATCAATTCTTTGCACTTCCATTCTTCACCCAGAATACAATATTTTTCTGTTGTATCAAGAACTACATCGCTAAAACCGACTGCTTTATAACAATAATAAGCCGGAAGATTATTCTCAAAAACGCCCAATGATACTTTTTTTGCCCCATATATTTCAAATACAAATTTCAGACCTAACCGGAGCATAGCTTTTCCATAGCCTTTTCCTCTCTTTTGAGGATTAACGATAACAAAGCCAAAGCGCAATTCATCCAGTGATCCATCAGGATTCCTTAGTGTAAAAAAGCCAATAATTCCCGTTTCATCAAATGCAGTAAACGGCATTAGAGATTCAACAAAACAAAATTCATTTTGTGTTATAGGATAATTACCAAGTATACCTGCTGTCCATTGATAAAATGCTTTTTCATCCTGGCACCACGATAATATCGTATCTGCATCCAAAGCTTTATATGGTCTTATTCTAATCATACATTTTTCCTCACCAAATTCTGATCCATGCTTCCCATTATACAGGATATCCCGCTAAAAATCACTCTCTATTTTCTTAAAATTCCCTCAACGTAAAACTCACCTTCCAAAGCCCCTTAAAAGAAGTATCCTTCACCAGCACCGCCTTATACCCCTCAACAAACATCTCCGCCTCCTTCATCTCCAACAACTCCGTATCAAAATACCCCACAGAAATCTTCTCCCTCTGCTTAAACCCCGTCAGCACTTTCAGCCACTTTGGGGAAACCGAAAAACTCACCGCAATAGACACCACCCCCAGCCTAACCACATCCCTCTGGGTAGTCCCCGCCTCCGTCTCCCCGCC
>CAJTXP010000090.1 GCA_910583615.1 uncultured Lachnospiraceae bacterium | reverse complement strand
TTTTTCCTTTATACTTATTCTTTACGCATTGAATACGTCTTTTTTCAACAAAAAATAAAAAAACAGGACCGACAGCATATTGACTGCCGTGTCCTGTTTTTTTACACCATAACTTGTCCTGCCCTCTCCGGTCAGGTATGTATCCCATAGTACGCCTTTTCCAGATTCTCCCGGCCGTGGAGGATGACTCCCCCGCATATGCCGGCCCCATAGGGCGTCTGTTCCCGGAAGAAAAAGCTGTACGGTTCAAAATCATCATACACCGTGATCTGCCTGCTGCCTTTCCATCTCAGGAAATGGTCTGCCAGGAACTTTCCCAGTTTTTTCCGCAATGCCTTTGTCTCCGCCACTGCTTTCAGGTTTCTTCTGCTCTGAAACTCAATCTTTGGCTTGCCGCTTTCCTCTAAGGACAGCATCTTTATCTGCATGCTATTCTCCCGGCTCTGCGTTATGGAAGCTTTAAATTTCTCATAGGAAAGCCGTACTGTTTCCGTCCTGCCGGACACCTTCCCTCCCCCTGCGTCACTGAGCCAGGTAAATTCTATTTCCAGAATCTCCGCCTGCTCGAAAGACTTCCGTAATGACAGTTTTGCAAAGGAGCGGATATCGGATACCGTCATATATCTTCTTTCTTCCAGTTCCAGCAGTTCTTTCTCCGTAAAGACAAAGCCCTGGGGAGAATGGTACTCTTTAGAGAGTGTCCGCAGGGTAACGCAGTCCTCGGATGTGGATAATTTTATCATCGTCCTGTTATTCATCTTATAGCCTCCTTCCAGACAGGGGAGAGCCTCTTTTCTCTCCCCCGTATGCTATGATTTACTTGTTTCTGGCGGGTAGTTTCCTTTCTATTCGCCTGCCATCTGGAAAAACTGGGCCGGCGTCAGAACTGTTATCCCCAGCTCCCTTGCCTTTGCCAGCTTGCTCCCGGCATTCTCCCCGCAGACCAGGTAATCCGTCTTTTTGCTCACCGAACTCCCGGCATGGGCGCCCAGGGATTCAATCTTCTCATTGATGCCGCTGCGGGTATAGGGTTCCACTTTTCCTGTCACCACAATGGTCACCCCCACAAAAGGATTTTCCCTTACTGCGGCCGTATTCTCTTCCGCTGTCCTTTTTTCGATATGCAACATTTGCTGTAATACCTCCCATACATACAGATTTTCTTCATCATAAAACCACTCATGGATATTGTTGTGCAGGGTATCCCCGAAATCAGGAAGCTGCGTAAAATCATACTGGTGATGCACCGCGTCCTCAAATTCCTCCAGGTCACTGTGGAACACCCCGGCAAGGGTCCGGCTGGCCGTATTTCCCACCATAGGGATATCCATGGCGATGAGATACCGCTCAAAGGTGGTATTCCTGCTGCCCTGGATGGCATCCCACAGACGCTGCCAGGATTTCTCCCCAAAGCCTTCCATATTTACAATCTCGTTCCTGTGCCTGTCAAGCCCATAGATATCCATGTAGGTGTGAATCCACCCTTTTCCAATGAATTTCTCCAGAGTGGCCTCTGACAGACCTTCGATATTCATAGCTTTCTGGCTGACGAAATGCACGAACCGGCGCAGGCGTCTGGTCTCACAGCCCTGGTTATCACAAAACAGAGTCTTAGTAACCTTATCTTTCCCATTCTCCACGGAACGGCTCTCGTGGATGCGGACAGGCTCCCCACAGCAGGGGCACCTTTCCGGTACGGCCTGCCCCATGACAAAACGGCCACGGTCCAGATTTTCCTCCACATGGGGGATGATCATGTTCCGCTTGCTGACCAGTATCCGGCAGCCGGGCATCAGCTCCATCCCCTCAATAAAGGAAAGGTTGTGCAGGCTTGCCCTGGATACCCCACATCCATCTATCTCCACTGGCTGAAAAACTGCCACCGGCGAGATCTCCCCGGAACGGGAAGGGTTCCACTCAATGAAGAGCAGCTTTGTCTCATGGAGTTCATCCCCAAATTTAAAGGCCAGTCCGTCCTTATAGTGGTGTCCTGTCCTGCCGCAGGACCGGGAAAAGGCAATGTCGTTATAGGAGGCCACGATCCCGTCAATGGGGATGTCATTGTCCTCTGCAAACTGCCGCAGATTCCCGATGCCGTCCGCCATCTCCTGGCTGGTCAGCTTCCTCTTGCTGATGACAAATTTACAGACCTGGAAGCCCAGTTCCGGGAGTTTCCGCAGTTTCTGGGATTTTGATCCCATTTCCTGAAATCCTTCCACCACGGCAAAGGGCATGAACATCACCCTGCGCTCCCGGCAGACCGCCGCATCCAGAAGGCGCACGGAGCCGGCAGCCAGGTTCCTTCCGTTCTTGTAACGCTCACCGCTGCTGTCCGTCAGGGTTTCCTGCAGTTTCAAAAAATCACCGGGGCGGATGAACGCCTCCCCGCTCACCACCAGACGTTCCCTGTGGGGAATGTGCTGTGGTATCCCGGAAATCCCCCGGACATTGTGTGTCACCACTTCGCCGGTATCTCCGTCACCACGGGTGGCAGCCTCGGCCAGTTTCCCGTCCTCATAAGTCAGCTTGACCGTCAGGCCGTCCAGTTTTAACATCAAAAGGATCTGATGCTCCCCTGCAAAGGAGACCAGTTCCTCTATGCTTTTTGTCTTGTCCAGTGAGAGCAGCGGGATCGAATGGCCTGTCTTTTTAAGCTCACTGACTGCCTGAAAGCCCACTGTCTGGGTGGGAGAATCTGCCATCCATATCCCCGTTTCCTTCTCCAATGCTGCCAGCTCGTCATACATCCGGTCATAGACTCCATCGGTAACAGACGGGGCATTACTGTTATAATACTCATCTCTGTACCGGTTTAACTGTGCAGTCAGCGCCTGTATCTTTTCCCATGCGTTCTGTGTCATTTAAGCCACCTCCTGTCCTGTGATGCGGAATGACATGATCAGATATTTTTCCGTCTGCTCCTTATCGTTACAGTATATACTGCATATCCCGTCCTCGAATTTCCAGAACGGGGCGTTGCTCCACCAAAGGACAGACCCCCTTCCATTGTTGGCAAGGGTGACTTTACACTCCGGTTCCTCCGGCACGATGCTGTAAAACCCCTGGGTGTTTGCCACTGTGACCTTCCGTTTCTGCCCCACGTATTCCGGACGGCAGTGGGCGGTGATCTCGAAACAGGTTCCTTTCTTCAAAGTCTTTTTCAACTGGCTCAGATTTTTTACCATACTTATCTCCTTTCCGTTTCAATGTTTAACTTTATGAAAAGAAAGCGGATACCATAAAGACATCCGCTTTCTTACCTATGCAGCAGCCGCAAGTGCGGGGGCATGCAGAATCTCTTTTTCCCATACATCCAGAAATCTCCTGACTGCGGGGGAAGGGGACTGATTGCCATAACAACGAGCCTGCGCCAATTCCCCATTTTGAATCTCAACGGTACAGAGAGATTTACTCTGTTCACTGGCTTTCCGGACAAACAGGATGGTACTTTCCCTCTTAACAACCTTCTTTACATAGCTTCCTACACAATGATGCAGGTTCTGCCCTTCTTCCAGAATCTCCTTTGCAGTATGGGGAAGGAGTACAACAAACCCATATTTTACAAAATGATACTGCTGATTCATCTCCTCAAACTGTTTCTGTATCTGCCTGTCATAGACCAGGGCCTGCTCTTTGTCCGAAATATCATTCACCTTGTCATGGGCTTTCTTTAAATCAGCCGGAAAAAGAACAAAACTGTTTTTCAGATCTAATTCCAATCCTTCGCTCATGCACAGGTAATCCCGGTAATCTGTCAGGATATCTTCCATTTTGTAATACCCGCCACTTTGGTAAGGGCTTGTTTTACAAAACTTTGCGTACTGTTCATTTACATACTTCATCAGCTTATACGGTGTCATATGTTTTAATGGAACAAGTACATTTTCTGCCCTGCTGATATTGTAATTCCCACACCAGCGCAGCAGTTCTTCATTCATCTCCAGGTTTGCATGGAGAAACGCCCGGATCAGTTTCATCTGGCCAAGTCCCGGATTTACCCTCTTGAGCAGGGGAAGGTGGCTTTTATCGAGCCCAAACACTTCCTTTAAATTCTTCCCATTTGGATTAAAACCGGAGTCTGAACTATAATAATGATTATCATGCGCAACACTCTCAGCCAGGCGGTACAGATGAAGCTTTACCAGATATTCCAGCATCGGGTAACGATTATATCTCATTAAATACTGGATAGCATAAAGGGGTTCCCTACCTGCCAGATAAAATTCTTTCAGCTGGGAATACTGCCATGGGGATTCTTTCAATACCTTATGTAAATTTTTTACATACAGAAATCCCGTCTGATCAGCTTCAAAATTATACACCCACCTGTTGATTACAGGACGTTTTCCCGGTTTCCACGGCGTAGGCCTGTCCCTAAAACCGTAGCTGTAGTAATAGCATTCTTCCGAAATGTTACCGGCGTCATCCCAGTAAAGGAATGTCCTGGCATTTTCATAAATGCTTTTATACGGTTCCCTTTCATCTCCATACTGATAATAGATTTTAATGAACCGTACTACGACCTCATTCCTGGAAGTGCGCTGAAGTACCTGCAGCGTATTCTGGTCAATGATCATCCCACGTTTTCCACGGCTCTTAAAGGTTACCTTTGCCTTACAAACAGGGCATACGCCTTTTTCATTATGTTTTACACCTGTTATCGGCACTTCGGCTTTACATGCGCTGCAGAATCCCTCCATATCCTTTCTCTTCCTGTTATAAGTATAGAAAAAATAATGCGGTGCAATCTCACGTTCGATCATATTTCCGATATCTCTGGGTAGGGCAGGAACTGCCTTCATTCTCTCACGGATTTCTTTTTCTTTTTTTAATTTCCGCTCCCACTGCCTTTTTTCGCTGATGTCACTCTGCAAATAATACAGGCTGGTAAAACCTTTAACTCCTTTCTTTTTACAAAACTTTGTCACACGTTCCTCATCACCGGCCATATAAAAGGCACACCGCCTGCTGAAATCATAATCCCTCTGCAGGTTACAAAAGGCGGCCGCACTCCAACGGGTGCTTCCATCCTCTCTGCGGCATAAAGTGACATACTCTGTCCTGCTCTGGAACATAGTCAAGGCTGGCTGGAAAGTCCCTGCTGCCGCCTGCTCCCTCAGATAGATATACAATACCAGAAGTCGTTTTCTACCGATATTTTTCACTGCTGTCCGTACAATGTATTTCACTTTCTCCGCATGGAGCAGCCCGTGATTCTGGTTCATTTTAAACCCCGGATCTGCAAATTTCCGGCATTCTCTTTTATTTATTTTCATCTGCATTTCCCCCTATCCTGCAAGACCTGCCAGAGTCATCTGTT
>CAJTXP010000089.1 GCA_910583615.1 uncultured Lachnospiraceae bacterium | reverse complement strand
CTTTTGGGATCTCCTCCCCTTCCAGATACAGCCTGCCAAGGCGATATGCCGCGAATCCGTTTCCCTGCTCCGCCGCTTTCTGAAACAGCTTCCCTGCTTTTTCTACATCCTTTTCTCCCAGGCGGCCTTCCAGATAAAGCTTAGCCAGTACATACTGGGCGGAAGTATTTCCCGCATTTGCGGCCTTTTCCAGCCACGCTGCGGCCTGTTGCACATCTCCTGTCCCCGTATCCAGCCAGAACTTTCCCAGTGCATACTGGGCATTCACATTTCCCAGTTTTGCGGCCTGTTGCCAGTAGCGAACGGCCTCTTCCTCGTCTCTTTCTGTCCCGATGCCCTGATACAGCATCTGACCCAGGCGATACTGGAGTTTGTCGTCATGGCTCTGTTCCTCCAGAACCTGGAAACCGGAAAAGGCATCCTGAAAATGTTCCTCCGCCTGCCCTGCCGACTTCTTTGTCCCTGTTCCGTCCCGGAACATTTTCGCCAGCTCATAGCTTGCATAGGGATTTCCCTGTATGGCAGACGCATGATACAGGGAAAATGCACGCTTCAGATCTCTTTCCTCGCCCTGTCCTTTTGCGTACAGACCGGCAAGCGTGTACTGGGCATACTTATGGCTTTTCTCGGCTGCCCGCTCCAGCCAGAGAGCAGCAGTCTTATAATCCTGATCTGTGCCAAGGCCGGCAAGATACATTTTCCCGATCCGGTACTGCAGATACGTCTTTTTTCTCTCTGGCAATTCTTTTTCAGCAGAGAGAAAAGCATTCAACGCTTTCCGGTACCATTCCCTCGCTGCATCCAGGTCTGCCTCCACTCCGAGACCGTCCGCCCACATCCGTCCCAGGTCATACATGGCAAGCGCATTTCCCTGCTCTGCTTCCTGGCAGAACAGACGCATGGCTTCCTGAAAATCCTGGGGGACTTTTTTACTTCCGTACAGATAACTACGGGCCAGTTTGTATTGCCGGCTCCATTCGACTTTTGCAGACGTTTTCTCTTTACCCTCAAAAGGGCCAGGGACATCCAGTTCCGGTTCTGACAGGAGCTCCTCAGCTTCCAACATGCTTTCTGCATCTGCCGGAACTGGTTCGGTTTCTGTTTCCAATTCTATTTCTGTTTCTTCTATTTCTTCTGATCCATCCAGAATTCTTTCTTCCAGTTCATCCAGGCGGGCTTCTGTCTGGATCTTCTCCTGCTCTGATGTTTCTGACAAAAAATGGTGACCGCCCAGCTTTAATGCCTCAGCGATCACCATGTTCTTGATACTTTTTAATTGTTTCTGACTGGACAGGGGCGGCAGCGGCGGAGCCTTTGAGGAATAGGTCAGCCGGATCTGATCCTGCCATTCGCCCCATGCCCGATAGGCTTCCGACACAGCCGGGTCCTTTGCAAGCTCATCCACGATCTGATCTACCAGACGTTTTACATCCACTTTCAGATAGCCATATACCTTTTTTCCTCTGGTATTTTTGAGACGTCCAGAAAGCTGCTGCAGTTTCTCCCCAATGACTGGATTTTCACATACGCCCTGCAGCATGCCGTCCGTGAGCAGGCACATCCGCTCCGCTGCTTTTTCTTTCAAACTGCTCCGTGCCAGATTTTGTCCTTCGTAGATCTGTGCAAAATCCTGACGGAAGATATCGTGGGCCAGTTCCGAGCGCATGGCTTCGATGCCTGCTTTCGTCAGGAATCCATCATTGTCCTTCGCGGAATAGACCATCAGATGTACATGGGGATGATGCCCCTCATTATGGAAGGCCGCATACCATCTCAGATCCGCACTGTCAATCTTCATGTGCCTGGAGAGCATGGCACGTTTGGAACGCAGGAGCGCCATCCACTCTCTGGCGGAGTCATATCCGAGCCTTGCCGCATCTTCCCGGCGCAGGCTGACCACATGGGTCCAGACAGGTCCTTTGTGGTCAGATACTTCTTTCTGCACTTCTGTAAGGATCACCGGCTTTCCCGCATCCGTAAACAGGCCATGCTCACCGATCCGTTCCACACGGGGGCGGTTGGCCAGGTAGTCCACATAGTTTTCCTTCATGGCGGCCATGTCCAGGTTCCGTTCCAGCGCCTGAGTGATGAATTCGGAGGCGTTGCCGATGGTGGAGCGCTGTCGATAGTCCTCATACTCCAGCATATCTCTGGACTCCGGCATGTCTTTCAGTAGCTGCCGGATCAGATCTTTCTGGGCGGATGTCGCTGGAAGATTCTTTTTGCTTTCATCCGCTTTTTCCACGCCTTCACGGGTACTGATGTAGCGCACATAGTTCTGCAGATGCTCTGACGGAGCATCGCGGATGTAGCGGCTGGTGAAGATTAGTTTTGCCATAGAGTATTTCCTCCCATAATAAAAAGGCATCCATCTCTGACTACCCTTTCCGAAATCCTGTCATACATTTACTTTTCTTACTCATCCGTGCCAAGCAGCTTTTTCAGATCGTCAATATCAGGAAGAGCCTTTTTTAGCTTATCTGACATATCCTTTGATGTCTTATAAGTTGCCACCCCCATCGGCTTGCTGTAATCCCTGATAACAAAATCCACAAAAGCTTTATTCATATCCTTGCATAGAATAATACCAATGGCAGGATTTTCATGTGGCTTCTTCTCAAATTTATCAAGTACGCTTAAATACCCTGACAATTGTCCCAAATATGATGTCTTAAATTTTCCTGTCTTCAGTTCAACCGCTACGAGACAATTTAATTCTCGATTAAAAAATAAAAGATCGATATATTGGTCCTCGCCAAAAGCATCCAGGTGGTATTGATTTCTCATGAATGTAAAATCCTTTCCAAACGTGAGAATGAATATTTTTACATTGTGGATTATCGCATTTTCTACTACCTTCTCATCTATATCTTCTCTATCTCTAATGCCCAATTCCTCCACATTGATATAATCAAGCAGATATTCATCTTTAAAGGTATTAACTGCCCGGAATGCCTGATCCGCTGCTGGAAGTGTTTCATAAAAATTGTTTGGCAGTCTGCCCTGATGGTGATAATCATCCGATGCAATACTTCTACCCAAAGCCTCATAACTAAACCGCTCTGTCGCACACCTTTTAATATAAAAAATTCTTTCATCTTCATCTTTTGTCTTTGAAAGAATAAGTCGATGATGTGAAAATCCAATACTCAAAAACTCTTCCATGGGGAATTCCTGCGTTTTTGGCACAAGCGTGTTCCAAATTTCATCATTACATTCATTAAGCAATTTGGCACATGTATGTGCCAAATTTGAACCCACATTATTCTCATAGTTTACAGGAGAATTATCCAATTTTTTCCATTCTTCATAAAATGTACGCATATATCGAAGATTACGCGCCGAAAAACCCCGAAGACCTGGAAGTTCTTTGTCCAGCCGCTCACTGATCGCATCTATTGCTCCTTTTCCCCAAAAACCATTCCGGGAGTTTAAAGAAATGTACTTTCCAATACCAAAATACAGCATCAGCTGTTTTTCATTCACAATTTTGGAAGCATTATATTGGCTTTGCAAAATAGCAGTCTTTATTGTTTGGACAGCCTCATCGTAATTTTGAATTTCACTCATGGTCATTCTCTCCTAAAAAGAGTCTTATTTTTACAATACTTTTACATACGTTTCCTCTACAATTTCCCGCACACAATCTATCTCTTATTATATTCTCTGTGATGCAGTTTTGCAAATATTTTATGCATGATCCCGGATGCCACAATGCTTGTATATCCAACGAAGCGCTCCCCGTAGCAAAGCAAACTACGGGAAGCAACCCATACCTCATTACGTTCGGCCTTGATCTGTTACGCTGCGAACAGCGGGGGAAGTACCCTCCTGTGATCTTTCTACAGCACACTCAGCTTCTTCAGCAGCGCCACGCAGTCCTTCGCTCCCTGCTCATACAGATACAGGCAGTCGTGATCCGCCGCCAGCAGTGTCGCCTCCACATAATCCGTGATGGATTTCTTCACATCCTCCGGCAGGTCTTTGATCTTCTCCTGCATCTCCTTACTCAGTCTGGCCACCCTGTCCTGCAGTTCCTTCTCCTCTGGTGACTGCTCGTTGCGCTCGCGCACTGCGGTTTCTGTCATCTCCCGGATCACCATCTCGTAAATTTCTTCTCTGTCCATTTTCATTTCACTCCTTTTTTCCATCAACATAAACGGAACTGTCCTCACAGTCCATATACAAAACCAATAAACTTTTTTACTTTTAGTTTTCACGTTTCTGATACTTGTATGCGTCATTCAGCTCCACCGCACCGTTGAGACGCTTCACCTCCTCCACGCACTTTGCATGGAGCTTCCGGAAGACACTTTCATCGATCCGGCTTTCTGAATGGTAGGCGATCATATGCGCCAGCATGGAAAGCTCCACCGCGATCTTAAAGTCCATCCGGGCCAGACGGTTCTCCGTGTCCTGCACCGTGCTGGTGAGGACGGAGGACAGGGACTGCAGCAGATAGTCTTCGGCCTTTCCGGAATTCAGATAGCCGCAGTAGAACTTTAACGCCTCCGTGACAAACTCATTCCGGGAGCGCACATTGGCGGCTGGCAGAAGACTGTCCGCCATCTCCAGCACTTCCTTCTCGATGTAGATACCTGCCCGCACCTTTTCCTTTCCCCTGGCCATCCATACATCCCTCCCCTCTGACCGGCACATTTCTGCCTGGTATTCATTTTTTGTCCGTAGGAATCCCCAAAATTGCCGCTTTTTCCCGGAACCAGGTATAAAAAATCTCTGTCCCTCCCGAAAAAGTATGCACTTTCGTCCTTCCGCACGGCTTTGCCGGGCGGTGTTTTCCGGGTTTAGGCTGCGAAAGCAGCATAAACCCTTTAACCTGCACACATTTCGACCCAGATATCATGCTGCACCAGACGCTGTTTTCGAGCCTGTCCAAATCGCCCCAACAAGGCGGATTTTCCTCTCATGGGTAAACTACTGCCACCCCTGCCGGGAAACCGGCACACAAGGCCACACGGCGGCTCACAGAGGCGGATGCTGAGGTCACATTCCCTGCACCAGCTGTGCGGAAGAGATATCCTGCCCGCATTCTTCCTCAACGGCATGGGAAAACTCCCTGACTTTTTCCCCGAAAATGCGCACCCGTTCCTCCAATCGGAGTCCTGAATCCCGGTATGCCTCATTAGCTGCCCTCACAAGGACATTCAGACTCTGTTCAGATGCATGCCCCATCACACTGGCCTTCATCCGGTTTTCGTCCAGATCGATCTCATATACAGCCAGGACCTCACGTCCCCGCATCCGGCACCATTCCTCAAATTTTTCCTGCGTGAGAGGAAAGGAATTCCGGAAGGCGGTCTTCGCCAGTTCCTCACAGTCCATCCCTTCTGCACCCGGCTGGCAGCTCTCACAGGCATGTACTGCCTCCAACGGGGTAGGGTAGTCCTGTGTGAGCAGATGGCATGCCCTCCCGTCCTTCACTACTTTGATCAGGACAAACCGCCGCCTGCTCCGCTTTTCAGCGTCCGCTTCCTGTTCTTCCCGCCTGACAGCCTCCTCTACCTTCCGCCTCTCCTCCGCAGGAACCGTCTGTTCATAGAGCCTCTCCAGCATCCGGGCCAGTTCCTGCTCAATGCTGGTCCCTTCCGGCAGACATTCAGACAAAGCGCAGTAGACATGCTCGTCCATCCACACGGTCACATCCTGTTTTGCCATCCGTTCTCTCCTTTCACTACACAGAAAGCCCCTTACTCTGCCGTCTGGGAAGCCCCATTCCTC
>CAJTXP010000088.1 GCA_910583615.1 uncultured Lachnospiraceae bacterium | reverse complement strand
CTGCCACAGCCACATGGTCGCCTTTGCTTTCAAATGGTCCGGATAAATATACATCGTTCTCTCCCCTTTCTTAATACAGTTTTATCTCCTCCATCCCTGAAATCTCTTCCTCATGTTTCTCCTGTACTCCCTGTTCCATGACCGAAAGGATACAGGAGGACGGTACCCTCCGTATGGGGATCCCCAGTCTCTCCGCCTCCGCTTTCTCTGCCCGCATCCCTGCAGACAGCCTCTCCCCGCACAGCCAGAACTCGTCACAGGCAGCCAGGACCCGCCGTCCCATCTTAAGTCCCGCCTCCCGCTCCTGCGGCACCCCATCATCCAGGAACTGCGGATACAGCAGATGGACTGCCACCGGTGTACATCCCTGTGCGGCGGCATACCGGCAGGCTTCCTTCGTAAAGGCCACATTCCTTTCCACATCCCCTACGTAGGGGGACGCGATATAGACCAGCCTGCTCTCTGTCATCTCGTCACCACCTTTACCACGGTCCTGGTCATGTTGATGGCGCTCTGGGCCGCATAGAGTGTGCTCATGATGTTGGTCCTGGTGTTGGTATCCAGGCCGAACTGCCCGGCGATCCTTGGCACCTCCCCGGCTGACAGCATCAGCCCCAGTCCTAAAAGGGCATGATCCTTCAGCACCATAAGGCCGGCGATGAGGATGGTGGCCTGCAAAAACGCCGTCAGGCACAGTCCGATGACCTGCTTGCACCAGCTGGTGAAGCCGTCCAGGTACCCCCTGGGGATGCTGAACATATAAAGGCTCCCCACCGCAATCTGGATCACCAGGATCCCGCCCCGTTTCAGATTGGCAAAAAACACTTTTATGGTGGCGTATCCCATCATGACCAGGATAAAGATCATCAGGATGGGGCTGGTGATATCCATCAGGCCACCAAAAGCGCTGCCGTTTGTCATAGCCTCCTCCAGACTCGTATCCCGCAGAGTGCTGATGATGTTGTTCGCCACCGTCCCGATGTCCGTCCCAAGCCCCGTGATCCCTGCCGTGAAGCTGGCCTGCAGGGATACGCAGAGCTGGTAGAGCCGCACCGGCACCACAGAGAACAGCCCCACCGCCATAAATCCCTTGACCGCGTTCAGGGCCGTGTCCTTCACGCTGCCCCTGCCGGACTGGTATTCGATGCCGCATTCAAACACCGCCACCACAAGCCCCACTCCGTACAGAGCCCATCCAAACTGGAAAAAGAACTGCACGATGGACCGGACCCATGTCATCTCGAACAGCTCCGCCCCCATATTTCCCATGGCGGCAAAAAAGTTCCCAAGGAACCCGATGATCTGCCCGTAGATCCAGTCCACGATCTGCCCAAGGACCGTGTCCGCCACAAAATCCCATATAAACATAGGTCTGCCTGTTCCTCCTTTCTTTCATTAAAAATCATTATCTGCATCTGTCAGGACATGCCCATTCCCTGCCCTGTGTTATATCTCCAGCACAGTCTGGGCATGATCTGGGGCAGCATCTCCATGCTCCAGCAACTGCTGATGTCCGGCCTCAGATCCACTTCCTCCAGGATCTTCTCTTTTTCCTCTGCCCCAAGCGGATGCGCGTCAATCTCCTGATAGATATCATTTCTATATTCCAGCACCCGCACATAGGATTCCGCACTGGTCTGTCCTTCCCTTCCGATCCACGCCAGATAGTCCTTCAGGACGGATGTCAGCCCCTTCGTCTCTATTTCTTTTTTCTGCCCGTAGGCATATAGCGCAACGTATCCATAGGCTTCAAAATCCGCCCCTTCCCTGGGGATCTCCACCTCCGCCAGGGAATCCGGGTCCTGGAGCACCTGCATATACACATCCCTTCCCTGGGAGATCAGCCAGGAACGAAAATCCATAAACCCGTCATCCGAACAGTGTGTCCCAGTGGCCGCGCAGGCTGCCCACAGGTCGTTCCTGTACGCAAGCTCCATATACACTCCCTTGATCTCATGCCATCTGGCGATGTCCGCTGCAGAAAACTTCAGCAGTTTCTTCTGGGTCTCCTCCAGGATGGCCTCCTGGTCGCCGCCATCCACGCTGCGATTCGCTGCATCGATCACGTTCCAGAATGTTTCCTTATCCATGCGCCTCCTTTCCCCGGCCCGTCATAAAGACAGGCCAGGCACATGACTTATTTTCTCTCCTCTGTCTACTCAGATCCCCACGATCCCCCAGATATAAAGCGGGGCCGTCAGCATGAACACCAGGCAGGCGAACAGGATCACGGGCGGAGCCCACTCAATCTGTCCGTGCTTACGGTAGTCCATATAAGCGGTTCCAACCTTCACAAAGAACAGCACTGCCAGGATTAGGTCGATGGCCGGGAACACCACCTTGTTGACCACCGTCTTGATCTGGGACGATGCCGTGGTCCAGGTGCCTTCGATGGCCCCTGCCACGTCCCCGGTCCCGGCTGCGAAGGCCGTGGTGGCGAACATCATCGCCAGGAGCATGCTCACCGCCAGCATCACCATCCATTTTCTCTTTCTCATTGTCTGTTTCCTCCTTTTTCTCTCTGCTGATTTTTATCTGTTACCTCTTTCATCTCTGAAAACTCAGTCTGAATGCTTTCTGCAGGAAAGCTCCTGAAAGACTCTTTCCTGCCAGTATAAGAAAGCCCCTGATATGCTGCACTCCTACGATGGATCCTGCGGTGCGATGTGCCAGTCCATCCACAGCTTCCCCCGGATACTGACGCTGTCCGACAGGTTCATGGACAGCATCCCGGCAGGGGTCCAGCTGTCGATGAGCCAGGTGTAGGGGGTATAGCTCCCGTCCGGGTACCAGATCGGTGTGAAATGGGTCCTCCGCTGATAGGTGCTGTACTCGTTTTCCTGAAATTCAAACCGCGCCTGGTACCCGCTCCCGGTCCGCCCAAGGAGACGCCAGAAGCGCCCGTACTGGAATTCCGGGAAATACGTCACCGCATTCTGGGCCGGAGTGGTTGCCGAACTCTGGCTGGTACTGACCCTGGCCGTCACGGTCTCCTGGATCCCATACCCGGATTTCAGCGTGCTTCCGGAAGCGGTGGGGTTCTTCCCGTCCGGCGTGATCCGCATGGTGGCCGACAGGCCCGCATGGTAGGTGTCCAGATCAAACTCCCACCAGCCATGGTCGCACCAGTAGCCGTCATCCTCCCCTCTGCGGTGCCAGACCCAGTGTTCCTGCCACCAGGGACGCCATACGCTCCAGCTTAGGGACGTCTTCTGCTCATTCACCGGCATGGCTCCCGGCGTGAACCCGTCATTCCGGTCATCGGCCTGGGGATCCGGGGGCGGGTTCTGGTCCAGATCCACGATATTGGCGGTGATCACGCTCTTTTCCGCATGCCCCCGCCCGGAGGCCGAGACGTTGATGGTCATTACCTGTGGTGTGGCCGGGGTTGTCCAGCGGATCCACACCAGCTGGCTGTCTCCGGAAGGGTAATACACGTTGTTCACCCGCATGGTCCTCCCGCCCACATGGAAAGTCACGGATACCGGATGGTCCGGATCTGCCTGTCCTCCCCGCACCATAACCGAAGTGATGACCTCTGTGTTCACCCGGTATTCGTAATCGTAGACGGACACTGCCGGAGGAGTGACCACCTCATTGAACCGGACAATGCCAAGGCCCAGGGAGGACTTCACCTCCTGATTGGACCGGACACCGCTCCTTGCTCCTCCCCATGCCGGGAACCCCAGGTCTCCGCTTTCCAGGAACATGGACAGCGGCAGGTTCTGGAAGGCCACGGTGGGCAGCACCCTGCGGACGGCTCCCCCGGTCACCTCATCGTAGCAGGCGGCCTCGGTGGCGGTCATGGCCACATACACGCCCTGGAACTTTACATACATCACCGGCTCCAGGAACAGCTTGTACCTGCCGCCGATCAGGGTATCGAAGTCCATCCCCACCAGCCCGGCGATGCTGCGCACCACCTGCTCGTCTGTGAAATAGCTCTTGATGGCTTCGATGCTGGCTGCCCCCAGGCTTTTGGAACTGATGATCCTGGGCAGGGACTGGCCGGGGTTCACATACTGGTAGACCCCGGTATCCGGTGTGATCCCCTGTCCTCCCAGATAGGAGATCTTGCACACCTTCCCAAAGGAATAGGCGATATTGCTCAGGCGCTTGTTGGTCAGGTCGATGGGCGTGGTCACCGGAGTCCCTCCCTCCGCCTCCACCACCGTCACCCGCACTCCCTCCATGCCTGGTGTCCAACTGTTCTGGTTCGTTCCCTGCCCCATGCCCCCGCCTCCGCTGTCAATGTTCCCTTCCCCCACAGCATAGGCGATGGAAGGGAAGAGCATCGTAAAAATCAGCAGACCGATAAGCACCTTCTGAAAAATCTGTTTCATTCGGCTCCTTTCTGTCCGTAGACCGTATCATTACTACATCGCTGGACGATATTTTTTAATATAATCCCGTTAAGGAAAAACTTCCCGTGAACCGGACACGGAAACGCTACTCCCCTGCCACTGTAGCAGAACAGGCTACATCAGTAGCATTTTCCTTTCTGCTCCCTATTCATAGGAAAAGCACCGCCATTTTGACGATGCCTTTTTCCTGTCCGATATTTCTTTCTGTTCTGCTGTTTCTCAGTCCATGGCTCCGATCTTATTACCGTTCTCGTACATGTCGCCGGCTGTGGTCCCCGAAGCTCCTCCTCCCTGGTTGTCCACCCATCCGAAGCCCGGAATGTAGATCTTTCCTCCGGAGGTATCCCCGGCCTGCGGGGTTCCCTCTGGCACTACCGGCTCCTCCGGCCTGGTGCCTTCCTCATGCTCTTCGGCTACCGGCTCTCCTTCCACCATCTCCCCATTCGGTTTCTTTGTAGGGTCGTGGAGGATCTCCTCCGGGACTGTCTCCGGCTTTGTCACCTCCTCCTGGAGCTTCTGCTCTTCTCTGTCCGTCTGGGGAGGAAGGGACTCCTGCACTGTTTCTGTATTTCCTGCTTCTGCCCTTACGACCACTTCCTGCTCCTCTGCCTCATGACCGTCACCCTCTCCCTCTGTTCCCTCCAGTCCGATATCCACCCTGTGCGGAAGGTCTGCCAGGATCACCGGAGGCTGCTCAGTCTCCTCCGGAAGGATCACATCCCCCGCCCCAGGCTGTTTTCTGAACTGGCTCCCGATCGCCACTGCCAGTACGATGCAGATGACGGCACCTCCTGCGATCAACATCCATTTTTTCTGTTTCCGATTCACTTTCATGCTGCTCCTCCTCTTTTTCTCATAAATCCTAAGTCGCCATGTACCGGTATGCGTTTCTTTGTACGACACAACATACCCGAAGTTCTTCCAAAAGTCCAGCACTATCGTATGGAATTTTCAGAATACTTCAATATATCCCGCCTGTACCTTCAGACGCATCCGAAGAGACGGGAACACCTTCCCGGCAAACCGCACCGGCACCTCCAGCGTGACCATGGCATCCGCCTCGAAGCGCTGGGCGTTCCGGGGATCCGATGGGGCCAGGGGCGCATTCCGGATGGTCACCTGCAGGTCTGTGATCTTATATTCCAGCACACCCTCCGCATACTTCACATGAGCACCGCCCTCCGAATGGGTCCCCAGCACCCGGTCCAGTTCATAGTAGATGTCCCCGTCATCCACGGTTGCCTCAAACCCGGAACCATCGCTGGTGTATCCTCCGGAATATCCCTCCCTCACCCCATGGTACACATTTGCATAATTGTCATTGACCACCACCACGATGGCATCCTGCACCGCCTCCTTCACGCCGGCAGCCATCAGGTTCAGGCGCAGATACTCCATGACCCCGCACAGGATCAGGA
>CAJTXP010000087.1 GCA_910583615.1 uncultured Lachnospiraceae bacterium | reverse complement strand
CCGAGGATCTTAAATAAAATATCCTTATTCTGATAAACGATTCCTTCTGACATTACATTCCTCCCTGCATCTGTAGTAAAGTCATATACTGGAGTTCTATATTTTTGTCCAGCTTTATTTCAGTTACTCTTTTATGGATTGCTTTGACTAACGGGCTGGAGGTCTGCTGCACACAGGTGTCAGTGCTGTTTTCGATATAAGCCAGAAAATCCTTCATTTCATCATCCACATCATCCTTTTTACCCTTGGTGCTGAGGAATATTTCAGCGGTTTCATCACCGAGCGTCAGAGACAAATTCTCCAGGCACCGGTTCTCAAAGGTGTAGAGGTGCCGCCCGTCGGAAAATGGATCAAAGGTGCAGATAAAGATGATGTACGATTTCTTCAGTTTTATGCTTTCTTCTCCGGGGAAGATTATGTCTGAGTCAATATTACACTGAAAATATCTTGTTTTTCTGAGAAGCTCCTCATCTCCACAGCAGAGTATCTCAACAGAGTATATGGTATCCTGCTCATCATTGATGCAGGCATCTAAGCGGACGCCCCCGCCGTCAGGTGCAATGTCAGTAGTTTTCCGGGTAACAGGGAACTCTGCCTTTTTAATGGAGATATTTAATATTTTTTCCAGTACCATACGGCATATTTCCGTGTCGCTCATTACTTTCCCAAATAAAAAATTATCTGCCAGGTTCAGTTCCTGAATCGTGTTCGTTTTGTTTGCCATAAATAGCACCTCTCTTTCTCAAATTATAGCATGATTCTGCCGCTTTGTCAGTTGCGATTTGAAATTGCTTTACGGATTGCGAACAGAACCCATATATAGAATAAGTACCCTGTGACTGCCCGAATACTTGAAAAAAGCTGCCGTTTTCCAGACAGCTTTTTTCAGATTGTGTATTTTTTAATTTTCAAACATTTCCAGTTCCTGATGCCGGTAGGGTTCCATACAGTTTTCGTCTTCCGGAAAGCGGTTATGTTTATCCGGAATGATAAGCCGCAGAACGTCCCGCCCGGTTTCACGGACCTTTTTCAGCCGTATGCTGCAGTCTTCATAGATACCGGAAACCATATCGCCGTCACGGAAGGTCTCTCCGCTTTGTACCCGCATACCCATTGTGTTCAGAAGATAGCAGATATGTTCCTGGGGAAGGTTCAGCACCATCTGGAAATCCGGGTGCCGGTATTTCTCCATTCCGTGTGTATGGGCATTGCAAAGGTAAGGATAGGGGCCGGGATCGTCAAGGATATAGTGTATGATCCAGTCAATATTTGTACCCATAGTACCCTCCTATGCCGACAGCATTTCCAAAAATTCCTGCTCAGTCAGGATTTTAACACCGAGCTGCTCTGCCTTTGCCAGCTTGCTGCCTGCCTTTTCTCCGCAGATCAGGTAATCCGTCTTTTTGGTAACGGAGCTGCCGGGCGTGGCACCGAGGCTGATAATTTTGGCGTTGATCCCGTCGCGGGTGAAGTTCTCAAGTTTTCCGGTCGCTACGATGGTGCATCCTGCAAATGTGTTGTTCGTTGTTTCGTTCATATTGTTCTCCTCTCCGGATGTCTGTGCATCCAAACCATTTTCAAAGTGTAATTCGTTCTGTAAGCTGCCCCATAACAGGAGATGATCCGGGTTACGGAACCATTTGTGGAGGTTGCTGCTCATAATGTCCCCAATCCCTTCCAGGCAGGTAAAGTCAAAGCGGTCCAGTGCAGCCAGTCTCAGCTCCCGCAGGCTGCTGTGGAAATGCCTGTCCAGTATCCTGCTGGCAGTCCTGCCGATCAGGGGAATATCCATTGCCACAAGGAAGCGTACAAAGGTTGTGTTGCGGCTTTCATTGATGGAAGCAATCAGGTTTTCGTAGGATTTTTCCCCGAAGCCCTCCAGTGCAATGATCTCATCACGATAGCGGTCAAGGTGGTACAGATCCTGATAACCCTTTAAGGCACCGAGCCGGATAAGCTGGTCCAGTGTTGCTTCGGAAAGTCCTTTGATGTTCATAGCTTTCTTTTCTGCGAAGTGGACGAAGCGCTGAAGGATGCGGCTTCCACATTCCGGGTTGTCACAGTGCAGTGTTTCCACGATACGCCCCCTGTCACCGGCTCTGGAATAGGTACGTGCAGGCTGCCCACAGCAGGGACAGGTCTGCGGTATCATATCCTGATAGTTTCCGCGATCCAGATTTTCCTCCACATGGGGGATGATCATGTTGCGCTTGGAGACCAGGATACGGCATCCAGGATACAGCTCCAGGTTTTTGATAAAGGTTAGATTATGAAGGCTTGCCCTTGATACCTCACAGCCGTCGATTTCCACGGTGTCAAATACTGCGACCGGTGCAATCTCACCGCTGCGTCCCGTCTGCCATTCGATAGAACGGAAGATGGTATCATATACGTCATCCTTAAATTTAAAAGCAATGCCGTCATGGTAATGATGGCCGGTCCTGCCCAGGCTTTCCGAGTAGGCAAGGTCTTCAAAACGGATGACCATGCCGTCAATGGGAATGTCGGAAAGGTCTGCAAGCGCCTGCATGGATTCGATCTGTCCCTGAAGAAATTCCTCTGAGATATTTCCGTCCAGCGTTTGGAAAGGGCAGATACCAAAACCATATTCCATAAGCTTGCCCTGACGCTCCTTGTCGGGGCAGGCTGCTTTCTTACCGGCCTTGTCTTCTGGTTTTCCCAAAAAGACACGGCTTTTTTTCTCCTGAGCAGTGTCATCTTCCTGTGTTCCTGCATCCGGGCGGCATCCCTCTTCCGGAAAATCAGGGGGAAATCCTATCTTGTACTGGAGGGCATCTGCACCGGTTACTGCCCGAAACTGTTCATGAAATACCGCGAGATCTATCTGCTGGATCTCCATTTAGTAAAGGAGAGCGTCAAAGAAGCGTTAGAGATTGATACCGAGTCCATCCTGACACGGAATATTTTCTGCTACCGGAAGGATACCGGCATACTTGAAGTAATCAACTGAGGAGAGGAAATAACTATGCTTACATTTTTCAAAAGAAAAGCCGATACAGACACTCCCAAGAAACAGATCTGCATTACGGGCATCCTGGCCGGCATCCTTCGTCCGGGAACTCCCGCCCTTTATCTGTACCGGGGAGAACTGATCCGCACTTCCACCGTGCAGGCCATTCTGGAAGCTGCTCCGGATTATGTGCGGTTTGAAACCTTAAATACCATCTATACCATCGCATTTGACACACTGCCTGACCAGGCGGTAAAGTCAGCTGCCTGATACCATGACACCAGGGACTGTCTGCACTGCAGCAGTCCCTTTTCTGAAAAGAAAGGCGCTGCTATGACAGAAGCAAAACAGAAAGAAGCAGATCAACTCCACATGGAACTGGAGCGTCTGGTACTCAAGTTAAAGCATAACCGGGAAAAAGTTCCGCTGGATGTCTTAAAGACCAAATATGCGGCAGGATACACGGCACTCAGTCAGAAAATCTGCAGAGCCGCCTCCGATTATGCCAAAATGGTCACCATTGACGGAATCCGGATCTGTCCGGAGTTTGCAGACGAAGGCATTACCCTGATCAACGATACCATTGCCGGATCCTGCATCTTAAAGGAGCTTTCCAGATCCCTGTTCCGGCAGATGGATATCGTCCTGTATGATTCCCTTCTGTCAGGATTCCGGGAGAAACTTCTTAAGGAACTACAGGCATTTTATGAGAAATACACGGTACTGCAGGCAGACTTTGACCATCCGGAAGAACCTCCCCGGAAAGTCTGCCTTGCCAATAACTGCACCTGGAAAAATGACCGGTGGATTCCTCTGGAAACGCTCCAGGAGGAACCAGCACAAAAAGCCGTCTGACGGCAGAAAAGAAAAGGAGAACAGAATATGGATATAAAAAGAATATTACACAGACAATCACACACCTTCACACTTACGGAAACAGAGCTGGAGCAGGCTTATCGGATCATGGAAAAACGCTATCTGGAAGAGGATTTTGTCAATACCATGTCCAACTCGCTCCATGAGCCGGATTCACGCTTCCACAGCGGGCATCTGGATGAATTCCCGGAGCTTCTGAACTGGCTGTGCAGCTGTTTTCACCATTTTTTTGATGCAAACATGAGCCACAATGACATCCTGCAGCTTACCCTCAATCATTTAAACCACAGTTCGCTGGAACCGCAGTTCTTTCTGGATCTGTCCAGAGCTGTTCCGGCAGACTGTGCGGGAGCAGAAAAGGAATTGTCCGACTGTGAGCAGAACTGCAGCGTGTACCACTACTGCAATCATTCTGCTGAGGCAAGGGACAGAAGTGCCCGGTGGGAAATGCTGGCCTCCCTCATCTCCATGCACAAAAACGGCAGCTGCATCTGCGGCAAAAAAATCGGCGCAGGAGAATGCCCTGCGTCAAAATACTTAAAGGGCGCATGGGACATCAGTGAATTTTTCCACCTGGAAAAGCGGAAGGAGGCAGTATAAAATGGCTCTTTATAAAAAGCTGGATCTCTGGTCCATCTTTGATGGATTAGACAAAATGACGGACTATTGCTTCAACGGGAATGAAAGGGAAAGCCCTTACTGGGATTATTACTATGACCAGATCAATGAATTATGCAATATGGCATCTGATCTGTATGTGGAGCTGCAGGACATAAAAAACCGGCTCTGGTATCAGATGCCTGCCAAAAAGATCGCTTTCTGCGATGAGGATGACTGCAGCCAGACAGCCATTGCATGGTTCAATACAGCGGCATCCATGTTAGCCGATACTGACATGACAGAGCTTCTGGAGCATGAGAACATCTACTGTGCAGACGAATGGGCGGAAAAGCAGAAACGGATTGCGGCTCTGAACAGGCTGACCAAACAACAGCAGATGTTCCTTTATACGGAAGTCATCGGGTTTATCACCCGGTATCTGGAACTGACTGCGGCGTTTGACACCATTGAGGCTGTCATCAGCGAGCTGGATTACCACCAGTCTGCTATGAATGGAAAGAATGGCGTCACACTCCCACAGTCAGCATATGTCTAAAGCTGCATATAGGAATACAATTCTCACAAATACACAAAAAGGAGGGCTTTTATGTATATCACTGCATCAACCTACGGGGGCATCGACTGGCATGACTCCCGCACCATATACGAACAGTTAAGAAACAACGGCTCTTTCAATATTGGAAAAGAAGTGGTTCCGGAAGTCATTGCTGATGACATCGCCAGGGATTTCCCCTATGTAGAGAACATCCGGAAAAAGATCCTGCAGGCTCTCTCCGAAAAAAACTGCTTCCGGTTTGCGATCAAAACGGAGGAGACGGACAGCGAAGGGAAAATAACCTATAAGAACTGCGAATCCTGCGAAATGAACGGACAGATATATCTGGAGCAGGAAGCTGTCTTTGATGGCAGCAAACTGACGTTTAGCCGGGATTACGCTTTCGGACAGGTTTCTTACATTACATCCTATTATATTGAGGATATTCCGGACGGCCAACTCGGCTATATCGTAACAGAAGATTTTCTCGCTCCAGTCAAAGGTGTCCCCCTGGTACAAAGACTGTATCATGACATCTTTGCTAACCTGGATGCCGCACAGAACTATGCCGAAAGCCTCAAGCTGCATGAGCTCCAATACCCGGAATCTATTGTAACTTTTCTCGTATGCAACAGGCAGAAAACGTCCTTGCAACCGTGGTATCAGAGAGAAATGGAAGCTATAAGGCTAATGGAGAAAACAGGACAGACATATCTGGACAAGAGTTCCGCCAGTCTGCCGGCCTCTCATACAGGCAGGCGGTTTCCCCGCAAAGCTCGGATACCCTGATTTCCGGCTGGTAATCCCCTTCCTGAAACTGGACGCCCACTTTCTGAAATACGGTGCGCCGGTCCTTTTTTGCATCCCGCCCCAATACCAGGGCGGTTCCGCCATCGGCCTGTTTCGTTCCCAGGATGCATTCGATAGTGGTACTTTTTCCGGCGCCGTTTGCCCCCAGCAGGCCAAAGACCGTGCCGGCCTTGACCGACAGATTCAGATCTTTCAGCACGGTTCTTCCCTGATAGCTTTTGGCCAGGCCCTTTGTCAGGACAGCTTCTTCTATCTTTTTTATGGTTTCGCTCATCTTATCCTCCTTTTTCAGATAACGGTACGCACCGTTACACCTGCTGTTTTCTGATTGCCCGAAGCTCGATATATCCCCTCTCCCCTCTGGGTTCCAACTGGATACGGGGATTGTCCTCGTCCCACTCGTATCCGATTACAGTCGGGTCATAGTGGTCGATGGCATACTGTACGGCAAGAATCGCCTGGGAATAATCCTCCTCCCGGAAAGGCTCCCCCTGGACTGCCAGATACTCGGCGGCAGGCAGGGAAATGACATCAAACCCCTCCGGGATTTCCCCTTCGTAATCCGCCTCTGCCTCCACGCCCTGTACATAGGTGGAGGTGCCGGGCTTTTTATAGGCATCCGGCAGCCACAGGCAGACCGGCTCCCCACAGAGAGAATCCATGCTTTTTAATATCCCCCAGACCTCGCAGCTCACTTCTTCACAGTACGCAAAATAATCTTCCGCTTTTATCCCCCGTTTGATGATGACTTTTCTCTCCGGTTTCCGGATTACCTGGACAAATACGCTCTGCAGATTCTTCATTTCCATATCCAAAACATCCTCCCTCAGTTCTCTGAATTTTACGCCATATGGGATAAACAGGGCAATGGGCACCGGGTCCTTCAGATATTCCCCCGGCCTGCAGCCGAATTCCCGGTAAAAGGCACGGGTATACCCGTCCACACTGCCAAACCCGCAGTCAAAGGCCGCCTGCCACGCCCGTCACCGCAGTCAGCACATGAAGGGGGATATCAACGGAAACCTGTTTGAGATTGTGCAGGCTGGCATGTTTGACAGGCAGGAACCCTTTAGGTTTCCTTGGCTCCGCCTTAAAGGGTATCTCCATCTCCATGGCCTTCCCGGTTAATG
>CAJTXP010000086.1 GCA_910583615.1 uncultured Lachnospiraceae bacterium | reverse complement strand
GCACCAGAATGTATATACTCCCGTATTGCATTCTGTGAATCTGCAAACTCTTCAAGATGGATTCTTTTTGACTGTTTTCCCTGCTCCCCATTTTATCTACAGGAAACCTCTTACGCAGGTGATCCTTCAGCCTGACGTTTCCCGTAAGAGAATGTTTACATCATTTCTCAAATGCTGCAAACAGAGTTTTGAATCATCAGTACTCCCATGACTCATTAATCATATTCAGAAAGTCACTGAAGCTGTTTGCTATTTTGCGCAGAACCGGATGAAACTCTTCCGATTCTCCGCCATACCATATCACAACAGACGGTTTTTTCTTATGATAATCCAGACATACATAATCATCTCCTGCCAATTTTGCAATAGGCAAAACTTCTGTTCCAAATATCTCTTCATCATCGTTCATTCTTGCGCACTTCGGCGATAATACTACTCTAATATCATTCTCGCCATTCACATCATCCAATGCTGGTTTTTCCAACAAGCACAAAAAACAATCTATCAAATACTTTCTTTCTTTAAAATCAAATACATTTGTTATCGGAGTAACTCCATTATATTTCTGTAAAAATTCTTTATAATCTTCTGGCAATTTCACTCTCCAAAATTTTTCCAGTGAATCAATCAACTGATTCGTTGGTAATGGGTATACAATGCTACCTTTATCAAATTCCACAAAAACTCCTCCTTCAATAGATTCATCCTAACAGTAATTATACTCTGGCTTATTTGATCATTTCTACAATATTTGTATATCATAAACTACCTTCCAGAAGCTCGATATGACCAATGACCCGGACTGGCCCCTCCTATATGATCAGTAATATTATGAATTCCAAAAGGAACCAACTCCATTATCCCTTTTATTTCAGTATGGTGCCATGTTGTCCCAATTGGTCTGCCTCCTATTAATTTATCAAGATAATCAAACTGCGTTTTATCTCTTAACTTCCAATAAGATTCCGGCAACTCTTCTCTCCTTATAACTACTCCTGCTCCTTCAAAATCAGCGTACCGTGTTCCAGGTTTCATTTTTACTTCAGGAATTAAACCACTTTCAAAAGCCCTTCTTCTTATAATATTCTTTTCACTATCTTTCAGCAAATCTGCACCATCAATTTCATCCCACATCCACCTCCTGTTTGACTCAACCATCTCTGCATATTTTTCCGCATAACGTTCCATCCAGTACTCCTGGTATCTAATGGCCTCCTCATAATCCATTCCTTCAATAAATGTGCCTTTATTCTTTCTCTGATTGGCTGGATTTTGTTTTCTTCCCGGACAAAGCTGCGCATACCCGCTCGGATCATAATACATCACCGGGTTATTCGCACAGTACGCGTACAGGTTCAGCCCGTCTCCGCGGTACACATCCTCCTGCAGAAACCTTCCGACCACAGGGTTGTAGAATCTTGCCCGGAGATAGTACTGTCCGGCGGCTCCGTCATATATCTGCCCTGTATAAGTCAGGTGATTGGGTATATCTCCCATTTCCTGCAGGATATCTCCAAAGGCGTCATAGCGGTACGACTTCCGGATCTCGTGCGCCTCATCCAGCAGGAACAGGGTGCTTCCCGTCTCATCCTGAACAAAGGAAAAGCGGCTTTGCTCATCCCCGTCCTGTATCAGGAGCAGCGGATCGTATCCTCTTATGTAACGGATCTGAGCGTCTTCCCGGCTTTCCTCCGCCAGCTCGCCCCGGTCGAAGAGAAAGCGGATGACTTTCCCGTTTTCTTCCGTCTCGTAACGCAGGCCTTCTCCGTCATAGCGATTGAGCTGGACAAAGCTTCTTTCCTTATCTCCTCCACCCGCTGATTCGGATACAACAACACTGATCTGTCGTCCGGCCGCATCGTAGGCATACTGCTTTCTGCGGGTCTCGCCCTGCTCTTCCAGAAGGTTGCCCTGCGGGTCGTAGCGGTAGCGGATGACTCCTTCCCGGGTATGACGTTCGGTCAGCTGATTCTTTGCGTTGTAACGGTAAGTTTCCGTCTCCTGCCCGGTCTCTTTTTTCGGCCGGTTTCCCGCCGGATCGTAGGTATATCTCACTCCTTTCCCGTCCTGTATGGACCCGGTCAGGCGGTTCATCCGGTCATAGGTGTACGTGTTCTGATACGGTTATCCGCTTTTTTCCGTGCAGTTCCCGTTCCCGTCCGTAGGCGTAACGGAGATTCAGCAGCACGTTTCCCTGTGCCGTCATAGTCACAAGGTCAGCAGGACTTCCGTCTTTCTGATAGTGATATTCTGTCTGCAGGCCGTTTCCGTAACGCAGTGTCTGGAAGGAACAGCCTTCGTGATAACAACAGAGAATTAAAACTTTTTCTACATATAACTATTAAGTACATTTGATAAATAATTATTTTTTCTTAGAATGCTGTTTTAATTCTAAATAAATGGCATAATCATTACAATATTTTATTAATAGATTTTCTATTATATCAACAACTTCTTTCCTGTCTCTCGTAATGAATTCCAAAACAGGCTCTGACCAGTTTTCATTAATAATTACCTGAATATGAAATGCACCATTTGGATCAAGATCCGGGTACCAGCCCAGATCAATTCCTACAACATATTGTCTGTTCTTCCTTTTCAAATATGTTATATCCTGAGTTAAATTAATCCATGTTCCGTTATCTTCAACATAATTCTCCCTATCAAACTCTAAAAATTTATTAAGTATAACTTCCCATCCTGCCGGAATCCTTAATGGTTGTAATTTCGGCATTTTATTAATTCCTTTCTTAAACTATTAGACATTTGCAACAAATCACCGCATGCATAAAAATAAACTTATCTATTACTCCACTTATATATCTATATATTTACTCAGTCTATCTAATGACATGGGGTGACCATGATAAAACCCTGATGACAGTTCAGCTCTAATCCAGGTTGTTGCCTGCCCACAATCATATCCAATTATAGAACCTGTATCATAAAAATAATATATTGTACTATTTCCGTGTAGTACAGGAATCCCCTCAAACATGGCTTTATATACCAGTGCAGCACTATCAACTCCTGGAGCAAATTGCGCTGCTTTATAACTCAATTCCATAGCTTGATTTATTGTTAATGCTTTAATATGTTTATCATAATTTCCTGGTTGAGCCTCAAATCGCATCCGGTTATATTCCTTGTTGGTATAATAGCCTCCGTATACCAACTGATCATACTCTTTACTAATCATAGTTCCGTTTGGCCCCTGAATCATATCTGGAACGAGATCTTTCCTCGTCGGATTCGTCTTCCCGCCCGGACACAGCTGCGCATACCCGCTCGGATCATAATACATCACCGGGTTATTCGCACAGTATGCGTACAGGTTCAGCCCGTCTCCGCGGTACACATCTTCCTGCAGAAACCTTCCGATCACAGGGTTGTAGAATCTTGCCCGGAGATAGTACTGTCCGGCAACGCCGTCATATATCTGTCCTGTATAAGTCAGGCGATTGGATACATCTCCTGCCTCCTGCAGGATGCTTCCGAAAGCGTCATAGTGGTACGATTTCCGGATCTTATGCGCCTTATCCAGCAGGAACAGAATGCTTCCCGCCTCGTCCTGAACAAAGGAAAAGCGGCTCTGCTCTTCTCCGTCCTGCTGTATCAGGAGCAGCGGATCGTATCCTCTTATGTAACGGTTCTGAGCATCTTCCCGTCTTTCCTCCGCCAGCTCGCCTCGATCAAAGAGAAAGCGGATGACTTTCCCGTTTTCTTCCGTCTCATAACGCAGATTTTCTCCGTCATAGCGGTTGAACTGGACAAAACGCTGCTTCCATGCAGTTCCGTCTCCTCCACCCGCCGATTCGGATATGGCGACGCTGATCTGCCGGCCCACCGCATCGTAGGCATACTGTCTCCTGCGGGTCTCTCCCTGCTCTTCCAGAAGGTTGCCCTGCGGGTCGTAGCGGTACCGGATAACTTCTTCCCGGGTATGGCGTTCAGTCAGCTGATTCTTTGCGTTGTAACAGTAAGTTTCCGTCTCCTGCCCGGTCTCTTTTTTCAGCCGGTTTCCTGCCGGGTCGTAGGTATACCTCACTCCTTTCCCATCCTGTATGGATCCGGTCAGGCGGTTCATCCGGTCATAGGTATAGGTGTTCTGATACGGTTCTCCGTTTTTTTCCGTACAGTTCCCGTTCCCGTCGTAGGCGTAACGGAGATTCAGCAGCACGTTTCCCTGTGCCGTCATGGTCACAAGGCCGGCGGGACTTCCGTCTTCCTGATAGTGATATTCTGTCTGCAGGCCGTTTCCGTAACACAGCGTCTGAAGAGGTCCGCCTTTGTGGTAGTGGTACGAGGCCAGCACATGCTCCGGTCCTTCCGTTATCTGCGTCAGTCGGTCCAGCGCGTCATGGGCATAGCGGACCGTTCTCCCTGTGCGGTCGGTCAGGCCGGACAGGTTGCGGTTGCGGTCGTAGGCGTATTCCAGAAGGAGGATTCTGTCTGCGGATTTGCTTTTCAGCAGGCCGTTTTCTGTATAGGCGTACTGATAGGTGATCCCGCCTCCGGCGGCTTCCCGGAGCCTTCCGTCCGGCCAGTACCGGTACCGGCTGACCACCGGGTGCTTTCCGTTCCGGTCTTCGCACCGGCGGTAGTACAGGCTGCCGTCCATGTTGTAACGGGTATGCTCCGTATTCCCGTTGCGGTCGACGTGCATCTCCTGACGGCCTTCTTCGTCGTAGTAGAAATACTCGCTGTGTCCTTCCGGATCCCGGATCTCCCATACCTGCCCGAAGCTGTTGTAGCGGTAAGTAATGGTGTTTCCGTTCGCGTCTGTGGCGCCGGTGATGTTGCCGGCATAGTCGTAGGTGTAGTGTTCCACGCCTCCTTCCGGCGTATGGATCTCCAGGATCCTCCCCCAGCCGTCCAGGACGAAATCCGTCCGGTTCCCGTTTCCGTCCGTCGCCCCGGTCACGTTCCCCCAGGCGTCATGCTCCAGTCTCTGGGCCGCCCGGCGCTCCTGAGCATTGCAGCGTCCCCGGTATACGGCCAGCAGGTCCCCGGACAGGCTGTGTTCGTATTCGGTGTGGACGAGCTGTGCGTTCAGCTGTGACCGGATATTCCCGGAGCGGTCGTAGGCCTGCTCCTGCAGGATATTACCGTCCGGACCGGTGATCCGGGTCACCCGGTCACGGCAGTCATAGGTATAGCAGAATCCTGCGCCGTCGTCCTGCGCGGCGTCATACTGCTGCGGGCGCACCGCTTTTGCGATCCGGTCGTTCCGGTCGTAGAACAGGCGGGTGACAGCCCCGCTTTCATCGGTCAGGCGGATCAGGCGGTCTTTTCCGTCATAGTCAAACTGCCGTTCGGTGGGCCTGTCCAGACTGCAGTCCCGGCGGACCAGAAGATTTCCGGCCGGATCATATTCATACTGAATCGTTCGATGAATGCCTCCGGCTTGATCCTCTTCTTTTTCTTCCGTTATACGATCCAGTATGTCATACTGCCATGTTCTCTCATACCCTTTGGGGCTGATCATGTGTATACAGTTGCCGGCAGGATCATACTCATACCGGGTGACGGACCAGACCATGCGGGAGCTGCTGCCGGGCTTCCGGAACCGTTCTTCGATCCCTTCGCTCCGCCGGATCAGGTTCCCCGCAGCGTCATATTCGTACCGGATGACCCGCTCCACGTGTTCGCTGATCCGGAAGCTTTCGTACGTTTTCTGATTCAGGCTGTTATAGCGGTACTCTGCTCTGGCGCCCTCCGGATCTTCCACCGTGGTCAGGCGGTTCCGGGCGTCGTAGGTGAAGCGGAGTTCGTGGGTCCGCACGGGAGTCTGTCCTGCGCGGACTTTGTCCAGTCCTCTTTTTTCCCTGATTTTGTTGGACTCGGAGTCGTATTCGTACAGCGTGACCCGGTACAGGATCTCTCCGCCGTCCGACATTTCGACAGGTTCCCACATCCCGGTGCGGTTTCCGGTGAGGTCGTACGTATAGAGGGTCGCATATCCGGCTCCGTCAGACTCTTCTTCCAGACGGCCGGATGCATTGTAACGGAAAGTATGCTGAACCTGTCCATCCTCGTCCGTTACCTGCACCAGCCGGTTCATGCTGTCGTAGACGTAAGTGACGCCGATGCCGTCATCGGTCTCTGCCACGTAGTTCTCCGGCCGGACTTTTTTGATCAGGTTCCCGTTTCCGTCATAAAAGCAGCGTTCTGTGGAGCCGTCTGCGTAGACCGTCCGGATTTTCCGGCTGTCCGCGTCATACTCGTAACGGATCTCCCTTCCGTCCGGCATCTGTTCACAGAGGATGTCTCCTGACAGATTCCGTTCTTTTTTCCAGATGTTTCCCATGGGGTCTCTGGTCTCGATCAGCCGGTCGAAGAAATCGTACCGGTACGTCCAGCAGGGACCGTCCGTTCCCTGCGCAGGCGGGAACAGGGCGGTGAGGTTCCCCATCTTATCGTAGGTTCTGTACTGTTCGATTCCGTTTCCGTCTCTTACGCAGGTGGGATAGTTCTGGCGGTTATAACGTATTTCCGCAGTTCCCATATCCGTCCGGACAGCGGTCCTGCGTCCAAGGATGTCGTATTCGTAGACGGTCTGTTCTCCTGATGCGTCTTCCACGCAGGAGGGTTCCGGCAGGAAGTGTCCGTCCGGACTGTCGTAATCGTAACGGGTGACACGGCCCAGGCTGTCGGTCATGCTCAGGACGCGCCCGCGGGAATCTCTTCTGTACTGTCTCTGTCTCCACGCTCCTTCCCTGATCTTTTCCGACTCTTCGATGACGAAACCGTATTCATCATAAGTGTAACGGAACGCTTCCCCGGTATCGGCCCTTTTTTCCAGCAGTTCCTCTCCGTCTCCGTAGCGGTATTCCCATGTCTGTCCGGAAGGCAGCGTCTCTTTTAGAAGCCTTCCCAGACCGTCGTACAGGCGGCGGGTGATGTTTCCGTTTCGGTCTTTTTCGAAGATCCGGTTGCTCCACTGGTCGTAATCCGTC
>CAJTXP010000085.1 GCA_910583615.1 uncultured Lachnospiraceae bacterium | reverse complement strand
AAAAAGAAACCTTTTACAATTCAAATGTAAAAGATTTCTTAAGTTAATGACATTGTGTAAAATCAGGCTTTTCCGCTTTTTTCTTATTCTGAATCCGATTGTGTTTCAGGGCTGATTTTATGGAATTCACTTTAAAGCCAATGCCAAAGACAGCCTGGGAGATGGAAAAGATTATCTGTAAGGACGGATGGGAATACGTTGGAGCAGATGGATCGCACAGGCATTACAGGAAGCCGTGCCTGCAAAGGTGCAGGCACGGTAATATTTCCCATTCTTACAGCATACAGGAAAACTGTCCCGGACATCCGTAAATGTTCAGAGGACAGTTTTCTTTTTGGCGCTGTCCCACCAAAAAAGCAGCCGTAATATCATCATGCACTTGACTTCTTCCTTTTTTCTTTGTATAATGTTCGCTAAGAAACAGTTCTTTAGAAAACTATAATGCAGTAAAGGAACATTTACCATGAAATCACAGTTTATCAATAACCATATTCTCGGAAATATCATTTACGAGGAATGTATCAACGCCGTATGCCTGCAGAACGATTTGATCAAGACCGAGATGGACATCCTTCTCTTTCTGCACAACAATCCGGACTTTGATACCGCTACAGACATCGTAAAACACCGGCATCTTTCCAAATCCCATGTATCCAAGTCCATTCAGTCTCTGAAGGAACGGGGGTATCTCACCACGTTTTATCAGGGCCGCAACCGCAGGACCATTCATCTGAAGCTCTGCCGGGCGGCAGATGCGGCTATTGCAGCCGGGCTCGAAGCCCAGAACCGTTTCGTTTCTGTTCTGCTGGAAGGGTTTACAGAGGAAGAAAAAGCACAGTTTCAGAAATATCTGTGCCGGATCACTGCCAATATGCAGTCGCATTTTCAGAAAATATAATCAGGAGGAATGGTATCATGACGCTTTTCTATACATTTATCATCTGTTTTATGGCAGGAATCGGAGCAGGGCTCGGCACCGGATTTGCCGGTATGAGCGCGGCGGCAGTGATCAGTCCCATGCTGATCACGTTCCTTCACATGGAGCCCTATCATGCAGTGGGCATTGCACTGGCCAGCGATGTACTCGCCAGTGCCGTCAGTGCTTATACCTATGGCAAAAACAAAAATCTGGACATTAAAAACGGGATTCCCATGATGCTCTCCGTTCTTGTCTTTACCGTCGTGGGAAGCTGGGTATCCAGCCTGCTGCCCGGATCTGCCATGGGAAGCTTTTCTGTCTTTATGACGCTGCTTCTGGGCATAAAATTCATCGTACGGCCGGTTATGACCACCAGAGAATCCATGGAAGCCAAAGATCCGAAGAAGCAGCTGATCCAGTCCGTCTTCTGCGGTATGGGGATCGGCTTTATCTGCGGCTTCGTCGGTGCCGGCGGCGGCATGATGATGCTCCTGATCCTGACCTCCGTTCTGGGCTTTGAACTGAAAACCGCTGTGGGGACCAGTGTTTTTATCATGACATTTACCGCATTTACCGGTGCAGTCAGCCATTTCTCCATCGGAGGGGCGCCGGATCTTATCAGCCTGATCTTCTGTATTGCTTCTACGCTTCTCTGGGCCAGGATCGCCGCCCGGTTCGCCAACCGTGCAGCGCCGGCGACTCTGAACCGGGCCACCGGCGTAGTCCTGGTCATCCTGGGCTGCCTGATTCTGGGAGTGAACTTTCTGTCTTAAGACCGCTTATTTTAGTGCATGCAGGCAGTTCCTGCGATCCTGACGGACTTTTAGAACTCCCGTTTCTCCATGAATCGCAGGGAAACCTGATAAGAGATCCTGAGGATCACGGCGCATACCGCCAGAAAACCGGCAAGCAGCGGGACCGGAGCAGTCTCAGCCAGCCGGTCGATGGCGGAAAAAACAGGGAGGATGATTCCGCTTTTCGCCAGCAGAAAGGCTCCTGCTCCGATGACCGCCAGACCTCCAAAAGCGATCCCCCGCCCCTTTTCCGCTCCGAATTTCATAAGGACCGGAAAAGAGCATTCCACATAGAGCAGAGTCATCAGCAGATAAACCGGTTCTACGGGCAGGAGCTCCAGATATTCCGCAGCAGAATAGCGGATCAGGAAAAATCCGAAGCGTAAGATTACCGCCACAATCCATCCACCTGTGATCAGCAGGAGACTGAAGACATATTTTGCCTTTACGTAATCCCGCCTGCCGGAAGGCAGCGCCATCAGAAATGCCATGCCGTCTTCATATTCGTCATAGGTAAAGCTGCTGAACGAAAATATGGCAATCATAAATGTCATATAACTGGTGATGAAAGAAGAAAAATCCTTCGAACCTATAAATGCCATGGCGCAGGCCAGGATCAGTACAAATCCATAATAACGTCCCTGACGCCGGAACAGCTTCCAGTCTTTCAAAAGTAATCCTGTCATAATGCCTCCCCCCTGATCATCAGCATGATCACTTCATCGATAGTCCCTTTCTCCAGGGTGATCTGCGGTGCGTTTTCCTGATAAAACTGTTTCTGTCCGGTCAGCAGACTGTAGCCGAAAGACTCCTTCTTTCTGCGCATGACAAAGGTCTTATCCAGTGCCTGGTACTGCTCCTTTGTAACCTTCAGAATTCCGTATTCTCCCAGCAGCGCGTCCGTCTCCTCGTGCATAATGATCTTTCCCTGATCGATCAGATACAGATCGTCGCAGAGCCCCTCCAGATCGCTGGAGATATGGGAACTGATCAGGATCGACCGGTCTCCGGGGATCATATATTCCCGCAGCATATCCAGGATCTCTTCCCGTGCCAGCACATCCAGTCCCGCTGTAGGTTCATCCAGAATCAGCAGCTTCGCATCGTGGGACAGGGCAATCAATACCTTCAGTTTTGCCTTCATGCCGGTGGAAAGCTCCCGGATCTTCTTCTCCATGGGCAGTCCGAAACGGCGGCACCGCTCCAGAAAGTCTTTTTTCTCAAAGCGGGCATACAGACGACTTAAGACAGACGGGATATCTCCCACATGCAAGTAGCTGCTGAAGCAGGCGCCTGAAAGAACCATTCCGATCTGTTCTCTCTCTTCCCGCGTCAGCTCTCCCACAGGCTTTCCGAAAAGCTCCACGGTTCCGGATTCCGGACAGATCAGACCCAGCAGTGCTTTGAACACGGTACTTTTCCCTGCTCCGTTCGGACCGATCAGCGCAGTCACATTTCCTTCCGGCACCTCCATGGTACAGTCCAGATGAAAATCGGAATAACGCTTTTCCAAATGTTCGATTCTTATCATCATCACGATTCCTCCATGATAATATGAAATAACTCGGTGATTTCTGTGTGGCTCATCCCGCAGCTTCTGCCTTTACGAATGGCGGCTTCCAGTTCCGCTTCCACCTCCCGGCGCTTTTCCTCCAGCATCTGTGCCTGATTTGCACTGGATACAAAACTGCCTTTTCCATGGACTGTAGTGATAAATCCCTCCTGCTCCAGCACATCATAGGACTTTTTCACGGTCAGGGCGCTGACTCTCAGCTCCCGGGCAAGGGTGCGCACAGAAGGAAGAACGGCCCCTTCCGTCAGCTCCCCGTGCATGATCCGCTCTTTGATCTGTCCGGAGATCTGCTCATAGACAGGCTGCATGGATGAATGATTGATGATTAATTTCATCTCTTTCCTCCTTTATGATGAACAGTATATAACACTTTCGAACTATTGTCAACTGTTTTATACTGTTTTCTCATCGTTGCTCCTCTGCTGCCGTTACCTTTCACGGTAGATCTGCGCCCCATGAAAAGCCAACCTGCTGCCTGATCTATCGTTGCTGATGACAGGTCAGTCCTGCGTCTGCAGCTTCACCCGCAGGATCCTGTGCACCGATTCATCAATCCGCTCTTCGGTGAGCGTCCCCGCCTCCAGCGCATCCAGCACCCCCTCAAAGGCGCTGTGAAAATCTGCAGGCATCAGAATCAGATCCACGCCTGCCTGAAGCGCCAGGACAGCCGCTTCTGCAGGATCATACTGCTGACTGACAGCGCCCATGTTCATGGCATCCGTTACTACAATTCCGTCATACCCCATCTGTTCCCGAAGCACATCCGTAATCATATAAGAAGACAGGGAACAGGGGATTTCTCCGCCGGTAATGGAGGGCACTGAAATGTGAGCCACCATAATAAAACGAATCCCTTCCTGTATCCCTTTCCGGAAAGGAACCAGCTCTGCCTCCATCAGTTCCTCCAGCCCCTTGTCCGTATATGCATAACCCTGATGGCTGTCTCCCTGCGTTGCTCCATGCCCGGGATAATGCTTCAAAACTGCCCACACGCCGGAGGCTTCCAGTCCCTGCGCCTCTGCCATCGCAAAATCTGCCACCAGATCCGGATCTGTCCCAAAAGAACGCCGGCCGATCACCTGGTTCTCCGGATTCGTTAAAACATCCGCCACCGGTGCAAAGTCCAGTGTAAATCCAAGCTCCGACAGATAAGAGCCGATCGCCTGACCAACCTGCCTGGCCTCCTGTATATCTCCGCTGTCTCCAATAGTCCGCATATCTTCGATCTGCTCTGCTCCAAATGCAGACTGCCTGCCGATACGCGCTACAGTTCCACCTTCTTCGTCCACACCCAGAAAGGGAGCCGGATATCCAGCTTCCTCATAATACTGCTTTGTATTTCCAAGCATGGTCCGCACCTGTTCCGGCTCTTTCAGATTACTGGAAAAATAAATAATGCCCCCTGCCGGATATTCCAGAACTGCTTCTTTTGTACTGTCTCCTGCCATTGTCACTGTCTCATATCCGGTCAGCGCCTCCGGCGTAATCATAAAAAGCTGAAGCACTTTTTCTCTGGTTGTCATATCCGCCATTACTTCCTGTATCCGTTCCTCCAGAAGCTCTTCCTCTGTTTTCTCCGGTTCTTCCGGCGGTAAATCCTCTGCCTCTTCCTCCGGATGTAAAGTCTCCGATCCTTCCGGCTCCGTCACTTCAGCCCTCGCCTCCATTGTCACTTCAGCCTTTTCCTCTTCAGATGCCGCTTCCGTCAGACCTTCTTTCCCCTCTTTTCCTCCTGTCTTCTGCTCAGATACCATCCATATTCCGACTCCGCCAGCCATAATGCATATAAGAAATCCAAGAGAGATTCCAAAAATCACATTCCTGATTCTGTTTCTGTACCGGCTTTTCTTTGTCTGTCTCTGCTTTCTGTTCAATTTTCAACCACTCCTTCTTTCAGGGTTATCCCACAATATGCTCCTGTCCGAGTACCCGGCAGCGCCGTATGGGCTGCACGGGACAACCACGGCTCTGTCAAATATGCATTCTCCTTCGCACCTCTTCTCTCAGTCTGGCACGCCGTATAATGGTGATCAGCGCCGCATCAATAATGACGCAGCAGGTCAGCACAATGGCAGACCAGGTGATTCCAGGGGATGTCCGTCGGAAAAAATCAATCAGCAGTTCCACTGCCACGGTAAATACAGCAGTTTCTCCCATTACAAGCGCAGCGCAGGAAAGAATGGAAGCATGGACCTGTCGGACACAGACAACGAACAGGAGGATCAGTCCGGTAGCAAGCACAGTCAGAGGAAATGCCAGATGCCAGAACCAGCCATGCCCCGGATGCAGCCAGGAAATAATCCCAAAATACATAATAATGCCGGAACCGTCCAGAAAAAGGCTCAGATAAGGACTCAGCTTCTGAAAAAAAACCGGGAGGAAAAGAATCCACAGAAGTACGCAGCCCCCGATTACGTACAAAGACCAGGAAGTGCTCTGAAAAATCAGAAGGTTCAGAAGCCCGCAGACTCCTGCTGTCACGGCCAGTATAATGCTAATCAAAATCATCACATCCGTCTGCTGTACCGGCGAGGCATCTCCTCTTCGAACCGGAAAAGGCGCCGGAGCCTTCCGGTCCACCTCCTGTACCGGATTATGGACTTTTGTATTACACAAAGGACATACAGAACAGGTATCATGAAGCTCCACTCCACAGTTCACACAATAGGACATGTTCTCTCACCCCGCCTTTCGATTGCTCTCAATTTTTACATGGATTCCGTCTTTGACCAGCTTCCGAAAAAACAGCCGCTCCACGTCCGCTTCCACGATGCTGCTGGCAAAACTGATACTTAAATTTTCTCCATAACTTGCAACTGCACAGTTTGTCCGCGCCGAAAAAGGCTGGCCCATCAGCACGTCAAACCGCTCAATATACGCTTTCATTTCTTCCGGCGTTTCTATGATTCCCAGATTCGTAAGCCCTGCGCTGGACTGCCCGTCCTGTACCCGTTTATAAAACTGCCGCACTACAAAATCTTTGAAGAACAACGGAACCACCCGTATAAACGGATTTCTGGTCACTGCCGCATTGGTCGTAATGTCCGCGTTTAAAAACTTATTGTTGATATAGTAGCGCATAAAATGGTGTACCTGTGTCACAATGTCCTCAAAAGTATAATCTCCCATCCGCGGATCAATCGAAGGATATACCATGGTAATAAAATTCCGAAGCGTTTTCGACGGAAAAAACCTCCGCAGGTTCACCGGCATGGCAATAGATACCGGAAGTTCCCGAAATACACGGTCTGCCTTCTGCTTTTCCAGAAGCGCATACAAAAGCACTGCATTCAGATATTCTGTTACCGATACCTGATATTTCTTTGCCACTGCACGTACCTGGGAGACCGGCAGTACTCCATTGATAATATTTAACGTATAAAAAGGCTCTTTTGTTCCACGGATTCGATAAGTCTTTTCTCTGCTCCTGGGCGGACGCACTTTGGAACTGGCATACCGCATATAGGAGTCTTCCAGTTCCTCCGGATCCGGTTCTTCATCCGTTGCAAGGACACCATGTCCGTCTGGTATCTCATATCCTTTCAGACGCAGATAAACCGCTGTCATTGTCCGGAGCAGATACAGCGCCCCTCCGCCGTCTGACAGAGAATGAAAAACTTCCAGTGCAATACGGCATTCATAATAGTAGATTCTGATCAGATACCGGTTACTGTTCCGGAAAAACATAGGCATGCATGGATTGACAATGTCCGGTTCCACAAACGGTCCGGGACGGTTGTTGGGTTCCAGATACCGCCAGAAGACGCCCTTACGCATCGCCACCTTAAACGTAGGAAAACGGGGAAGCGTCAGATCCACTGCTTTCTGCAGAAGTTCCGGCTCCACTTTTTCTTTCAAAACTACGGAGATTCGATATACAGAAGAAAAATTCCGCCGCTGCAGCGTCGGATATACGATCGCCGACAGATCCAGGCGATACCATGGGGTTTTATCATTCAATCGTTTGCTCATACTTGTAATTATATCATTATTTTCTTGGGTTTCCTATAAAAATATGCTAAAATTCAGACAGAGATATACATCATTGTTACTTTTTGCAGCAGGTGGCGGTCTGCGCCCCGGGCCTCTGTGCTCTGCAGCGCTGTGTGGACTGGAGCGGACAG
>CAJTXP010000084.1 GCA_910583615.1 uncultured Lachnospiraceae bacterium | reverse complement strand
TGCTCCTCCTTTTCTGCGTCAGCCTGAGTAGCTGAACATCTCCTGCACACGGCGGGTCAGGGTCGGCAGCACAGTCTCGTCAAACAGGGCATACAGCCCTGCCAGCACCAAAGCTCCGATGACCACGGCCATCAGGATCTTGATGGCGGTATCCACAAACCCTTCCCCTTTCTGTTCTTTAAGAGCCATATATCCCGCAAAGATCCTGCCGGATGCTCTTTCTTTTAAGTTCCTGATCCTGTTTTTCATGGTATGGTTCCTCCTCTTTTCTTTCTGCCATACAGGCTTTATTTTCTGATCCCGGACATGCTGCTATTATCTCCGCTACAGCTGCATGACAGGACTCTGCACCGGCTCCGGCCCGCCAAAGGCGATGGTCTTAAAGCCCCTTTCATCCACATAGTGGAATTCGCTCCCCTCCCCGTCATACAGCTCGATCACATCCGACATGGACAGGGAATGGCCCGTATATCCCGGAGGATGCAGGCCCGTGTTGAACTTGTCGTAGATCTCCTCCAGGTTGTTGGTCTCGGCCTCGCCGTCAAACACCAGCTGGTAATCCTCCGGGGAAGGCTCCCCGAACCGTTCCCGCATCCGGTCATAGCTGATGAACTTCATATGCACGTCCACAGACGGCTTCAGCTGCCAGATCCGGATGTTCTTTAACACCGGACCGTCCGACAGGTCATCCTGCCCGTTCATCAGGCGGTCATAGACGCCGTCCCGCCATTCCACCTCCCGGATCCCTTTCTGCTTCTCCAGAAAACGGTTCAGCCCGTCACCGGAAAAAAGCGGGTCCACCACAGCCTTGTTCCCGGTGACATACCCGGCCAGGTTCCCGAAGTACAGGATCCTTCCGTTTTCCATGCGTATCCCCCGCACAGGGCATCCCTCCTCTCCTAAGTGATCTCCATGCTCCCGCCGTCCGCCTGCCCCTGCAGTTTCCGGAGGGTCTCTTCATCCGGGAACACCATCTTTCCGGCCACCACCTCCATCACGCAGAAATCATCCAGATCACACAGCATGACCTTATGCTGGTAGGGCTTCTGCATTTCCACATAGTCCATGGCCTCCTTCTCGCTGCACAGCCATACCCCGGCAGCATAGCGCCCATCCTCCAGGAAGCTGTATCCGGAGTAAAGCGGCTCATGCCCAGGAAGCGGCACCGCCCCGATGGGACGGATCTGGGACAGCTGGAGCTTTTCCTGCTCCGGCAAAAGCGCAGGCTTCAAGGTCCCCAGGACCTGGGAGCGCCGGAAGCGGACCGCCTCCCCGTTGTCCAGGCTGACCCCCGACACGACACGGCCTTTTGTGTCCGGCCCGGTCCCGGCCCCGCCTGTGCAGAAATAAAGCTGGTCCCCAGGACGGCCAGGAAGCATGTCCGGGCGGAGCACGATGACCTTCCCTTTCAGGGAAAGACTGTCTCCGGTCCCTTCGCAGTCCTCCGCCGTATAGATCCTCTTTCCTTCTTTTTCTTCTGTCTGCCTCTCCATTTCCTTTATCCCTCCTTCTGGCGCATCAGCCCGGACAGGTCGGAGATCAGGCTCAGGCGGGTATCGTCCGGCATGGTCCGGATGGCCGCCCGCACATAGGCTTCCACCGCCTCCGGGGACTGGTCCCCCACTTCGATGATGCTGACCTTCCGCACCGACACTTTTCCGTCTGTCATCCCCAGGCCCACGATATCCCCGTACTCCATCCCGGCTGCGGCCCGCATCTCCTTCGGGATCAGCACCCGCCCTTTCTGGTCCAACAGCTTGTATACTGGCTTACCCATCCAAAAATCCTCCTTTCTCCAGGATCTCCATGGCTTCCTTCTCTGTCATGTCCAGCAGCCGCAGCATCCCGTAAAAGGGCTTCCGGACCACTGCCAGCGGTTCCTCCGCCCCCATCAGGACCGCCCCTTCCACGGTCTGGACCACAAGCTCCGCATCCAAAGGGATCCTCGCTTCCCGGAGCAGTGCATGGGGAAGTTTCAGTTCCGCCTCCCCTAAAAGCTCCATGCATTCCGTCTTCCGGAGCCCCTCCGCAGAGAGAAAAAATCTCCCATAGCTGTTCTCTGCCCGGACAGGCTGCAGGCTCCCACAGGTGATACACACCTGATCCCCCAGCCCTGCCCCCATGGTCTCCAGTACCCCTGGCGGCAGGATGACGCTCCCGTCCTGGGCAACCGTCCCGCTCACTTCGATCCATCTCACATCAGCCACCTCCTTCCTCCCCGCCAGGGCCTTCTCTCCTGTCTTTTAGCTCCTCACAGAATGCCGCCACGGCCTCTCCGTCCCCATGGATGTCCGCTGCCTCCAGCTGCGCCACAAGGGCCGCGATCCGGGCGCATTCCTCCGTCAGCTCCTTCATCCGGGCGCTGGGGTTGTATCCCCCGCAGGTGCGGATATAGCCCTTCACACGGCAGTCATAAAGCCCTGTTTTCTGGTTTTTTAAGAGGGCAAAATAAAGCCCCACCATGCATCCGTCTTCGATCCGCACCACCGGCATCCCGTCCCAGCCCGCAAGGAGTTTCTGCTTTCCTTCCGTTTTCTCCCTGATCAGGGCCTCCGCCCATCTCAGCTGTTCAAGTCCCTCCATCTTCCTCCTCACCTCCCGGCATCCAGTCCCCAAACAGGCTCATCTGCTGCGGCCCGGCCAGCTTCCGCTCCTCCGGGTCATAGTTGGTGATGATCAGCTCTGGGTACTCGCAGCCGTTGTCGTACCGCTGCGCCAGGTTGTTCATCCGGGTCACCGCCGTGATCTGCCGCCCTTCATACAGGTCCCGGATATAGCCACAGTCGTTGTAGCTGACCATCCATTTCCCCTGGCAGGCATTCAACGTGTCCCGGAGGCGCACATGGTCCTGCTTCGGGAATTCCACTGCGTAGTGATCCTCCGTCATGTAATAGGGCGGGTCGCAGTAGATGAAGGCGCTCTCCCGGTCGTACTGGCGGATGAGCGCCTCAAAGTCCTTGTTCTCTATGACCGTGTTCGCCAGCCGCCTGGACGCCTCCCAGATCAGGGAGAAGGTCTTCCGCACATCAAAGGGCTGGCAGCCGTAGGACGTGCAGCCGCTCCCGTAGCTGTAGCGGATCAGCTTGTAGAAGGCCACGGCCCGCCGCACGTCTCCGGGGGAGGCGTTCTCCAGCATCAGGGAACGGATGTCCTCAAACTCCGGTGCGGGCAGGTTATGCTGTGCCAGCTCCAGCTCCCTGGCCATAAACGGGGCATCGAACTCCCCTTTGTCCAGGAACTGCCGGATCACGCCAAATTCATCCCGGCTGTTAAGCGGCAGGAACCCCAAGTCCCGCAGAAACTCCCAGGTCTGGCCCTTCACACAGGCATACAGGTTGGCCAGGTTGGAGTTGAAATCGTTGTAGACCTCCATCACCTTCCCGTCCGGGGGCCTGCTGAACAGCACCCAGCCGCCTCCCCCGAACACCTCGATGTAACGGTCATAACGGGCGGGGAACATGCCGTAGATCACCTTCCGCAGTGCCTTTTTCCCGCCGACCCATGAAATAAAACTGTTGATCTTCTGCCACCTCCTTCTTCTGATTTACTGATACACATAGATCCCTTCCTTTTCATCCATCTGGTAGCCGCACTCCTCCGGGGAAATCCCCAGGATATCCTCCGCCATGACAAAGGCCTCATTGGAGCCCTGGGTCGGGATGTTGCAAAACACCTCTTCCCCGTCCTCATACTCCTTCTCCCCTACACAGTTCCCGAAATCTTCATCTGCCCACCGATAGGAGAAATACAGTTCCGGATATATCTCTGACAGTCTCCGGACGATCTTATCCGCGCAGGAACCGGCTGAATAGAACACCAGCTCCCCGCCCTTTGCCGCCTCCCGGTCCATGTCCTCATACCCATAGCTGTTCTGCTTCGTTCCCCAGTGTTCCACAGACCATTCCATCCAGGTGGCCGAGCCATGCAAAAGGACATTTGTGACCGCCTGCCTGCCCAGGGATTCCATCTCTCTTCTGTCTGAAAATCTGCCTTTTTGGAGAAATCCTTTTTCATACACCGCTGTCTCTTCCGGAGAAGAATATCCCTTCTGTCCATAGTTCCGATTTCTGAGGCACTCCATGACTCTGCTGAATTCTTCCGGCTCCATCTTGTCCCCCGGATACCATGCGGCTGCGGGATTTACGGATGTCAGATACAGTTCCATGCAACGGAACGTGGAGAATCCACAGGGGATCTCCAGGCTCTCCGGCCTTGGGATGACCTTATTAAAATCCACGCTCCCGATGCCTGCGCCCTCCTGCCGGATCTCCTCCAGCATCCGCAGGATCTCCGCCTCATCACCGAACACACGGATCCGGTTTGTCACATGGTTTGGCAAGCGCATCCTCCCATCTGCGGTTCATCCTCCTGAGTCTCCGAAAGCTCCGGTTCCCGGTCCAGGGATACCGCGCCGTAGGATGTCAGCTTCATGCCTGCCGCTTCATACTGCTCCATTCCATACTGATAAAAACTGAATCTCTCAAAAGCCGGATCCGAACAGTCCACGCCCAGGTTCTCCAGACATTCCCGCCCGTAACCTGCATAACTGATCTGGCCGGGATCGAACACATAGTCATCCAGCCGGTCTGCAAGCCAGAGGGACCTCTCCACGCTTTTCCAGCCGTCAAACTCCAGGACGGCCTTGTATTTTACAACCTCCTCCGGTGTCATCTTGGCCACTCTTCCTGCCAGTTCATTCAGCGCCTCCATGTCCTCATCCGGACCGATGTGTTCTTCAAAGGCAGGGATCATGCTGCTGACCTCCAGGATCCTGTATCCGTTCAGACACGGTGTAGAAAGAAAACTCCATAAAGAGGCCATTTCCCCGCTTCTGTGGGGCAGTAAAAACCACCCATCGCCCTTTTCCGGATGATCCCGTTCCTCGACACGTACAGACAAAAATGTTTTTGTCTCCGGTTCCAGCAGCGGCAGCTCCTGACCGTCATAGATCTCCTGCCAGCCCTCTTTTGAGCGGAAGCAGTAACCCTCTCTGGTAAACGCGCCCTTTTCCGAATGTCTGAGATATGTCCCCACCTTTGCCGGATCCATCAGGGCAATCACTTCATCCGGCAGGTCCTGCAGGATCCGTAAAAAATCCCCGTCCAGCGCGTTCTCCCCCAGATCCGTATCTTTCACAATACCGGGCAGGAAGTCAAAGTATTCCAGGTTTTCGGTGGCATTGATCAGGTCTTTGATGGAGCATTCATGGCCCCTGCGCTCGGTCTCGATACAGGCCAGCACCCCTTCATACCGGGAGATCTCTTTCTGGTCCATCTGCCCGACCCTGCCGGCAAGAAAGTTTACCTCCTGCACATCCGCTTCTGTTCTGGCCAGCCGTTCCCGCAGGAAATCCGGCCAGCCCCGGAAGGTGATCATCCGGTACTCCCCGTCCACCGGTACCCTGGCCCGCTCCATGGCATCCTGCACCAGTGCCCTGACAGCAGGCACTTTCAGCTCCGCTCCCCGGTATTCCGGACAGTCTGCATATTTTGTTGCTGCGATCGTCACATACATCTACATCCCTCCCATCTGGGGACCGCTGCTCTCCCGGAGCCGGTCCAGGAACACATCCTCCGACAGGATCTCAAAGGAATCTTCCGGCTGCCAGAACCTGACATACAGAATCCCGCCTTCCTCCTCGAACATCCCCTGCTCAAAGCCTTCGCCCCATCCATCGGAAGCCTGGCCACTCCAGCTTTCCATGACCGTCTCCATCTCCTGCGGGAGCAGCTCACCGCGGCTCACCACGGTCATCACTCCGTACAGGCAGCCATTCACTTCCTCAATGCCGGGGAACATGCTGTCCACCCGCTGTTTTAACAGCTGGTTGTCCAGATACACGGCCAGTCCCCGGTCTCCTTCATGGGACCAGTCCTCCTCATCGATCCGCTCCTGTATGTCGGATGCATACTGCATCAGATCCCGCCCATCCAGGACAGACGGTGTCTCCCCCATGTTTCCCCATTCATCCTCTTCAAAAAACTCCCCCTGGATCGGACTGAACAGGCGGGTTGTGACCAGATCTCCAGAAAGGTCCCGAAAACGCCACTTATCGCTGGTCACGATGCCATGGGATGTTTCCACTGCCCCGGTCTCCTCCATCAGAGCCTTTGCCATACGGTCCATGTCCACAAACTGCTCAATAAACCCGTCCAAGTAGTAGACCTCGCTGTCCTCCAGGATATGGTGGACATACTCCTCCGGACTGTCCACGCCTTCCGGACACAGCCGGTAGTCCTTCAGGTTCCCTGCAGCCTCCAGCGCTTCTTCCAGCGTTCTGGGACACTCCGCCTCCAGCACGGCATACAGCTGCTGGAGCCGTTCCCCTGTCCCGTCCAGTACTTCTTCCACGAAAAATGTGGCCGCCCGGTTAATCTCCTCCGCCCCCAGACCGGCAGGCAGGTAATCCGCCAGATCCTCCTGCCCAACAAAGGACGTATAAAAGCCAAAGCCGTCCAGGCTCTCCGCCCCAAAATGTTCCCTTGCCAGCGCGATCCGTTCCCTGGGAGCCGGAACTGACAGGGCATAGTCCCCATAGGGACTCCTGTATCCTTTCTGATACAGATGCAACAGGATCAGACTGCCCTTTTCATATCCCGGATGGATATGTCTGCCGTTCCCATAAACTTCCTCCGGCACGGCCCCTTCTTTCTTTAAGACCAGCCCGCTGGGGGAGAACTCCCCTTTATGGCGGAGGAAATAGGCGGAGGACACCCTCTCATGGTCCAGAAATCCTGCGATCTCCGCAGGAACCTCGATCCCCCTGTCCTTTTTCAGCATCATCCGGGACAGCTCACTCTGATCCGTCCCGTGGGGGATCAGTTCATACTGATCCAGGTTGTAGGAGAGGTTGATGATCTCTCCCAGGGATCCCGGCTCCTCCATCCGGAGCGCTGCGGAGAACACGTCCTGTTCCGTCTGCGTCAGATATCTGATCCGTCTGGCCAGGAAATCCAGTTCCTGGCGGTTTTCCTGCTTTTCATAGGAAATCCCTTTGAGCCGTTCTCCCAGGTGGGGGACCGGTGTCTGTGCCTCCTGGATCAGTACCGGTGCCTCCGGCCTGGCATCCCCGAACTCCGCAAGGGCCTTATCCACCTCCTCATAGGAGACTGGCAGCGTCAGACTGATTGTCCTGCCCGCGTTCCTTCCGATATACAGTTTCAGCATTTCTTTCCCGGCCCCCTTCCCTTTTTCTCTTCTTTTTCTGCTGTGATCCCGATCCCGTGCCGGCTGATCAGGATACCGCTTAGGATCACCTGCAGGAGCCGGTCACTGATCAGCTCCGGATCCCCCAGTTCCGATAAGGACAGCCCCGGCCTGCCGCCGCACATCTCCTTTGCGGCACACAACAGGGCATAGCCATCCGGTTCTATGCCATGGACCGCCATCTCCCTGTACCGGATCCCGTCCTTTGTAATGCATGGTTTTGCCTGGTTCCATAAAAAAGTGTCCGCACTCAGCAGGA
>CAJTXP010000083.1:3889-7741 GCA_910583615.1 uncultured Lachnospiraceae bacterium | reverse complement strand
ATCTTCCACAATGCCATTGGATGATTACTGATCCGTCTGATGACCTGTTCATTATCATAAAGCAGTTCCGGGCAATATTCCTTATCCCTGAATTTTCTCAAAAAATCCTGTTCATCTGCTGTAAGAACCATTAACCCCGATAAAAATTCCTTTACACGGTTCTTTATTTTTTCCAGTTCTATAAACTCTCCCTTTTGAATGACAGGAAGGAGATCCGTCCTTATTTTTCGGATGCTGATCCGGTCGATCACACTCACATCATATCTTTCCGGAATCTCTTCCTGTGATATGGCCGTATAAAACACCACCGATTTTCTCAGCATCTCATATTCATCTTTAGAAAACAGCCCTATATCGATCATGTTATATGTATCATAGAGATCCCTCGCTGCTGCCCGGCTGAGTAACGCATTGATCTTCGCCGCAAAAAGTTCAACAGGCGAAAGCACGGTGATCAAATGTTCCATATGGATTACATCCGATAGAACAGGTTTGTCTTCCAGCTCAAACAAATGGCTCCTCAGCGAATAATTTATTTCTACTTTGATATTATCCCTCATCCCTCCCAGATTTATATAAGTGAGCACAAAAGAATCCAGGCTATGGCGGCTTCTGCTTTGCGGATTCAGGCTATACCCCTGCGTCTGCATAAATTTTTTCAGGTCTTCTGAAATCTTCTGCCTTTGCTCCAGCATCTCCTCCCGGTTTCCTTCTGAACAATAATCCAGATCAATATCAACCGATAACCTGGGAAGATGGAAGACTGTCAGGTTGATGGCTGTTCCCCCTTTCAATGCAAGGCAGCCTTTCATAATGGGATTACTGTTGATATAATCCAGGACTTCACTTAAACGCACTACTTTTTCCAGGGTATCCCGGATAAAATTCTGCTTATTCGCAATTTCTGACAATTCTGCCTTTGTATAATTAAACAAGCGGTTCTCCTCCTTCATTCATCAGCTGCATGATATCTTCCGGTACGCATAAATTCCATTCTTTTGAAAATATACTCTTTTCTTTTTTCAGATCGTGATAGAGATAACGCGAACTATTTCCTATGTTCTTTTTACAGTAATCAAAAAATCCATCTGACAATTTCAGCTGCGGGTAAAAAGACAAAAGGTATCCTGCCTTCTGCGCCAGGAACTGGTTATGGTACTTTTCGAGATAAGTGGTCAGTCTGCCCTCATCCAGTACGGTGATCATCTCCAGGCAGCGCAGCAGTTCTTCCAGCCCCCCGACCTTATCAAAATCCTTTATATTATCAAGCACAGTCCTCTCCATGTCTGTTACCCGTATCGTTTTTTGAAGTGATACCCCAAAATCCCTTTGGGTCTTTATACAATGATACCACCGCCCACCAAACTCAAATTCCCGGAACTCCCGCCCTGTGGAAACATATATATCGGAGAAAACCTGGTTTGCAAGCCCGTAAAATTCAAAAGCGGAATGATGGGAAATATAACTGTTTTCTGTTATGGATGAAGCAATCTCAAAAGGAGCTGCGACAGCCTCTTTCGTTTCCAGGCTTATCGTGGCATAATAGTTACGGCGTACTGACTGCAGCAGCCCCTTTTTCTTTAAAGTATATAATATATTCCTGGCCTTGCGCTCATCCCCAAATATCTTTGCTGCGTCATCAAATGAAAAACATTTTAACTGCAGCAATTTTTCATAATATTCAAGCAGCATAAACTCCTCCTTTTCTTTAATAATACAGCAATAATCATCTTATTTCAAGATTAACGTCCGAAAAATAAAGTATTATTTTTATCATACCTGGTTTTTCTCATTTTTCCCAAATAAATCTGCTGTATTCGTTTCCCCAGGTTTGCTGGTTCTTTTTGAGAAAGTAAAAATTGGCACACCATCGGCACAACATTGGCACGGTTCTGCTCTTTCCCCGTAAAGGCATCCATGCTATACTTGGTACAGTCAAAAATATGTAAAGCAGCCGTTTTCCATTCCGGGAGACGGCTGTTTTCGTCAGAAAGGCGGTGGTTTTACCATTGTTGGAAACAATTCCCAACACAATGTCCAAAGCAACCGGCAGGGCATCCCCCCGGAAGGGCAGGCCCGGCAGGAACCCGGCGGCCATACTGAAAAGTGAGAATGGTGATGTCAACTATTTCAGTACGGTGGTGTTCATCTTCATAGCGGTGCTCCTGCTGGCATTCATCCTGGACCTGTTCAGCATCATCTCCACCAAACAGGAACTGGACCACTGTGCAGACCAGATGGTGAAGCAGATCCAGCTTTCCGGGGGCGTCAATGGGGAGACAGAACAGCTTTTTAACTTCCTCTGCTCCCAGATTGAAGGGGCGGAAAACATTTCCTACTCCATTGACGCCTCCTACAAGTCGCCCACCCCGTCCGGCATGAGCCGGGCCATCCAGCTGGGGACCCCCTTCTACATCACCATCACGGGCAGGGCAAAGCTGGGCGGCTTCTGGAACTTCAACCTAGTGAACATCACGGTTGTCTCCAGGGGCGCCGGCGTCAGCGAGCATTACTGGAAGTGAGGTGGCGTATGAAAAAACCGTACCAACGTATGAAAGGCAGCACAGGCAGGAATCCCCTCCGGAATGACCGTGGGGATATTTCTATCTTTACCTGTTTTTTTGTGGTGGGGATCGTGATGCTGGTCTCCTTCCTGCTGCTGTATGCCTCCATCCGCATCACCTGCATCAACATCCGTAACGGCGCAAAGATGGAGCTGAACAATCTAAGCGCCAGCATCTATGCGGACACCTACCGTTCCCAGAGGGAGACCAACTTCAGCGAATACTTGAATACCCTCTACTCCAGCGGAGACTATACCGCCATGCTGGAGGACATGGTGACAGACGGGCTCGCCAGCAAGATCCCCCTTTCCACGGATGACTACCAGGTAAGGGACATCAGCCTCGCGTTCCATGTGACAGGCGACCGGGTGGAGTATGTGTTCACCTGCAATGTCGAGTTCTATGTCTACATGTTCGGCCACTCCTACCCCGCCATCACCCGGCCCGTGGAGCTGACCGGTTACCACAACACCAAATTTTAGTCTGCCAAATAACAGGCAGCCGCCAACTATGAAAGGAGCTTATCTCTTATGAAGAAACTGTTTGTATCTAAAAAATTTATCCTCACCACTCTTCTCACGGCCCTTGCCGGATTCCTGACCTTTCGCTTTATCGGATACTATCGGGGAAAAAACGGAAATTTTTGAAATTTATGTTGGGAAAGGCTCCGTTTACTCGTAAGTTTTTTATATAAAGCCAAAAAGGAGATGACTGCTATATGAAAAAAATTTTTAAGTCCAAAGGGTTCCTGGTGACCGTCCTTTCTGTTTCCTGCATCGCCATCCTCGCCGCCTGCTGGCTTGTGGGGCGGGATACAAAGACCACCTTCCTGCCGGATGGGCAGCCCCCGGATGCTGTCCAGGAGGACTGGAAGGATACCCCGGATGCCACGGAAAGCACCTGGGAGCATGCAGACAGCAGCATCCATAACCAGGACAATGCAGCGGACAAGCTGGAAGATTACCCCAAAGTGGCAGAGGAATCAGAGCAGGAAGTTGTAGTTGACTTCGTTCCCACGGAAACAAAGGAGGAAACACCGCCTCCGCCCCCGGAAGGCAAGACTGTCATCACGGACCCTGGTGAGAACCATCCCGTGAACCCGGCCCCGGAAACAGCCCCTTCTTCCACAGATACCGGAAAGGACAGTACGCCTCCTGCTGGCACCACCAATGAAAACGGGGCTGTATACGATCCCGTTTTTGGATGGGTTGTTCCCGGACAGGTCAACCAGGCCACTGTGGACAGCAGCGGAGATCCTAACAAGATGGTCGGGAACATGGGGAACTGA
>CAJTXP010000083.1:0-3789 GCA_910583615.1 uncultured Lachnospiraceae bacterium | reverse complement strand
CACTGTGGACAGCAGCGGAGATCCTAACAAGATGGTCGGGAACATGGGGAACTGATGATGCCCTGCTGAGTATCACAGATACACAACTGAATACTGAAACCGGAAACCCGCCTCAGAAATGGCGGTTTTCTTTTTATAGAAAAAGATTGGAGTGTGATATTGTTTGAAACGCTTTTATGCCCTCCTCTGCGCCGCCCTCCTGTTCTGCCTGTGCCCTGCACAGGCTTTCGCTTCCGGGCAGGGCAACATTGACGGCGGCGGGGGAAACATGAACCAGGGCACCTCCACCAACTTCTGGTCTCCCGGCAACGATGGCGTGCGGGTGACGGTGGTGGATGCCCAGTCCGGCTCCGCCGTGAGCACGCCGGTGGATTTCTCCAACCGAAGCCAGGCAGCCACGATGCTCCATTTTGGCAAGGTGAACAAGATCCAGTACCGGGACGGGGCTTCGCTCTCCCTGCAGTCCGGCGTCCCTTACAACTGCCTGCAGCCGGCCTATTCCATGCCGGCCATCATCAACAGCAACAGCCGGCCCGCTTCCATCGAAGCCATCAAACGCTATTTCTGTTCGGAATACGCCTGCATGATGGTAGCCGATGCCACAGGGGTCAGCTATGAGAACATGCTGTCAGGGCAGTACAAGATCCTGCTGGAGCCCATTGCCTATGTGACCTTCAATGGGACAAAATACGCTTTTACGGCAACGGAAGCCGCCCTCTACGACCAGCTTTCCGGAGGGTCCCTGCGGAGTAAGCTGCCCTCGGTGGCTTTCCAGAACCTTCCCCTTTCCCTGTTCCTGGAGTACAGCGACCTGGGCTTTCCCGCCTGGACCGGCGGCAGGCGCGGGATACAGTCCAACGGGGATATCATCAGCTCCCTTGGGATCGGCATTGTCTGGTTTGAAGGGACCGAAGAACCGGGCGGGGAGATCGAGGCGCCGGATGTGGAATACCGGGTGGATACGGATGTGATCACTGCCATCCGGCTGCGGACAGGCGGACGCCTTACCCCGGACAACCCGGCAACGGTCACGTTCCATATCATGGGGAGGAGCTATACCGTCCGGAACATTGTCATACCGGCCAATGACTCCCAGCTGGTGTGGGTGAAATGGCATACGCCCGAAACGCCCCAGACCATCACGATCACGGTGTCATTGAGCAGGGGGTTCACCGCCCAAGATACCTTTGTGGCGAAGATCGTGGACCTGAACGAAAAGATACCGCCCGATCCCCTGGCAACGGACGTGAACCCCGGCTATTCCGTTCCCGCACTCCCCTCCAATCCGCAGAAGCTCAGTGCGAACTGGGGTGTGTGGAGCTGTTACTGGGTCCCGGACTGGCAATGGTGCAGCCACGGGGAAGATGACGGCCATTGGGTAGACCGGGGAGACTGGGAGTATGACTATACCGGCTATTCGGCCTCCATCAGCGGGACCATGACCCTGATGCCGGATGATATCGTCCCCACCGCCAACGGGAAGGACATAAAGAGCGGCTACGGGGTGAAAACGGAAGTGCGGGCCGTGTTATCCACAAACTCACCGGACGGGCACCACAGCAACCCGCAGACTGCTTTTTCCGTATTCCCGGAGTTCCAGTATAAGACTTACCTGCGGCTTTTGCAGCGCGTCTCCAGCGGGCGCAGCGCAAGGTTCACCTTCCAGCCCAATGAGTTCTCCACCTACGGGCGCACCGTGCATTTCACGCCTGTATGGTTCCCGGACAGCACCAGCTATGTGGTGTATACCCAGGTATGGGACGCATGGACGCCGGACGGGATGCTCTCGGTCAACCTGGATGACTACATCACCATCCACCAGAGCGTGTTTGATGACTGGTATACCAACCGTGAATAACAGCCCTGTTTTCCTTTATGAACTGCTGGCCTTTGCGTGCATCGCTGGATTTGCCGCATATGACCTGAAAAAGAGGCGGGTGCCTGGCCGGGCGCTCCTGCTCTTCCTCCCCTTTGCGCTCGCAGCGCCCCTGGTACGTGCAGGGCTTTTCGGAACCGCCCTCCTGCCGCTTTTATTCCTTTTCTCTTTTACCGGGGCAGCAGCCGGCTTCCTGGTCCTGCTGGCCGCCGCACTGGTGTCAGAAGAAGGCGCCGGGATCGGGGGCGGGGATATCAAGCTGGCCGGGGTTATGGGCCTTATCTACGGTCCTTCCCGTATGCTGGCCGTCCTGCTCATTGCCTCCGGCCTTGCGGCCTGTATCTCCCTGGCAGCAGGGCGGAAAAAGGGGATGCTTTCCCTTCCCTTTGTGCCGTTCCTGATGGCCGGGAGCCTGGCCGTTACCATAACTGCAATCCTATAACCGCATCTGCCTTCCCTGACAGACAGATGCCACACTTTATATGACAGGAGTGAAAACAACCATGAAACTGAATAACCGCTTTATCTTCGGCCTGCTCAGCATCCTGCTGGCAGCCGTTATCGCCTTTGTCGCCCTGCCCACCATTGCGAAGCAGACCAACGGCAAGACAGAGATCGTCCGGGTCACAAAACCCGTGCTGAAAGGGGAACAGCTCTCGGCAGACAATACGGAGAGCGTGGAGGTGGGGAGCTACAACCTTCCCCCCAATATCGCCCGCTCCCTTGAAGATGTGAAAGGGCTCTGGCATTTGATAAGGTAATCCCGCACCGTAAGCGCCCGGAGCTTCAAATTCTCGTAGCTCATGGCGAACGGGTTCGCCCCCGTCCAGAAGATACGCCTCGCATATGGCTGGTAGCTTTTGATCTCCGCCAGCTCTTCCTCGAACTCCTCCATCGGGGACATACGGAAACACTCATCTTTGTAAAGGCTGCAGAAACGGCATTTCCCGTAAGTGCAGCCGGAAGTCGCCTGTATGATGACGGAATTCGCCTCGTAGGGCGGCCTCCACGTCCTTCCTGTAAAGTGCATAAACTCATCTCCTGTCAATTCATATCCTGTATCAGGCTTTTCAGTTCTTCCATGTCAATTTCATATATCCCCTGATACGTTTTCTCCACATATCCCCTGTTATCCTTCAAGTAATAGTAGATCGTTCCGATGATCTTATCTCCATCTAAAATACTAAATTCCCCATAGTGATCCGAATCAGGATGTTCTTGTACCGCAGGCTTATCTGTTGCCTGTGCAGATGAAATAACAGACACGAATTGCCCGATCCATTCCCTATCCGGACATGAACATGAAAATCCGTCTATGGTTGTAATTTCAACGGCAGTTATTTGTTCCGCATCAGGCAGTTTAAGCGGAAGAACGGCAGGCTTCTCCCCACACCCCGTAATAAGCATGGTAATAACGGCAAAGCAGATCAGCAGTCTCCTTTTTCCCATAATGCACCTCCTACAGATGGCGGACACTCTTACGGTAACGCCGCAGTTCGTCCTCGCCCACATTCTTTATCACGTCATCAAGGAAAGCCAGCAGTTTCTCCTTATCTTCCGGCAAAACGCCGCGCATCTGGAACGCATTGGAAGCGCCCAGCGCGGCAAACTCCGTGGGGATTTCCAGCCCTTCCACCAATGCCCGGACTTCCTTGTACTTTTCTGTCTCAGTTTCCTCTTTCCAGTTCCCCTGCCGAATTTCCCCGTACAGCTTTGAATCCGGGTAGATGGTCAGCATATTTGCGCCGACCAGGGCAGGATGGAGCTGATTGCATACAGCGGCGGTAATCCTTGCCCCGTCCTCCCCTCGCCCTACGCCGGATATGCCCGTCAGATAGAAAAAGCTGTATCGGATGCTTCATAGGGCGGCCTCCATATGGTTCCTGTATAGTGCATCATTCATTCCTCCTTAA
>CAJTXP010000082.1 GCA_910583615.1 uncultured Lachnospiraceae bacterium | reverse complement strand
TTTTAATTTGACGTTTTTGTGCGGGAGACAGGAACTTTAATTTGCTGGGCTACAGGGATAGAGCCTTCTGTGGAGAGCCCGGCATCATGCAGGCCGCCGCGCTTGGGGGACACAGCACATTTGAGTATCAGGGAGGAAAGGAAGATCCCTGGAGGGCGGACCACTATCTGTTTGGCGTGTGGGATTTGTTGAACGGAAGGGAAGCGGAAGGGTACGCACGCCTGGAAGAATGCGTGAGACACAATTCCGATTATATGAAAGAACGTTTAAAGGAGTTTCCTAATGCGTGCAATGATCCGAGAGACGCCATGGCGGTGATGTACCGCAATGCACAGTTGTTCCTCCAGACAATGGAGATCCCGGATGCTGAAAAACGCCGGGACAGGATTCGGGAGACTTATGAGGAGGTATGCCGGTTCATGCGGTATTACCACGGTCTGGCAAAAAAGACAGAAAGGAACCTGGAATAGAGGGAACTGTAATGATGGAAGAGAAAAAAGTACAGCTTGACAAAGTACGCAGGGCATTCCGGAATCCAAACCTGCGAGGCTGGATTCCCAGATACCTCCTGACAATACTGGAACAGGGTGAAGACATCGAAGATACCCTGTCAAAAATGGAGCAGGCCATGCCAAAATACTGTGAGCCCCGCAAATTTGCCACGGAAGAGCTGCAGAGCCTGGATGAGGGGAGCGAGAAACAGAATGACTGGAGGAGCCTGCTGGTTGAACTAAGCCCTGTCGTAAGAGCCTTTTGGGAAGAGCGATATGACAATTACATCAATCCCAATGGCAGATACCAAACACTTTTAGGATTTACGGATATGCGGGAAAGGTATATGGGAGTTTCCCATGAAAGCAGCGTACAGCTTTTGTATGGTATGGGATGGAAGCCTGTGGATACCATGTGCGCTTATCTGCTGAGCATGACTACAAACCGCATGTACAGCCTGTCTCCGGATGCTGTCAGAGAAGCTGTCAGACTGGACCGGGAGGCGGCCATCCGCCTTCTGGATAAAAAAGTGCTGGGAGAGGCCATCGTTCATCATCACTTCTCCTATCAGACAGAATGGCAGAGGCAGTGGATGGAATTTTTGTACCTGTTCTGTGGATTTGAGGATCAGACATTTCTGCATATGGAGCACAAGACGAAAAAGCTGAAACAACAGTGCCAGGCCATCTGTGAGAAGCTTGCCAATCCGAATTATGAGCAGCTGGAACTGGAAAAAGCATTGCGGGCCTGTGCCTTGCTGCCATCAAAGGAGGAAATGGCAGCCATTCCGGATAAGAAATTTGAGAAAAAGCAGAAAGCAGCCCTGCTAAATGCGTTTGTCTGCAATTATCAATGGAGTTATTCCGACTGGATGGAAATAAAGGCTCATCCGGCCAGCCGTACAATGATACAAAACCTGCTTTGGGGATGCTATGAGAATGGAGCGCTTAAAAATGCCTTTGCCCTGGAAGAAGGCGGACAGATAACGGATGGGAATGGAGAGGGGTTTTCTGACAGGATTTTCTCCGGGCAGAAGCGGGTTGGGCTTGTACATCCGGAGGAACTGACAGAAACGGAGCGGGATATCTGGAAAAAATACACAGGGAAGAAAAAATGGAAACAACCCCTTCCCCAGCTTAAGATACCTGTGTGCCAGGGGCAGTATGATCTGGCGGCATTTACCGGCATGCAGGTAACGCAGCTTTTTATGATCACGGCGGCAGGCAGGTGGGGCCTGTACCAGGGGAGCGGCAGGAACCAGTATATGTCGTATCATATGGCAGACCTTCTCCACGGATATGGCGCTCAGCTTACCTTTGACGGTATCTGGAGAGGGCCGGAATATGGGCCGGAGATCATCACCATGGACAAAGTGATCTTTTATCGGTTCCGGCATTTCCTGCTCTGGGATCATGTTCCCGAAAGTCTGGCCTGTGCCCCGGAGGAACTGCCGGCACGCTTTGTGTCTACTGCGATGGCAGCTTTTCAGGGAATTATTGGGAAGGGTATAAAGAAAGGATAAACTTCAATATAGACGGTTGATACATCGTAAAATTAGGTTTTGGACAGAAAATTTATAGCTGTCTAATTATGGAGAAGATATTATGAGTTTTAAATATGATTTAACTGCTGTTGAGATTTTAAGGTTATTGGGTTATACGGAGCCAGTGGGAAAAGATGTCCTTTTGAAAGCGGAACAAGAAAAGGATTTGAAACTGCCTCCCGCTTTGTTTGAATTTTGGAGTTTGGCGGCAGACAGCCCCTTATTTAAGACAGCCGACATCTGGACTAAAAAGCGGGATTTCTTTTGGTTTTCGTATGACAGTATTCAGGAATGGATTGACAGCGAAAAAGAATATTGGGAAAAAGAGCCCCAGAAATATACCGACAATGAGTATTATCAGTTCTATAAACTTCCCAGAGAACAGTGGGGAAACCTTGTCGAAAATTATTTGCAGATTGGCAGTGACTACGGTGCAGGAATATCAAAATTGGGGATTTGCCTTAATGAAATTGGACAGGATAATCCCCCTGTTTATATTCTAATTGGGGAAGATACTTTAACGGAGTGGAATATACTTGACGATCATTTGTCTGATTTTCTGATGCGCTCCATTTGTGATGTTTTATGTTGTGGGGAGTATGATACAGCTGCCCGTGTTTTAGAAAAAATGGGTTGGACTGTAGGTAAAGTATATCAAGGAGATTTTCCCGCTCTTGACATGGATGCTTTATTAAAGCAAAGATCGGAGTATGGCATAGATGTCGTGTGCGGATGTGCATATGACGAGGAAAAGCACTTACTTATCGCTGCTAAAGTTGATAGAGCAGACAGCAGAAACTGCCAAATAATAGCATATAAAAAAGAGTAACACAATATACGTTACAACATTAGAAGAGGAGAAGAACACGACCTACAAAACAGGCAAACAAGGGGAATTATAAATACAGGTACCATCAAGCTGAAACTTATAACACAACAACCAATAGGCATGATACAAAAGCCAGCAGAACAGATACCAGTCTGAACTGCTGGCTTTTCTTTTTGGATATGCTATGTCTTTTCGGCCTCCACGTCGGGGAGGGCACCGTTTTTAGCCAGAGCAGAAGCTGTGGCTACCAGGACGGACAGGGCTTTTTCATCACAAAGCGTGAGCAGCCTTAAAAGCTCCTGGTATGTAGAGCCGGTCCTGTCATGGTGATCCTGGAAAATACAATCATCCGCAGAAATATCCAGTGTTCTGCAGATATGGTAGAAATTTTCAATACTGGGAGAACAGCGGCAGCGCTCTAAATCTTTTTGGAAAGACACCGAATGGTCAAGCAGTTCTGCACACTGTGCCTGGGTTAGATGCTTTTTCTTCCTGGCTTTCTTCAGGGCAACACCGAAAACCTGGGCATCATTGATAGATAGAGACATTGTGGTCACCTCCTAATAGTAGTGTAGTGGCACACTTTATAAAAGTAAAAATGGTATAAACACTCTTAAAAGTGGAGTGCTAAACTACTAAGCACCCAGACATCTGGTGAACAAAAAAAACATGGTTCATCAGGGTTTTATTTGGGTGCCTTTTTGCGGCCATGGGAGAGGTACATGGTCTGCAGTGAGGAAGCATTATAAGCTGGATTATAGCAAAGAAATCTCATTAAAAAAATCATAAGCTTCAAAAGGGCAGAAAACGCCCAAAATGGTAGTGCTACAAACTACTTTTTAGAGGAAGGGCAAAAAACGTGGAAAAAGAACGGTTATCCAGGATGCGATTGGGATAATAGTTCTTTTTGCTTTATTATAAGCGGATCCACTAGAGCCTATTTTATCAGAGGTCCGCCAGTCATGCGTTTGAACCAAATGCAAAAAAGACTGGAGGACGAAAGGATGAAAGAAAAACATACAGATTCCGTGCAGAACCGCTTTACGGCTTATCTGGTAGCTGCTGTAGGGAATACACGGAAAAAATACTGGGAGCGGAAATACCGGCTGCAGGGCAGGGAATTTGCCCAGGAAGAGTTGCTTGATCGGAAATATACAGACTTTGAGGAGCAATACCGTGCCTATGTGGGAGAACATACGGATTTTATTTTCCGGGGCTGGCAGAGGTTCGGGGAGCTGCTGGCTCTGCTGGAGAGCGACCGTCTGGCAAAAGCCATAAGCCGTCTGAAGGACCGCGACAGGGTACTCCTGTTCGCAAGGGTATATGGAGAGCTTACCTTTGCGGAACTGGGGGAGAAATTCCAGATGGAGCCGAAACAGGCTGAGATGGCATATTACTATGTGCTTAGGAAATTGAGAAAGGAGTTGAATGGAAAGGATGAGTTTTGAAAAATTACTGGAGCAGGCGAAATCAGGGGATAGGAGCGCTCAGGAGGAGATCTTCCGGATGTACCGCCCGCTTCTGATAAAAAACGCCATGGAGCAGAACCGGTTTGAGGAAGATCTGTATCAGGAGCTTTCAGCAACCCTGCTGAACTGCATACGGAAATTCCGGATCTAAAAATGGCAGGAAGCTGTTGCCATTTTGCCATTCTCTGCGTATAGAATGATGTGTCGCAAAAGGTATGGTATCCGCCCTGCGATATCGCAAAAAAGATTTTGAACCTTTTGCGACAGGAAAATGCCTGAAAGAGCATAGTGAATTTCATATCTCCAAAGGTATACCTTTTGCGACACGGATTTCTGCAGAATAGGAGGCGGTTTTATGGATTTTGGATATGTGCGTGTTTCCACTAAGGATCAGAACCCTGCCAGACAGATCAGGATTCTGATGGACATGGGGATTGAGGAACGGAACATCTATGTGGAGAAAAAGTCCGGGCATAACTTTGAACGGGAACGGTATGACATGCTTGTGAACCATATCATGCGTCCTGGAGACAGACTGACGGTGACGGAGCTGAAGAGGTTTGGAAGGAATTACAGGGAGATCTACCGGGAGTGGCATCATATTACGAAGGAGCTGGGCATGGATATCCGGGTGGCAGATAATAAAATCCTGGACACTTCGCTCAATAAGGATCTTCTGGGGCAGGTTATCACGGATGTGGTGCTGGCGTTACTGTCCTATGTGGCGGAAGGCGACTGGGAGGAACGGCATGAGTTGCAGCGCCAGGGAATCGAAACAGCGAAAGAAGCCGGGAAGTATCTGGGCCGGCCCCGTGTGGAGTATCCGGAGAACTGGAGCGAATGTTATGGCGCATGGAAGGAAGGGAGTATTACTGCAGTGGAAGCAATGCGCCGGACCGGGCTTAAAAAGGACAGTTTCTATCGTCTGGTGAAAAAATATGAGGATGGAGAATAAATTTTTTCAAGAAAGCAGTATGGGAGGGTATCTTTACTTATTAAATAACTTTCAAGGAGGAGATGAAATGAAACATGGCACATTATTTTATGACAGGAAAAGTGACAGGTACAATTTCCATTACACGGATGAGGATGGTGACAAACGGGATTATGGAGGCATCCACTGCGGGGAAGTTTTTGAGTTTAAGCTGAACGACATCTGGGTTCCTGCCCGTGTAGAGATGGGGATGGATAATCAATGGTATCTGGTCGGCCTGCCGGGACTCCGGCTGGATGGTCTGGAAGTAAGGCAGAAATAAGAGCAGAAAGGCATCCACCAAAATTATACTATCAGTATAATGACAAATCCGGGAATTGGTGCTATAGTAGTTACAGTTAAGAAAAAGCGGACCGGATGAGTCCAGAAAGGAAAGTATCATGGCAACAGTTAATTTCGCTGCGAATGGCTTCGCATATTATCTGCATAGCGAACATTATGAGGCACTGTTCAGTAAAGAAAAAGAACAGAGTCTGGTTAAGATGCGCTCATGTAAGATAAGGAAAAAGCGAAAAGCTGTGTGATGCTCATGGCAGTTTTTGGAAGACTGCCGGAAAAGACCATAGATTTCAAGTACCGCTTATCTTGTATGAGAAAATCTTTACAGGATGGGCGGTATTTTTATGCTCCATTAGCTCAGCTGGGAGAGCACTCGACTTTTAATCGAGTGGCCATGGGTCCGAGGTCTACGCTCCGCTTCGGTCGGTGCTAAACGTGGTCCACTGGACCACAGCACCCCATATGGAGCATTACCGCCTGGTTATAGAATTTGGATAACAGGAGGTGAGGATCATGGTGAATTTACCGGTTATAGATATGATAAGAACCGGACAGAACATAGGCAGACTACGGAAGCAGGCAGGTCTGTCTGTAAGGGACCTGCAGGATATTTTTGGTTTTGCCACGCCGCAGGCTATATACAAGTGGCAACAGGGGGCGGCTTTGCCGACTATAGACAATCTGGTGGTGCTTGCGGCAGTCCTGCAGGTGCGTGTGGATGATATTCTGGTCACGGATACAGCTGCGCAGGTACAGATCAGCGCATGAATGGAACTAAGAAAGAAAAATAACAGTGACAACGTGCAGGCAGAGAAGTGCCTGCAGTAAGATCCCCTGGTCTAAAGGTCAGGACACCGGCCTTTCAAGCCGGAGGTATTGGGTTCAAGTCCCATGGGGATCATTAAGGCTCCTTAGTCTAAAGGTCAGGACGCCGGCCTCTCAAGCCGGAAATGATGGGTTCGAGGTCTACGCTCCGCTTCGGTCGGTGCTGGACGTGGTCCACCGGACCACAGCACCCCGCAGGAGCTACGGTGGCTATAGGATAATGGTAGTCCGGCAGATTGTGGCTCTGCTTATGGGGGTTCGATTCCCTCTGGTCGCCTTTTGGATGGGTATGCCTAGAGGCGAGGTTGCTATGGTCCAGTGGACCATGCTTAGCAACGACCGGAGCGGAGCGTAGACCAGCGGACTGTAAATCCGTCACACAGAAACACCGCAGGTTCGAGGTCTCCGTTCCACTTCGGTCGGCGCAGGACAAACGTCCACTGGACGTTTTGCGCCCTGCCCCATCCACTTTCCGTTTGCGTGTCCGAGCGGTCTATGGTGCCACTCTGCTAAAGTGGTGTGCGGCAACGCACCGAAGGTTCAAATCCTTCCGCAAACGCTTTTATCGGAAGATATATCATAGTTAAAAAGGACCGGTGAGAACCGGTCCGAAATCATTGCAAACACTTTTTATACCGTTAATAATTCATTTTGAAGACTGAGAAGTTCCTCCTCCGTAAGGCCGGTAGCTTTCATAATTTTTACGATTTCAGTACCATCTTCCAGTAAAGACTTTGCAATTTCTATGGCTTTTTCCCTTACCTTCTGGTTCGCATATTCAATTTTTTCTTTCTCATAAAGCTGTCCTAACTGTGTCATGTTTGTATGCCTCCGTATCTGTTCTGCTAAATTTACGGTATTCTTTCAGAGCAGTGAATTGTTAGGGAGAAGCTAAGGTAAATTAAAGAAATCGTGGTCCACTGCTTTGCTGGTATTATACAGTTACATTTTCATCCTGAAGGCGAAGTAACTCTGCCTCAGTCAGTCCGGTAACTTTCATAATCTTAATAATGTCGTCACCTTCATCCATCAAGGATTTAGCCATTTCTATGACTTTTTCCCTTGCTTTCTGATTACCATATTCAATTTTTTCCTTCTCATAAAGCTGTCCTAACTGTGTCATGTTGATGCGCCTCCTTATTTGATCCATGTAATTCCTGTTTATAAATTTGTCACTTGCAACTATCACGCCGGACAGGGTAAAAATCCGCTGCCCTTCGTCCGGTATCTGTTCAGCCAGGTCAACGATCCTCTCCAGCATACTCTGTTTCCCTTCCGTACCGGGAACCGTAAGCGGTAGGATCACCAACCGCATCAGGTCATCATTTGCCAAAGGGATGCCGGACTGGAGTTTGCCCTGAATTTCATGAAAGGCTGCCTCGCCGTCTATATGAGACAGGAAAGCCTGTTCGGTACGCAGGGTAAAACAGTCCGTTTCAAGCGTTGGCTCCGCGCTTTGTACGTCGCTGGTGTAGATAACGATCAGGCGCAGGTTGAATGTTTCATCTTCCTTAAAGT
>CAJTXP010000081.1 GCA_910583615.1 uncultured Lachnospiraceae bacterium | reverse complement strand
ATAGCTTGTTTCAGTGCGCCATTTATTGGCTGTCCTCTAGTTTCTTTCACACTAATTCTCCTTTTGATGATTTTCTGAATGTCGTGAAAGTTTTTTCAGCGGCCGGACAGGTTGTTCACCAGCCAGATGATGATACAGGAACCGACCACGGCTACGATGATGCTTCCGATCAACCCGCTTCCGTGGATGCCGATGAATCCCAGCACCACATTTCCCACGATGCCGCCCACAATACCAAGCAGGATGTTGCGCATCATGCTTCCTTCGTTGTTCATGATCTTTCCTGCCAGCCATCCGGCGATTCCGCCGGTGAACAGTCCAATGATAAGTCCAAACATGTTCTGATTCCTCCTGAGTAATGGTGATGAACTATAGTATAGCACAGGCGCCTGCGTTTTAACAGATCAGGATGTGCCCTGCGGGTTATTTTTTCTGCCTGCTTTTTACATAGACGGTCTCTTCCGTCTCCACGCAGTATGCGGCCAGATTACCGCCGAACACGCAGCCGCAGTCCACGGCGATGTGACCGTTTCCCTGATAGACAAGCGGCTGGCCGTCCGGACGGATCAGAAGCGTCGGCGTATGACCGGTCACCAGGATCTTATGAGGATCCTGATAATATCTCCGGTTATAGTCTGTGCGTTCGTAGATAAAATCAAACAGGTCATATTCATCCAGGCTTTTTTCTTCTTCAAAACCGCGGATCCCGGCATGAACCAGCACCAGTTCTCTGCCGTGTTCTTTTAACACTTCATAAATATATGCGTCGCCGACATAGTCGAGGATGTTCTGCTGTTCCCTGCGGGACAGTGCCCGGAACTGGTCGGACGTGGTTCTGCCGCCGTCCTGGATCCAGTAAAAACAGTTTATAAGATCTTCAGAAGTCAAATGGGTTTCACAGTTCTCCTCTGTAATCTCCACTGCCAGTTTTTTCAAAGTGCGAAGCATCATGTAATCGTGATTTCCAACGATATAGATTACATTTTTCCTCGCTATCATATCCTGTATCACCCGGATGGGCTCTGGTCCACGGTCCATGGCGTCTCCAAGGACGTAGAGCAGATCATTTTCTGAAAAATGAATTTTTTCAAGTAATTCCCGGTATTCTTCATAGCAGCCGTGTATGTCTGAAATGATATAACGCATGGTCTTTCCTCCTCTGGTCCGTTGGGTCTATTGTATCAGTCTTAAGATGTGCTGACCAGTCCAAAATCAACGCTTGACATAAAATTTTTATTCGATTATGCTCCTTTTAGAGTTGATCAGCTCTTTGGAAGTATTCGAGAAGGAGAGCGATAAAGATGTATCATGAGAGATTCAAAGGAACCCATTATGAGTCAGGCTTTCTCTGGGGGAAAAGACTTAGGGAGCACGGAAAACAGATACTGGAGCAGGTGCCGTTTCCCATATCAGAGGAGCGGATCCGATATGCGGTAAAATGCCGGCCATATTATGAAAAATGGTATCCGGAGGCGCTCGAAGAGATCAGAGGCATAGCAGACGGGCAGGGGACGGAAGCAGGAAAGCTGGAAGCAGTATTGCTCAGCATGTATGGGATTATGCCCGAAAACAGGTGTTCCTGCCTGGCGTTCCGGCAGGGCGGGCACGTGATCCTGGCAAGGAACAGTGATTTTCTGACGGAAACGGAGAAGCTGAACATGAACTGTATCTTCAGACTGGATGGCGCGTATCATTTTCAGGGCAATACGACGGCTTTTGTGGAGATGGAGGACGGTGTCAACGAGTATGGATTTGCAGTGGGGCTGACCTCGGTATATCCGTCCTGTCTGGGCTGTGGTCTGAATGCGGGCATGCTTCTGCGGTATGGTCTGGAGCGGTGCCGGACAGTAAAGGATTTTGTGAATGCCCTGAGGCAGCTGCCGGTTGCCACCAGCCAGACATTTACGGCTGTGGATCGGACGGGAACGGCGGCTGTCATCGAGTGTAATGTAGAACGGACAGAGGTATGTTACGCAGATCAAGAACATATGTTTGTGTCGGCGGTAAATGCCTTTAATCTGGATGGGATGAAGCGGTACCGGACAGAGGGGATGGACGACTGGGAAGCGCAGAGGCGGTATGAGACGATGCAGTCTGCATTTGTTCATAACAAATCCGGTGCAGAAGAGGCTGTTCCCTTTGCCATGGATGTGATGAGAGGCCGGTACGGGTTTATCTGCCAGTATGACCGGAGGACGGGAAAGGATACGGTTTGGTCAGCCATCTATGATGTGGGCGCCGGGAAGCTCTGGCGCTGCGAAGGAAATCCGTCGAGAAAAGCTTATAAAGAGGATGGAAGGTTTGGATTTTTGGAACAGACATCTGTACAGGGAAAGGAGCAGAACTTATGAGAACATTATTAAAACACGCCATGATCGTGACCATGAACGAAGAAGGGCAGGTCTATTCTGACGGAAACCTGCTGTTTGAGGATGACCGGATCGTGCAGGCGGGAGCGGAGCCGGTGGATGAAAGTACCTGCGATGAGGTGCTGGATCTGACAGGAAAGATCATTCTCCCGGGACTGGTCAATACTCATGTGCATACGTCTCAGCAGCTGGCAAGAGGACTGGCGGACGATGTGGATCTGCTGACCTGGCTTCATGACCGGATCTGGCCTTATGAAAGCCATATGACCGAGGAGGATTCCTATATTTCCACTTTGTTCTGCGCGGCGGAGCAGATCAAAGCGGGAGTGACGGCCATCGCGGAGCCGGGCGGACAGTTTGTATCCGGTATGGCAAGGGCCGTAGAGGAAGCCGGGATACGGGCAAAACTGGCGAATTCCGTCATGGACTGCGGAGAAGGACTTCCGAAAGCATGGCAGCGCAGTACGAAGGAAGAGCTGGAGCGGCAGGAGGAGGACATCCGGAGATTTCATGGGACGGCGGCCGGCCGGGTGGAGGTCTGGTTCGGGGTCCGGACGATCTTCAACGCCACGGACGATCTGCTGCTTGGGACAAAGGAGCTGGCGGACCGGTACGGCGTGGGGATCCATATGCATGTGGCGGAGGCGAAATCCGAAGTGGACTATGTGAAGGAGCGGCTGGGCGTACAGACCGTGACGCATCTTAAGGATCTGGGATTTCTGGGGCCGAACCTGCTGGCCGCGCACACCGTATGGCTGACCCATGAGGAGGTGGAGATGTTCCGGGATTACGGCGTCAAGGTTTCTCACAATCCGGCCTCCGCCATGCGGGTGCTGGGCTTTGCCAAGGTGCCACGGATGCTGCGGGAGGGAATCTGCGTGGCCATCGGAACGGACGGGGCTCCCACCAACAACCGGATGGACATGGTGGACGAGATGTGGGTGACGTCCCTGATCCACAAGGGCTGGCGACTGGATCCCACGGTGGTAAAGGCGCAGGAAATCCTTCGGATGGCCACCGCAAACGGAGCGGAGGCGCTGCAGGACGGAGCGCTTTACGGCAGTTTGGAGCCGGGCAAAAAGGCGGACCTGATCATCATTAATCCGGATTCCGTGGGAATGCAGCCCATGCACGACCCAATTGCCAATCTGGTAACTTCCATGCATTCCACCAACGTGGAAAGCACCGTCTGCAATGGGAAATGGCTCATGAGGGACCGGAAGATCCTGACCTTTGATGAAGAGGCGCTGATTCAGGAGGCGAAGGTCCGGGCGGAGAGTATCCGGAGCCGGGCGGGGATCCGGATGCCGGAACGCTTTCCCGTGCGGTAACCGGATGGGAGCTGCCGGGATATGAAGAAATCAACAAAGGACAGGAAAAGCTGCGAAAAGGAACTGGAGTACCGGCTGGAATGTCATACACTGCTTCGGGATATGATTCATCTGAGATGGAAGTACAGGGATACGCCCGCTGGTTTCCGGACAGAGGAGGCGTATGAAAAAGCGCTTCGGGATTGGGAAGAGGAGGACAAAAGGCTCCGGAAAAAGGGGATCTACTCGCTCAGGTCCGTAAGACCCGGGCATATGCAGTACTTTGCTGGCCACCTTTCATCTGAAAAAGGCGGAGCTTTTGCTCCTGCTGTACCTGGCCATCATGCCGGCGTATGCCCATCAGTTGGCTACGGCCGCCCACAAGCTGGCGACAAATGTATGGATGCTTCAGGGAAATTATGAGAAGGCGCTTTCGCTTCTGGATGAGTCCCTGAAGCTCTGGAAGGATCTGGATTGTCCAGACACGCCGGAATGGAGGGACCTGATCTGGATCCACGCCATGCGGTCCCGGAGCCATTGTCTGATGGAACTGGGACGGATGGAGGAGGCGGAGCTGCAGTGGCAGGAGCCGGAACGGATGGTGCCGGACCGTTTCCGCTTCAGCGCCAACTGGCGGATTTTCCGGGATTTTCGCTCTAGAAATCTGGAAAAGCAGGGAAAAGACCGGGAAGCGCTTGCCATTACGGAAGAAATGCTGGATGGGCTGGAGCTGTATACCATGGGCGGACATGTGGAGATGATCGAAGCCAGAGGGCTGGCTGGAGACCGGTACATGAGAAACGGGTACAGGGAAAAGGCGCAGGAGCAGTACGGTATCGCTTTAGGACTTCTGAACAAACATACGTTCGAACTCGATCCGGCGAAACGGATCGAGAAGAAACTGCTCAGGAGCCGGATGTGAAGAGCGGGAAAGGAGGGCCCCGAGGGAGGACATGCTGGACTTTACGGTAAAACAGAACAACAGGGCTGTCTGGGGATTTCTTCTGCCGCTCATGCTGTCCGGAGGGTTTCAGTATATGTACGCGGTGGTCAATGCCGCGATACTGGGGCGGGCGGTCAATATGGAAGCCGTGGCAGTCATCGGCGTGTGCAACGGGTTCAACGGCCTGATCTCCAATCTGTTCGGCGGTATGGCTTCCGGCGCGGGCTTCTATTTCAGCCGCTGCGTCGGAAGCGGGCAGAAGGAAAGGGTGGACCGGCGAAGCGACTGACGAAACAGCCGTTGAAAAAGATAGTTCGTTTGTATTGACAATAAGCGTACAAAGTGTTATCTTAAAAACAGGATAACACTTTGTACGCTTAAATGCGCTGCGCACGGTTTTTATCCTGAAGAAGCGTACGGAAACCGGACAGGAAAGGAGGAGAATCATGCAGCAGGTATCGGATTATGAACTGGAGCTTATGAAAGCCATATGGGGGAACGGAGGGACGGCGCTGTACGCCCGGATCGTGGAAGCCCTGTCCGGGAAGGGGATGGACTGGACGAAAAATACGATCATCACCCTTCTGTCCCGGCTGGTGGACAAGGGGTATCTGAAAACCGGCAAGATCGGGCGGCGGAATCAATATACGGCGCTGGTGTCGGAGGGCGAATACCAGATCGCGCAGACGGAGCATTTCGTGAATAAAATCTACGAGGGGGATGTGAAAGGGCTGGTGTCCGCTTTGATCCGGACCGACCGCCTGACGGAGGAGGATTATGAGGAGCTGAGACGTTACTGGGAGAAAGCGGGTGAGCCGCATGAATGAGATGTGGAAGGTGGTCCTGTCTCTGTCGCTTTCCGGAACAGTGATGATCATCAGTATTTTTCTGCTCTGCCGGGTGTTTCGGGAGACATTCAGCCGGCGGTGGCAGTATTTTATATGGCTGGTGGCGGTGGCGCGGCTGCTGGTGCCGTTTTCCATGGAGATCAATGTGACCGGCAGCGCGCTGGCAGAGCTGGAGGGCCATGCGGGGCAGGCCGTCTGGCAGCAGGAGGATTTCACAGGCGGGCCGGCAGAGTCGGATGGGCAGGAATCAGAGGCGGCGGACGAATCCGCCCTGACGGAGAAAATATCTGAAGATACAGAGGAAGCTGACGGAAGCGGTGATGGGGCTTCGGATCTGGAGGAGCAGGGATATAAGGCCTCTTTGTCGGCGTTCCGGGTCACGGACGGACTTCTGAGGCATGCGGGCGTTCTCTGGCTGGCAGTGGCAGCGCTCCTGCTGATTCGGAAAATTACCATCTATCAAAGCTTTGTACAGTACGCCCGTGCAGGCGGTGCGCCTGCAGAGCCGGAGCTTCTGGAGCGGTTTGGACGGATCGCGGAGGAGATGGGGATCAGAGGGACGGTGGAGCTCTGGATCCATCCCATGATGTCCTCGCCGCTGCTGATGGGCTGGGTACGTCCCGTGGTGATTCTTCCCTCGGAGCAGCTGTCCGAGAAAGAGTTCCGCTATACCGTGATGCATGAACTGTCCCATTATCGCAGGCGGGACGTCTGCTGCAAATGGCTGGTGCAGCTTGCGGTCTGCCTGCACTGGTTTAATCCCTTTGTACGGCTTCTGGAGCGGGAAATGGACCGGACCTGCGAGCTTGCCTGCGACGAGACGGTGCTTGGTATGCTGACAGCGGAGGAAAAAAGAACGTATGGAGACACGCTGCTTGGCGCGGCGGGATCCGGCAGCCCCTGGGTGCATCGCGCGGGGGCGGTGACGCTGCACGAGAGCGGGAAACGTTTAAAGGAGAGGCTGGAGGCGATCCTGACGTATCGGAAAATATCAGGATGGGTGAAAGCGCTTTCCATGGCGCTGGCCGTGGGGGTGGCAGGAAGCGCCGCGGTCCTGGGGGCGTATGCCGGGCCGAAGACGGAGGAAACATATGCGGAGGGAACGGATAGGGAAAAGAACGATGCGGAAACGCTTCGCTTTTCCAGCGGAGGAGATGATTTCCTTTTATCGGACAGGACCCAGGTGATCCAGCGGGATGGGGTAACTTATATCCTGTGCGACGGCGTGACCGAGGATGAGGTGCCGCTGGCAGGTGTTGTGGATGGAAGGATGATTATGGTCGTACATGCAGATCCCGCTGCATCAGGGATTTTGTCGACTTCTGTCACGCTGTCGTCGGACAGAGACGAAATTCAGACAGAAGCGGAAGAGATCTGCAGGGAGATGCTGGAGAAGGGGACTTTATCAGAGGAAGACGCGGACTTGATTCTGGAAACGGCGGAGGAACTGCAGAAAAACGAAAGGCCGCTGACTTCCGGCGTTTTTGAAGGAAACTTTTATCAGAGCGTGTATTATCAGGCGCCGTATCTGTTTTTCGTGGGCTATGACCTGAAGGAGGAAGCGGTAACACAATACGCAGGAAGGGAAATTACACTGGAGGACGGAGAGAGGCTGTATGTATCCTTTGTGGATTCTGCCCGGGACCGGATGGAGGACGAAGCGTTTCTGGAGGTTCTCGGCAGGCAGTTTTCGGAATTTCGGAGCAGGGACGGCAGCCGGGTGTCCGGGATTCGGCGTCCCATAATCAGCAGTGTGGAAGAGGTGGGATCCGACGTGGAGGACCTGACGGCAAAATATTATGAGGAAGACGATATGGGCTGCTTCTCGGCCATGATTTCAGAATTGTCCGCAGACCGTCAGAAAGACTATCTGGAAAAAGCGTTTGAACAGGATCATGCGGCGGTTCTGTCCATCGTACTGGGACTCCTGTATGAAGACGGACACCTGGAGGAAGCGCTGGTCAATTCGTACGCAGCCCGGGCTTACGAAAACGATGATGTCGGATTTTTCTGTATTCTATACGAATATCTGGGTGTGGAAGCGCGCCGGGAATGGTATGAAAAGCTGAAGCAGGAAGACAGGAAGTATCCGTTTTACCAGATTGTGATTCAGGAATACTTGAACGACACAGAAGAGGAAGACTGGGAGGATATCTGGTATTTATAACCGGAATTTGACCTTTTATTTCGATTTTTGAAAAAAACTGAAAAAAATAGGAAAAAGTGGTTGACAGAATCAAGACTAAGTGATAATATACCGTATGTCGCTTATGGAGAGATATCGAAGTGGTCATAACGAGGCGGTCTTGAAAACCGTTTGTCCGTAAGGGCGCGTGGGTTCGAATCCCACTCTCTCCGTTTCACTCGAGAGAGTGTGGTTGAATAGAATACAGTCTGTTGAAAGACAGGCACTTTGGAGAAATACCCAAGTGGCTGAAGGGGCTCCCCTGGAAAGGGAGTAGGTCGTTAGTAGCGGCGCGAGGGTTCAAATCCCTCTTTCTCCGTTTCTTTTCTGCAGAAAAGCCGATGTCAAAAAAACTTGAAAAAAAGTAAAAAAAGGTATTGACAATGCGGGAAAGATCTGATAAGATGTTCAAGTCGCTGTGAGAGCGGCAGAACAAAAACATGAACCTTGATAATTAAACAGTGTTTTGAAAGTCTTCGAAAATT
>CAJTXP010000080.1 GCA_910583615.1 uncultured Lachnospiraceae bacterium | reverse complement strand
CCTGTACGCGTACTGTGCAAATAATCCGGTGAAGTATGTTGACCCGACCGGGCATCAAGGCGTACAGATATTATGTGATTTTAGGAAGCAGCAGCCAGGTTATGAAGCAAATCAAAATGGTACTGTGGAAAGAAATGCATTAGCAGATCATGAATATGATCAGGCTTTAGAAATTGTAGCGTTTAAAGGAGGTCATTTTGAAGGACAGACAATTAGTAATACACCGGGAATTGATGGTAGTTTAGATGGTGTCCCTGTGAGTCTTAAAGAATATTCGGGTAATACTGGAAGTGGTGTATTAAGACATGTAGGTAAGGCAGAACAACAGGCTATGAATGCGCTTTTGTGTGATGTAGATTTATATGTAAATGCAAAAAATGTACCAATGGATTTACTAATAGAATTTGCTGGTAATGGACCTATTGTAGAGATACCTAAACATGGGATAATAAAGAATATTTATATACAAACTTTAGATGGATGGATTTTGATAAACTAATGAAGAGAGGAGATAATTAATGTCTTTAGATTTAGATGTTAGTTTAACTAGAGAGATAACGATTAAAGATTTACTGTTCAAATCGAGAGAGGAATTGATAAAATTAACTCAATATAATGATATGCCATATATACAGGCACTACAGTTGAAAGAGGGCAAGAGAATAGAAATTGATGAAAAACATGTTTTAAAACCTAATAATGTGTTATGCTTAAAATTTCAAAACACTGCTAATGAAGTTTATGTAACTGTAACAGAGATTCAACCGGAACCACCATATATTTCAGAAGCTGAGTCAGGAATCACAGCCAGTGTTTCAATGAATGGAAATGATGTTTTAAAATATTTTTTAGTTACAGGAATAGCTTTAAGTTTGTCCAATTATTGTAATACAGATATTTATGACGAGCGTAGGTGTTGGAGTAAGGAAAGAATTAATACATATGACAAGTTTTGTAATGAGTTAAAAATAAATATAGATTCTCAAGAAAAGAAAGGTGTTTTAAATATTGAAACGGTGTGTGAATTATTTTATGCAAATTTAAGAAAACATAATTAAGGTGTTATGATTAGGAAAGGGTGTCATAGAAAATATAAATCAGTAATTATGTATGAATAGTTGTTTTCTAATTTTTTCAACCATCGCACTGCACAAATATTCTGTTTCTGTTCCGTTGCGGAGGACATTAGAAGTTTCTTACTGCCCTGTAGACAGCCAGCAGTTCCCGGACATGGATGTCCGGGAAAAGCCGCCTTCGCCCGGATGGCGAATCAGGCTGTCTGCGTGGCGGATGCAACAACGAAAAAGCTACACTCTGCCTGAAAATATTTCAATACACGGGTCAGGGCAGTTAGAAACTTCAATGTCCGCAGCCCGGAACAGAAACAGAAATTTGAGCAGGACGATGGAAGAGACAAAAGGAATACTGCCTGATTGAAAGATGGAAAAGCAGTGTTAATGTAACTCTGCCTGTCAGTAAGGGATTTTTGCATCAGCCATTATAGAAAGCATTGACGGACAGAAAAATAAAGTTATCAATTCAGCAGATATAGAAGTCTGCTGCTTATGTTCCTTGAAAACCCTGTTGATTTGGCTGACAGGGAAACTTTAAACTTTAGGGGCACGTTAATTAAAGAAAGTTGGGAAGGAAGTGGTGAGGAAATAAGAAATATTTACGTGTGATTTGCGGTTATAGACTGTTGACCGGAAATGAACGGAATCAGCTATTCGTAAAGTCCTGACAGTTTGATCTATTGCCGTTGAAATAAGACAGGCTGAAATCCTTTCCCTAAGTTCCAATGCGCAGACTAAGAGAAAATGAAAAACAGAAATGTCTGGCAAACAAAGAAAACAGGTTGTCAGATAAACAGACATAAGGTGAAAAAGTGATATCAAAAAACGTTTAAAGTATACATACATCAACACCAGACCACCTGCATTTACTTTTCAATACTGCATCTGTGATACCACTGCCATATGGATGAAATAAAGTCTGACACAACCCCAAACCGGTACGCAACTGATTCGGGATTGTTTGCCGTTTCTTCTTATCAGATTCATACATGTAGAATCTGCCTGTTACTGACTATCGGAAAAAGACTGTCTGCTTTGGAGCTGACCAGACAGTCTCAGGAATTTTACCATGTGCAACCGCCAGAGTGGTGAAGAGCAGAGGAAAGTATGAAATGCTTACCTATGGGGAGTAAGTCTGCTTCCACAGGCAATGAAGTGAGCAGATGCAGAACAGATATCTGATCAGCATCGAGGAAGCCCCATGTTTTTCTGACTGCCACTGGATTACTGACTTTGCGTGGCATCTTTGGAAACCACTGCTTTCCTAAAAAGATAAATCCTGATTTTATAATTCTTCAAGGTGGATTTACAGTGACCGGGTTTTCCTGTGTCCTGTTGTGTAAGACTGCTGTCCGGTATCTGCCAGTGGGGCATCTGCATTGTGGTAACTGTAAAATATCTCGCTTCCTGAAGCACGGCACAGGACTTTACTGGCAGTTGGATGATCTGAAATGTAATCTGTGAAAATATAAGAGCTGTTACATGGAAGTCTGTTTCTCTGCTTACTGCCTGTAACGTCTGGGGAAGTACATCATGGTATCTGCCGTAGCCAATCGGAATGCGTATGGCTCTGACTTTTAGCTGTCCTGCCAGTGGGACAGCCTGCTTTGCATGGAATAAACGATGCAGACTTGAAACAGTGGATTGTGTAAGTTTCGGAATCATATATGCAGAGTGGAACAGATCAGAGATGTATTTCGTTGTAGCCAGTTATCCGTGTCATTGGTATAGAAGCACTGCCAGCATAAATGCGGTTGAACTGACATACGGACTGGACGATTCCGCAGCAGCCTGAACAGATCAGACGTTATGAAAATGTACAGGCCGGAGAAATCCTGTCTGCATACCAGCCTGTGCTGCATGTAATGATGCTTTTCGCGTTATGTAAACTATACATCTAAGACTTTTACGATGCAGAACCGGATATACCTGAACAATGGCGGCTGGTGAAGGCGGCATAGATGCAGACAAATTCAGAGGACTATTGTGTGTATCTCCGTCCATGCCGCATGTGCCAGTGCAGGACAAGCTGTGCAGAGCCTGTGCCGGAATGCTTCAGAATACAGGACTAGACCTTATGAAAGCTGGCAGTCCACTGTCCACTGGGCAGATGATGAAAAGCCCTACTGTTTCTGCGTGCCAGTGCAGCTTTTCAGCCTGTACTTACCGTCCAGTCATGCAGAAACAGTAAACCTTATGACGCAACTGACCAGAACGCTTCCAGCCCGTGTGCCGGAAGATTCGGAAACGAGAGCACAGGAAACGGCAGTGTTCTATGCTTCGTATGAGCCGGGAACAACGGTATAGTATGCTCCTGCGGGTAACGGATGCTACCGGATGAAGATAGGGGATTCTGCCTGCACTGCCCCCACGGCCGCAGCGAAACCTACCGCTACGACAGACAGGGCCGCCTGAGCGCCCATACGGACAGAAACGGCAGCACCGAATACATCCACTCCAACATAGACGGCAGCCCCGTCTACCGCCGCGCAGAGGACAGAAAAGGAAGAAACCCCGTCATCCGCCAGTACGCCTACTACGAAAACGGAAGACTGCGCGAAGCCCTCGGCGGCGGCACCTCCTACCGCTACACCTACACCAGGGCAGGCCGCCTGCACACCAAGACGGACAGAAAAGGCAGGAGACTCCTCCACTACGAGTACGACGCGGCCGGAAACGTCACAAAACTGACAGACCCCTGGGGAAAGGATACCGCCTATACCTATGACGCACTCGGCAGGATCAGCGGGATAACGGACGGAGCGGGAACAATGCTGGCACAGTACCAGTACGACGGCGCAGGCCGCGTAAACCGCCTGCGCCAGGGAAACGGCGTGGAGACAAGATACGGATACGGGGACGACGGAACACTGTCGGAACTGACAGCAGTCATGCCCGACGGGAAAGTGCTCCTGAACCTCTCCTATGCCTATGACGGCAACGGCAACTGCATACGGAAGGGAAAAGACCGTTACGCCTACGACAGCAGGAACCGCCTGACGGAGGCGTCATATGACGGCAGATGGGAACGCTACACCTACGACCATGCAGGCAACCGCCTGTCGAAAGAGACGGCGGCGGGATGCGAACGCTACACCTACAACGCCTTAAACCAGCTCACCAGCCTGACAAAACCGGACGGCGCGCAGACCCTGTACGCCTACGACAGCCGGGGGAACCTGCTGGAAGAGAGGGGAGGAAGGAACAGAAGCTATGCCTACGACGCGCTGGGGCGCCTGATAGAAGCAGATACAGAAAATGCAGTATGCAGATACCACTACGACGGGGAGGGGATGCGCTACAGGAGCGAGAGGGACGGCGTGCCCTCATACAGCTTCTACGACAGGGGAAGCCTGCTGTGGGAGGGAAGCCACCCGGGGAGCGGCATCCGCTACACAAGGGGAGTGGACACGGTATGCTCCGAACAGGGGGAGGGGAACAGACACCACCATGTGAGGGACGAGCTTGGCAGCGCCCTCTTCCTGCTGGATGAAGCCCATAACATCACCAAAGCCTGCCGCTACGACGCATTCGGGAACCTGCTGGAGGAAAGCGGGCAGGCCCCCAACCGCCTGCTGTACACGGGGCAGGAGTACGACCGGGAGACAGGGCAGTACTACCTGAGGGCCAGATACTACAACCCGGAGACAGGCAGATTCACCCAGGAGGACACCTACCGGGGAGACGGACTGAACCTGTACGCGTACTGTGCAAATAATCCGGTGAAGTACGTTGACCCGACCGGGCATGGGATAGAACTGTATGGTGTGAATAAACAACAGCCGGGGGCTGAAGGAACTGGTGAAATTGGCACAACTAGAGTAGGAAGATGGATGTCACAAGAAGAATATAATCAAATGGTACAGACAGGACAAGTGCAGATGTCAGGAGACAATAAGGTTCATGTTGCGAATCCTGCCAACATAGATGCTTTTGGAAAACAAGCTCCTATTGGCTCAATCTATGTTGAATTTGATGTGCCAAGTAACACGCTCTCTGCTGGTGGTGCAGATGGATGGGGAATTATTAATGGCCCAGGTTCTCTGATGGACAGGTTATATATGAAAAAAGGCTTGCCGCGAATAACTGAAATGCCAATGGCTACAAATATAGAAATAAAAGGAAATAAATAATTATGGGAAATTATACCTTTGAAAAAATAAAAAATAGTATATTTAAATGGAGTCAACAAAATATATTACCATATATGGGGCAACATGATGAAATTGAGGTGTCAAAGAATAATAATGATATATTAATACTTGATTTCTCATTTAATAGTTGTTTGGCACAACTTACTGTATCAGAATCGCATTCTAATCCGTACCAATTTGTATTTTTTGAAGCTGCAACTTTAGAATCCGAAAGATCACAGAGTACTGGAAAGATGGAATCAATATATTTTTTCTATGATACAGCTAATATGACAGAGAAAATAGTTATAGATGAACTAGGAATAGCGATTGAATATTGTTCGTGTTATGTACCAGATCAATTAATAAGGACATATCTTAAAAAAAGGGGGATTTTGAAGATAGAATATGACAGGTTGTATCATATAGTTCATCCAAGTGATATAAAAAAAATAGATGCTAGAAATGAGATGGGTGAGTTTATATGTAAAGATATATGTGCGCAGTATTTAGTTGTAGAAAATGAGATTGTTTCATTAAGGATTCGACCGGAAAACTTTTTACTGGTTTAATAATAGTAGAAATAGTGTTGTTTTAATAGCTTCTGAAGAAATATTATAATAAATGAAAGCATGATTGTATATTTAAGATGCTTTTGGATTAATGGAAGAGTGATTAGAGGTATTTTGACTTTTAACCATCGCACTGCACAAATATTCTGTTTCTGTTCCGTTGCGGAGGACATTAGAAGTTTCTTACTGCCCTGTGGGCAGCCAGCAGTTCCCGGACATGGATGTCCGGGAAAAGCCGCCTTCGCCCGGATGGCGAATCAGGCTGTCTGCGTGGCGGATGCAACAACGAAAAAGCTACACTCTGCCTGAAAATATTTCAATACACGGGTCAGGGCAGTTAGAAACTTCAATGTCCGCAGCCCGGAACAGAAACAGAAATTTGAGCAGGACGATGGAAGAGACAAAAGTAATACTGTCTGATCGAAAGATGGAAAAGCAGTGTCAATGTAACTGTGCCTGTCAGTAAGGGATTTTTGCATCAACCATTATAGACAGCATTGCCAGACAGAAAAATGAAGCTGTTAATTCAGCAGATATAGAAGTCTGCTGCTTATGTTCCTTGAAAATCCTGTTGATTTGGCTGACAGGGAAACTTTAGGGGCAGGTTAATTAAAGAAAGCTGGGAAGAAAGTGGTGAGGAAATAAGAAATATTTACGTGTGATTTGCGGTTATAGACTGTTGACCGGAAATGAACGGAATCAGCTATTCGTAAAGTCCTGACAGTTTAATCTATTGCCGTTGGAATAAGAAGAGCTGAAATCCTTCCCCTAAGTTCTGTTGCGCAGACTAAGAGAAAATGAAGAATAGATATGTCTAGCAATCAGAGGAACAGGTTGTCAGAAAAACAGGCATAGGGTAAAAAAAGAAATCGAAAAACGATTAAAGGATTTACATACATCAACACCAGACCACCTGCATTTGCTTTCGTTATTCTATTTGTGATGCCACTGCCATGCGGGGAGAAATAAAGCTTGATATAAAATGAAATGAGTGTTCACCAGTATTTACAAATGCTTGTTGTTTCCTCTTATTTGGCTAGTATTTACAATGTCTGTTACTGACCACCGGGAAAAGACTGTCTGGTTTAGAACTGACCAGTCAGTTTCAGAGATTTAACATGCAGAACCGCTACAAGGATGAAAAGCAGCGGAAAGTATGAACTGTCCACTTCTGCGCAAAAAGTTTGATTTCCACAGGCAATGAACTAAGCAGATGCAGAACAGATATCTGATCAGCATCGAGGAAGCCCCATGTTTTTCTGACTGCCACTGGATTACTGACTTTGCGTGGCATCTTTGGAAACCACTGCTTTCCTAAAAAGATAAATCCTGATTTTATAATTCTTCAAGGTGAATTTACAGTGACTGGGTTTTCCAGTGCCCTACTGTGTAATGCTGTTACCCGGTATCTGGCAGTGGGATATCTGCATTGTGGTAACTGTAAAATATCTTGCCTCCTGAAGCACGGTACAGGACTTTACTGGCAGTTGGATGATCTGGAATGTAATCTGTGGAAATGTAAGAGCTGTTACATGGAAGTCTGTTTCTCTGCTTTTTGCCTGTAACGTCTGGGGAAGTGCATCATGGTATCTGCCCTATTTTGTCGGAATGCTGGCGATTCTGATTTTGAACTGTCCTGCCAGTGGAACAGCCTGTTTTGTATGGAATAAACGATGCAGACTTGAAACGGTGGATTGTGTAAATTTCTGAATCTGCTTCTCTGTATTACTGCTATCCGGGAATGGGTATAGAAGCACTGCCAGAATGAATGCGGTTGAACTGACATACGGACTGGACGATTCTGAACGCTCTGAACAGATCAAATGTCATAAACATGGGCAGGCTGGAGAAATCCTGTCTGCATACCAGTCTGTTTTGTATGTAATAATGCTTTATGTGTTATGTAAACTATACATCTAAGACTTTCACGATGCAGAACACGAATATACCTGAACAATGGCGGCTGGTGAAAGTGACATGGATGCAGACAAGTCCAGAGAGGTATTGTCTGTATATTCGTCTATGCCGCATGGGCCAGTGCAGGACAAGCTGCGCAGACCCTATGCCTGAATGCTTCAGGATGCAGGACCAGATTTTATGAAAGCAGCCAGCCCACTGTACACCGGGCAGATGATGAAAAGCCCTACTGTTTCTGCGTGCCAGTGCAGCTTTTCAGACTACCATCCAGCCATGCAGAAGAGAAAACGGGACAGAGAGCACCTTGACAGACCCAATCGGAAAGGAGCCAGCCTGTGTGCCGGAAGATTCGGAAACGAGAGCACAGGAAACGGCAGTGTTCTATGCTGTGTATGAGCCGGGAACAACGGTATAGTATGCTCCTGCGGGTAACGGACGCCACCGGATGAAGACGGGGGACTGTGCCTGCACTGTCCCACG
>CAJTXP010000079.1:3934-8506 GCA_910583615.1 uncultured Lachnospiraceae bacterium | reverse complement strand
GAGCGCTGGTGCTGGCAGGTCTGTATGCGCTGTTCGATGAGACGGTCCTGCCCACGCTGACCCGCCGTGTGCAGGAAATGTTCAACTATGCCGGTTAAGAGTGCCGGGACAACCCTGATCCTGCCCGTTCCCTGGATTGTGTCCAGAGTACAGGAGGCGGCCAGCCAGCCAGGGCGGATCCTGGCCCTGATGCAGACAGTTCTGTTTGCGGTGCTGTTACTGGCAGCGGCCTGGATCGACTACCGGAAGCATATCATCCCGGATATCCTGAACCTGGGGATCGCATTGTCGGTGCTTCTGTGTTTCCGGCCGGCGAATCTCTGGGGACTCCTGGCTGCGGTCCCCTTTCTGGCAGCGGCCATGGGCGGAAGGATGGGCGGCGGGGATGTGAAGATGGTGGCAGCCTGCGGCCTGGTCCTGGGGTTCTGGGATGCGATGTTTGGATGCATCATCGGGCTGTTCCTGATGCTGTGCTTCTGTCTGGTCCTTCCAGGCGGACTGCGCAGGAAGGAAGCCCGCCCCATGGCTCCCTTCCTGTCTGCCGGTTTTCTGGCGGCTTGTTTTCTTCCATAAAGGAAGGAGTGTGTTTCTTCCGGGAAAATATCAACGATCTGTGGCAGAGGGATGGAGTATTTTTGATACTGTTTCCGGCTGTCTATAGCGGCAGCCTGTTTTTTGGGAAAGGAGGAGCCTGATCATGAAGAAGATGCTGCTTGTTGCAGGTGCTCTTGCTTTGGTGTCCGCTGCAGTTTTCTGTGTGCTGCGCCGCCGTAAGAAGCATTATGGATCGCCCTGCTAAAATGAAACTGTAACTATGGAAAGGTTGCGGCAGGCCGGAAGAGATGCGGTCTGCCGCATGTCCATCAAGGAAAAGGGTGAAAGAAAAGCATTTCACCTATACCTGTTTGCGCTGTGAAACGCGCACAGAATGGAGGAAACTATGAGCTTTTTTAAGAATCGGACGGTGATCGGGGTGATCTGCATCATCCTTTCCCTGGTCATCTGTTTTGCGGTGACGCCGCTGTTCAACAAATCCATGAGCCAGAAGACGGAGATCGTCCGGGTGGTGAAGGACATCCATATCGGGGACGAGATCACAAAGGACATGGTGCGGACCGTGGAGGTGGGCGGCTACAACCTTCCGGATGGCGTGGTAAAGGATACGGCAACGGTCATCGGAAGGTTTGCTTCTGCAGATATGGTCCCTGGCGATTACATCATCAGCTCCAAGATCGCGGATGCCCCTGCGGCGGAGAACGCCTATCTCTACAGCCTGAATGGGGAGAAGCAGGCCATCTCGGTCACGGTCAAAGCCTTTGCCAACGGCCTGTCCGGAAAGCTGATGAGCGGGGACATCGTGTCGGTCATCGCCCCGGATTATAAGAAACAGGGGGTCACGGTCATCCCGGCAGAGCTTCAGTATGTGGAGGTCATCGCCGTCACGGCCAACAGCGGCTACGATGCCAACACCGGGGAACAGACGGAGGATGAGGACCGGGAGCTTCCGGGAACCGTCACTCTTCTGGTATCCCCGGAACAGAGCAAAGTGCTGGCGGAGCTGGAGGCAGACGGGAAACTGCACCTTTCCCTGGTGTACCGGGGAACGAAGGAGAATGCGGGGAAATTCATAGAAGCTCAGGATGAACTGCTGGCGGAACTGTATGCCCCGGAGGAAGAGGACAGCGAAGGGGAGGAAACAGAAGGAGAAAAACCAGAAGAAGGGGGAGCGGAAGGCGCAGGAGATGCGGCGGATCCTAAAGAGACGCAGGAATCCTCAGAACAGAAAGCAGAGGGAAGTGATAAAACAGAGGACACAGCGAACACGGAGGGAGACAGGGAAACTCCTGCCAGTGAGGACGGGGAGGAGCAGTAGATGAACTTTAAAAAGAACGGGATCTTTGGCCGCAGGGAGGATAGCGGGCAGAGGGAACCGGAGTATGACGGATACGGCGCTCCCAGCCAGGTGCTGGCGGTCTGGGGAAGCCCCGGCAGCGGCAAGACCACGGTGGCGGTGAAGCTGGCAAAATATCTGGCAGGGAAGAAGAAAAATGTGATCCTCCTGCTGTGCGATATGACTGCCCCCATGCTGCCCTGCATCTGCCCGCCCGGAGAACTGGAATGCGAGCATTCCCTGGGCAGTGTCCTGGCGGCAGTGCGGGTGTCGGAATCCCTGGTGAAACATAACCTGGTCACTCATAAGAAGTACGGGTGCCTTACCTTCCTTGGGATGCTGAAGGGAGAGAATGAGTACACCTATCCGCCCTTTACCGCCAGCCAGGCATCGGAGCTGATCCAGTGCCTGAAAGGGATCGCCCCTTATATCATCATCGACTGCGGCAGCTATATCGCCAACGACATCCTCTCGGCGGTAGCCCTGATGGAATCGGATGCGGTGCTGCGGCTGGTGAATTGTGATCTGAAGAGTATCAGCTACCTATCCAGCCAGCTTCCCCTCCTGCGGGATAACAAATGGGATGCGGACAAGCAGTATAAGGTGGCCAGCAATGTAAGGACGGATGAGGCCAGTGACCACGCGGAACAGGTGCTTGGAAATGTAGCCTTCCGCCTGCCCCATTCCCCGGAGCTTGCCAGACAGACCCTTTCCGGGAACCTTCTGGCGGACCTGTCCCTGCGGGACAGCCGTGGCTTCCGCAAGGAACTGGAAGCAGTCAGCAGGGAGGTGTTCGGATGTTAGGAGAAAAGAGATCCCAGGAGCTGTTTGGATCCGGGATGCGGCAGACAGCCATCGGGAACGGACAGAAGACCGGCATGACAGAGGAAAGTGACAGCGGGAGCGTAAGGAGTGCGGGGGATTCCGGCAGCAATATAAATAAGGAAAGAAAAGCGGACGGGATCATGCCCGGAGGAAGCCGGGAGGAGGATCCGGACAGGTCCGGGATAAGTAGGTCTGGAAAATCAGCAGAGGAAGAAAACTCCGCTGCCCATGACCTTCCGTCCCGGTCCAGGATCCCCACAGCGACTGTGGGCGTGACCAATGCCCAGGTCCATGGAGCGCCCCTGGAGCCTCCGGTTGTCTGGGATGTGGAAGAGGAGGACGAGGCAGTACAGTTCCAGCAGGGAGGGACGGCACTCAGAACCCATGACCTGTTCTTCTCTCCGCAGGACAATGCCAGGGACTTCTCTTCCGTCCTGCAGGAGGTACAGGAGTATATCTCCAGCAAGTATTCCACGCTGATCATGGAAGAGGGCGGGGAGGATGCCAGGGAGCAGATCAAGCGGTACATCACCAAATATGTGCAGGATTACCGGATCGCCGTGAAGGGCATGAGCGGACAGGAACTGGTGGATACCATCTATACGGAAATGGCGGAGTTTTCTTTTCTCACCAAGTATGTGTTCGGAAGCGGCATCGAGGAGATCGACATCAACAGCTGGAAGGATATCGAGATCCAGTACGCAGGCGGGGAGACGAAAAAACTGGAGGAGCGGTTTGAAAGTCCTCAGCACGCCATCAACGTGGTGCGCCGGATGCTGCATACCTCCGGCATGGTGCTGGACAACGCCAGCCCCGCAGTGTTGGGGCATTTAAGTAAAAATATCCGTATCGCCGCCATGAAAACGCCCCTGGTGGACGAGGACATCGGGGTGGCGGCCTCCATCCGTATCGTCAATCCCCAGTCCATGCAGGCCGCTGATTTCATAAAGGGCGGCACGGCGACTGCGGAGATGCTGGACTTTCTGACGGAATGTGTCCGCTACGGGATCTCCGTCTGTGTGGCCGGGGCCACCAGCTCCGGAAAGACCACGCTGATGGGCTGGCTTCTGACCACCATCCCGGATAAGAAGCGGATCTACACCATAGAATCCGGCTCCAGGGAGCTGGCCCTGGTGCGGGAGAAGGAGGGGAAGGTGAGCAATTCCGTCATCCATACCCTGACCCGTGACAGCGAGAATGACCGCCAGAGGGTGGACCAGATCGCCCTTTTGGACATGGCGCTTCGGTTTAACCCGGATGTGATCGTGGTGGGGGAGATGCGGGGGCCGGAGGCCAACGCGGCACAGGAGGCGGCCAGGACCGGCGTGGCGGTGATCACCACCATCCACTCCAACAGCTGCGAGGCCACCTACCGGAGGATGGTATCCTTATGCAAGCGTGCGGTGGACATGAGCGATGAGACCCTGATGGCCTATGTGACGGAGGCATACCCCATCGTGGCCTTCTGCAAGCAGCTGGAGAACCGGCAGCGCCGTCTGATGGAGATCATGGAATGTGAGATCCGTCCTGACGGGAGCCGCCATTACCGCCCTCTGTTCCAGTATGAGATCACCGAGAACCGGATGGAGGAGGGGAAGTTTATCATTGAGGGCAGTCACAGAAGGGTCAACTCTGTTTCAGATGGACTGGCCCGGAGGCTGACCGAGAACGGGATGCCCGGCAGCGTGCTGGAGCGTCTGAGAGGAGGTGTGGAGCAATGACCATGATCCAGTTGCTGGCCTGCGCCGGCATGATCACCGGCTTTTTCTTTCTGCTGCGACTAAGGCCGGTGGAGTTTACCGATGACCTGTTTTCCTTTCTCCTGCGGAAGCCGAAGACGCTGAAGGAGGAGATCA
>CAJTXP010000079.1:0-3834 GCA_910583615.1 uncultured Lachnospiraceae bacterium | reverse complement strand
GATGACCTGTTTTCCTTTCTCCTGCGGAAGCCGAAGACGCTGAAGGAGGAGATCAACGAGGCCACCAGAAGGAAGAAGCCGGGGATCCTGAAAAAAGAGATCACGGAGGCCCAGGACATCCTTGTAATGACCGGGAGAGGGAGCAGGTTTTCCCTTGTCTGTGCCGTGAGCCTTGCCCTGTTTGCGGCAGGCGGCTCCTTTGCCATTATGATCGGGAACTTTTTCCTGGCACCGGTGATGGCCTGCGGTTTTCTGTTCGTGCCGTTCTGGTATGTGCGCCTGACAGCGAACCACTATAAAAAGAATGTATCGGCGGAACTGGAGACAGCCCTCTCCATCATCACCACGGCATACCTGCGGAATGAGGACATCCTGACGGCGGTGGAGGAAAATCTGCATTACCTGAATCCTCCCGTCCAGAACGTGTTCCGGGATTTTGTCACACAGGTGAAGATGGTGAACCCGGACGTGGAGGCGGCGCTGAAGGTGCTGCGGGGACGGATCGAGAATGACGTGTTTGAGGAGTGGTGTGATGCCTTAAGCGACTGCCAGCTGGACCGGAGCCTGAAGACCACGCTGACTCCCATCGTGAACAAGATGTCCGACATGCGGATCGTGAACGCGGAGCTGGAGTTCCTGGTGACAGAACCCAGAAAGGAGTTCATCACCATGGTCTTTCTGGTCATTGGGAACATCCCGCTGATGTATTTTTTAAACCGCAGCTGGTATGAGACGCTGATGTTCACACCGGTGGGGCAGATCATGCTGGCGGTGACGGCAGCCCTGATCTTTATATCCACAGCATTGGTCATCAAGCTGACCAAACCGCTGGAGTACAGGAGGTGATGCAGGATGACAACGATGTTGATGATGGGGCTGCTGGCAGCCTTTGGTGTGTTTCTGGCGGGAGGGCTGTTCTTTGTGACGGCGGATCTGCTGCGCCTTCCCTACCTTGGGACCTCAAAGGCCATGGTCAATACGGGCAGGGAGAAGAAGACGGCGGCGAAGACGCTGGAAACGTACCTTTTGACGGTCGCGGCAAGGTTCGCCCCATATGTCCGGATGGATGCTTATAAAAGGAGCCGACTAAAAAATATCCTGAAGGCCAGCGGACTGAACCTGGAGCCGGAGGTCTATCAGGCATATGCGCTTGTGAAGGCAGGGGCGGTGATGTTTGGGATCCTCCCGGCGCTGTTCATATTTCCCCTGCTGTCTGTGATCGTGGTGTTTCTTTCCGTGATGGTCTATTTTAAGGAGATCAACCGGGCGGACGAGCTGCTGGCGAAGAAGCGGGGCGTCATCGAGACGGAGCTGCCCCGGTTCGTATCCACCATCGAGCAGGAACTGAAAAACAGCCGGGACGTGCTCTCCATCGTGGAGAACTATAAGAAGAACGCGGGAGAGCAGTTTTCAGGGGAACTGGATGTGCTGGTGGCGGACATGCGTTCCAGCAGCTACGAGGCGGCCCTGACCCGTTTCGAGGCCAGGCTCAATTCCCCCATGCTCTCCGATGTGGTCCGGGGACTGATCGGGGTGCTGCGGGGCGATGACGGAGCTATGTATTTCCAGATGCTCTCCCATGATTTCAAGCAGCTGGAGCTGCAGCGATTGAAGAAGGAGGCCCAGAAGATCCCGCCCAAGATCCGGGTATTCAGCTTTGTGATGCTGATGTGTTTCCTGTTCATGTACCTGGTGATCATTGTGATCGAGATCATCAAGTCCATGGGGAGCATGTTCTAAAGGAGGAGAAGGATGCCGCCAAAACCGGTCAGTTATAAGGGAAAGGAATACAGCTCCAGGAAAGAATTGTGCCAGGAGTACGGGATTGATGAGAAACGGGTGACGGGGCGTCTATGTTCAGGATGGACGCTGGAGGAGGCCGTGGAAACTGCCTGTGGGGAAAAAATAACCAACGGGATCCCGGTAGAATATGAAGGTGTGCGGTATCCGTCCTTAAAATCCATGGCGGAAAAGCTTGGGCTTTCCGCCTCCGCCCTGCAGCATGCCTACTACCGGACAAAAGATATCGGGCAGTCCGTGGAATACAGCCGGGAATATGCCAGCCGTGACATGACCGTATGGGGGAAAGAGTACCAGAGCCTGTCCCAGGTTGCCCTGGTGTTCGGTATCAGCCACTATTACCTGATTAACCAGGTACGGGAAGGGGTGAAGCTCCAGGAGGCAGTGAAGAAGGCTCTGGAGACGGAACCGGTCCGGTTTCAGGGAAAGCTTTACGAAAACTTCGTGGATCTGTGTGCAGCATATCGGATACAGCCGGCCAATGTGTACTTCCGTCTGGAATACGGGATGGATCTTAAGGAGGCCCTGACGCGGCCCATCAAGGGAATGGGAAGTAAAAATGAGACAGTTTACCGGGGAAAGACGTATGAGAGCCAGATCGACCTATGCCGGGCTTACGGGATCTCCGTCCTGTGCGTAAGGGAGCTGCTGCGGAGCCAGCCTCTTACCTTTTTGGAGGAATTTGACGTCCTGAACCGGCTGAAGGAACAGCTGGGGATGGGGAAGGAGGAGATGCTGAACTACATTCCCCACTGCCGGATCCGGGGAAAGAACTATAAGACCATGGCAGGACTCCTGCGGGAATTTGGCATCACGGCAAGTGCCTTTTATACCCGGAAATGCCGGAATGAGGATAAGGATGTATTCGCTGTTTTAAAGGAGATGCAGAAGGAGACGAGGAGGGCCTATGTGGCAGACGGGAAGCCCATGCTTCCGGAAGAACTGCAGAAGATGGGATATACGAAATACCGGATCAGCCAGCTCCCCAGGGGAGAACTTCCCAAATATCCGAAGCTCCAGGGATTCGACCTGGACACAGGATGCATGGATGGGGAGAAACTGTACTATGAGATCCTGAATGGAAAGCTGCAGGAAGTCAGTCAGACGGAGGAAGAGATGGGAATGAGGATGGAATAAAGAAAAAGAGGAGGGCCAATGACAGAAGAACAGAAAGAAAAGAGATTGAAGGAGCGCCTGAGAGCCAACTATGAGGCGTATATCCGGACGCTCCAGGCAGAGCTGCCCCCGGATCTCATTGACCAGGCGGCGGAGATCGCAGCGGCAAAGCTGGTGTATCAGGAACTGCAGGAAAACGGCTGCCCCAGGGAGTTTGTGGATTACCTGCTCCGGTTTGAGAACCCGCTGGAGATGGTGAGGGACATGTACCTGCGGGAGCAGGATATCCCCCATGGGAAAGAACTCTACGATGTGCTCTGTGACCTGGCATATCAGGGGACCGGAACAGAGGGACAGGAATATCAGGACAGGGAGCAGGAGGTGGCCATGTGTTAAAACGGGTATGGAAAGAGCAGCGGGGAGAGGGGTATATCGATATCGCCGTGCTGGTGCTGTGTGTCTTTCTGGTGCTGGCCCTGTCGGTAAAGCTCCTGCCGGTGTTCATTGCCAAGCAGCAGCTGGATACCTTTGCTACGGAACTGTGCCGGGAGGCGGAGATCTCCGGGCGGGTGGGGAGCGAGACCAGCAGGCGGGCGGCGGTACTGACGGAGAAGACCGGGCTGGTTCCTGAGATCCGGTGGTCCAGGAGTGGGCGGATCCAGCTGAACGAGGAGGTCAGCGTCCAGCTGACATACCGGTATGACCTGGGGCTGTTCGGCAGCTTTGGCTCCTTTCCGGTGACGCTTAAGGCGGAAGCCTCCGGGAAATCGGAGGTGTACTGGAAATGAGGAAGCTGAAAATGTGTTTCAAAGACGAGAGGGGAGTATCCTTCCCTCTGGTGATCGCCGTGACCCTGGCCCTGCTCCTGATCCTGTGCGGGGTCATGGAGTATCTGCGCCTGAACCTGATGGCTGCCGG
>CAJTXP010000078.1 GCA_910583615.1 uncultured Lachnospiraceae bacterium | reverse complement strand
AAAATGCCATAAAAGGGTTATTCTTTTTTATTAAAACTTTTTACTCTCCAGTCAATTACTCTGGCAGGTAAATCGCCAAAGGCCGTATCGCTGAGTATGAAAGCGAAAGCCGCACAGCCCACGCCGCTGTTTGCCCCGTATACTTTTCCGCCTTTCCAGACATAGGAAGCGCCAAGTTCGCCCCTGCTTCCATAGGGTTCAAAATTTGTCCAGGTCATTCCTTCTGGATACTGATCTTTTAAGCCGACCATAGCCTCATAGACTTCCTGACAGGTCGGAACAACTCCTGCTGCTGTGCGGGTAAGACAGTTGTCTGATCTAAAATAACCACAGTCGATACATATGTTGTCCTCGCCATAGCTGTGTTCTGCATAACCATCCTTTTCGTTATGGTCAGTCACAGGACAGTCTTCGGCATCACACTCGTGCCAGTGGCAGCTTTCATCATAGTTCCAGTCCGAAGACCAGCTGCACTCGTGAACACTGGAGACAATATCTTCGGAGTCTGTTTCGGAATCTGCCGCGGCATTGCCTTCGGAGTCCGCTGAGGCATCGTCTTCAGAGTCTGCTTCGATATCCGTTGACGTATCGTCAGTGGAGCCATTTTCGGAATCCGCTGCCATATCGTCTATGAAGTCTGTTTCGATGTTTGCTTCCGTCTTCTTTTCACTCTCTGATTCGGCGCGTTCCATAACGGCGGGTCGGACATCCTGTCCGGTCGGTTCGACTGCTGCTGCCGGAAGCACAGAGAAAAACAGTACAAAAACGATTACTGTCTGTGAAATCAGCCATTTTTGTTTCCGTTTCCAGTTCCAGTTCATACTTATTCTCCCTTTTAATGAATATAGTTCTCTTCTTATCAGCAAGAGAAAAAGATACGTAATCGTACTCCTCCATATTTCATGGATCCCCTGAGCCGATACGATCCAGATATTTGATTAGTATAAAAGATATACAGAGTAATATCAACAGGAAAATGTAAATATTCTGTTGATATTCGAAGGAAAAGCAACGATGTTTTCAATAATTTCAGCTTTCTGCGGAACTTTGCTTTCGATAATCGGAAGGGGACATGCCTTTTTGTTTTTTAAAAATACGGCTGAAATAAAGGGGATTGTCATAGCCGACAAGATTTCCGATTTCTGCAATACTGTAGTTTGTTGTTTCCAGAAGCACCTGGGCATTGGTCATACGGCGTTCTACAAGATACTGCATGGGTGTGGTATGGGCATACTGCCTGAAGCTGCGAATGAACCAGCTGACGCTCATACCCCGGGAAGCAGCGTATTTTTCAATGCTGATTTCTGTATGATAGTGATCGTTGAAAAATTGTATGGCGAGCTCCATCTCTGCGTCCAGATAGGTGTCTTTTTTTCGGTGTTCTCTGCCGATCTGCCGGCTGATCTGGATCAGAAGCTCTAAAAGCAGCAGGGTTAAAAGTTCCGGATAGCAGCTCTGACACCTTTGGAGTTCCTGTATCATCTGTTTAAAAAGTCTTGTATATTCAAAAGAAGCTCCGGTGGAGATCACACGCATGCTGTCGGTGATGCCGTAATGCCGGAGAATATTTTTGACATTGTTTCCGGTAAAATGGACCCAGTACACTTCTGTCTGCTCTGCGCCGTAATATACATATCGCTGAGGCTCTTTCGGTCGGTAGACAACGATCTGTCCGGCGGTCACGACGGTATCCGTCTCACTTTTATCAAAATAAAAATGCGCTTTTCCAGACGCGATATACAAAATCTGAAAATCCAGTCTTCCCCGTGGTCTGTGCGTGGGCAGCCTGGGACGGGTATACAGATGATAGGTTCCGCAGCTTCCCACGATGAGCGGTCTGCTCTTGTCCTTAAAATCCACCAGCGAACGATTCAGATATGCGGAATTGATATACATGCGGTTCTCCTTTCGGTCGGCAGCAGGCCGGTTTGACCGGACAGTTGTGCTGCATCCTGCGTTGTGCGGCGTTTTTCGGAAGATAATTGACTATATTGTATCATTTTGTGCAGGTTTTGTCTAATGGAGTCCATGGACGTTTTTGTGCAGTATGGCTATAATTACAGACAGAAAGAGAACACGGACATATAAAATGACAGAAGAGAGAAGGAGAGACGTGCAAAATGACAAATGAGGAGGTTATCACATGATTGTACCACGATATTATGAGAATCTGAACGTGCTCCATGAGAACACCATGCCGGCAAGAGCATATTACATTCCGGCATCCGTGCGGATGGACACTCTTGTGGAGCACAGAGAGGATTCGGACCGTCTGCAGCTGTTGAATGGAAGATGGAGCTTCCAGTATTACAACAGTATCTATGACCTTAAGGATGCATTTTATGAGATGGATTTTGATGTTTCGTCCTATGACGGAATCAGCGTTCCCGGCGTATGGCAGATGGCGGGATATGATTCTCATCAGTATACCAATATCCGATACCCATTTCCTTTTGATCCGCCTTATGTGCCGCAGGATAATCCCTGCGGGGCTTATGTACATGAGTTTGTCTATAAAAAGGATCAGGCGGCGCCGATGGCGCATCTGAATTTTGAAGGCGTGGATTCCTGTTTTTATGTGTGGCTTAATGGGAGCTATGTGGGGTACAGCCAGGTGTCCCACTGCACCAGTGAATTTGACGTGAGCGGTTTGATCCGGGAGGGGAAAAACCGGCTGGCGGTACTGGTGTTGAAATGGTGCGACGGAAGCTATCTGGAAGACCAGGACAAATTCCGGACGAGCGGCATTTTCCGGGATGTATATCTGCTGAAACGTCCCATACAGGCGGTGAGGGATTACCGGATCCGGACGGATATCCAGGAAAAGACTGCGGCTGTGTCCATTCAGTTTCAGTATTTTCAGGAAGCGGTTATGACGGCGGCGGCCCTCTATGACGCAGAAGGGAAGCTGGTGGATCAGGCCCTGTGCCGGGAAGGAGAGGAGCTTCTGCTTCAGATCAAGGATCCGGTTCTGTGGAATACCGAGGCGCCGTATCTCTACACACTGGTACTGGATACGGATTTGGAGGTGATCGTGGACCATGTGGGGCTCAGACAGATCGAGATCGTGGATCATATGGTCTGTTTTAACGGTAAACCGATTATTTTCCGGGGCGTTAACCGCCATGACTCAGATCCCGTCACGGGGCCTGTGGTCAGTACAGCGCAGATGATGGAGGATCTGACCCTGATGAAGCGGCATAATATCAATGCCGTCCGGGCCAGTCATTATCCCAATGCGCCGGTGTTTCTTGAACTCTGTGACCGGTACGGCTTTCTCGTCGTGGATGAGGCGGATGTGGAAAGTCACGGGCCGGTGGAAATCTATCACAGGGATAACAGCGACGCGAATAAATTTGACCGGTGGAACGGTCCCATTGCAGATAACCCGATGTGGGAGGAGCCGATCCTGGATCGGGTAAGGCTCATGGTGGAACGGGACAAAAACCGTCCATGTATCGTCATCTGGTCGATGGGAAATGAGAGCGCTTACGGCTGCAATTTTGAACGGGCGCTCAAGTGGACAAAAGAGAGGGATCCGTCCCGGCTGACCCATTATGAAAGCGCCAGATACAGAAACGGCGGGAAAACGTATGACTACTCCTGTCTGGATCTGTACAGCAGGATGTATCCGGCATTTGAAGAGATCGAAGAATACCTGGCCAGGGGAGAGGATAAGCCGCTTCTTCTCTGCGAATACTGCCATTCCATGGGAAACGGCCCGGGAGATCTGGAAGATTATTTTGAACTGTTTCAGAAACATGAGAGGATGTGCGGCGGATTTGTATGGGAATGGTGCGATCATGCCGTCTCCCATGGAGAGACGCTGGAAGGAAAGACGATCTGGCGCTACGGCGGAGACCATGGGGAAGTGATTCACGACGGGAATTTCTGCATGGACGGCCTGGTGTATCCGGACCGGACGCCCCATACAGGGCTTCTGGAGTACCGGAACGTATACCGTCCGGTACGGGTGGTTTCTTTTGAGCAGGAGACCTGCACGCTTACAGTTCGGAACCAGATGGATTTTACGAATCTTAAGGACTGCGTGGAGATCCGTTATGAGGTCAGCTGCGACGGGGTCTGTAAGGAAAAGGGAGTGCTTCCGGCAGTCCCGGCGGAACCGGGACGGACCGGATGTATTCCGCTTAAGATCAACATTCCCCAATGGGGCAGGTCGTATCTGAAACTGTTTTATTATCAGAAAAATGAGGAAGCGCTGATTCCGGCAGGATATGTGCTCGGTTATGAGGAGATCCGGCTTCAGACAGAAGATAACAGAAACCAGACGGTCTTAAAATTTCTGAAACGGACGGAAGCGTCGTCAGCTTCGGATGCGCTTTCCGTGGAAACAGAGGAAACGGATCAGTCGGTGATCCTGAACGGGCAAAATTTTGTATATGTATATGATAAAAGAACCGGGCTTTTTTCCAGTATCCGCCATGAAGGCAGGGCGTATCTGGACCGGCCCATGGAACTGAATATCTGGCGTGCGCCCACGGATAATGACATGTATGTGAAACAGGAATGGAAACGGGCGCAGTATGACAGAGCATATGCAAGGGCTTATACGACCCGTGTCCGCCGGGTGGGGGCATCCGTGGAGATCGTAAGCAGCATGTCCCTGTCAGCAGCCACAGTTCAGCGTATGATGGATGTGGAGGCCGTCTGGGTCGTCGACGGTATGGGTGGAATCCATATGATCCTGCATGTGCAGAGAAACGCGGAATTTCCGGAGCTTCCAAGATTCGGACTTCGTCTGTTTCTTGACGAGAGGCTTCGACAGGTGACCTACTGCGGTATGGGGCCGTACGAAAGCTATGCGGACAAGCATCAGGCATCCTGCTATGGGCGGTATCGTACCGATGTGGCCGGACTGCATGAGGACTATATCCGTCCTCAGGAGAACGGAAGCCATATGGGCTGCGATTATGTACAGCTTTCAGACGAGAATTCCGGCCTGGCTGCCGTTTCGGAACAGACCTTCTCCTTCAATGCTTCCGTTTACACTCAGGAGGAGCTGGAGAAAAAGACGCATCACCATGAACTGGAGCCTTCCGGCAGCACTGTACTCTGTCTGGACTATGCCCAGAACGGCATCGGATCCAACAGCTGCGGGCCGAAGGTCCCTGACCGCTGCCGGTTTGATGAAGAAAACTTTACATTTTGCATAAAGCTTGTGCCATTCAGAAAGAACTGAAAAAACAATCATCCGCTGCTCCGGGGGTCTGATGCATGCAGAAGATCCGGAACAGATGCCCGGATCCGCCGCGGAATTGTATAAAAAAGAATAAAGAAGGGAGTCTGTTTTTTATGCAGGAAAAAACATATTTAAAATGGTACAATAAAGTGGGATATGGTTCCGGAGATATCGCTGGAAATGTGGTATATGCATTCCTGTCCTCTTTTGTCATGATCTATCTGACCAACACCATAGGGCTGAACCCGGGGATCGTGGGTTCTCTGATCGCCGCGTCCAAATTTTTTGACGGGATCACGGATATTTTCTTCGGAGCCATGATCGACCGGACAAAGACCAGGCTTGGAAAGGCAAGACCGTGGATGCTCTATGCGTATATCGGCTGTGCGGTGACGCTGGCGGCCATCTTTGCGATCCCTGTGGATCTGGGGACGACCGCTCAGTACGCATGGTTTTTTATCGCCTATACCCTGTTAAACGCCGTGTTTTATACGGCAAACAACATTGCCTATTCGGCGCTGACCGCTCTTGTGACCAAAAACAGCAAAGAGCGTGTGCAGATGGGTTCCTGCCGGTTTATCTTTGCATTTGGCACCAGCCTTCTGATCCAGTCCGTTACCATAGGAGCGGTGGCGTATTTCGGCGGCGGCGCTGCAGCGTGGCGGACGGTAGCCATCATCTATTCTCTGATCGGCCTGCTGGTCAATACGGTGTCCGCACTGTCGGTGAAAGAGCTTCCGGAAGAGGAACTGAACGAGTCATCGGAGGGAGCGGAGACGAAAGCGGAGGAGAAATACGGACTGGCCACGGCGGCAAAGCTTCTTTTGGCCAACCGGTTTTATCTGATGATCTGCGGAGTCTACATTTTGCAGCAGGTGTACGGCGCCATGATCAACATGGGCATCTACTATATGACTTATGTGCTGAAAAACGAGAATCTGTTCGGGGTGTTTTCCTGGGCCGTCAATATTCCGCTGATTGCAGCGCTGGTGGCGACGCCTGCGCTGGTGACCAGATGGAAAGGAATGTACAGGCTGAACCTGAGAGGTTATATGCTGGGTACTTTTGGACGCGCCATGGTGGTGGTGGCAGGATATATGGGGAGTATTCCGCTGATGCTGCTCTTTACCGGAGTCGCTGCTCTTGGACAGGGTCCCTGGCAGGGGGACATGAACGCAGTCATCGCGTCCTGTTCCGAATATACGTATCTGACGAAGCAGAAACGGGTGGACGGGACCATGTATTCCTGTACCTCTCTGGGCGTAAAGCTGGGCGGCGGTCTGGGAACTGCCATTGCAGGATGGATGCTGGCCGCCAGCGGGTTTGAGGGCACACTGGCTGTACAGCCGGAATCCTGTATCCGTATGCTCTACTTTATGTATCTCTGGGTTCCGATGCTCATAAATCTGGTGATTACATTCATACTTTCCAGAATGAACGTGGAGGAGACCAACGCGAAGCTGAAGCAGGAGATGGGAAGAGACATTCATACAGCATATTAAAGCAGAATCCGATTGCTGCTGACAGAAAAAAATGTCAGCAGCAATCGGATTTTGACGTCAAAGCCGTTTGCGTCATCAAATATATTCAAAGTCGTTGGAATATAACAAAAAGAATGATATATTAGTATCAGGTATTATCAGCGGCGCGGCAACAAAGGAAAAGGAGGCAACGGACATATGCATCAGCTGCAGAAGATCAAAAAGCTCCCGTTAAAAACAGTATATTATCTTTTGTTTCTGCTCTTTATCGTGATTCCGATCCTGGCAGTCTTAAGCATCGCGCTTCTTGTGCTGAACCGGCAGTTCAGGCAGCAGGCGCTGGAGAATGTGAGGCAGGCACAGGAGACCGTGATGGCAGAACTGAAGTCCGATATTGACGTTATGTCCATGCGGCTGTCGCATCTGATCTATACCAATGACAATGAGATCCTTGCCTATGCGGCCGGCACGGATACTTACGACGGGAACCTGAGATATGAATATGAGCAGAGGCTGGAACAGGCGGGCAATCTGGCGCCGGATGTGCGGACAGACCGTTCTCAGAAGATCGAGATGGTGGCTTTTTATCAGTCCACAGGTGCAGCGGACCGGATCCGGGAATACAACCGGAATTATCTGAATGGAAAGAACCGTCTTGGCATTACCATGATCCGGGATCAGGAAGGAGGGCTGGTATTTTCCACGCAGGATGGCGGCGAATATACAGGCGCAGGCTATACCTGCGTGCGTACGCCCCTGGAACTGAACGATACGGTCTGGTATGTGGAAAGCTACATAAAAACACGGGATTTGCCCCGGGGGTACTGGCATACGGCGCTGCTGGTGCTGGCGGCGGCGGTCATGATTCTGGCTCTGGCTGGATATTATTCCAGATATTTTCTGCACAGTATTGTAAGACCGGTGGAGGAGATCAGCGGCGGTTTAAGGCTGGTGGAGGAAGGGCACCTGGATGTGCATATCGAACCTTCCGGCCAGTACGAGATACGGAGCATGATCCATCAGTTCAACGCCATGGTGCGCAGGCTCCGTGCACTGATTGAGGAATATGAAGAACGGGTTCACAGCGCCGGAAAAAAACCGGAAGAATATCTGGCGGCGCTGATTAAAAATGAAATGGAACCGGAAGAGGTCCGCCGGGCATCCAGGGAATTTTTTGCAGATCATTATACAATACTGGGTTTCTGGATCGAGAAACGGGGACAGGGAGATACGGACCTGGATCTGTCTTCGAGAGTAGAAAGCTGCTGCGAGCGGAATCCCCGTTATGCCTCCCGATGTATTACCTATATGGAGAAGCCGTGTTTTTTTCTTGTATTTTACCGGATCATGGAAGAAGATTATATGAGCCGGGTGACGGGCATGGTCAGAGAGCTTCAAAAAACGGTGTCAAAAGAGCTGGATACAGCCATATGGGTGTGCGTGGGAAGAGAGGCGTCCGGCCCGGAAGCTTTTACAGGACTGGTCGGAGAAATACGAAGAAAGATATGCCTCCGGCATCTGTACGGAGACAATGCAGTCGTAGATCTGGGAGAAACGGCCGGCAGGGAAGATCAGCTTCTGCTCCTGTCGGAAGGTTATCGCCGCCTCTCCAATGCCCTGTATACGGCAGACGAGAAGAATATGGCGGAAGAGAAGGAAAAACTGTTTGCCGGTTTTGAGAGCCGGGAGGTGGAAGAGCTGAAACAGGAAGCGCTGGCAGTTATTCTGGCGGTGGGAGAGCGCTTCAGCATGGACGACTCCCGGTTTGCGGATGTCTTCGGGCAGAAATTCGACTATATGGAAAAGATGGAGCGAATTGCAGATGTCAGAAGCCTGAAACTGTGGCTGCCCAACTATTTTGCATGGATCATGGACTATTCGGCGTCCAGACTGAATATTTCAAAGACAGACGCAGTGATCCGTGCAAAAAGATATCTGGCGGATCACTACGAGGATGCAGGCCTGTCGCTTTCTCAGGTGGCGGAGTATGTGGAGCTGAATGAAAAATATTTTTCCAACCGTTTTACGAAAGAGACGGGGGAGAACTTTTCCACTTACCTTACAGCGCTCCGGATGCAGAAAGCAAGGGAACTTTTAAAGACCACCAGTTTTAAAGTGTATGAAATATCAGAAATGGTCGGTTACAACAATGTGGAACATTTTAACCGGGTTTTCAAAAAAATGAATGGAATCACTCCGGCTCAGTATCGAAAAACCATGTGAAAGCACAATGTCATTAACTTAAGGAAAAGAACAATACCGAATGTCTTTACACCCATTC
>CAJTXP010000077.1 GCA_910583615.1 uncultured Lachnospiraceae bacterium | reverse complement strand
ACTGGAGATAACGCATATTGGTGTATAATTCCGTCATGCTATTTGAGATTGGCGTACCCGTCGCAAATGTGATGCCCTTCCCTCCGGTCAGTTCGTCCATATACTGGCACTTGGCAAACATATCCGAAGATTTCTGCGCTTCCGTCTGTGCGATGCCCGCCACGTTCCGCATTTTTGTGTATAAAAAGAGGTTCTTATAATTATGGCTCTCGTCCACAAACAGCCGATCCACGCCCAACTGTTCAAAGGTCACAACATTGTCCTTCCGGCTGGAATCGTTCAGGCGGCTCAGCCTTGCGGACAGGGATTTTTTCGTCTTTTCCATCTGCTTAATGGAGTAACGCTCGCCATTCTCCGCTTTTAGGGCTTCGATTGCCATTTCAATTTCTGTTATCTGCCTTTCAATCATCGCCATCTGCCTTTCGGTGGAAAGCGGGATTTTCTCAAATTGAGAATGCCCGATAATCACAGCGTCATAATCCCCGGTTGCGATTCTGGAACAGAACTTTTTCCGGTTGGCGGGTTCAAAATCTTTCTTTGTTGCCGCAAGGATATTTGCTCCGGGATATAACCGTAAGAAATCGCTCGCCCACTGCTCCGTCAAATGGTTCGGCACAACAAATAAACTTTTCTGGCACAGCCCAAGCCGCCTGCTCTCCATTGCCGCAGCAATCATTTCAAAGGTCTTTCCCGCCCCTACACAATGGGCAAGCAGCGTGTTGTCCCCGTATAGCTGATGCGCCACAGCGTTAAGCTGGTGCGGTCTGAGTACAATGTCCGGTGTCATGCCGGGGAATTTTAAGTGCGAACCGTCATATTCCCTCGGTCTGGTGGAGTTGAAAAGCTCGTTATACTTTGCACATAAATCCTGCCTGCGCTCCGGATCACGAAACACCCAGTCCTTAAAGGCTTCCCGGATTGCTTCCTGCTTCTGGCTTGCAAGCATGGTTTCCTTTTTGTTGAGGACTCTTTTTTCTTTCCCGTCCTCTGTCACAATGTCAAAAATACGGGTGTCACGCAGATTTAAGGAATCCTCTAAAATCCTGTATGCGTTTGCCCGCCCTGTTCCGTAGGTCATATTGACAAGTGCGTTTCCCCTGTCCGCATTTTTCCCCTTCACGTTCCACTGCCCGGTCACGCCTGAATACTGTATGCCCATTGTCTTACGTTCAAGCAGGTATCCCGGCGTTTCAAAAGTTTCACGCATGAAGTCCTCAATATATTTTGTGGAAATCCATGTTGCGCCGATACGCACCTCAATCTCCGATGCGTCAAGCTCCTTCGGCTGTACGCTTTCCAGTGAGGATACGTTAATGGCATATTCCGGGTGGTTTTCCGCAAAGGTTCTCGCCACTGACAGCTTCTCCCGCACGTTCCCGCTTAAATACTCGTCTGCGGTTTCCCATTCCTCTGTGACCGGGTTCTGGAAGATTACCCCGGCAAGCTCCTTTGTGATTTCCTCCACGCTCTTGTCCGCAAGCTCCGACATATAGGCTAAATCCACGCCCGCCTTCTCACTAAGCGATACCGCCAGCGCTTCACTGGCTGTGTCCACGCTCGTCACAACTTCCTGCTTTTTAATGGTACGCTTCGTGAACATATCCGCTTTTCCAATGAAGTTCCCCTCATCGTCCAGATTTTCAAGGGAACATAACAGGCAGTAGCTGGAATCCTGATTGAACGCCCTCTTATTGGTCTGTGAACTGATAAGACCGAATTTCTTGGAGAAATCATCGTATAACTGATTCAACTCCGTCTGTTTGTTTTTAATCATTTCATCCGGGTATTCTTCCAACTGGAAGTTTATCAGTTCCTGCGTACAGTCCCGGATCGCCACCATGCCCTTCATGCGCTGCTCCGCTTTCTCCGAAACGTCCACAGGCTTCATAATGGAATTTTCCCGGTAATACACTTTATCGTCCACTACGGTATAGCTGTAATTCTTCACGTCCGGATCGGCGGGTATGTTCTCCCTTGCCAGTTCATCTTCAATCTCGTTAAAATCCGCCTGCTCGATGCTGCCCTCCACATAAGAGAGCGCATGTTTAAGCTGCGCCGACAGGGGAAGGGAAGTGTCCGGCAGGCAGGCGCTTTCCATGCCATGCGCCCCGGAAACCATCTCCATTTTTCCGAGTACCATTTCCGGGTGGTCTGCGAAATACTGGTTCATCACGATACCGTCTTTTTCCGTCAGATGCACCCAGTCCGGTTCAATGTCTAACACCCGGTCACGCTTCTTTAAAAACAGAATGTCCGAAGTGACCTCCGTACCCGCATTTTCCTTAAACGCTGTGTTCGGGAGCCGGACTGCCCCTAAAAGCTCCGCCCGCTGTGCAAGGTATTTCCGCACTTCCGGGTTTTTCTTATCCATAGTCCCCTTTGAAGTGACAAAGGCAACGATGCCGCCCGGACGTACTTTATCCAAAGTCTTTGCGAAAAAATAATCGTGTATGAGGAAATTATGCTTGTCATACTGCCTGTCAGACACTTTATACTGTCCGAAAGGCACATTCCCCACCGCCACATCAAAAAAGTCATTGGGATAATTTGTATTTTCAAATCCTGTGATTTTAATGTCCGCATGAGGGTAAAGCTGTTTTGCGATGCGCCCGGTAATCCCGTCAAGCTCCGCCCCGTACAGCCTGCTTCCCTGCATTTCCTCCGGCAGACAGCCATAGAAATTCCCAATCCCTGCGGCGGGATCTAACACATTCCCTCTGGTAAACCCCATTCTGCCTACTGCGTCATAGATTGCCTGAATGATGACCGGGCTTGTATAATGGGCATTTAAGGTGCTTTCCCTTGCGGAAGCGTATTCTTCCGGGGATAACAGGCTCTTTAATTCCTGATATTCATTCACCCAGTTCGCTTTGGAAGAATCAAAGGCATCGGCAAGACCGCCCCACCCCACATATTTTGCTAAGACCTCCTGTTCCTCCGGCGTTGCGGTGCGGCGTTCCCCCTCTATCTTTTCGAGGGTTCGTATGGCTTCCACGTTCTGCCGGAACTTCTCTTTCGGTGCAAATCCTTTCCCGGTGTTTTCGGCTTCATTGAATGAAATATGGTAATTCGATGCGCCGGACTTGTCTACCTCCGGCTCTTTTTCTGATACTTTTACTGATGATTTTTCTGCTCCTGTTTGCCCTGTCAATGCTTCCACATCGCCCATGACCTGACGGATAAACGGATCGTTCTCTAAGGCATTTTCATCTACAAGCTGCCCGTCCACGATTCCCGCTTTTTCCAGATGCTCCCGGACTGCCTGTGTGTCAATGTCGGAGAAATCATCTTTTTCAGCGACATTTTCTGTTTCTGTAACAATTTCCGGCTTTTCTGTAACGCTCTCCGGCTCTGCCGCAATGGTTTCCGCTGTTTCCCTCTCCGGTTCTCCCATGCGGCTCTCCGGCTCTGCTTCAGGAACTTCCGCAGCATGTTCTTCTTTCTGCTGTTCCTGCTCATTCCCATAACGTGCCGCATACTTTTGTGCTTCCTTCAGCAGAATATCCATCTCCACCGCTTTTTCCGTATTGTCGCTTAATGACTGCATCAGGACATAATCGGCGGCTTCCAAAAATAAAGCGTCATAAACCGCTTTTCCCTCTAACCGCCTGTCAGTATCTTCAATGGCAACCGCCCCGGTGTCCTCATTCCAGCCGACCACATCTTTCATGGACAGCGCACCGCAGATTTTTACCACTGCGGACATTTCCGCAAGCCTTTCAATCAGTGCTTTTTCACTGTCACTGGCTTTACTTTCCGGTTCGGGACTTTGAATATTTTCCCCGGAAATTTCCGCTTCCTGCTCCGGTACAGCCATTTTTTCCGGTTCTCTGTCACGCTCTATAAACCGCCTTGCCTGATTGGTGAAACCGTCCAAAACAGCCGGGTGGGACGTGACGATATAATCCCTTGTCTGCCAGTCAGCGGAAGGAACAAGGCTTTTCGCCCATTCCTTATTGTTTGGGGAAAACCGCCCGTCATGGGATAAGTGCATGATTGTATTGGCAAGGACAATCTCTACACGTTCCTTCCCGTACTGCCGGATAACGCCCTCTGCGGTATCCCTCGGAAGGGTGTAACCGTCAAATTTCTCCGCAATCGCTTTTTCTATGGCATCTTTGCACTCCACCCGGACACCATGCTCCAGCTTTTCCTGCTCCCGGCGCATGGCTTCCTCCGCCTGCTCTTTTTTGTACTGTGCAAAGGCTTCCTTGCCCTTCGGCGTAAGGTATTTATCCGCATTGACAAGCTCCCTGATGCGCTTCTCCACCACGTTCCATTTTAAAAGCACTTTTGCGTATGGATCGCCTATCCTGCCTTTCCCCAGTTTGATTCCTTTGGAATCGTGCCATTCATCGCTCCGGTCTGAACCGATTAAGGCGGGAGCGCCGCCGCCCGTCCCGTATTCATTTTTAAGGAAAGCAATATTTTCTTTCTTATCATGCCCTTCCATAAAATACTCATAGATACGGAACTGCCCATGATGATAGTTGCTGCCGCCTGTCAGACGCTCATCTATCTCATCCTGTGTAATAAAATCCTCATGCAGCACCTCCACGCTGTCCTGTACCGGGTATTCCGTTTTCTCTGTACTTAAATCCGCAATCTCTGAAAGCAGATGCTCCGGCTTTTTTACATACCGCCACCTGATCTGCTTTTCCCCGGCTTCAATCTGCTCTTTTGCGTGGGAAAGCTCCCCGGCGATGACATCACGCCCCTCCTGTGTGGATAAAAGCTCGCACAGGATTGTCATGCTCTCCGGGTGGTTGTGGCTTTTAATCGGTATGCTCTCCGGCGCTTCCCCGATACCGTCCCAAAAGAAATTGAACAGGTCATTTGACACCCGCTGGCGTTCCACCGCATCCACAAGGAACACTTCATTTGCGCCCATGTAAGAGCCATTCTCCACCATAGAACGGACAACGCCCTCTATTTCCTGCCATCCCATCACCGCAACCGGGTTTTCCTTTGCGGACATCCCGTAGCCGACGCTCATGCCGGATTCATTGAACCAGACGGAAATGGGATTGCTGCCAAAATCAAAGCCTTTCCCCGTAGTTCGGTACTCATTTTTCAGAAACTCCGCCATTTCCTCCGGCGTTTTGCCCTGCTGGTACTTGGCATAAATGCGGCTCCTGCTGTTATCCCGTCCGCCCCCTGTGCGTAAAATGGCTTCAAGCTGCTCCTTTGGCAGAGAAAAAGCGGCGGGCATGATATATTTCTCTCCTGCCTGCGCCGCTTCTATCGTGCCGATCTGTTCCTCTATCGTGGGGAATAAACTAAGCTGCTGGTAAACTTCCGTTTCCTTCGGTTCTTCCCACTGCGGTATCTGCCCCTCTTTCAGATATTCGCCCTTTTCCATGTAAAAGGCGATGCTGTCCCTCACAGCTTCCCATGATACAGTTGCCTCCGCTGTCCGGTTTAAATAGCTCCCCTTCCAGACCGTCAGACCGTTTTCGTCCGCCCTGTACCCGGCTCTTTCCTCCCCTACATAAAACTCGGTAAATTCCTTATGCCTGTAACTGTTTTTGATATATTCCGTCTGTTTATCCTTATCCGGCTCGAAAAGCATTACCCCGGCAATATCCGGGCATTTATGCACCATAAATTCATCAAACTGCAAGATGCCTTTCTCTATTCCGGACAAAGAAAGACCGGGCAATGGTTCTCCACTGTCCGGCTCTGGTAAATCCTTATTTTCAGTTTTTTCAGTCGCTTCTTCACTTACAGGCTGTATACCAGCTCTTTCAGCACGATTTCCTCCGCCGAGTGCCTGATGTTGTTCATCTTCTGAACCCAGAGCATCTGGTTCTCCGCCTTGAGTTTTTCCGTCACTCCCTCCTGCTTCATCATCTGCCCGGTCAGCAGTTCCATCCTCTGCTCCGCCTGCTCCTGAATGGTCAGAAGATGCTCTTTCAGCTTCCCTTTCAGCAGAAGCCCGGTGTAAATCCCCTTCTTGTGTTCCTGTAAGTAATTCTTCCTCATCAGCCCGTATTTCGTGAGCGTCCCCTCCGGCTGCTCGTCCACCTGTAACATCGGTATCATGTAATCCCCGTTCTTCTCGTAGGTCAGATTCATCATTATTTCCCCTTTCCCCGGCATTTCCTGTCTGTTTGGTAGGTTGTACGTCCTCCGTTTTGCTTTCACGCTTTAAAGCATTATAGCGTGTGTCAGAGGTATTTGCAAGTCCTTTTTCGACAAAATTTCTTGATGCTTCCTTTCCGGCGATTTCCCTGTCATACGCCCCGATTGCTTTGCCAATCTCCATAAGCACAGGCTTGGATAAATCGGATATGCTGTCACCGATATGCGACAGGGTTTCCACCGTATTAAATTCATGGATATAGGGGAACTGGATTTCCTCTGCCAGCTCCGCATCTTCCATGCCGCACCGCTTTAAGACGGTGTAGGCGATGCTGTCCGCCAGCGTTTCCCGGACACGCACAGCGATATTCAGTCCGTCCAGTTCCTCCAGAAAACTTCCCTCTTTCAGATATTCCATATCCGAAGCAAGCTCCCCATAACAGTCCTGTGCAATCCGGGAAGCAATCTCCCTGATCCTGTCCGTAAACCCGGCTTCTTTGTCGGTATCCCCGTAAATCCCTTCCAGACGGTTCAGAACCGCTTCCTGATGTTCCTCCCGCATCTCCCAAAGCTGAGGGAAACGCCCGATGCGCCTTGCCTTATGCACGTCCGATATGTCAAAGACGTACCGCAGTCCGGTGTAGGGACTCCCTTCTTCATCCAGAAGCGCAATCCCCTTTGCGCCCTTGTTTACCCAACAGTGCATTTTTTCATTCCATATCTCTATGGAAGCGCAGGCTGTGGCGTCCGGTCTTTGGGCATAGATAAGGAGCTGGTCTTTGAACGGGTATTTGTAGAGCCTTGATGCTGTGTTCAGATATTTCTTCCAGCTTTCTTCATTTCTCGTCACCCTCTTTGATGTTTCTTCGGAGAGTGCGGAAATTACGTCATATTTTCTCATGGCAATCCTCCATTAAAAAATGGCTGCAAAATACAAAAACGTATCTTGCTGCCTGTTTCCTGTTACTCTCCGGCATTATTCGTAGAAACCATGTTCCTCAATGCCTTTTTCTAAAATGGTATGTATCAGTTCCTCCAGCTCCACACCGTTTATCTCGCTGACCACGATCAGCTTTGCAAGGGTATCTTTCTGTACGGATATGGCATACTGTTCCTCATCGGCACGAAGCTCATGGACACAGATGCCAAGACCGTCCGCAATCCGGCATACCACGCCAAGTTCCGGCTCCCTGATGCCCGCCAGTATATCCATGATCGTCCTCTCCGGCACTCCTGACATTCTGGAAAGCTCCATAATGCTGATTTCTTCCTCTTTCATCACGTTTAATAACTTATCCCCGGTTGTAAACATCTTTCTTCCTCCCTTATTTTTTCTTCCCGCCAGAAGATTTCTTTTTCGGAAACTCCATGACAAACTTAAACTGTACCCCGCTTTTTTCTGCCCCGTCTTTGGTGTAATGGTATTCTTCCATCCCACTCGGAATGATATAAGCATCATAGGGCTTGCCCGCCTTGCTCTTTAACCCTTTTAACAGGATTTTCTTTCCGGCAAGCATATCTTTTACCTGTGCATCGGTAAGGGCAGCCCCCATTACCCGGCTCACGTTCATACCGCATTTCTTCACGCAGTACGCACCGAATTTTCCCTTTACCACCTGACCGCCGCAGTTCGGGCATACCCCAAGAGCCGCCTGCTCCTGTGCGAACATCTTTTTCTGCTCGTCACTGACCTCATGGTAGGTGTGTATCAGCTCCGACACCATGTTTTCAATGTCCGCCATGAAGTCCTCCATAGGAAGCTCCCCTTTCGCTACCAGTGTCAGGGCATTTTCCCAATCGGCGGTAAGTTTCGGGGACTTCACCACATCCGGCAGCACCGTAATCAGCTTCATTCCGTCCTCTGTTGGTATGATCTGCTTTTTCTCACGCTTCACAAACCCGTCCTTGACTAACTTCTCAATGATGTCCGCCCTTGTCGCAGGCGTACCCAAGCCTTTCCGCTCCACGTCATCGCCCATATCTTCCGCCCCGGCACGTTCCATTGCGGATAATAATAAATCTTCCGTAAAGTGCTTCGGCGGGGAAGTGAAATGCTCGCTGACTTTCGTCTGCACACCGTCAAATGCCTGTCCCTCCGACAGTTCCGGCAGCTTCTTTTCCTCTTTTTCTTCCTCCTGATTCCCGGAGATTTTAAAGGAACGCTTAAAGGCATCCTCAAAGGACTTCCACCCGTTATGCGTGACGGACTTCCCGGAAACCGCAAAAGTATGTCCATTACAGGAAAACTCCGCCTTTACCGTTTCATACAGATGTTTCTCCCCGGTGGCGCATAACAGGCGGTTCGCAACCAAAGACAGGATTTTACGCTCCGTTTCCGGCAGTGCCGCAAGGTCAGCTTTCGCTATCTCCATTGTGGGGATAATGGCGTGGTGGTCTGTCACTTTTTTGCTGTTCAGAATCCTTTTTATATCCGGTCTGGACGCTTTGTTTTCTTCAAACATAAGGGAGCTGAACACCGCTTCAATCACGCCCTCTGCGGTCTGCCCCATATCATCGGATAAGAACTGGCTGTCCGTCCTCGGATATGTGGCTAACTTTTTCTCATAAAGGCTCTGCGTGTACTCTAAGGTCTGCTTTGCGGTAAAACCAAATAAACGGTTCGCATCCCTCTGGAGCGTGGTAAGGTCATAGAGCTTCGGCGGCATGACCGCTTTTTCCTCTTTCACAACGGACGTGGTGAGAGCCTGCCCGTCCCGGCAAGCCCCCGCAATCTCATCCGCTTTATTCTTATCATCAATACGCCCGGTGGCGGCATCCATCCCGTCCATCAGGATATGCGCCATGTAATATTTTTCCTTCTGGAAATTCATAATCTTTGCTTCCCGGTCTACTAACATCGCAAGGGTGGGTGTCTGCACCCGCCCCACCTTTAAAACCTTTCCGCCATATAAAACCGTAAACAGCCTTGTACCGTTGATGCCCACAAGCCAGTCCGCTTCCTGCCTGCACAGTGCGGAATGGTACAGGTTATCATAATCGCTCCCCGGCTGTAAATTCTCAAACCCTTCACGAATGGCGCTTTCCTCCATTGAGGAAATCCACAGGCGTTTGATCGGCTTGTCACAGCCTGCCATTTCATACACAAGGCGGAAGATAAGCTCTCCCTCCCGTCCGGCGTCAGTGGCGCAGATTGTAGCCGACACGTCTTTCCTGTGCATCAATTTAAAAAGCACGTCATACTGCGCTTTCGTGTCCGGCTTCACCTCATACTGCCATGTTTCCGGCTTGACGGGCAGGCTCTCATACGTCCATTTCTTCCACTGCTCCCCGTAGCTTTCCGGCTGTGCCAGCTCCACCAGATGCCCCACGCACCAGCTCACAACATAACCGTTCCCTTCCATATACCCGTCACTGATTTCCGTTGCGCCGATTACCTCCGCAATGCTCCTTGCTACGCTCGGTTTTTCCGCTATGACTAACTGCATTTATTCGTCCTCCCCTTCCTTATCCTCAAAAAAATCATCCTCGCTGTCCTCGTTTTCCTCGTCATCATCGTATTCTTCTTCCTCGTCCTCCTCATCATCGTCCTCGTCAAGAAATTCCTCTTTCTTTTTCTTTACTACCTTGAAATAATAGCCGCCGCCAATCGCTGCAACTGCCACAATCCCAAGAATGATATAGGTTGCCGCCGGGTTTTCCCCTGTTTTCTCCGGCTCCGGTTCGGGTTCTTCGGTAGTTTCTTCCTCCCCGTCCTCTGTAAGTTCTTCCGCAGTTTCTTCTTCCTTCTCCTGTTCCCCGTTATTATTGGGAAGTGCGCCCTCCGTCACAGGGATTGCGGATTCCAGTGCGGCGGAATTTTGCGGTAAGGTTTCGCTGTTGTCCGCTGTCACGTTCAACAGGTCATTTTCCGTAACTTCCGTCAGGAAATAAACCACTTCTTCCTCCCCGTCCCGGTCAATGATAAGGTAGAACACTTTTTCCGATGCGGTCTGGATTGTATAAAATTCCTTCCCCGTTTCGCTTTTCTCCTTTTCCCCGGATTCCTCTTTTTTCTCCGATTCTGCCGCTTCCGCCATTGCCTGCTTCTTCTGCTGTGCAAGGGTGTTCTCGGAAACAGTGTTCCCGTCACTGTCCGTTTTGGTATGTTCTGTCACCTGTGCGGTAGCAGAGGAAGGCTTGGTTGCCTGTGCGTTTACCGGGAGCTGCTCTGCCGGGTTCTTCTCACTGCTGTCCTCTTTCTCCGGATCGGTGTAATACGGGTTGGCTGTCTTATAGACTTCCGACATATTCCCGGCATTGTCCATAGCGGAAATGGTAAAATACTGGTAGCCTGCGTCAAACTGTTGTAAACGGATATTCAAGACACCGTTTGTAAGCTCTTTAAACTCATACCCGTTCACATATACCGCCTTGATTCCGGAATCCGTATCATGCGCCTGTACGGAAAGCAGACCGTCACTGACCGCAGCGTTTAACGTGGGCTTCGTGAAATCAAAGCATTTGATATAGCGGTTTTTCTCGTAGGTCTTGCCCCTCTGGTCTGTCACAAGCACATAGACAGTGGCATTTTCCGAAATCTCCACGTACATATCCTCTGTGATGTCCGTCCAGCTCCCATTCTGTGCGACTTTCGCCTGCACCGTCTTTATGGCAAAGTTGCCGGAATGTGCCACATCTTCTATGGAGATATGTACCTTCGTGGTGTCATTGTGCCACCCGGAGGGAGTGGAGATTGTGATTTTTACGTTTGGGTTCACATATTCACACCCGGCGTAATCTTCCTTGCAGAGCGCACAGTCTTTATCAACGGAATACTGTGTGCATTTCTCTTTACAGGTACATTCAGGCTCCGGAATCTCATTTCCCGATACCGTTCCGCCCTCTGTTTCCCCTTCTGATTCGCCGCCACCGGGTTCGGTTTCCTCCCCTGTTTCGGTGCTTCCTTCCGTTTCAGTGCTTCCCTCTGTTTCTGCCCCGGTATCGCTTTCCCCGGATTCGCCGCTTTCTTCCATAAGCGCATCCTCCGCATAAACGTCTACCGTATTCCCGCTGTTTGCCATAAACGCCCCTATGGGCATACAGAACAACAATGCCGATAAGAGCAGCGACACCGCCGCCCTAACTGATAACTTTTTCTTCATTTCCTGCCATC
>CAJTXP010000076.1 GCA_910583615.1 uncultured Lachnospiraceae bacterium | reverse complement strand
GCTCGCTGATGCTCGCGCAGGTCATCAACTTCCGCTTCGCTCCAGTTGGTGACATGATACCATATATTCGCTTATTTTGCCACATAAAGAAAAGGACCCTTCTATGGCTCCTGCGCTGCCAGCCGGATGAATTCCTCCATTTCCCTGGTTTTCCATTTATCTTTGTGATAGAAGATCTGACGGTACATAAAGACATGAAAGTCCGTCACATTCAACAGCTTTAATTCTCCCTTCTCCACATTCTCCCTGACTGCAAAATACGGCAGAAACGAGACGCCGCGGCCGCCCCGGAGCATCTTTATGATAAACTCCGTATTGCTGATCTCCAGGGCCGGAGTCAGCACCAGATTTTTGGAAGCGAGGAACCGGTCCAGAGACCTCCGGTAATTGGCATTTTTTTCTGTGAGAAAGAAAGGTTCTGTCAGAAGGTCTTCCACGCACAGCGCCTTTTCGGAAGCCGGTGAAGCGTCCGGGGACGTGACAAATACCATCTCCTCCCGGCTCTCCATGACCTTGTTCCAGTTGTTATGATAGCGCGGCTCGTCCAGTATGTAGATCAGATCCAGACGGTTTTTCTCCATCATCTCGATCAGCTCCTCCGGCGACGACGTCGTAATGCGGACTGATACCCCGGGATAATGCTCCTGAAAATAACGAAGGATCAGCGGAAGCCTGGAGAAGCACAGAGACTCGATGGTGCCGATATGAAGCGGATTGACCAGCTCTCCCTCGTCTGTCAGAGAAAGCTTTGCCCGGTTCACCTCCTGAAGAATATTATGGGCATAGCCAAGGAACCTCTTTCCCTGTCCCGTCAGCTCCACCTGCTTTCCGATCCGGTCAAACAGGCGGATATTCAGCTCCTGCTCCAGCAGACGGATCTGCACGGTCACTGCCGACTGGGAATAGCCCAGATCAGCAGCCGCTCTGGAAAAGCTTTTCATCTGAACGATCTTCACAAAGGTAATCAGCTGTCTGATTTCCATAAAATTCCCCCTTTTCCTCCGCTTTATTATGAAAATTTTTCAATGATATTATAAAAACAGTGAATTTGATTTATATATACTGTCATGATACAATAAGAATACAAAAACGTCAATCGTTGAAAGATAATGGAAAAGAGATTGATGTACAGGAGGGAATTTACAAATGAAAGAAAGAACATGGAAACTGGGACTTGTTCCAAAACTGATCATTGCGATCATCATCGGTATCCTCATCGGACAGTTTTTGCCGGAGCCTGTCTGCCGTCTGGTTGTCACCCTGTCCGGCATATTCAGTACGTTTCTGAAATTTATCATACCGCTCATGATCCTCGCGTATGTAACCATGGGAATTGCAGATCTGTCTCAGGGCGCAGGAAAGCTTCTGATCGTCACCGTCCTTCTGGCCTATCTGTCCACGCTGATCGCAGGATCCGGCTCCTATCTCGTATCCTCTTCGCTGTTTCCGCATTTCATGAGCGCCGAAGCGCTGGAACAGATTGCGGCAACTGCGGGCGTCTCCGTAGAGTCCTATTTCAGCCTGACCATCACGCCGGTCATGGATACCCTGTCCGCTGTTGTGCTGGCTTTTGTCCTGGGCCTCTGTCTGTCCGCTATGAAAGGAAAAGAAATCGGCAATACTCTTTATGACGCGTTCAAAGATTTCTCCGGAATCATCGACAAAGTTCTGCATACAGTCATCATCCCGCTGCTTCCGCTCTACATCTGCGGAACCTTTGCCGATATGACCAGATCCGGCAAGACCTTTGCGATTCTTGGAATCTTATGGAAAGTATTTGTGGTCGTGATCCTCATGCACATGGTCTGCATCGTGATCCAGTTCTGTATCGCCGGCGCGGTCAGCAGGAAGAATCCGCTGGCACTGATCAAAAACCAGATTCCCGGTTATACGACTGCCCTTGGAACCCAGTCTTCCGCCGCTACGATCCCGGTCAATCTTCAGTGCGCAGCCGCCGACGGTGTCTGTGAACAGATCCGCAACTTTGTGGTGCCGCTCTGCGCCAACATCCATATGGCAGGCTCCATGATCACCATCTGTGCCTGTGCGACCGCCGTATGCCTGATGAATCAGCTGCCCATCAGTCTGATGACCGTCGTTCCCTTTATCATGACCCTGGGCGTGGCGATGGTCGCCTCTCCGGGCGCTCCCGGCGGCTCCATCATGACCGCGCTGCCTTTCCTCTACATGATCTTCGGACCGGAGGCTGGCAATCCGGACGGGCCGATCTGTGCCATTATGGTGGCGCTCTACATCACGCAAGACTCCTTCGGCACTGCCTGCAACGTGTCCGGAGACAATGCCATCGGCGTGATCGTCAATACCATTTATCAGAAATTCATTTTGAAGAATGCCTGAAACGGAACTTTTACAGGAGGAGAATCATGTCATTTATCAGCGTATTTGATGTCCTGGGCCCCAACATGATCGGACCATCCAGCTCCCATACGGCCGGAGCCTGCGCCATCGCCTACCTCGCCCAGAAGATGAAGAGCGGAGTCCTACGGGAAGTGGAATTCACCCTGTATGGTTCCTTCGCCAAGACCTACAGAGGGCACGGTACCGACCGGGCGCTGCTGGGCGGGATCATGGGATTTGCCACGGACGACGTGCGGATCCGCGACTCCTTTGAGATTGCAGAAGAACGGGGAATTGAGTTCCGCTTTATACCGGATGAAAAAGAGACCGATATCCATCCCAATACGGTGGATATCCGGATGGTGAATGACTCCGGCGCCGTCATGACGGTCCGGGGAGAATCCCTGGGCGGCGGAAAAGTAAAGATCGTACGGATCAATCAGGTTCAGGTGGATTTCACAGGTGAGTACAACGCCGTCATCATCATCCAGAAGGACCGGCCCGGAGTGGCGGCCCACATTACCCGGATCTTAAGCGACCGGAACGTGAACATCGCTTTCATGCGTCTGTTTCGGGAATCCAGAGGAGAAAAGGCATATACGATCGTGGAATCCGACAACCGCCTTCCGGAAGACATTACGGAAAAGCTGCTGGAAAATCCCAACGTCCAGGACGTGATGCTGATTCAGCCATAATTACAGGAATGAAAGGCCGATAGAAATGATGGAAACAACTGATTTTAAAAATGCAGCGGAGCTGCTGGAGCTTTGCAGCCGGCATCAGTGGATGATCTCCGATGTCATGAAGCAGCGGGAATGTGATCTGTCCGAAATCCCCATGGACCAGATCTGCCACCAGATGAAACATGTGCTGGACATTATGAAACAGTCTGCGGCAGCTCCCCTGAGAACGCCTGTAAAGTCCATGGGCGGACTGATCGGAGGTGAATCCAGAAAACTGGAACTGCACAGGAACAGAGGGAAAAGCATATGCGGCAGCGTACTTGGACGCGGTATTGCCTGCGCCATGGCCGTACTGGAAGTAAACGCTTCCATGGGAGTGATCGTAGCCGCGCCCACCGCCGGCTCTGCCGGGATCGTTCCGGGACTTCTGCTGGCTCTGCAGCAGGAATATCACATATCCGACGACCGGATGGTGGATGCGCTGTTCAATGCCGGAGCCGTCGGCTATCTCGCCATGCGAAATGCAACGGTGGCGGGAGCCGTAGGAGGCTGTCAGGCAGAGACCGGCGTCGCTGCCGCCATGGCCGCCTCCGCCGCCGTGGAACTCATGGGCGGGGAACCAGTCCAGAGCCTTTCCGCCGCCTCCACCGTCCTTATGAACATGCTGGGACTGGTGTGCGATCCGGTAGGAGGTCTGGTGGAATATCCTTGCCAGAACCGGAATGCCTCGGGCGTCGCCAACGCTCTGATCGCTGCCGAGATCGCCCTGTCGGGGATCCGTCAGCTCATCCCCTTTGACGAGATGCTTGATACCATGTATCAGGTGGGAAAAAGGATTCCCTATGAGCTTCGCGAAACCGCCCTGGGCGGATGCGCCGCCTCACCGTCCGGCTGCCGGTTCTGCCACTGACATACGGCAGTCCGGCGGCGGATTCATCTGCTGTGCAGCACGATCCGATAATACTCCTTTCCACTGACTGATCATGTATTCGTTCATGGCCTCGCTGCTCTCAAATCCCCGGCGGTCCATGCGCCGGTTTAAGTTGTCGTGATAAAAATGCTGGTCGGCGATGTAGTAGCGCATGGGAGAACTTCCTTTCCCTTCTTTATCTGCCTCCAGTCAGACAGACTTCTTCCTTCAGATCCTTCAGATAGCAGATCCCTTCCTCTGCTTTTATCATTACATATTCATTTTCCTGGATCCAGGCTTCTCTCACATCTCCTTTTACCAGAACCTTTTCTGCCCCGTCCGCAAGATACAGATCCTGCCCCTCCTGAAACAGCGCCCCATCCTTTATACAGCCATGTATCCTGTTCAGATCGCTGGAGACATTGCGGCACTTTTCATTTTCTGCGTAATAAAGTTCGTGGTCAAATGTGGAAAACCAGACTTTCTTAAGATCAGAATCAGCTGTAAATCCGCTGACATTCATCGTACCGCTGATGCATGTTCTGTCCTGTTCGTCCCTGATATCCCTGATCTGATACAGTTTCCGGTCTGACAGATACAGAACAGATCTTCCGCTTTCTGAGATTTGAAACTGTTCCGCATGATTGAGAACAGGCTCTGCTTCTTTCCCGTTCCAGTTCAGATGATAGATTCTATACGAATGACTGCCGGAATTATATGTGGCAAAAGTCATGCTTTTAAGGGATCTTCTGCCAAGAATCAGTCCCCTGTCCTGCTGACAGGCTGTGTCAGGCATATAACAGGAAGTCAGCAGATTCCCCTTTACGCCCGAAAGACGCACCGGCTCCTTCAGATTCATGGCATAATACCAGGTACTTCCCTCTGCTGTATAAAGTATCTCATCCTGCTTTTCATTCCGTATACAGTCCATGGAGCCTCCGGCTTCTGCCATCTGTTCCTCCTTCCCTTTCAGATACCGGAAAAGCTTATTACCTTCCTTTCTGTAAAGAAGCATCTCCCCATCCTCTGTCAGTGCCAGTATCTCGGATACGTTTCCTGCAATCTTCACAGCCTCGCTGCCCGGCTGCCACAAACGCAGCGTACCATCTGCTTCGATACAGGCAACGCTCTTTCCATCCGGCGATATACAAAATGCTCTGCAGTCTGAGACCTTAAGCTGTTCCGTCGTCTCTGTCCTGATGGTACAGATACAAAGCTCACTCCGGCTGCTCTCCCCGTCTTTTACGTATACAATCGTATCACCATAAAAGGACAGCCCGGCATCCCTTACTCCGTCATCTATAAAAACGGGATCCAGTCCATCCATATAATACAGCTCCTGGTCCCGGTCCACATATGCCATTTTGCTGTGATCTGCACTGTACAGGATCTGCTGCGGGAGATCAACGATGCAGAATCTTCCCTTCGCATCACAGACAGCCATTTCCCTCTGATCCTGCACTGCAAAACAGGAGGTGTTCATCTGCTGAAAGCTCTGATTCGATACAGCCGGAACTGTCTCGTCTCCTGAAAACAGAATCAGAAGCGCAATCACAGTGACAAGAAAATTTCCAAGTCTCCTTCCCTGACGATGCGCCTTCTGTCTTTTCTTCCTGTCTGTCTGATCCTTCGACGTCATATCTTCTGCCGATATCATCCCCATCTCCTGCCTGGCGCCGCAGGCCGGACAGTACCTGGCATTCCCTGAGACTTCTTTTCCACACTGGCTGCAATACATGATCGCTATTCTCCCCCGATGCCTGTATATGGTGTACGGTTTCCGCAGTTCACACAGTAATTTGCTCCCGGATCCAGCACAGCCCCGCAGCCAGGACAGGTATTTTTTTTCATCAGCTCTGTTCCGCATACCGGACAGAATGCTCCGACAGAAGTCAGCCTGCTGCCGCATTTCGGACAGATCATGACCTTTCGAAGCTTCAGAATCTCTCTTCTTAAATGTTCCAGTTCCTTTTCTATATTGTCAATCTCCCGGTACAGAACAACACAGTCAGGAATGGTTCCGTTTTTCAGAGATTCATAATATTTCTCCCCCATAACGGTAAAACACTCTTTTCTGTGAGCCTCCCGTATGGCAATCTCCCCGTTCAGACGGCTGATCTCCCCCAGATCCTTTGCTTTTATAATCCCTTTTTCAATGGTATCCAAAATCGGCATACTGATTCCCCCGTTCCTGAAGCGTGTCTGAAAAAAAATTTCAAACACGCTCTGGAACATACATATGAGGAATCATCCGGAAAAAGACCAGGGGAAATCTATGGAAAACACAAATACTCCCCGTTCACTACCGCATAATACAGATTTCCCTCTTCTTCAATTACCGCCTGCCCACTGGTAGCCTCCGTAACGGCTTTCGAGATTTCCTGTGCCCGGGATACAGGTACCAGCACGGAAAAATGCACCTTCTCCGTATACTCCGTATCCATCAGGGGAATCTGCTCCTGTCCAAAGAGATACTGAAGTTTTCCGATACCATTGTAGTCTGTTCCGATTCCCAGACGGGTTCCCCGGCATTTGGTAATGATTCGGCTGTTTTTCAAGCCCTCCTGCACCGCTGCGGAATACGCCCGTACAAGCCCTCCGGTTCCAAGAAGCGTTCCGCCGAAATACCGGGTCACAACTACCGCCGTGTTCGTAAGCCCCGCACCGGTCAGCACGTCCATCATGGGCTTCCCTGCGGTTTGAGACGGTTCCCCGTCATCGCTGCAGCGCATGATCTCCTGCCGCTCCCCCAGCACATAGGCGGAGCAGTTATGTCTGGCATCCCAGTACTTTTTCTTCATCTCTTCAATAAACGCAAGCGCTTCCTCTTCTGTCTCCACCGGACGGACCGTGGCGATAAACCTGGATTTCTTTTCCACGATCTCTCCGGTACCGCCTTCATAGACGGCCTGATACTGTTCTGTCATGATCCTCTTCTCCTGTTCGTTCTGATCCGTTCCATCTCTTTTTCCAGCGGATTTCTTCGTTCCCGTCTCTGAAAAAATCTGTCAGGTCCCGGACCGTCTCCTGCTGTCCGCAACCCGGGATTTTGCCGTGCCCTGTTATTTGCGAATCCAGACCTTCCGCCTTCCGCACCCTGGCTGCCCCGCAGCTCCTGAAGGAACCGGGAGGGCGCCAGCTCATGGCTGCCCTGCTTTTTGGCATAACAGACAGTCAGTTCCTTCTTTGCCCTTGTCATGGCCACATAGAACATCCGGCGCTCTTCCTCCAGATCCTCATCAAGAATCGCTTTTTTATAAGGCGTAACCCCTTCTGCCGCATCCAGTATAAACACCTGTTCATACTCCAGTCCCTTGCTGCTGTGCATGGTCGTCAGCTGCACGCCGTCCTTCACCTCCTGCTGGCGGCGGCGCATCTGCTCCATCTCTTCTTTGTATTGATCCACATGCTCGAACCATTCGTCAAAGGTTTTATACGATCTGGCACTCTCCTCCAGCTCTCCCATGACGTCAAAAAGCTCCTCCACCTTCATGCGCCGGAACTGTGCATACTCCCGCAGATAATCGTCGTATCCGACCACATGGCGGATATAACTGACCGCCGCGAAGGGGCCCATGCGGCTCATCATCTTCAGGTCATACTGAAGCTTCTCGATCCGGTCGCACACATATCCTTTGTCCTGATAGTACGTCAGCACATGTTCCCAGTTGATGATCTCGTCATCCAGACATTCCCGGTTCATATACCGCTTGGGACGGTTCAATACGGGCAGCAGATCCTTCCGCTGCCTTGACCCCATGGCCAGACGGATGTAGCAGAATATGTTTTTTGCAATCCAATGCTCAAAAAGATTTGGCATCTGGTCCCGCACCCGAAAGGGAATATGGAACTCCATCAATTTCTGCAGCAGGATCCTCGGCTGTGTGTTGGTACGGTAGATCACCGCCGTATCCGACCAGGCCCTGCCCTGCTGCTGATACCGCTGAAGCTCCTTCAAAATATAGATGCATTCCTGCTGCTGGTCGGGAAATTCCAGCACACGGACCGGACATCCGTCGCCGCCCCGGGCCGTGATCCCCTTTGGAAACCGCATCCGATTATGGACGACGACACGTCCTGCCGCCTCCACGATCTGCCTGGTGGAACGAAAATTGTCATTCAGGATCACCTGCCCCGCCGCCGGATAATCCTTTTGAAAATTCAGCATGATCTCCGGCTTCGCACCCCGGAACCGGTAGATGGACTGATCGTCGTCCCCCACGATAAAAAGATTGTCCTCCGGAGCCGCCAGAAGCTTCAGGATATCATACTGAAGCTGGTTGATATCCTGAAATTCATCCACCAGAAGATACTGGTATTTCTTCTGCCAGGCTGACAGGATATCCGGCCGTTTTGTCAGAAGCTCCCAGGTGTACAAAAGCATGTCGTCAAAGTCAAGAAGCCTTGCCCGCTGCTTTTTCTCCTCATATTCTGTATAGATCGTCCGGAAGATCTCTTCGGAACAGTTTCTGGAAAAATACTGCTCGAGTGGAACGCGTTCATTTTTCAGAAAACTGATCTCCGTCGATATTCCCGACAGGAATTCGCTCTCGTCATCTATTTCCAGACGAAGGCGCTCCACCGTCTCCTTCAGATACTGGCAGCGCACCTCCTCCCGCAGGATATTTCCGGCGGTAAATCCATAAGCCAGCTTCAGGATATTGAAAAAGACCGCGTGAAACGTACCGAAGGAAACGCTGGTATGCTCTTCCTGCATGAGACGCAGATACCGCTCCTTCATCTCTGTGGCTGCCGCTTTTGTAAATGTAATGACCAGTATGGAAGAAGCCGGAATCCCGTATTCCCGCACCATATACTGTACTCTTTTTGTAACAACGGTGGTCTTGCCCGATCCCGGGCCTGCGAGGACCATCAGCGGCCCGTCCTGATGACGGACCGCCATGCTCTGTGATTTTGTAAAAGAACTCATAATGTAAGATCAGCTTAATTTTTCGATTGCTTTTTGAATACGGGCAATGGATTCCTCTTTTCCAAGGATCTCCAGAATCTCAGTCGCGCCGCAGGGTGTCATCTGCTTTCCGGAGGCCGCCGTACGGATGGGCCACATGACATATCCGTTCTTGTACCCCTTCTCCGCCACATAGGCGCTCAGCATGCCGTACAGGGCGTCGTTGCTGTAGTCCTCCTGCGCTTCCAGAAGCGGCAGGACCTCCTTCAGAACCGCAAGGCTTGTCTCCGCGTTGGTTTTCATCTTCTTATGCGTATACATGGACACGTCGTACTCCGGCATCGCCTCAAAGAAGTCGATATGCTCCTGGATATCCGGAAATACCTCGATCCGCGTCTTCACCATCTGCGCGATCTTCCGGAAATCATAGTCCTTCGTGATGACCTCCTTCATGATCGGAAGCGCTTTCTCATAAAACGCCTCGAAATCCATGGCCTTGATATACTCGCCGTTCATCCACTTTAATTTTCCGTAGTCAAAGACCGCCGGAGACTTGCTCATGTGGCGGTAGTCAAACTTCTCCACCAGATCCGCAAGGGACGCGATCTCCTGATTGTCTTCCGGGGACCAGCCCAGCAGCGCCACAAAGTTCACCACCGCTTCCGTCAGGAACCCCTGCTCGATCAGGTCCTCATAAGAAGAATGCCCGCACCGCTTGCTCAGCTTCTTGTGGCTCTCGTCCGTAATCAGCGGACAGTGCACATAGACCGGCACCTCCCAGCCAAACGCCTCATAGAGACGGTTATACTTGGGAGAAGAAGACAGATACTCATTCCCGCGCACCACGTGGGTGATGCCCATCAGATGGTCGTCCACCACATTGGCAAAATTATAGGTGGGGTATCCGTCGGATTTAATCAGTATCATATCATCCAGCTCTGCGTTGTCCACCGTAATGTCTCCGTAGATCTCGTCGTGAAATGTGGTGGTCCCGGTCTTGGGATTGTTCTGGCGGATTACATATGGCACGCCTGCCGCCAGCTTCTCCTCCACTTCTTCCCTGGACAGATGCAGGCAGTGCTTGTCGTAGATACTGATCTCCTTGCCTGCCACCTCCTGCTTCAGGCTTTCCAGCCTCTCCTTATCACAGAAGCAGTAGTAAGCCTCTCCTTTCTCGATAAGCTGCTTCGCATACTCCAGATAAATGCCGGCAGCCTGCCGCTCGCTCTGCACATACGGGCCCACGCCGCCGTCCTTGTCCGGCCCCTCATCATGGATCAGCCCCGTCTTCTGAAGGGTGCGGTAAATAATATCCACAGCTCCTTCCACCAGACGCTCCTGGTCGGTGTCTTCAATACGAAGCAGGAAATCCCCGCCCTCATGCTTTGCAATCAGATATGCATATAACGCCGTCCTCAAATTTCCCACATGCATCCGCCCGGTGGGACTCGGCGCAAATCTTGTACGTACTTTTCCCATATTCGTTCACTCCTCAATCTTATCAAGAGAAAAATCCTGCCTGATTTTCCTGTAATGATACGATTATATACGATTGCCCCTGCTTTTACAAGCGGTGATTCAGTAAATACTCTGATATCCTCCCTCTTCCAGGGAAACCGCTCCAAAATACGATGCAAAATCCATTCCCAGGTACTCGCTCATCTGTTTCATCTCCACCAGCGTCTTCTGATCCACGGCGACTCCTTCGTTCTTTACACGCTCGCAGGCCAGCACTTCCTTTTCTCCATGGGTATAGATGCGGTCTTTCCCCACGGCCCTGGGCGCTTCCCGAAGCTCCTTGAGAAAGACGGAAAAATGCTTCTTAATCTCCTCCGGATCGCCGAAAACCGACGGATCGATCGCGATAAAACCGTGGCAGGTTCCTCCTTTGCCGTCCGTGTGGGTGTGATTGGAGGTCAGACCCTGCGACAGGATGGAAGTAAACAGCTCGCAGATCATACCGTATCCATATCCTTTATGACTTCCGGTGATCTCTTCATTTTCACCCAGAGGCATAATCCCGCCCCCGGTCTTGCCGACGATATTGCGAAGAACCAGATCCGCGTCACTGGACGGATTGCCGTCCTGATCCAGCGCCCAGCCGTCCGGCAGCGGCTTCTCCGCCTTCCGGTACATCTCCAGCTTTCCTCTCGTGACTACGGTGGTGGAAGCGTCAAAGAAGAAAGGATACGGCTCTGCTGGCACGGCGATGGCGATGGGATTGCTTCCCAACATGGCCTGCTTCGCATTGGTGGGCACCATGATCGCCTCGGAATTGGTAAAGGACATGCCGATCAGCCCTCTGTCGCAGGCCATCTTCGCATAATATCCCGCAATTCCATAATGATTGGAGTTGCGCACCGTGACGATGGCCATACCGGTTTTTTTCGCCTTTTCGATGGCTGTCTCCATGGCCTTGTGCCCGATGAGCTGTCCCATGCCGTCATGTCCTTCGATGACCGCGGACATCGGCGTCTCGAATACCACCTCCGGCGCCGCATCCACCTTGATCATCCCTGACTCGATTCCCTTGTGATAGCGGGTCAACCGCTGCATCCCGTGGGACTCAATCCCATACTGATCCGACATCAGCAGTACATCCGTGATGATCCTGCTCTCTTCCTCCGAAAATCCGAATTTCCGAAACGCGTCCCTGCAGAATCTCTCCAATACCTCAACCTGAAAATACAAATGTGCCATTTTCTCTTCCTCCATATTCCCCTGATCATTGCTTCTGTTTCAAAGGCCTGCCGTCTCTGAACTGCTCATTCAACATTTTACCTGAAAATGGAAAAAGATGCAACCCGGCTGCTCCAGAGTAATCACGACCTCACGCAGAGGTCGACGTTTGGTATATATTTTTTTGTTTGCAATATCAGGACTTTCAACTCACGACCTCACGCAGAGGTCGACAGCATTGTATTTGTATTCTGCGTCGTCGTTCCTTCTTTCAACTCACGACCTCACGCAGAGGTCGACGTGTTCATATTCCTCCGTACCCCATACTATCGGACCTTTCAACTCACGACCTCACGCAGAGGTCGACTTTGTCTGCTGTTCATACTTCTATCCCCTCTCTCCTTTCAACTCACGACCTCACGCAGAGGTCGACTTTCAGCACGGCTGGAAAGGCTGTATATCGAATCCTTTCAACTCACGACCTCACGCAGAGGT
>CAJTXP010000075.1 GCA_910583615.1 uncultured Lachnospiraceae bacterium | reverse complement strand
TATCATTTTTCTTAGTCAGCATACGGCGGTTTAAGTTCCCGGATTTTATATCTTCCAGGGATTCTTCGATCATAGACAGCTGCCCCTGTACACGCCTGAGTTTTGATATAAGAAACAAAATAAATAAAAGAGCGATACAAAACGCAATCAATAAAAACAGATTAACATTCATGTTATGCCTCCCTGTTAAAACGATAACCAACGCCACGGACGGTTAAAATATAAAAAGGGTGTTCCGGGTCTGGTTCAATTTTTTTTCGTAATTTGCTGATAAAAGACATGATATTGCTATCATCAAAAGCATATTCTTCCTCCCATACATGGGTATAAATCTGCTTTTTCGTAAATACTTTCCCTTTGTTCGCTGCAAGAAAAGAGAGCAGATCAAATTCTTTTCCTGTAAGTTCCACTTGTACGTCGTTCATAAAAACAAGACGATTAAGATTATCAATCGTCATTCCCTGGAACACCATACAATCCGTTTCGGCGCCGGAAGTTGGATTGAGCAGGGTATAACGCCGGATCAGGGAATTTACACGTGCCATAAGCTCGTTAATGCTGAATGGCTTTGTCAGATAATCGTCTGCCCCCATTCGCAGGCCGGACACTTTATCTTCCTCGTCGTTTTTGGCAGTGAGCATAAGGACGGGAACGTTGCCTGTCCGCCGTATTTGCTGCAGCACTTGAAGTCCGTCTAAATCGGGCATCATAATATCAAGAATGACAAGGGAACAGGTATCTTTGTTGTCCTCTAATATATGCAGGCCCTCTATGCCGCCGCCTGCGACAACCGCAGCAAGGTTTTCCTGCTCTATGCATTTTTTTATAAGTGCGCAAAGTTCTTTATCATCATCAATAATCAAAACTTTATTCATGTTTTTTCTTCCTTTCTGCTTTCAACCGGGCATCTGTTAGTTTCTCTAACTTCTATCAGTATCATTATATGCGTCCAGCCGGATGACTTCAAGGTTTTGGGGCGGCGTTAAAGGCGCTGGCTGTCACATTGCATGCGGAACTGATGGAAGAGGGTTGATCCTGCAGCCGCAGATGCCGGACGGTGCATGCATAACTGCTCCGTTCGCGGATTATCATAATAGAGTTTCGTAAGAAAATCCATGGAAAAACAGCGGAATTCCGTATCAATATGCAAAGAAACGGCGCTTCCGCCTCTGGTACAATGATCGTACCGGCGCGGAAGCGCCCTTTGCATGTGTATTTCATATTTAAGGAAAGGAGTTTTTATATGGAACTGGTGATCGATAAGGTTTCCATGCGGTTTAAAGATAAGAAAGCCGTCAGCAATATCAGCCTCAAACTGACGCCGGGGGTCTGGGGGCTTCTGGGCGCCAACGGCGCGGGCAAGACCACGCTCATGCGGATCATCGCCGGAATCCTTAAGCCCACCTCCGGACAGGTGCTGTATGACGGCGTTCCCATCCGCGCGCTGGGGGAGGAATATCGGGCGTTGTTCGGGTATCTGCCTCAGGAGTTTGGTTTTCCGCAGGAATTCACAGTGAAAGATTATCTGATCTATGTGGCCGCCCTGAAAGGGATGACGGAGCGGCAGGGCAGAAAGCGAATCCACGAACTGCTGGAGCAGGTCTCTCTGCTGGAGGTCCGCAACCGGAAAATTGCGAGGCTCTCCGGCGGGATGAAGCGCAGGGTGGGGATCGCTCAGGCGCTGCTGAACGACCCGGAGGTTCTGGTTCTGGATGAACCCACCGGAGGGCTTGATCCCGGCGAACGGGTGCGTTTCCGCAATCTGCTGTCGGAGTTCGCCCACGACCGGATCGTCCTGATCTCCACTCACATCGTCCCGGATGTGGAGTACATCGCCGGCTGTCACGCCATGATCAGGGAAGGAAAACTTCTGGCCACCGGGACGACAGAGGAGCTGGTCCGGCTGGTGGAGGGGAAGGTGTGGACCTGCACCGTTCCCGCCCAGGCGGTGGCGGAATACGAGCGCAGACTCCGGATCGTCAGCCTTCGGAATGAACATGACGGCAGCGTGTCCGTCCGCTATCTGGCGAAGAAGCCCTGTAATGATCATTCGGCTGCCGCCGTTCCCCGGCTGGAGGATCTGTATCTGTGGATGTTTCCTCAAAGCGGCGGGGCGGATCGGAAAAAGAGCAGCCGGAAACAGGCAGTGTCAGGGAATCTGTGAAAAACAGCATCAGCCCGAAAGCAGCCCCGGAAGGATTTTACGGAACGAAGAGAGGGAAAATACTTCCAGACGCAGGGGCGAAGAGAGGGAAGATGCGGAACTTAAAAACAGCATCAGCCCGAAAGCAGCCCCGGAAGGATTTTACGGAACGAAGAGAGGGAAAATACTTCCAGACGCAGGGGCGAAGAGAGGGAAGATGCGGAACTTAAATAGAAGGGAGCGAAGAAATGAAGATATTACAAATGGAGTTAAGACGGATGCTGAAAACAAGGCTTACCTGGGGACTGCTGTCCCTGGCGTTATTGCTTTCCGCGCTGCTGGCGTATCTGCCGGTTACGTATTGTTACAGCAGTTACACGGACGAGGCGGGGAATGAGATCCATTTGTCCGGCCTGAAATCCATCGCCCATGAAAAGGAGCGTCAGGCGAATGCTTCCGGCATCGTCACACCGGAGCGGGTGCGGGAAGCCGTGGAAACGTATCAGGTCTGTCTTGCAGCGTACGGCGTGACGGAATCCTACGATCTGCCAGAGGACGTCTATGAGCGGGAGATTCTGCCGATTGTGCCGCTGCTTCACGGCGTCAAGGAGGCATTCGCGGACCCGGATACCGGTATGGCCCCAGCTCTCATGGAGATCGATCCGGAGCGGATCGACGACTATGATTCCGTCTGCGAGGCCCGGATCGCCGCGCTCATGGCGTTGGAGCAGCCGGACCATTCCGCGGCGCAGCGGGAGGCCGCAGAGATGTACCGGCAGGTCGAAAGGCCTTTTAAAGTCTATCCGGGTATGAGCTCTGTGATTATGGACTATCAGAACATCATGGGCTTTCTGGTGCTGCTGTTCTGCGTGGTCATTGCCGCGCCGGTATTTTCCGCCGATTATCAGTCCGGCGCAGACGATATTCTGCGCTGTACCCGGCATGGCAGGAGGAGGCTTGGCGTTGCAAAGGTGCTGGCCGCCCTTCTGGTCAGCGGAGTTTCCTTTGTACTCTGCGCTGCTGTATATATCCTGATCGCGGACAGTCTGTTTGGGTGGGAATGCCTGAGGACGTCCATTCAGATGATGTACTCCATTGTGACGCTGGCGGACCTGGACGTAGGGGGACTCCAGTTTTTGTTTGCAGCCGCCGGGCTGCTTTCGGTCCTGGCATCCGTGAGTTTCACGCTGTTTCTTTCCGCCGGATGCAAAAACACGGTGGCTTCCCTTTCGTCCGCGCTGGTATTTGGCATCCTGCCGGTGGTGGTATCCATGGCCGTGCCGGGCGCGCTGTCTACATGGCTGTGCTGTATCCTCCCCGCCAGCGGCACGAGCATTCAGGCGAGCATTCTCTATGCGATCACGGATTTTAAGTTTTTAAATCTCGGCGGGCTGGCAGTCTGGACGCCGTACGCCATGATCGGAGCCTGCGTTGTGGAGATTCCGCTGTTTTCGTTTCTGGCGGTCCGTTCTTACTGCGGGCATGCGGGGAAGTGAATGAAGTGTAATTTCTTTTGAGAACGCGGATAAAGTTAATCCCTACGGAATACCGTGGGGATTTTATCAAAAAGGACATTCAGAATCTGTAGAATTATTGGTGGTATCTATTTGCGGGTCTATAATTATATTTGGCCATTCAGAATATTTGCAAATATCCTGTAATCCTTTCTTTTCAAGAAAACATTTTCTTTCTTGGAAAAGGGATTCAAAATATGCTGTCAAATGTGCGGTTGTAGATTGTTATAGGGAGAATTTTGTGCTAAAATAGCTGTAAAGGGAGTGATGCTATGGATAGGAAATTAAAGGTGTATTTGGATACATCTGTTATTAGTTATCTGCAGCAGGAAGATGCGCCAGAGCGAATGAAAGACACATTGGCTCTTTGGACACAGTTTGAAGACAGGAAGTATGATATTTGTTTGTCGCAGGTGACGCTTGATGAAGTGGGTGAATGTCGCGAACCAAAAAGAACAGTATTGTATGAATATCTGAGCAGGATTTCATATACAAAGTTGGAAATTACAGATGAAGTTCTTAAAGTTGCAAATCAGATTGTAGATATGGGTATACTGACAAAGAAAAGCATTGATGATTGTCAGCATATAGCAACTGCTGTTGTGCATGGGTGTGACTGCATCATATCATGGAATTTTAAGCATATTGTAAATATAAGGACTATTAAGGGTATCAGGGCAATCACACACCTTGAAAGCTATAAGGATATTGATATTATGAATCCGTCTGTATTATTGGGAGGTGGGGAATAATGGCATATACGTTGGAAATCAGCCCAGATTTTACGGTTGAGGATATTCACAAGATTCGAGAACGTAATTATGAAGTGACAAAGCATATGACAACGGAGGAAAAACTGCTTTATTATAATACGCCAAGGACGAATGCGGAAGAACAGATAGAAATGCTTAGGGCAAAGCGCAATTAAGTCCGTCTGTATTATTGGAAAGTGAGAGGGGATTGTGGAAAAACCTGTTTTGAGTCCGAATTTTACTATTGAAGATATCAGATTTCCGGAGGGCAGGCTGCATGGCAGCCTGCCCTCCGGCATTCAGCCCTTCCGACCGCTTTTGGCTGTGAATGCCATAATCTCTTTCGTCACTCCAGATCTTCCCCGTTGGTTGCGATCACTTTCTGATACCATGCGAAGGATTTTTTCTTTTTCCGCTCCAGAGTGCCGTTTCCCTGGTCGTCCATATCCACATAAATGAAGCCATAACGCTTTTTCATCTCTCCGGTTCCTGCGGAAACCAGGTCGATGCATCCCCAGGGCGTGTATCCCATCAGGTCGACTCCGTCGATCTCCACTGCGTCCTTCATCGCCTGAATGTGTTCGCGGGAATAATCGATCCGGTAAGCATCCCGGATACTGCTGTCCTCTTCGACACGGTCAACGGTGCCAGCCCGTTTTCCGCCACAAACAGCGGGATATGATACCTCTCGTACAGCCTGCAAAGAGAGATGCGAAGCCCCAGCGGAACGATGGAAGTATTCCGCATGACCGCAGAGGAGAAAAACGAGCTGCCGATTGCCAGCCTCTTTTAGAGCATATATCATGGTCTGCCGGCCGAATAAAAATGAGGATTTTTTACAAGACTTTTACCCCTCCCTGTTCTATAATAACTCTGACAGGGAGGTATTCACATGAAGAAGGAGATCCGGACCGTTGTCTATGACGAGGTGCTGCGGGTGGAAGCTTATCGTTTTGAGGGGATCGTGCAGCCCTTTCCCAACCATTTTCATGAGTACTATGTGATTGGTTTTGTGGAGGGCGGGGAGCGCTGCCTGACCTGCAGGAACCGGGAGTACAGGATCGGACGGGGGACGGTGATCCTGTTCCATCCGGGAGAGAACCACGCCTGTGTGCAGACGGACGGCGGCGCGCTGGACTATCGGGGACTCAATATCGGTCAGGAGATCATGCTTGATCTGACAGAGGAAGTGACGGGAAAGCGTACGCTTCCGGGATTTTCGGAGAATGTGATCAGGGATGAGGAAGTGATCGGCTGTCTGCGCCCGCTTCACGACATGATTATGAGCGGCAGCTGTGATTTTGGGAAAGAAGAATATCTGCTGCTTCTGCTGTCCTGCCTGATACAGAATTACGGACAGCCGTTTGTGCAGTGTATCCCGGAGTGCAGAGAGGAGATTGAAAAAGCCTGTAGATTTATGGAGCGGCATTTTGCGGAGCGGGTCTGCCTGGATCAGATCTGCCGTGAGACGGGGCTTGGCAAATCCACGCTTCTCCGGGCGTTTACAAAGTCAAAGGGGATTACTCCCTACCGCTATCTGGAGACGGTCCGGATCAATGAGGCGAAAAAGCTGCTGGCAGAGGGCGTGTCTCCGCTTGATGCGTCACTCCGGACCGGCTTTTCGGACCAAAGCCATTTTACCAACTATTTTACCAGCTTTATCGGACTTACGCCGGGTGCGTACCAGAAAATTTCTTTGAAAAATCTTCCTGATTCCGAAACCCGTAAAACAATCATAAGGAGATCTGGAAAATGAATCTGCAAAATAAGAAATGTGTGATGATCATCAATGAAAATCTACGGAAAAAATGAAAGGCGCATCAGAGACAGATTTAAGTTACTTTGGCATCGCGGTCTGCGGTGCGAAAAAGAAGATCAATAAACTAACTGGAAGTATGGCTTTGCTGCGGTGAAGCCATTTTTTTATGGCAGGTTTCCTTTTTCCGTGGTTTGTGCTATTCTATTAAAGGCAAAACATACAGAAACGGGAGGAAACCAATGAACAACATCAAAAAAAGAATACAGACCACGCTTTTGCTCGCCGTCCTGGGCGCGTCCCTCATCCTGACCGGCTGCTCGAAGACGGAGGCGGAAGAGACAACGGTCCGGATCGGTTCTCTGAAAGGTCCCACTTCCATGGGGCTGGTGGAGCTGATGGATCAGGCTGAAAAAGGAGAGGCCGGAGCCGATTATGAGTTTACCATGGCGGCCGCGGCGGATGAGATCAACGCCGCCTTTCTAAAAGGCGATCTGGATATTGTCCTGATACCTGCGAATGTGGCGAGCGTGCTTTACAACAAGACCGACGGACAGGCGGTGGTCCTTGACATCAACACCCTGGGGGTCCTTTATCTGCTGGAAAGCGGGGAGACAGTTCAGTCGGCTGCCGATCTGAAGGGCCGCACGATCTATCTGCCCGGAAAAGGAACCACTCCGGATTATGCGCTTCAGTATATTCTGGCGCAGAACGGCCTCGGCCTGGAGGATGTGGACCTCCAGTATAAGTCCGAAGCCGCCGAGGTCATCTCCGCACTGCAGGAGGAACCAGAAGCGTTGGGACTTTTGCCGCAGCCTGCCGTGACGACCGCGTGCATGCAGAATGAGGGCCTGCGCATTGCCCTTGATCTGACCGAAGAATGGGACAGGGTGAGCACAGAGGGCAGCCTGGTGACCGGAGTTACCCTGGTCCGGCGGGAATTTCTGGAGCAGCACGAAGCATTGGTGCAGGAATTTTTGTCTGCCCATGAGGAGTCTGCGAAATTCACCAATGAGAACATAGAAGAGGCTGCTGAGATGGTGGCAGCTCTGGAGATCGTTCCCAGGGCGCCCATTGCGGCCCAGGCGATTCCTTACTGCAACATTACCTGTATGACGGGGACAGACATGCAGGCCGCCCTGTCCGGTTACCTGACGGTCCTTGCGGAGCAGAATCCGGAAGCCGTGGGCGGCGTTCTGCCGGCAGAGGATTTCTACTACCTGCCGTAGGGAACATGGCAGGTTATTTTGCGGTAGTTTCTAAATTCAGACAAAGGAGCCGGAGGATACAATGGAAACTATAGTAAGACGCACCGGTATCGTTCTGTTCTGGCTGGCGCTGTGGCAGGCGGTGTCCTGGCTTGTCCATCGGCCGGTCTTTCTGGTAGGGCCATGGGAGACCCTGCTGGCGCTTACGCGGCTGGCGGGGCGGCCGGCCTTCTGGCAGGCGGTCTGCTCTTCGGCGGCGAGAATCGGAACCGGGTTCGCGCTGGCGTTTTTGCTGGGGATCCTGTGCGGCAGCGCGGCGTATGCCCGCCCTCTTTTTGGAGAAATGCTTTCGCCCGTCATCACGCTGATCAAGACCATACCGGTGGCATCTTTCGTCATCCTGGCGCTGATCTGGACCGGCGCGGACCATCTGGCGTCTGTAATCTCTTTTCTGGTTGTATTTCCGATGATTTACCTGAACACACGCGCCGGGCTGGAAGCCGCGGACCCTGGGCTGCTGGAGATGGCGCAGGTGTTCCGGGTCCGGCGGCTGCCGAAGATCTGGCACATTTACCGCCCGGCGCTGGCGCCCTTTCTCTTAAGCGCCTGCCGGGTCGCGCTGGGGATGTGCTGGAAATCCGGGGTGGCGGCAGAGGTCATCGGCACACCGGATCATTCCATCGGCGAGAAACTGTATATGGCCAAGATCTTCTTCAGCACCGACGAGCTGTTTGCCTGGACCGCAGCGGTCATTCTGCTGAGTTTCCTGTTCGAGAAGCTGGTCTTTCGGCTTTTGCGGCGCGTGCTTGGGGACGGCGCCGCTGCATAATAAAATATTCGAATGAAATATCCTGCCAGATCCCATGCAGAAGGAGGTATCGGGCGTATGACGCTTCGCATTCATAATCTAAGTAAATCCTACGACCATATTCCCGTCTTTCAAAATGTCAGCCTGGAGCTGGAGGAGGGCGGCGTATACTGCCTTATGGCGCCGTCAGGGGCCGGAAAGACTACGCTGCTGCGCATCCTTATGGGGCTGGAGGCTCCGGATACCGGAAGGGTGGAGGGGCTGGATGGCCGCCCCATCTCCGCGGTCTTTCAGGAAGACCGGCTCTGCCTTCATCTGAATGCCGCCGGGAATATTCGTCTGGTTGATCCCGTCTGTTCCGACGCGGAGCTTCAGGAGGAGCTGCTTGCGCTGCTGCCCGCGGACAGCCTGTCAAAGCCGGTCTCTTCCTTCAGCGGGGGCATGCGCCGGAGAGTCAGCCTGTTAAGAGCCATGCAGAGCAGAGGGGAGATCCTGCTGTTTGACGAACCCTTTAACGGTCTGGATGAGCAGATCCGGCAGGACGCCATTCAATATGTACAAAAAAGAAGGAATCATCGGACGCTTTTGTTTACCACGCATCATATGGAAGAAGCCAGAGCTTTGAAGGCTTCCCTGTTTGTCTGGGATGGAGAGGCGCTGAGCTGGCACAAAGACAGTTGACTGCCCGAGAGGGAGGCAGAGAAACGGAAGCTACAAACGGCAAAGCATAATATATTCTTCTTCGTTTTCACTTACAATTTCAAATCCCGTTTTTTGATACATTTTTACAGCATAGTTTGCTTTTTGTACAGCAAGCGATGCCTGTTTATATCCTCTGTCTTTGAGAATGCGGAGCATTTCTTTCATCAATGCAGTACCTATTCCCAATCCCCGATAATCTTTGTACAGGGATATTGCAAAGGATGGAGTGTTGTTGTCTATGTGCCCATAATCATTCATGATGCGTACCCAAACAGCGCCGACAGCCTTTTTGTCAACTTCCGCAATCAAACCTATATCGTCTTTTTTCTTACCAAAGTCGGCTGTATATACCTGCAATTCCGGCTGATTGATAATTGATTTGGGCTGTGCAGGCACTCCCTCCGGCACAAAGACAGCTTCGTACAAAAAATCTTGAAGCAGGCTTTCTTCTGACTCTAAGATTGTTCTGATATTATAGTTCATAATTCTCCATCGCAATTCTAACCTGTAGTTGCTTTATTATATATCCGTTTCTTCCAGAATGAAAGCAGTTTATGACACTTTCTGTTCATCAAAGCGGAACTTGAACAGGTCGGCAGCATTTGTACTGTCCTCCCCCTTAACTGCCTGTCAAAAAGTATTGATGATATATCATTTCTCATTGTCAGGCGGTAATGTCTGCATGAGGGTAAAGAAAGATTCCGCTTTCCCGGTACTAAAATACTCATACCAAAATTCCAATGTGTCTGATTGAAAAACACCTAAACGCTCAATGATTTGTTTTGCCCACAACAGTGAGCCTGCAGAATTTGCAGTAATAAGGTTATGATCTGCTACAGATGGTTCGTCAATATAGAAATTCTGTCCTTTGTAGGCGGGTGAAAACATTTCAAGAAAACCCTGTCCATTACTGGTATGCCGACGACTATCCAGCAATCCAAAACCAGCAAGTGCAGTGGTAGCCCCGCAAATTGCCCCAACCGTAGCTCCTGCAGAGAGAAATTCGTCTGCCTTTTTAATGATTGCACCATGTTTTGAGTCGTTCCATGTATCTGCACCCGGTAACAGCAATACGCTCGTTTCACTTACAACAATATCATCAATCAAACAATCGGGTATGACTGTCAGCCCTCCCATTGTATGGATTGGTTTTTTTGAACAACTGACAGTTTTAAGCGATACACATGCAGCGCCCTTTTTGAAAAACCGCCCGGAATGCAGCTCCGAAGTAACATAACCTAATTCCCAATCGGCTAAAGTTTCAAGAACATAAACATAGACTGTAAACATAAATTTCCTCCGTTTTCATTGCTTCATTGATTTGTCTGCTTTTTTATTGTATCATGTAATTATTGACAATATTATGGCAACAATATTTAGAATAAATATTGTTGAAAGGCGGCTCAAGATGAAAATTGACAGACTCGTCAGCATTATCATGGTGCTTCTTGATAAGGAGCGAATAGGGGCGCAGGAATTAGCGGATATGTTTGAAGTATCTCCCCGCACAATTTACCGGGATATAGATACGATCAACATGGCGGGGATTCCGGTTCGTTCAATTTCGGGAGTGGGCGGCGGCTTTGAAATTATGCAAAAATACAAAATTGATAAAAATGTTTTTTCAACTGCTGACCTTTCCGCTATCCTGATGGGGCTTTCAAGCCTTTCAGGCATGATACGGGGAAATGAACTGGTAAACGCTCTTGCAAAAGTCAAAAGTTTTATTCCTGCTGATAAAGCGAATGACATAGAATTAAAAACAAACCAAATATGTATAGATTTAAGCTCCTGGATTGGCAACGAGAATACACAATCATATTTGGAAATTATCAAAACGGCATTGCAAGATTGCAGGCTGGTTTCCTTTGAATATACAGCACATCACGGAAAGAAAACGATACGGACGGTTGAGCCGTACCAACTTGTTTTAAAAAGCGGTCATTGGTATTTTCAAGGATATTGCCTGATACGAAAGGATTTTCGTTTATTTAGATTATCTCGCATATCAAATTTACATACGGAAAAGGAAAATTTTACACCACGGGATTATCGAAAACCGATGTTAGACTTTGAGGAAACTCTGAAATTCATGCAAACACCTGTAAAAATTCGTATTCATAAATCTATCATGGACAGGGTTCTTGATTATTGTACTTATGAACATTTTTCTTCCGATGGCGGCGAATATTACATTGTTGATTTCCCGTTTATAGAAAATGAATATTACTACGATATTCTTCTTGGTTTTGGCGATAAATGTGAGTGCCTGGAGCCGTTAAATATTCGTGCAAAAATGAAGCGCAGAATCCATGATGTAGCTGCCATATACGAAAATTAGAATATTCCTGTCTTTCTTAACAAGATATAAATGAAGAGCGGGATTCCTCCGACGCAGGCACCGTAGGAACAGCAGGTTATATACAGTTCTATGGTGCTTGTCTTTTGGTCTTAAGCTTCTTTAGTTTGGAATAGTGAGGTGCGGGCGGTCCGCCTCCTGTTTTAGATTGTCTGCTTCAACTATTAAAACAGCACTTTCATTTTCAGACGGTAATTGATATGATAGAAGAAACCGCTTCAGGAGGCATGTCGAAATGGAACTGCGGGTATTACAGTATTTTCTGGTTGTTGCAAGAGAAGAGAATATAACGAAGGCGGCGTCTCTTCTGCATATCACACAGCCGACCCTCTCCCGCCAGCTGATGTCGCTGGAAGAGGAGCTGGGCGTTAAACTGTTCTGCAGAGGGAAGCACAATATTGTGCTGACGGAGGACGGCATGCTCCTTCGGCGGCGGGCGCAGGAGATTGTCGATCTGACAGAAAAGACAGCGAAAGAATTGACGCATGGAGAGGAAGCGGTCTCGGGGGAGATTTCCATCGGCTGCGGGGAGACGCAGAATATGAAGCCGCTTGCAGAAATCATGGCTTCCTTCCAGCGGAAATATCCGGATGTGAGCTTTCATATTTATACGGCTATTGCCGATGACGTGAAGGAACGTCTGGAAAACGGGACTTTGGATATGGGGCTCTTGCTGGAGCCGGTGGAGATCAGCAGATATCATTATGTGAGGATGCCCTTGAGGGAAAAATGGCAGGTGCTGATGCGCAGGGATTCCCGGCTGGCGAAGAGAGAGAAGATCAGGCCGGAGGACCTGGCGGGCGTTCCGCTGATCATGGCAAGGCGTCAGTCTGTGCGGAACCAGCTGGAAAACTGGTTCGGCTACGACCGGGAGAAGCTTTGCATCGTATCGACCTGTAATATTTCCCATTACAACCAGTCGGTCATGGTGGAGAGCGGCATAGGCATGGCGCTGGTGATGGATTTTTCCTGTAATCAGGAGACCTTATGCATGCGGCCGTTTGATCCAAAGATCGAGAGCGGCTGTGTGCTGGTCTGGAAAAAGAACCTGACGCTCTCGCCGGTGATCAAGCGGTTTATAGAGTATACGAAGGAATATCTTGAATTGACATGATCGTTGGATGGCGGTTTTGACACGCTTGAAGTAACTATATTATGAAATTAGTTTGCGAAATATACTGCTGATTCTTATTCAGCAGATGTTTTAGGGTTTTCAGCCCTGTTTCCAATTGTTGTAAGGAATCAGGGGAACAGGTTGCAATTCTTATAGCTG
>CAJTXP010000074.1 GCA_910583615.1 uncultured Lachnospiraceae bacterium | reverse complement strand
AAAAATTTTTTAAACATTTTTCAATTTACCTATTGACATTTCTTAGCTGGACTTTGGTTCATCGGTTCACTGAACCTCCTGTGCACCCTTCCAGAGCTATGCTGTTCGCCGTCACCGTCTTCGGTATCCTTTTTCTGACTTCCAGAATCCCGTCTTCTCCGAAACCTTTCCACCCGGAACAGTAATACCGTTCTTCGATTACCCGGTATCTGCTGCCAATACGAAAAATTCCCACAAGGCGAAGAATCAGGGAAGTCTCCCCAAAGACAGGCTGACACCGAAGGTCAGCTCTCTCCTCCAGGCGACAGCCCGAACCCTGCTCCTTTTTCTCCGTCGCCTCCTCTCCAAAGCGTTTCTCAAAATACTCTCGGGCCTCCTCTCTGCTGCCGAATTCCTCACTTCTTTCCGCTTCTTTCTGCACTGCCACAAACAAATAATTCATGCACTGTCTCCTCAAGCATTCCGCTTTTCACCAAAAGTTCCATATGAAATTGTCAAGGTACGTCTTTGATGAACACAGTATAGCATAGCCAATTCTTATTCAGCGACATAAGTTTGACGGGTTAAAAACAGGACTTCCAAAAGGCCTCAAAATCAGCAGCGGAATCATCGGCGCCAGATTCGAGCCTGTCCCGTGCGCCCTTGTCGAACCCATAACTGTCATCCTCCTTCCGCATAAAATTCCTCCAGCGTATCCAGACAGATACATCCCAGCGGATTCCCGAACACCGCGCCGCAGTCGATGGCGATATGGCGGTTCTTCTTCCAGATCCTTCCCACGGAACTTTCTTCGATAAGCCCCGTGGGAGAATGCCCGGTGACAAGGTAGCGGTCTTCAAAATATACTGCTTCATAGTCCGGTTTCCCCGTTACAAAATCCTCCCAACGGCAGGAATCAAAGTTCTGCATCTTCTCCTTTTCCGGCGCCGTATGGGACAGGAAAAAATTTCTGCCGTTCACGGTAATCTCCTCATAGATGAAAAACGTGTCCAGATACTCCAGAATCCGGGTCCGCTCTTCCTGACTCAGAGCGGCAAACGCTTCATAAGTCTCCCGCCCGCCGTCCTGAAACCACAGCTGACAGAGCTCCACAAGCTTCCTGCTGTGCAGACCCGCCGGGGCAGAGAGCCTGCGCAGCAGGGAAGCCGCCAGAACATCGTGGTTTCCCCGAAGCGGCAGGATATTGCCATGCTCCTTCATATGCTGCAGAACCCGGATTCAGCCGGACCCCCTGTCCACCACATCTCCCAGCACGTACAGCGTATCCTCCTCACTGAAACGTATGATTTCCAACAGCTGTACGTATTTTTCATAGCAACCATGAATATCTGACACGGCATAAATCATAGCATCTCTCCCTGTTTTGGGAAATGCTGCTCCATATCCTCTTCCAGCGCTTTTATCAGTTCCGGAAACGTCACAGGCGTCACATGAAACGGTCGGATATCCCGGCTTTTTTTTCCGTGGCGTCCGAAGATCCGGAAGAACGGTTCCTCAATGGCTTCCGGCCCCCGGCGGCGCAGATCGGTAAAATACGCGGCCAGTTCTCCCAGAATCTTCCGGTCTTCCGGCAGTTCTTCCGGCTTTGCACGGTGCAGCCAATCCATAGCCCTGAGGCAGGAACACAGTTCGATCTCCAGCCCCGACAGATCCAGCATATCAAAGATCCACGTTCCTTCCTCTTCGCAGATGATCCCCATATGCACGTACTGGCCGCCGTAATCCTCGCTGTACATCACCCCGTACAGCGGTTCCTCATAGATCGGCGCGTCCAGCCGAACCAGATCACCGGTGGAAAAAGGAAGCGGATAGGGATATCGATAACGATAGCCTGTATTGACACCATAAAAACGGTTCTCCTGCTCGATGACTGTCCTGCTGACGCCGGCTTCCTCATACCGGTCGTCATCCAGATACGTATTGGCAATGCATGCATTCTGACCCATTGGATACAGATCAAATGAAATGAGCTCCCGGACTCCGTTTTCTCCGACCTCCCACTTTTCCACTTCTTCGCCGCACTCCCACACGTCCCCGTCCGGAATGTCCGCCAGCATTTCTTCGTAAGACGCATAGACGAGGATCCGACCGGGCGCCATGCCGCACCTGCCCGCCGCAGGGCAGGGCAGCTTCCGGATATAGAACTGTCCCGGACGGGATTCCCGAATCTCCCGCAGCATAAACTCATAGAGCCGGATCACCTGAGCGGCGAACCCTTTTTTCCGGGGAGTGACGGCTTCCTTCTGCAGCATTCGAAGGGCCTGAAGCCTCTCCTCCATGGGACGGTGCGCCGTGCGGATCAGCTGCATCCGTTCTTTAAACGACAGTTTATAATTTTCCCTCAGATATTCCCGTATTTCTTCTGATCTGATTCATGCGTATCCATCCAACATCCGTTTCTCTCCTTTCTGCTTCGTTCCTACCCACTCGTACACCCGGCGTTTCAAACTCTGCTGGCTTCGTTCCTGCCCATGCATACACCCGGCGCTTCAAACTCTGTTGTTTTCCGGGCGGTCTCTTATGCTTTCTCCAGACAGCGTTTCAGCAGCGCCTCCGCCTTCTCCCGCTCCCGCAGCATGGACATCCACCGGTCCGGAATTCCCTGTACGCCGTACCGGATTCCCAGAAGTCCGCCCGCCACGCAGGCGGTGGTATCCGTATCGTTTCCCAGCAGGACCGCCCGTTTCACTCCGTCCTCATAGCCGGACGCCTGCAGGAGGATCATAAAGGCGCTGCGAAGGCAGTCCACCACGTAACCGGTCCCGGCCCCTTCCCAGGGCTGGTCCGGCCGGACCGCCCACTCCAGCTCCTGCTCATATTCCGGCAGATCCTGATAGATTGTTCGAAGCGCGGCAATCGCGGCTTCCACGGCATCTGCGGCCTCCACCCCTTCCATCAGCTCCTGCGCCGCAAGACAATACAGCGCACAGCATACCTGATTGCACACATGCCCATGGGTAATCAGACACTGCCGATGGGCGTCCTCCACCAGTTCTTTTGTCCGCTGCTCCTTATCCGTGCTTCCATGTACGCTGTGCCACAGCACCAGCGGCAGCACCCGCATCAGCGCGCCGTTCCCCTTGCCGTCGGGATTCAGCATCCCGCACTCCTCCGGAAGCAACTCGTTCTTATATCCGCGCAGCGCGTAAGCCGTCTGGATCCCCACGTCAAATACATCCCCGCCCACGGCCCACGCGCCATCCTCATACCAGGAGAGCAGCGCGTCTGAAAAATCTTCCAGCGAAAAACCTTTCTGATTCAGGAGGCTTTCCAGCAGGCAGAGCGCCTGCGCGCCGTCATCCGACCAGGTCCCCGCATCCACCTTCGGATAGGTTTTTCGAAAACCTGCCGGCGGAAGCATCTCGATCTCCTCATAAGGCGGCAGCTTTTCCGCCTCGTAAAACTCATAGGGTACGCCCAAAGCGTCCCCGATCAGGAGGCCGTAAAAGCCCCCTGCGATTCTGTCCTGCTTTGTTAAATTTTTATCCATCTTTCCTCCTATTGAAGTTCCGCAACTCCCCTGCAAAGCCCCCTGGTCTGGGAGCATTTTCAGCCGCCTGCGCGTCTGCAAATCCTCCCGGGGCTTTTCCGGTCCGTTGCTGTGTTTGAAGTTCCGCAACTCCCCTGCAAAGCCCCCTGGCTTTTCCGGTCTGTTGCTGTGTTGAAAGTTCCGCAGCTCCCCTACCAGGTTCCATTCAGGTAATCGTCGTCGATCACCTCCGGCGCTTCCATCCAGCCCATATTGAATTCCTCCTGGATGAAGCAGCGGTCCCGGTGATCATAGGTGACCTGATACCCAAGCCTGCAAAGGACTTCAAAGTCCCTCTGCCTCGTCCGCTCCGACAGGCCCGGAAACAGTTCGTTGTAAGAATCTTTGGACGTCACATAGTCCCGGACATCTCCGTCCTCTTCGTTGTCCTTTTTCTCCCACAGCGGAATGTCTTCGTTGTACAGCTCACTCATCAGCCTTCCGATCCGGTTCAGCCTTTTTAAATGCGCCTTTCTGCGGGGTTCGGTTTCCTCGTTGAACTCCGGCCTCTGTTTTTCCTTTACATAGCCCTGGGCTTTTTTTACATAGTTCACGCTGACCAGTCCCGCGTCCTTCAGATCCTTCAGGTCTCTCTGGATCATCCGTCTGCCGATGCCCGGAAACGCTTCCTCTATGGTTCTGAGGTCCGTGACCGCATAACTGCACACCAGCTCATACAGCCGAAGCTGCCTTTCGATCCGATCCATTTTCTCTTCCATGTCTTTTGTCCTCCGCATGTTTTTTCAACGGCTGCCAAAATACACTGTTTCTTCCATTTTCAAGGTTCAAAAATTCTTATATACCGAGTATACCACAGTTTCCTTTCCATGTGCGACAAACGTGATGTCGTGTTGATTTTTTGATATGGTAAAGGCAAAAAAGGCCAGCCCTGCTCATCACATCGGATGTATAGGACCGACCCTTTTTCAGAAACCGGCAGCTCTATAGGCGCTGCGGTCAGACGACCGCCTCTACAAGGCTTTCCATCTGTTTCGTTCTTCTTACCGTCATAATTCTTACATTTGTCAGTATCTGCCGGAGTTTCTCCGCATCCTGACTGCTCCTGATTCTTCTGGAAGCCCGGTAACTCCTTACGGATTCTTCGTTTAATACAGGAACGTCCAACTCAAACCCGTATTCGTCCCCGTCTTCCCATGTCAGTTTTGCTTCTGCAATATCCACGATCTCATACCGTTCATTCACAAACGGCCGAAAGCAAAAGGATTCCACATACCCTTTAAAATCCTGAAAATGCCTCAGCCATTTACAGATCTGCATATGATCTGCATAGTTCAAAAGAAGACAGTCTGCGTCTGTGAGCTTTTCACAGAGGATCTCATCGCTCCAGTCCGGATGCTGTTCCGTCAGGTCATAAAAGCATTTGATTTCATATAAGGTCAAATCCACGCTGTCCTCCATATAGCTTCCAACGCCGCGGTGCATATTGTATCTGCTGTCCCAGACCTTCCAGCTTTCCCCGTTTTTCCCACAGCGCGCCGCATCGATCAGCGGCCAGAGAAAACTCCCCCCAAGTGTACGCGTATCCCACACGCAGTCCGCCACAAAGCCCTCTTCTCCGCCAAGGTTTAAAAATGACGCGTAGGGATATCTCTCATCCCAGCTTCCTTCTTTTTTCGGAGCCGAAAATCCAAACTGATCCGAGCGAAGATACAACACCGGTTCTGAAGCTGCCTGATCCTCCACCCATATTCCTGCAGGCTGTTCATTACCGGCCGTGTATCCATGCAAAGAATAACTCCAGGCGTCCCCTGCATTTTCTGTTTTAAATATTCCAGATAAGTTTCTTTCTCTCCGCAAAAATGCCTCATCTTCCCCATTCTCTCCGCCGACTCCAGCCCTGCATACACTTCCAAAACTGTTTTTTTGATCTCTACTGCTTTCATTTACGCACCTGCCCTTTCTGTCCGGTTCCTGTTTTCGTCGTTTATGGTCTTTATTATAGCATCAGGAACCGGTAACTTTAGGCAGGTTCTCCAAAACGTTTACGATTTTTTTGAATATTTCCGCAGAAGCGCTTCTGCTTTCTCCTGTATCTTCTTTCTGGCAGACTCCGGGCGGAGGATTTCCACATCCTCACTGTTCTGGATGGCCCAGTTTACGATAGCATTCTCGCTGCAGAATACCTTTACCTCGTCGTGTTCCTCATCCACCGCCCGTACCAACGTATAATTTCCCCCAAAGCTGTCGTGGAACCGGGTATAGACGCTCCGGTGAAGCCTCATGACCACCGTCCGCGGCTCGTCATAGTACATGTGAAGGTGACGCTCCATATATTCCATGGCGTCTGAGTGGCGCAGCTCCCTGATCCTGCGCACACTGGTCCGTTCCTCTTCCATAAGCTCTGCGTCCGTCATCAGGTCCATCCTGTAAATATAGATCTTTTCCGACTCTTCGTGACTGGCCAGCAAATAATATCTGACCCCGTATTTTACAACATAATACGGATTTACCTCGTATCTGTCGTCGCGCGCCGGGACAAGCCGGCCGTTCCGGTCATATTTGTTGAACACAAAAGACAGTCTGCGGTTCTGCCGGATGGCCGCCCCCGCCGCCCGCAAAGTCCGGCGCAGACAGACGGTATTCATGGTGGAATATTCCGGGATTCCTTTTATGGATTCCATATTGTAGGTGTAATTCCCGCTGCCAAGCTTCTTCAGGTTCCCGATGATCTTTCCGCGCTCCTCGTCGCCGATTTCCGTACAGGTCTGCACCAGTTCCAGCAAAAGCTCCAGATCGTCATTGGAAAATTCATGTATGTACCGTATGCCGGTCATGCGGCCCCTTTCTTCTTCTATACCGTCATAAATGATGCGAAAATCCTCTTTCCGGTCCTCGTACTCTGAGGACGGCGGATTCAGAATCCCCATCAGATTCCGAAGATCCGTACGCAGAGTCTTCTCCGTGCAGCTCCCGTCCCGCTTCTGCAGCAGCGCCAAAAGCTGCTTCTGCGACAGCTTATGTGTTTCGTCGCTTTCTTTTTTCAGAATCTCCAGCAGGGTAAATGCCCGGATAATACTGTTTGTCTGCTGCATGGTTTCTCCCTCTTTTCTCCTCTTTGACCCCAGAGTCAGGGCTCAGCGCGGAGACAGTGAAAACAGCCGCTGGAAAAAGCGGAAGAATTTTTCAGGCAACGCCATCAGCGCCTCCGTCAGGATTTTTGTCCTGCCTTGCCATTGTACTCATAGCATTTGAAAATTCTTCTTCGGACAGAAAAAGATTGTACAGCCGCGTCTCGAAAACACGGTTTGCCACATGGATATACGTACCGTTTCGTTTTACATATCCAAACATCTGCGCCAGATCTATGATACGATTGTCTGCATTATACGCCACCTGCTCACCCTGGAACAGCATGAGATGCAGCAGCTTCTTCAGTTCCGGATATTCGTCGATATGTTTGATCATACTGTCAAACAGCGTGGTTCTGGAACTCAGTATGATTCTGACAGCCTCCTCGACGCCCTGCGCCGTCCAGATGCTCTTACAGTCCGGCAGCGGATCCGGAACCGTAAGCTTCTCATCCATAATCTTACAGACGGCGGATACCAGATAAGGATATCCCGACGTATACTGGTATATGGTCTCAGCGACGGCCTCCGTGTCCATCCCTGTATGATGGTCCGTCTCATATTCCGTCAGCATATCCCGGATCTGGCCTGCCGAAAAACTCATAACAACATCAAAATCAGCCGCAATATTCCATGGACTGTTATATTGATGCTCCGAGTCCGGACGGATCTTTGATTTCAGGTTCTTGATATCATACACGCCCGCAAGGATCACCGAATGAAAGATCGGATTATATTCTCTGCTCAGATAATATCCCCGAAGCATCGCAAGAAAATCGATAAACACCTGATAATTGGACGCGCTGTCCACCTCATCGATCATCAGAACGACCGGCTTTTTTGACGTTTCACACATCTCGCTGCATCCCTCAAACATGACATCCATGGTAAGGTCCTCTTCCTCCTTCATGGCAGTCAGTTTTTCAAAAGCCTTCCTGTCTATGACGTCCCTCCATTCGCCGTCTCTGGAAAGCGTCCGCTGGATCAGCCCGGTAAATTTTGCCGCAAAGACCCGTTCATCTGCGAAATTCGCCGTGCTCAGCATCTGAAAATCCAGGGAAATGACCACGTAGTCATCCCTTAAATATTCTGCCAGCGCACGGAGCGTCGTCGTCTTGCCATACTGTCTGCCCCTGTTGATGACAAAATATTTTCCCCGGTCCACATACTTTTCTTTGATCTGCTTCAGCCTGTCGTTCAGACACACCATGTAATGCTTCTTTGGGCTGCAGATTCCTTCTGTATTAAAGTAACGCGTCATCCTCCATCCCTGTCGTGTTACTGTCAGTATACACGAGTCTTCCATTTTCCACAATGGAAAACCGCCGCAAAAGTATGATCTATTTGACAGCATCGGTAAGGTTCCTGTCCCATTCGTTGTACGGATTTTTGATTCGTAATCCGGCCTGCCGGCCTGCTTGCATATGATCGGGAAAAATGCTATAGTTTTTTGACATAATATATAATTCACCATCAGGAGGCTCAGAACAATGAGAAGAAAAGACAGAGAGATTACCGATTTTGACGAGATGATTCGCATTATGAAGGAATGCGATTCCTGCGTGGTCGCACTGAACGACGAGGGCTTTCCTTATGTTGTTCCCATGAATTTTGGTATGAATATCGAAGACGGACAGTTGTATCTCTACTTTCACTGCGCGGCGGAAGGCAGGAAACTGGATCTGATCCGAAAAGACAACCGGGCGACTTTTGAGATGGACTGCGAACACAATTTTATACTGTATGAGGAAAGAATGAGCTGCACCATGGGATATGCCAGCGTGATCGGCCATGGCACAATCGAATTTGTTCCGGAAGAAGATAAATTCAGAGCGCTGAAAATATTAATGAACCAGTATCATGCGGAAGATTTTGAATTTAATACCAAAATGATGAAGGTAACAACCGTATTGAAAATGAAGGTGCTGGATATGACCGGGAAGAGGAGAAACAACATTCATTAGAGTATAGAACATAGGTCAGATTGTCTTTGTGCCGCTCTCTGGTCACTGCCATGAAGGAAAAATACATCGATTATCTGCGGCAATATTATTATGTTGGCGGCATGCCGGAGGTCGTTTCCGATTTCATGGAAAATAAAGACTATCGCCGGGTCAGAGATCTTCAAAGAATGCTGCTTGATTATTATCAGCAGGATTTTTCCAAACATGCAGACGGAAAAATGGTGACAAGACTAAATCAGGTATGGAACTCCATCCCCGGACAGCTTGCCAAAGAGAACAAAAAATTTATCTATGGACAGATTCAGAAAGGCGCCAGAGCAAAGGATTTTGAACTGGCGATTCAATGGCTCACAGACTGCGGACTGATTCATAAGGTACACCGCGTATCAAAACCCGGACTTCCATGTCCGACTATCGCCAGGAAGACTGGCTGGTCAATATCCCGCTGTATTGTCTGAACCGGCATATGTGGAACTTATGCGGGATACCCAATCCCACCGCATAAACGCCCTGCCATGATCCATCTTTCTTCTGAATATGGATCCCGGCAGGGCTCTGTCATATCCTGGCTGTACTTCCGTCAGCAGTGCTCCAGCACCACCCCATGGGCGATTCCCGGGATGGACTGGCCTTCGTTGAAGCTGACCTTGGACAGAAGGGCTCCCGTGGGCACCAGAAGCACCCGTTTCCATTCCCCCCGTTCAAGCTTCGGCAGGATGTAGGCCGCCAGCGTCGCCGCCGCGCACCCGCAGCCGGAACCTCCCGCGTGGGTGTCCTGGGTATCCGGGTCGTAGATGAGCATGCCGCAGTCCTCATGGATCTCTCCAAGCTCGATCCCCCGCTCCCGCATAAGGTCCTTCAAAATGGTCTGGCCGATGCTGCCCAGATCTCCGGTGATGATCCGGTCATAATCATCCACCTTTCTCCCAAAATCTCCAAGATGCTGGTAGATGGTATCCGCCGCCGCCGGCGCCATGGCCGCTCCCATATGCATGGAATCCTTCACCCCATAGTCCACCACTTTACCCGTGGTGATCCCGGCGACGCATACAGAGGTCCCTTTGGCGAGGGCAGATTCACCGGCGGACAATACGAAGGCACCGGATCCCGTAACGGTCCAGGTAGTTGACAGGGGACGCTGCCCGGCATATTCCAGGGGAAATCGAAACTCCTTTTCCGCGCTGGCAAAATGACTGGACGTCACGGCCATGACGCAGTCCGTATAGCCGGCGTTTACAGCCATGGAAGCAAGGCTTAAGCTCTCTCCGCACGTGGAGCACGCCCCGTACAGCCCGAACAGCGGAATCTGCAGCTCCATCAGCCCATAGGAGGTGGCGATCCCCTGGGCCAGCAGATCGCCGGCAAAGAGGTAACGCACCTGCTCCTCGTTTACGCCTGCCTTTTCCATGGCTTTTCGTGCGGTCCGAAGCTGCAGTTCGCTCTCCGCCTCCTCCCACGTATTTTTTCCAAATTTCGGGTCCGCTTCAATACAGTCGAACAGATGCCCCAGCGGCCCGTCTCCCTCCTTGCTTCCCACGATGGAAGCCGCGCCGATGATCTTCGGCGGCGCTTCATATTCAATACTTGCGCGTCCTTTTATCTGATTCATATTTTGTACTCCTTTTCCTGTAAAATACGATGAAACTGCCATCTTTTCCTGTCCGCGTTACAAATGCTGTATCCTTTTTCAATGTCAGTGTTCCTGTCCGCGTTACAGATGCCGCATTCTTTTCAATGCTAGTGTTCCTGTCCTCTGCAAAAATATGCGTCCCGTTCTTTTTGTTCCAGTCCTTTACAAAAACCTGCATGTACAAGTGCCGTATAAAATGATTCTTCATGGAAACCATAAGAAAAACGCAGTTTTGCCGCAGATGCACACATCTGCGGAAACATTTTGAAATCAAATCCTCACAAAAAGGAGCATATTTTTATGAACGCAAATGAAGAGCAGAAACAACAGTATAACGACTACGTCAAACAGGTCACGCCGACTCACAACCTTCCTTATGAAATGTTCAAAGCCTTTGTCACCGGCGGCGTCATCTGCCTGATCGGCCAGATCATCCGCAACACGGGCGCTCAGATGGGCATGGATCAGGATACCGCCGGAGCCTGGTGTTCCATCCTCCTGGTCTTTTTAAGCATCCTGCTGACCGGGCTCAACATCTATCCTTCCATCGCCAAATGGGGCGGCGCCGGCGCGCTGGTACCCATCACCGGCTTTGCCAACGGCGTGGCGGCCCCCGCCATCGAATACAAGAAGGAAGGCCAGGTCTTCGGAATCGGCAGCAAAATCTTCACCATCGCCGGGCCGGTGATCCTGTACGGAATCTTTACCAGCTGGGTGCTGGGGCTGGTCTACTGGGCCGGAAAGTGTCTGGGGATATTTTAGAAACAGCAAAAACCGCAAAGTCAGTTTTCATGAACAGGATGACGGGTTCCAGAGCTTCGTCACCCTGTTTTTTTTGAACAAAAGACAGGCATTGTGGAAATGCGCATAACCGGCTGTGGACTCCCTCTCATTCCTGTCTTTTTCTTTTGCAGCAAAGAACACGCTGTATTGATTGACAATCACAAAGCGATTCCAGTATATTTAATTCATAAAACAGGCAAAATCGCAGATGTGCAGGTGAACAGACATGAAAAATATCCATAACATTGAATTTTATACGGGAACCAGGGAAGAACTGCTTCCCGATTATGAAAAAGAGTTTCCATACATCGCTTCGAGGGCAGAACTTGACAAGTATACAGGCCGTTATGTGCCGTGGCACTGGCACAAGACGGTGGAGCTTTTTTACATGGAAAGCGGCAGCATTGAATATGATACGCCGGGAGGAAAACGATTGTTTCCGACCGGCAGCGGCGGCATGGTAAATTCCAATGTGCTCCATATGACAAAGGCAATCTCACAGAGAGAACAGAATATACAGCTGCTTCATATTTTTGACGTTTCCCTGCTTGCAGGGGAACAGGGAAGCAGGATTGAGCAAAAATATATCACGCCTGTCATAACAGCCCCGCAGATTGAGTTAATCCCTCTTTTTCCGGGCAATGCGGCAGAAGAAAGAATTTTGAAACTGATTGCCGCATCATTTCGTTTGTCCAGTGATGAATTTGGGTATGAAATAAAACTGCGGGAAGCCCTGACGGAAATATGGCTGATGCTTTTTGAACTGTCCCGCCCCATGCGTGAAAAGAAAGGGGAACATAACAAAAGCAACGATAAAATAAAGCTGATGATGATATACATTCATGAACATTACGGTGAGAAAATATCGATCCCGGAACTTGCGGCGGCGGCATACCTGAGCGAAAGGGAGTGCTATCGAGTATTCCATGACTGTCTGCACATGACGCCTGTAGAGTATATAAAGACTTACCGCCTGCAGGCCGCCTGTCAGAGGTTGGCAAAGGGGCAGGAACCTGTTACCGTAATCAGCCATGACTGCGGTTTGGGAAGCAGCAGTTATTTTGGAAAAGTTTTTCGGGAATATGCACATTGTTCACCCACCGAATACCGAAAGAAATGGCAGAATCTTGATAGATAAGGGCAGAAATGAACTGTTTTTCCTACGCCGTCTGCATTATAATGATACCTGTAAAGTAAATCCGCTGTTTACAGGAAGTGAATGCAAAGTGGTAAAACTGAACATCAATGGAGAAGAAAAGATACAGGACGGTTACTCTGTCAGCCCCGCTTTTTTGGAAGGAGTTAAAACATGGAGCTAAACATTCAGACCGCAGAACTGGCATTAAAAGAAGCGTCAGAATCCAATCCGGGGGCATGGGCAGACCATTCCCGGTATGTAGCCCAAGTGTTGTAAACCGCCCTGTCCCACCCAATTGTGTTGCGGCAGGGAATCCATGCCAGGTGATACGTTATTTTAATACAGACAGAGAAAGGCGGTTGCATGAAATATAAGCATATCGTATTTGACATTGACGGCACTCTGATTGATACGGAATATGCCGTCTTACATTCTTTACAGGAAACCATAAGGGTATTGTCAGGGAGATAGTGTGAAAGAAACTAGAGGACAGCCAATAAATGGCGCACTGAAACAAGCTAT
>CAJTXP010000073.1 GCA_910583615.1 uncultured Lachnospiraceae bacterium | reverse complement strand
TCATAGGGCGGCCTCCATATGGTTCCTGTATAGTGCATCATTCATTCCTCCTTAAGTCTTTCCTCTTTTGCACTAAATTACCTCTAAAACTCCATGAAATCAAGTACTGTCTTTTTTAGTCGGTAGTACACTTTTTCGTACTTTTGATAAAAAGTATACTATCTGTCAAAAATAACCGTATCTTGATTTTTTTCCACTGCCGGGATATACTCATGGGGAAAGAGGTGGAATGAAATGGCTGAAAACAAATTCAACAACGAGGAAACCATTGCCCGCTGCGTCCCTATGAGCAGGCTCCAGTCCGTGATCGGCGGCAAATGGAAAATCCTAATTCTATGGTATGTATCCTTTTACAAAGTCCAGCGGTTCGGAGAACTGATGCGCCGCCTTGACGGCATCACACAGTCCACACTCACAAAGCAACTCCGGGAATTGGAAAGTGACGGTTTCCTCCATCGGGAGATTTACAGGGAAATCCCGCCGAAAGTGGAATACTCACTTACCGAGTTTGGGGAGAGCTTCATCCCCGTCCTGCAGACCATGATGGCATGGAGCGAGACATACCTCTGCCCCGACTGGCAGAACCCGTATGAGAAATAGTGCATGGGAACTGGTTCATTTTGCAGATACAAATTCCCCGCTTTCCAAGTGATTTCTGTTATCAGGCCGCCCGGCCTGGGAAAAAGCGGACCGCCACATATGGCGGATGAAGGCCATAGTGCGGCGGTTTGTCTTTCGTATCTATACAGTATGAAGGCTGCCACGCTTTAAGCTCAAAACAACATCCGCCTGTGCCGCCAGTTCATTTGAATGTGTTACAACTATCACGCATTTATTCAGTCCATGTGCGCTTTCCTTCAATATTCCCATGATTTTTCCCGCCGTATCCTCGTCAAGGTTCCCTGTCGGTTCATCCGCTAAAATGACAGGGGTATCAGAGGCCAGGGCGCGGGCGATTGCTACTCTCTGCTGTTGCCCGCCAGACAGCTTCATCACATTGCGCTTTGCTTCCCCGGATGTCAGTCCAAGCCGTAGCAGCATAGGCAGGACATCCTTTTTCGCTGTCAATGCCACATTTTCAATCGGCGTCATATAATCAATGAGGTTATAGCTTTGAAATATCAGTGAGACATGATTTCTCCTATGATAGGCAAGCCCGCACTGTGAAATATTTCCACCCTCAAAGAGGATTTCACCTTTTTGTGGGGTATCCAGCCCACCGATCAGTGACAGCAGCGTTGTCTTGCCGGAACCGGATGGCCCAAGGATGGCATACATTTTCCCTGCATCAAATTGAGTATTTACGTTTGACAATACCGGCCTGCCTTTCTCATAGGCATAGAATATCTCTTTCATTTCCAAAACAGCCATTTTATAACCCTCCTTTTCTTCAGCTCATTTTCGATAAGATTTCACGGGGTTTCAAACGCATTACCGACATTGAGGAAACACCTACTGAAAGAACGATAACGGCAATACCTATAAAGTAGAGCTGCAGCATATTGTAAAACCCAATAGTAACACTGATCTGCTTCGTATCTGCCTCTGCCCCGTCTATCGAAACTTCCACTTCCGGGGCGGTATCCTGACCGGAAGGCACATCAGGCAGAGCAGAGTCATCCTTTATGCTGACCATGACATCATCTCCATACCCTTCCTTTACATCAAAGGCCACATCATCATTTAACTGTCCTTCCTTGGCTAGAATGTCCTGCTGCAGCAATCCATCAGCAATCCTGCCTGCAACTGTATTGCCCGTAAAATAGGAGCATCCAAAAGCAAGCGCCGCAATCATCAAAACTTCTGCAAGGTACTGCCCTATGATCCCCGCCTTTCCAATGCCAAGGGAAAGGAATACGCCTGTCTCGTGTATGCGGCTTCTCCCCCACATGATAAGTACCAGTGAAAGGATGACTGCACTTACCAGTACGATCACCCAGATGATGGATGACACCAGTGCCTGCAGTTTCTGCAAAGGGGCAGCGGCATCCAGATAAGTCTGGTTATCCGCCGTAACCTGAAAAGCACGCCAGTCGATATCAGACAAACTTTCCACCTCTGACATGATGCCGTCAAGCCGTGCCGGATCGTTCACCATAAATGCTACCTCAAAAAACCCCACCGTCTTATCTCCAAATAAATCGTGAAGCGCTGCTGTATCTATAAAAATCTGGTTTTCCAGTTTTTCATAAGTTGCAATGCTCGCAAATGCCGGATCAGGCTTTCGGATTTCATAGATACCAATGACCCTGACTTCCGTCTCCTTATCAGCCTGTAAAGAAATAACATCACCTATTTTCAAATTGTTCAAATCCGCCAGATCCCTGCTGATGACCGCCGCATTGTATACTTTCCCCGCAATATGGTCTCCCTCGGTCAGTTCCATGATCCCTGATTGGAAAAAACTGTTGTTTTCGGTGCCTGCGACAGTCCGTGCATACACCTTTTGATTAAGGTCACCTTTTAAGGGAACATTGCCGGGAAATACAGCCATGTTTGTGGATACAAGAGTCTGTGCCGATGCATCGTACTTTTCTATTCCTTCTGTTTCCATAACGGCATTTATCAAATCCTCCGTAATGGGAAGCTCTGTGTACAGTTCAAATCCACCCTCCCCGTCATCATCCATCCTGAAATATGGATTGCTTTCTGAAAGTTCAACCGTAATGCAGAACTCGCCGCCTAAAGCCTCCCTCAGATTTTTTTGCGCTTCCTGTGATGCCTTTTGGATGGAAAGCCCTGTCAATACAAAAGTTGCCATAGTAAGGAGAATGAAGAAGATCAGTACGCTTTTCCCCTTTTTCCGTATGACGTAAAGATACGCCCGTCTGATAGCTTTCATTATGAATACCTCCGTTTTCTGATGTTAATCTGTCTGACAGTGGTATCATAACTTCCCAATGTGGAACCAGTATGAAAGAAAAGAAAAAATTTTATACTGCGCCAAAGAATGCCTCTCAGAAAAATCCGTGCTTCGTCTGAGGACAAGAAAAACTCCCCGGTTTATTGGGGAGCTTTCCACATATTTATAAATGGATGATAAATCTCATACCCTGCGGTTCTTCCATCGGGCAGAAGGAGTAAAAAATGTTCATTGTCTTTAATAATGTATCCACAATATACAGTCCAAGCCCATTCCCGCCCTTGTCGCGGTCTCTTGCAAAGTCAGGACGGTAAAACGGCTCAAATATATGCCGCAGCGTTTCTTTGGGTATAGGGACACACTCGTTTTCTATAAGGATATCGCGCCTGTCAAAATATACGGAAACTGTTCTTCCCGGTTCTGTGTATGCCACGGCGTTGGCAAGGATATTTGACACTGCTTTTCCAAACATCTGAGGCGGCAGTACCGCTTCAAAGCTGTCCGGCAATTCCAGGCAGAAGTCGATCCCCTTTGTTCTGGCAATCAGCATATACGGCTCACACATTGAAGAAAGCATTTCTGACAGGTCAGTTTCCACGGCTTCCTCGTTTTCTGCTGACATCCCTGCTTTCGAGGTTTCGAGGATATCATGTATCATATCTGCGAGGCGTCCTGTCATTTCCCTGCACTCCGGCAGGTAAGTGTCATAATCCTTATATTTCCCGACACCGAGTATCATATTCTCCAGCGTGGCATTCAGCGCAGTGACCGGCGTCTTCAATTCATGGGAAGCCGCCCGCAGGAAATCAGCCTTTGACCTTTCGCTCTCGCTTACACGCTGTTTCTCGATCTCAAGGCTCTCGATAGCCGACAGCAGGCTTTGGTATAAATGGTTGATATTGTCTGCCAGTATGCCTATTTCATCTTTTGAACTGATTTTGCAGGCAGCATCCCTTTCCATCCGTGCCATCTGCTCCGTCACCGCCCCGATCTGCTTAATTGGAACCGTGATTTTCCGTGAAAATACAAAGGAACAGGATATGGAAATAATCACACAGCAGATCAGGGATAGTGGCAGGGCTCTCAGGACAGTCTGCGTAACATAGTCTGTCACATTCAAACTTGTGTGGAGGGACAATTCATCGTGAGGGCTGACTGAGATTACAAGCCATTCCGGTTTCGTAAATAAATAGAGCAGCAAGTGGGCTATCCCGACAATAAAGAGCATCAGCCCTAATGTATAAAAGAAGGTTTTAGGGAATAACTTCATCTTTTTCATTGCCCCACCTCGTATTTGTATCCTATGCCTTTGACGGTGACAATACAGTCAAGCCGGAGCTTCTTCCGCAGGTTTTTAATGTAGGTATCAACCGTCCGGTCAATGATCGGATAGCTGTTCCCCCACAGGTCATCCAGTATCTGTGAACGGGTAAGCACCAGCCCTTTATGCTCCACAAGCAGTTTTAGCAGGTCTATCTCCTTCGGGGTAATGTCAATCCTGCCGTTTTTATCCTTTGCTGTATAGCCGGAGAAATTAACCGTAACATCCCCAAAAGTCATGATGTCGGATACCTCGCCTTTTCCGCACCGCCGTAAAAGAGCCGTGATGCGCCGCCCCAACAAAATCATGGAAAAAGGCTTTGTGATGTAATCATCCGCCTGTCCATCAAAACTCGCCACCTGCGTATATTCATCTTCAAGCGCCGTAAGCATGAGGATGGGCACTGAACTTTTCTGCCGTATCTCATGCAGGATGGAAAGCCCCGACACTTTGGGGAGCATGATATCCAATACAACAAGGTCAATATCACCTCTGCCAAATATCTGCAAACCTTCCGCACCATCATAAGCGGGAATGATGTCATGTCCTGCCGCTCTTAGGTATTCACATATTGCCTCGTTTGTTTTTCTGTCATCTTCCACAATAAGCAATGCCGCCATATAAGCACCTCCTGATATTCTGAGTTTACCATATCAATGTGGAAGATATGTGAAATCATTTGATTTTGCAGAATTTATCTTCCCATCTCCCTGAACGTGCCAGCCATCCCACCCACAAGGCTCCACTGGCGCTGCATAAAGGATTTCAGATTTTCTGTACTTTGCCGATAAGCCTCACAAGCCATTTTGGGATTATCAAAATGCTCCATAATTGCACAGGCGATTCAGTACCTGCTCCCCATCCCGAATGTCTTTCATACTTAATTGCTATAATCTACATCATATTTTGAAATAAACCCCTCCTGCTCCTTTGGAATCTCATTTTCAATATAGTCTATATACATCTCTTTCAGACCTTCGTCTGTATATTCTATATCACCAGAAAACTCTTCTAAAATCAGTTCTCCGTCTGGCTGTCCATATGCCATAAATATATATGTTTTTCCTTCTTGCGGAATATCCCTTGTATTCTCAATACGGTCAGACCGTGGATATAATAAAGTACCATCTCTTAAATATCCTCCATGCCGATAGCATTCTATATTCTTTGTCAGTTCGCCTTTTAAATTTTCTTCAACTGTAATTGCATATCGGCTGTAAGCATCCATGCTGTTAGAGGTATTATAATCTACCACCTTGTCAAGAACTTCATCAACTGTTCCGATAAAAATGTAATCTACTTGCCCAGCCGTTTCGTACATATTTGTTTCGTCATATACCATCGTGAGGTGATAATATTCCACTTCTCCATTCCACTCAATAGCTTTTTGACCAGAACAAGCTGACAAAAAAAGAGTACAGATAAGCATAAGGGCAATTTTCATTTTTATTTTCATAGCTTTCCTCCATATTTCACATAACATAATATAGGAACATTATACCATAAAATTTTTCTATTTTTCGCTCGGTAGCACAAAACGACTATTTTTCAGGAATTGAAAGCACAAAAGGACTGCCGAAACAGCCCTATCCTCGTTTATCATTTAACCATTATGTTTTTACCGCTTTACTCATATACAAACACGGAAACTCTGCATACTATCACGGAAACCCTTATATTATCACGAAAGCTCCCATCAGGTTTCCGTGATAATAACCGACTTTTGCCTACGAGTATAAACTACCAGGCAGAACAAATGTTTGCAACAGAAATAATGTAACTTTGGAACCTATGTAGTGCCGAAAGTGGCGGATTTACGGGATTTCCCGGCTTTCCGTGTCCGTATCTGCCGGAACACCTTTGGATGCCAGAGTTATTGCTCTTTTATCCTGTCTTGCAAATCCTAACCTACATCTGCCATCACTGCCCAAAAAATCTGGCTCCACGCCCACATCTCCCATATTCATACATCTTCATGGCAAGCAACTTGGTAATCCTCTCCATGCCGTTCAGGATAGTCTCCACATCTTCATCCTCATCTTCTCCCAGACGTTCGCACAGATTACGTCCTGCCTGGTACACACCTTCATACAAAAGGCAGCATTCTTTCCCCTCGGCAAATTCATCCTCAATGCCAGCCTGCTCCGGCAGGGAATGTGATCCCTCTGCCAGAAATCCGTTCATCTTCTCAAAAATCTGTTCCTTCTGCATAATGCATCCTCCTTTTGTCTCACTTTTACAACCGATTTTAATATGGAATGCTACTAAAATCAATAGTAGTGGTGCAAAAAGTGAGACAAACTTCTCGACACATTTCGACACTAATGGAGGATACTATGCCAAAACCAACAGGATCATCAGGAGAAAAGAATCTGGTCAGCAGCCGGCTCATAGAACTCAGGAGACAGCAGAACCTCTCGCAAAGGGATCTTGCCCATAAGCTTCAGCTTGCCGGATATGACATGGACAAGAACGTGATCACACGCATTGAGACCAACAAAAGGTATGTGACGGATATTGAACTGCGGGCTTTATCGGAGGTGCTGGGCGTCAGCTATGCCTATCTGATTGACGGGGAAGATAAATAGCAAAAAGCTGGCGGCTAACACACTCTCCAAATTTGCAAATTTTGCTTAAAAAAAGGACATGGAAAGACATTTCTTTCATATCCTTTATACTTTTTCGGCTTTTTGCAACTGCTGGTTTTTAACACTTAGAAAATCGTGGAAAATGAAATTTTTCAGACAGGCTTAAAATTTTATGATGATAAAGCTGAAAAGGGGACTGAAGAACCGCAATCCCCAGCCCCATAAGGCAATGCCACCATATGGATCATCCTAATCCGCATTTTCAATGACCGCGCCTGCTGCATCAAGAATATAGGATGCCAATCCGTCCTCAATACTGTCACCGGAAAATTCTTCTTCCAGCTCCTCTTTTATCTCTGCATATTCCTGCTTTACTTCCTGCTTCTCCTCATAAGTCATGTCACCCCAGCTCTTATTATCTGCATAAACACAGCCGCTCACGGTAACTGATACTATCACCAGTACAACGACCGCAAAGACCTTCTTTATCTCTTTTTCCAATATCCCCATTTCTGCCTCCTTTCCCCATGCCTGGCACGAGGCTGTCTATAAGATATGTTTCAGGCAGCCAAAGCCAGCCATATCCTCACTTCAAACCACGCGTTTTCCTCAGAACGGCAGAGCAGCCGTCCTCCCATGCCTTTTACAAGGTACTCCGCAATATACATACCCATTCCGGAGCCTTCTTTTTCTTTTGCATTCTGCCCCCTGAAATATTTCTGTGTCAGGAAGATTTCCTCATCCTTCTTTACACCTTTCCCAAAGTCCTTAATGCTGATGCAAAGGCATTCATCCTCAAACCAGAAACAGACTTCTATCTGCGTATCCGCATATTTGTAGCTGTTGGAGATGATGTTGTCCGCTACCTGCATAAACCGTACCTGATCGGCCATGACAAGGCACTCCGGTATCTCAAAATCCTTTATCCGTTTCCTGAAATCTGCCTGCCGCAGTGCTTCCCCTATGGCAGAGCTTCCCAGCACCTTCGGTCTTACCTCCAGCCTTTCCAGCTCATCCAGCATACTTGTGTGGAGATTATGGATCATCCCGTTTATCTGGTTCGTTTTCTGCATGATCGTCTCAAATTCCCGGCGGAGTTCTTCAGAACCTGTCGTAAGGGACTGGTACTCGGCAATCGCCTGAATGGAAGCCATGGGGTTCTTAATGTCATGGCTGATGGAAGCAACCACTTCACGCCGCCGCTTATCTGCCTCCTGCTCCCCTTTTCTCGCATAGAGCAGTTCTTCCCTCATAATGTCAAAACTCTCCGAAAAAGCCCCAAAGGATGCACTGCAGTCCACCGGAATATCCAGGTTGCCCCTGGCTATCTGTCCGGCAAAATCATTCATCCTCTTTACCGGATCAAATATGTGCTTCCATAAATAGAAAACAGCAAGGATGTCTTTCAGCAGAAATATGGCAAGGAACGCCAATGCCCAGGTTCCGACTTTCCTTTTAAGATCATCCTCCCCGTTATTGATAAAGATGATCCTGCCCAGTACCTTCCCATCCTCCAAAATATCAACACTATAATCCTTATGGATGAAGTCATACACATAATCCGTATTGAGACCTGAACTGGATGCCGCCACCGTCCTTCCTTCCGCATCGGTCACAAGATAATCCGTGCCATATCCCTGCATCATGCTGACCGCACGCTCTGCATCCGGCCAGTATTTCCTGACAGTGAATATGATATCATTTGCCTCGGTATTGTTTATTTTATCCTGCGGGCCGGCTGCAAAAATACAGCACAAAGAGATGCAGGCAGCCAGGTACAGGCTGATGGTGACAGCAATAAAGCGCTTCATTTAGTTCTCCTTTGCCAGACGGAACATATAGCCCTTTCCGTATTCCGTAATGATGTAGGCCGGGCTGGACGGATTTTCCTCCACTTTCTCCCGCAGCTTCCTGATGTGGACATTCAGCGTCCCATCCCCCACATAAGCCTCCTGCCACACTTCCCTGAAAAGCTCCTCCTTCTCCACCAGCCGGTTCCTGTTGCGGACAAGATAAAGCAACAGCTTCATCTCCATCCTTTTTAACAGGACAGGCTGCCCTTTTCTTAACAGCGTTTCTTCTTCCATATTCACCTGGCATTCCCCAAAAGAAATGATCCTGTCATCCCCGGCGGAACACCTCCTCAGCACGGCTTTTACTTTCGCCAAAAGGATGGGAAGGGAATAGGGTTTGCAGATGAAATCATCGCCGCCCACATTCAGCCCCAGCAGGATGCTCTCTTCTTCCGTCTGGCAGCTTACAAAGATAATGGGAACCTGTGTCTCCTCCCGTATCTGTCTGCATAGGTTATACCCGCATCCATCCTCCAGGTTGATGTCCAGCAGGATCATTCGGGCGGTATTTCCCTTTATAAATTCATGATATCCCTCCACCCCGGATACTGCCGCCGCGTCTACCCCTGAAAGGTTCAAATATTTACAGGTGTTTTCCGCCAGCGGTGCCTCATCCTCTATCATCAGACAATCATATACCATTTATCCGTTTCCTTCCTTATCAGCCATATAGTCCAAATCTTCCCACCCTACTCTGCCTTTATGAGACTGCAGGGAACAATTTTCCTGACCCTCCATGCTGAAAGGAATGCTGTCAGGCATCCTGCCGCTTCCATACACAGGACAAGCACAACAATCCAGACTGCCGGGAAACGGAATGTGAGCTGGTAAACCCCCATCCCGCGAAACAGCCCTGCCAGCACGGCATTGGAGCCAAAATACAAAGCAATGCCCCCTAACAGGCTGCCCCCCGCGATATACAGCATGAATGTAACCACCGTCTGGGATATGATCTGTCCGTTGGAATATCCCAGCGCCTTCATTATCCCAAAATCCCTTTTATGTGTCAACAAAATGGAATTGGTCACAAAATAGCCCATGATGATGACCAGCAGGAACATGACCGCCATAATAAAGGATACCACGCCGGACACGCTGCTTATGATCGGAGCAAGCTGGGAGTAGAATACCCGTTCAAAGCCCCCCGCATAAGAGATACGGTCCAGAAACCTCTCCTCCAGCCTGCTGCAGTATTCCTCCGCATCAATCCCCTCCTCCAGATAGATATGCACCGTCTGCCACTGCGCCCCAGGATCGACCAGACTAAGCCCTTCCATGGTAAGATAGATGTCCATCCCTCCCGTGTAGGTTCCCTGGGTAAGACCAACGATCAGGAATGTTCCTTCCCCTGCCGCCTCCTGAAAGATCTGGGACACTTCTATGGTATCACCGATCTCCTTCCCCAGCGCCTCCGCCAGGTTCCCGGAAATGGCAGTTTCATTTTCATGCTTCGGATAGCGCCCGGCATAAAGGGAAGGGTTCTCCAGTGCCCCATAATCGCTGTATACGCCCAGTGCCGCATATACCCCGTTATCACACAGAAGCCTTGAACTCCCCGGCTCAACAGCCAGCATGACCTTGCGGACGCCCTCTCTTTCCATTTCCCTTGCTATCTCTGCTGCGTCCTCCGGTCTGGATGGCTGCACATTTACGGAATAGACCTCCGTGCCCGTGACCTGCAGCATCCCTCCCTTATCGTTTACCAGCCTTACATATAAGATGACGGCAAACCCGGCAACACACATGATCACAGATATGACAACGCCTGTGAGGATGCTCTTGATCCGCTCGGAACTTATCATCTTAAATATAATGGACAGATTTACCGGAAAAGGCGAGCTCTCCATGGTCATCCCGCCCTTTCTCCCGGAAGGCTGCACTTTTCCCCTTTCCTGGATTGCTTCCACCGGCCTTATCCTGAATATCCCCCTTGATAAGAACAGGGTTACTGCCCCGATGACCAGCAGGACTGCCAGAAGGTTCCTCCCGGCAGCCCTTCCCAGGAATGCCGTGTTCCATACAAAACCGATATCTGTTGCTATATTTTTTATGACCTCCGGCATGATGCACTGTGAGAGCCCAATGCCGGCCATGCCGCCAGCAAGCCCCAGGAACAAAAACTGCAGTACATAAGACATTACAATCTGTCCTCCCCCGTAGCCCACTGCCTTCAATGTCCCAAGCTCCTTCAAGTCCTTATCCAGTGTGTTCCGCATATGGAACCAGATCACCATGAAGCAGGCCGCGATCCCTATAAAAGAGGCTGCATTCATGACTGCCACATAAATATTGAGGTTATTGCTCCGGCTGGCCTCGGCATAATTGATGTCCGAGGTATTATAGAACATTTCCCCGTCAGATCTCCCGGCTACAAATTCTGAAAACCTGTTTGCCAGCCCACTCACACTTCCTTCCGTCTTTATCATGACCACCGCAGCGTCACAGTCCGCCCCTGTTTTTTCCTGCAGGGAGCGAAAAGACGCTTGCGGAAGGTCAAAGGCAATATTTGACCTGCTCCCAAAAAGCACATCCTCTGTAAAGCCTGCAATGATAAATGTCTCATCCCATTCCCCGGATGAGATTGTAAGCATATCGCCAAGTCCAAATCCAAAGAACGTCCTGCACACATAAGGCACATAAATCCCGTTTTCCGGCATCTGATCCATATATTCCACAATCTTAAGGGATGAGAGGGTTCCTTCTCTGTCAGCATCCCGGATCATCCAGCTCCCGTTTACGGGTTCCCCGTTCCCGGCCTGGATATCCATGTTCCGAAGCAGCAGGGCATCTGACGTTTCCATAACAAGTATTTCTTCCTCTGCCTGCCGGAAGCCTGCGATCTCTTCCTGGTATCTTTCACAGAAGTTTCGCGGAAGGACTGCTGCAAAATCTGCACTGTTTGTCTCCGCTGCCTTTTCCTTATACAGCCTGCGGAAGCCTTCCGTCAACTGGCTGCCAGTGTAGGACAAGAGCATCGCTGCCATGAGCAAAAGAAAAAATGCAAACGATGTTTTCCTGCTTTTCTTTAAGTTTGACCTTACCAGCAAAAACATCCTTACCACCCCATTTCTTCGAGAAAGTGGAACAGCTTCTCTTTTCTTTCTTCCAACACCGGTTCATCTTCGCCCTGGTAAGCTCCTAAAGCGCATTCCCCGTTTATCCGCCCGTCCCTGAGATAAAGGATGCGGTTTCCGCGCAGTGCCGATTTCAGGTCGTGAGTCACCATGATAGTAGTCTGCCCTTTCCTGTTAAACTCTGTCAGAAGATCCAGTACGGCCTTTCCGGAAGCGGAATCAAGCGCACCTGTAGGTTCATCTGCAAATACCACCTCCGGATTGTTGATCAGCGCCCTTACAATGCCTGCCCTTCCCATCTGTCCGCCTGATATCTGCGAAGGGTACTTCCCCCATTCTTTTTCGGTAAGACCAACTTCCGCAAAAAGCTTCTTTCCCTTTTCTGCCACCTGCTTTTTGTTCCTGTTCGCAAGCAGCCCGCTCACCAGCACGTTGTCCATGAGGCTCATGCTGCCGATCAGGCAGACCTGCTGGAAAACAAAGCCGCAGTTTTTCTTCCGAAATTGCGCTAACTGCCTTTCTGAATATTTAGAAAAGTTGGTGTCCTTAAAGTAAACCTCCCCCATGCTTGCACTGTCCATCCCTGACAGGATATGGAGTAAAGTTGACTTTCCTGAACCGGAAGGCCCCATAAAAACAGTAAAGTCTTTATAAAATATCTGGATATCCATGTTTTTGATCACATGCTGGGGCACTTCCCCATTCATGTAGCTCTTACACAGTTTGTTTGTGCTGATCACAGCATTTGTGTTCCTTTCCATATATTCCATCCCTTCTGTATTGCTTTCAGCCGAAATACAAATTTTTTATTTACTATAGCATATCACTCATAATCTTAACTGTCTTTAACAGGAATCTTAACAATACTTAACTGCAGGCATTCTTTATAGGTATTATATATGATTTACTTTTTTTAGACAAAAAATTTTTTGATATACGGTTTTTCCCCTGCAAGACAAGTAAAAAGCCAAGAAAATGCTTGTAATTAGAAAGGCTGGAGAATACTGATTCCCCAGCCCTACACTTGGTTTAATTTCCAATTCACTGCTACTGAACATCCATCTTCTCTGCCCATTTCAGCCCTTCATTTTTCTTCAGAAGCCCCATGTGGTACAGTGCCTGCACGCAGTCCGCATAACCCTGAATGTAAGCACGCTTCTCCTGGGCAGACGCAAAATCCTCCAGGCGCTCTTTCATTTCCTCTGCTTTCTCCTGCTCTCCTGCAGGCAGGGTTTCCAGAAACACTTCCCACTCCTGCTCCGTTTCCCTCCATGCCTCCAGAGCCGCTTCATATTCCGGGGTACGCACATAGCTTTCACGCTTTACATTCTCCCCGTTTAAGGTTCCCAGAAACTGGGCAATTTTCATCCATACATCATTTATCATTTCACTTCTCCTTTTTCTGTTATATTTTCCACATTTCCTTATATTTTTACCCTTACTGCTCATTATACATATCATGGAAGAGTTTTATCAACCATAACCGCTTAATTATTTATGCCATAGCAGATAAAATTAGTCCATAGCAAGCGAGGAGGCAAAGGAATGGATGACTTATTAAGGCAGATCGGCAACCGCATATTGAGCCGCAGGAAACAGCTCCGCATGACACAGGAGGAACTGGCAGAAAAAGCAGGTATTACTCCACAGACTGTTTCCTCGGCAGAACTCGGCAAAAAAGCGCTCCGTCCGGAAAATATCATCCGGGTATGTTCCGCCCTTGACATCAGCACCGATTATCTGCTCCTTGGTGAAACAAATGCCAGTGACCATTCCATACTGCTCACCAAAATTT
>CAJTXP010000072.1 GCA_910583615.1 uncultured Lachnospiraceae bacterium | reverse complement strand
TCCAAAAAAACGGACTTATAAGGACGACCAACCCATTTTTTGACTAACACCATTCCCATATATCAGGAATCGATCTGGTAAAGGGAAAAGACGGGACGTGGTACATACTGGAAGATAACCTGAGAGTCCCCTCCGGAGCGTCCTATCCCATGATCGCCCGGGAGCTGTGCCGGCGCTGCTCTCCGGCCACCTATCAGAAAAACCATCTGGAGGACAACCGCAATTATGCGAAGCTGTTAAAAGAGACCATGGACGGGGTCAGCGCCGGCGGGATCAACGTGATTCTGACGCCGGGGCGTTATAACGCCGCCTATTTTGAGCACTCTTATCTGGCGGAGCAGACCGGGGCAAAGCTGGTGAACGGCAGTGAGCTTAAGGTGTCCGGGGACTGCCTGTATTATGAAGACTATTCCGGCAGAAAGGAAAAGGTGGGAGCCGTATACCGGCGGATCTCCGACGAATATCTGGATCCTCTGAATTTCAATCCGGAGTCCCTGATCGGCATTCCGCACATTTTTGACGTATACCGGAAGGGAAACGTGGCGCTTCTGAACGCTCCGGGCAACGGGGCGGCGGACGACAAGGGAATTTATTATTTTGTTCCGAAGATGATCCGTTATTATCTGGATCAGGAGCCGATCCTTCAGAACGCGCCCACCTGTCTTCCGTTCTATGAAAAAGACAAACAGTTTGTCCTGGAACATTTTGACCGTCTGGTGCTGAAGGATGTGGCGGAAGCGGGCGGCTACGGCGTGGTATTTGCCGACCGGATGACGGCGGAGGAAAAAGAACGGTTTCTTGCACTTCTGGAACGGGAACCCCGGCGGTTTATTGCGCAGGAGGTGATCGATTTTGAGGATCTGGATATTATGGAGAAGGGAGAGCCGGTTCCAAGAAAGGCGGATCTACGGGCCTTCGTACTGTCCGGAAAAGAGACGAAGGTATGGAAGAGCGGCCTGACCCGGTTTTCCAGAAATCCGGATTCCTTTATTGTCAATTCGTCACAGGGAGGAGGTTTTAAAGACACATGGGTGTTATCTCAGTAGAACAGACCGACCGGCTGTACTGGCTTGGACGGTATACCGAACGGGTTTATACGACGATGAAACTGTATTTCAGGACGTATGATACGATGATCGAAGCCGGGGAGGACTACAGACGGTTCTGTCAGGCGCTGGAGATCCCGGATATCTACGCTTCCAGTGAGGATTTTATCTGCCGGTATTCTTTTGACGAGACGGATGTGAATTCTCTGATGAGCAACCTGAAACGCGCTTATGACAACGCCGTTGTTCTGCGGGAGGAGATCGGGACGGAGGCGCTTTCCTATATCCAGCTTGCCATCTATGCCATGCAGAAGGCGGCGAAGAGCCAGGGGCCTCTGATTGAATTCCAGAAGGTGCTGGACAATCTTATGGCGTTTAACGGAATCTGTGACGATCAGATCCTCAGTGAAAATGTGCGGAATCTGCTGAAGGTTGGAAAGCGGGTAGAGCGAATCGACCTGTACGCAAGGCTTCATGAGAGCCGGGACAATCTGAACCGGGAAATCTGCCGCCTGACCGGCAGGATCGACCGGTGCAGCCTGAAGTACCGCCGGAAGGCGCTGGACAGCCTGAATCGGCTTGTCAAAGAAGAGGAACTGGATTACTGTGGGCTGATCCGGCAGATCGAACAGATTTTGTAAGGCGGAGGGATCTATGTGAACAGATGGAAACTGACCTATGAACTGCGGATCTTTTTTTCAGAACCGGTTTCCAGCCATTCCTACAGTCTTCGGTGTTTTCCGGGAATCAGAAAGACGCAGGATATCCGGTCCTGTATCTGCAGAATCACACCCTGCTCCGGCCCTCAGGGACGGGACAGGGATTCTTTCGGTAATTCGGTATTGTATGGAAGGATTGAGGAGGGCTGCAGGGAGTTTCGGGTCTTGGTGGAGGCGGAGACGGCGGTCCGGGAAGGACCGGAGCCGGAACCATCCGCCTGGCAGAAGCTGGGGATGTACCGGTATCAGACGCCGTATACCAGGCCGGGCGAAACCATCCGGGAATTTTTCGCGAGGCATCAGAACCATCTGCCGGAAGTTTTTACGCCGTGGGAACGGGCGGACGTATGGATGGAGGCGCTTGCAGATCAGTTCGCCTATCAAAGCGGGAGCACGGACGCGGGGACGACGGCAGAACAGGCCTTTGCGCAGGGATGCGGCGTCTGCCAGGACTATGCGCAGATCCTTCTGTCTCTTTTGCGGGAGGAGGGGATCACGGCGCGGTATACAGCGGGCGCCGTGCCCGGCGAAGGGGAGACCCACGCCTGGGTGGAAGTCTGGCAGGACGGATACTGGAGAGGATTTGATCCCACCAACAACCGCCGGACGGATGCGTCTTATCTGGTCTTTGCGGTGGGGCGGGATGCCTGGGACTGCGGGCTGAACCGGGGCGTATTCCGGGGAAACGCAGCGCAGGAGAAACAGGTATATGTAAAAATGGAGGAAATGGAACATGGTCAAGACGATTGCGGAGGTATCCCTTCCGGTGATGGAGAAGCTGAAGATCCGGAAAAACCGGCTGACCGGCGGAAGAGAGAAGGAGAAGAAGCGGATCAGTATCGTGACGGGAGTCCACGGTGACGAGCTGGAAGGACAGTATGTGTGCTTTGAGGTCAGCCGGAGGATACAGGAGCATCCGGAATATCTGGCCGGGATCGTGGACATCTATCCGGCTGTGAATCCGCTGGGGATCGATTCCATCACCAGAGGGATTCCGGCCTTTGATCTGGATATGAACCGGGTCTTTCCGGGAAACCGGAACGGGTCCATGACGGAATATGTGGCGGCCAGGCTGATGGAGGACCTGTCAGGATCGGATCTGTGCATCGATATCCATGCCAGCAATATTTTTCTTACAGAGATCCCGCAGGTACGGATCAATGAGCTTCACCGGGACCGGCTCGTTCCGATGGCGGAAGGGCTGAATGTGGACCTGATCTGGATCCATGGAAACAGTACCGTGCTGGAATCCACGCTCGCCTACAGCCTGAACAGCACCGGTACGCCGACACTGGTGGTGGAGATGGGCGTCGGCATGCGGATTACAAAAGCGTACTGCGATCAGCTGACGGACGGAATCTTTTATGTGATGAAAAACATGGGGATGTGGTCCGGTCCGGCAAAGGAGGTCCGAAAGCCCCTGATTGCCGCCGGGGCCGATCCGGTCAGCTTTTTAAACGCGCCCGTGTCCGGCGTTTTTCTCAGTCAGGCGAAGCATGGGGACAGCCTGAGAAAAGGGGACCCGGTGGGACTGATCGTGGATCCTCTGGAAGGAACCATCCGGGAACGGCTGAAGGCTCCGGCAGACGGAATCCTTTTCACCATCCGGGAATATCCGGTGGTAAATGAAGGATCTCTGATTGCAAGAATACTGAAGAAGGAGGCAGATGAGAGAGCATGAGAACAGAGATCATCTATGAAAATCATTCCCTGTATCGGGATTCTTTCAAGATTATGGCCTATATCTTTGGAACAGGGAAGAAAACGGTCTGTATTGTGGGAAATATGAGGGGAAATGAATATCAGCAGCTCTATACCTGCTCCCGGATCGTGCAGGCGCTGAAAAAACTGGAAAGGGAAGACCGGCTGTCAGACGGGCAGGAGATCATGGTTATCCCGTCGCTCAATCCGTATTCCATGAATATCGAAAAGCGGTTCTGGCCCATTGACAACACAGATATCAACCGGATGTTCCCGGGATACAGCGAGGGGGAGACGACCCAGCGGATTGCAGGCGGTATCTTTGAGAAAATCAAGGACTATGAATATGGAATTCAGTTTGCGTCCAATTATATGCCCGGGGAATTCATGCCTCATGTGACCATGATGAAAACAGGCTTTGAGGACATAAAGAGCGCTGTGGAATTTGGTATGCCTTACGTGGTGGTGCGGAATACGAGACCCTACGATACGACCACGCTGAATTATAACTGGCAGATCTGGGAGACGAAGGCGTACAGCCTGTACACGACGACGACCGACCGGATCAATCGGGAGAGCGCGGAAAGGGGCGTCAGTTCTGTCCTGCATTTTCTGGAGTCCATCGGATGCGTCCGGTACGGCAGGCGCCCGGGATACCTGTCCAGGGTCATTGACGACCGGGAGATGATCCCGGTCCGGGCAGAAGCGGCTGGACTTTTTGAGCCTGTGGTGGAAGTGGAGCAGGAAGTAAGGGAAGGGGACCTGCTGGCACGGATCCTGAATCCGACGGACGCAGAGGAGCGTTCCCGGATCTACGCCCCCGGAAACGGGATCCTGTTCTTCCGGCACAGCGGGCAGCTGACCTATGCGCATACGGCGGTGTTCAAACTGATTCCGGTGTGACGCAGGACGCCGCCGTCGATCGATCAGATCCTGCCATATGCGGCCGCGGATCAGGAAATGCGTTCGTCAAAGCAGTACATGCTGAAAAAGGTCGTGATACCGGGCGCGCATTCGTAATCCATATGGCATCGGTCCGTCATTTCTTTCACAAAGATGCAGTAGGCGGACATGCAGGAGCACTGCAGCTTCGGAAAACGGCAGGACTCTCCCGTGGTGATGGCGCAGGGCTCGCACAGGCTGCAGCCGCTGACGCCGATCATCAGTCCCGGCTCGTCCACCTGGTCCATGAGCGTTCGGGTCAGACGGTTGTGCTCCGCCTTGGCCGGTTTGATCTGCGCGTTGTCCAGCGGGTCCTCGATGTCCCACATGGTCTGCATGACCAGGGCCTGCTGCCAGCGAAGCACCTTCTCCTTCATCTCATCTACCGTCCCGCAGGCGGGCGGGCAGGCGTAGTTCACGCCGTATTTTCCGCATTGGTTTTCTTCGCACAGCGTTCGAAATGCGGGAACGAACACCAGTTCGTCCGTGCGGATCACCGCCGCATCGGCAAAGCCCAGCTCAAGAGCCAGTTCGATCAGTTTGTTTCCATCCATCAATTGTATTCCGCTTCCTTTCTCAAGGGTTTTCTAATGCTGTTTTATTATAAAGAAGCTCGCTGATGCCCGCGCAGGTCATCAGCTTCCGCTTCGCTTCAGCTGGTGACATTATATCACAGCGGGGAGGGGATTTCCATCGGAAGATCGCGAAGTAAAAAAGGTTTACAAACCTTTCTGCATAAGTTAAAATGAGAATGAATATTTATGCATATTATATGAGAAATATTCAATATAGTATATCTTATTGGACATGAGCAGTCCAATAAGCATACATACGGAAGGAGAACATGTTATGAACTATGGATGGCTGAGCCTTCTGCCGCCGATGGTTGCGGTGGTGATGGCGATCAGGAGCAGGAACGTGATACTGTCCCTGTTCTGCGGAGGATTTGTGGGGACGATGATCTTCTGCATGGGCAACCCGTTTCTGGCGGTAAAATCCATGATTGGAGACTATTTCTTTGTGCAGCTGACGGACTCCTACAATGCGGGCGTGATCGTCCTGGTGATTTTTATCGGCGGCTTTATCAAGCTGATGGAAAAGTCCGGCGGAGCGCAGGCGTTCAGCAGATTTGTCTACCGTTTTGTGAACACGAAGCTGAAGGCGCAGATGTGCGCGTGGGCGGGCGGTATCCTGATCTTCTTTTCGGATCTTGGCACGCCCCTTCTGGTGGGGCGTGTACATCATGGGACTCATCCAGGCGGAATTTCAGAACCTGGGCGTGACGCAGTCGGACTATACGACCTTTGTGGAGGCGATCCCGTTCCAGATCTACGCGATCCTGGCGATTATCATGATTCCGCTGGTTGCATTTACCGGAAAGGATTTCTCCCAGATGGGAAAGGCAGAGAAGCTGGCGGAGAAAGGAGCACAATCCTGGGAAGAGGAAAAAGAGGCGGAAGAGGAGACGGATGGTACATACTCTGTGAAAAATGCCCGTCCATCCATGGTGCTGCTTCCGATCCTCGTGGTGTTTGTGACGCTTTTTACGACGCTGGCGCCTCTTGGCTTCCCGTTTCAAAAGGTAGACGGCAACGAATTCCGCGTGGCGCTGACCATGGGCTACTTCTTCGGCGCGCTGGTCCTCATGATCCTGATCCGGTTCTACAGGGTACAGGTGTTTAAACGGACATTCAAGGTCTATGTGGACGGCATGAAGGGGATGACGGACGTGGCAGTGACGCTGGTGCTGGCGTGGTCTCTGGGAAACATGATCAGCGGCCTTGGCACGGCGGATTTTATTGTAAATGCCATGAAAGCGGTCAATTTCTCGCCGGTGCTGATCCCGGCTGCCATCTTCCTGTTCGGGACCTTCGTGTCGTTTTCCACCGGAAGCTCCTGGGGCACCTTTGCGATCATGATGCCGCTGGCGATTCCCATGGCGCATGCATTCGGGATCTCCTATGCGATCGCCGTGGGCGCGGTGCTTTCCGGAGGCCTCTTTGGGGACCACTGTTCGCCGATCTCGGATACGACGATCCTGTCTTCCACAGGCGCGCAGTGCGATCTGGTGGGGCATGTGAAGACCCAGCTTCCCTATGCGGTCGTCAATGGCGTCATCGCATTTGCAGCATATCTCTTCGCGGGACTTACAGGAAGCCCGGCGGCTGTGGTGCTGGCCGTGGCGGCGCTGGTTCTCGTGATCTTTGTGTGGAATAAAAAAGAAAAGGACAGGGCTTGAAAAAGCATATTGCAAACCGGAAAAGCATATGCTATAATGCCGGCAGGCAAAAAGTGACAGCAAGTCCATTCGGACGAAGAACGAAACCCCGGACCGTGAGGCAACACAGTCCGGGGCTTCTTCTTTTCTTTTTACGGCGGCAAAGCATCCGCCAGGCTATTTGTTGCCCTTATCGTCCCTGTCAAGCCATTTGCAGATGAGGTGGCAAGCCACACCTGCTGTGACAGCGACTAAAAAAGTGATAACAACTTCCATTCGAACACCTCCTCCCGTTGCCGGGTATCGGTGGGACAACACGAAAATTATACTACATATCCTGATACCATTCTATAATATTTTTGCGATTCCACGGACAGAACAGTTCGTGGAGTTTTCAATCGTCAGATGTATTTAGAGAAAAATTCCGATTCCCTCTTGACATATATAGATAATCGATCTATTATATAGTTAATCTATATATAGGTTATCTGCATAAGGAGGTGTAAAAATGGCAATTGACAAATCTCTGGTATCCGGAAGCATGGCTATGATGATTCTGAAGCTGCTTTCGGAAAAGGACATGTACGGGTATGAGATGATCGATACCCTTCGGAAGCGGTCGGAGAACGTATTTGAACTGAAGGCGGGAACCCTGTATCCGCTGCTGCATGGTCTGGAGGATAAGCAGTATCTTGTTTCCTATGAGCAGGAGGCGACGGGAAAGGTACGGAAATATTACCGGATTACGAAGGACGGACGCAGATATCTGGAAGAGAAGAAAAGCCAGTGGCAGGAATATTCCCGGGCGGTGATGAGCGTTCTGGCGCTGGAGGTGGGATCATGAGGATGGACGAATATCTGGGTACGGTGACGGAGCAGATCCGCTGCGCAAGAGCGCGGGAACTGGTCACAGAGGAACTTCGGGATCACATTCTGGACCAGGCGGAAGCCTATGAGGCGGAAGGGATGTTTGAGGAAGAGGCCATGGAAAAGGCAGTCCGGGACATGGGAGATCCGGTGGAGACCGGCGTGTCTCTGGACCGGATACACAGGCCTCAGGTGGAAGCGGGGATTTTGATCCTGATCGGCCTCATCAGCCTCGCAAGTATCGCGCTCCATGCGGTCCTGGGCGCTTATACGCAGGAAGTGGACGGCGTCGGGTACTGGTATTTCAGGCATCACGTCATGTATGTGGCGGCCGGGTATGCGGTGATGCTTCTGGTCTACCGGCTGGACTACAGCATCCTGGCCCGCTTTGCGAAGCCGATGGCTGCGGCGTTTCTGGCATTTATACTGATCGGGACCCGTTTTGCGGTTACGATCAATGGCGCAAGGCTCTATGTGGCGATCGGTTCCCTGCGGTTTTTCATGCCGGTGCTGATGGTGCTGTATGTGCCCCTGTTCGGCGGACTTCTTTATTCCTATCGGGGAGAGGGCTGGAAAGGGCTGGGGAAACTTCTGCTTTGGATGCTTGTGCCTGTCTTTATTACATTTCGTATTCCGGCATTTTCTCAGGGAGTGGTACTCTGGACGACGCTTCTTCTGCTGGCAGTGGTTGCGGTATATAAAGGATGGTACCGGGTCAGCAGAAAGGCGGCTTTGTCGGTTCTGGGCATCCTGTTTGCGGCTTTGCCGGCGTTCTTTCTCGGGGCAGGCATGCTGGGACATCTGGCGACCTATCAGATGGCGCGGATTCAGGCGTTTTTGACCAACTCATGGGACAATAACTATCTTGCCATCCAGATGAGAAAAATCCTTATGGCCAGCAGGCTGGCCGGCGGGAATGCGGAAAATGTCATGGAGGTTGCAGCGCTGCCTGGATTTAACAACGATTATATCTTTGTAAGCATGATATCAGCTTATGGGCTGATTGCCGGAGTGCTGACAGCGGTTCTCATGTGCTTTCTGATTTTTAAGATCTTCCGGGTTTCTTTCGGGCAGAAAAATCAGCTGGGTATGATTCTGGGCTGCGGCTGCGGTATCGTGTTTCTGTGTCAGATGGGGATCAGCATCGGGATGAATCTGGGACTGCTTCCTTCCACGTCGGCGATCCTGCCGTTCTTCTCCGCCGGAGGAACCAGCATCGTGGTATCCTATATCCTGCTGGGGCTGGTGCTCAGCGTATACCGGTACAAAAATATTCTGCCGGACAAAACGCAGAAAAAGGCGGTTCGAAGCGTACAGTTATGACGGCTCGTTTTGGTATGAGATTGTAGGAAAATTTTAAGAAATTCCACAGAAAAAACAAAGAAAAACCGGAGCCGATCCTGATAGAATAGCAGTGATTATGATTTTGAAAAGAGGATCGGCGGTATGAGCACGCATATTTTAGTGGTGGACGATGAAAAGGAGCTGGCGGATGTGATCGAGCTGTACCTCACAGGCGAGGGCTATACGGTTCATAAGTGTTACACCGGCGCGGAGGCTCTTCGCTGTATCAGGCATACAGATCCGGATCTGGCGATCCTGGACGTGATGCTCCCGGACGGGGACGGCTTCCAGCTCTTGCGGAAGATCCGCGAAAAGTCCTTTTATCCGGTTATCATGCTTACGGCGAAGACGGCGGACAAAGATAAGATTACGGGACTGACCGCAGGGGCTGACGATTATATCACCAAGCCGTTCCATCCGCTGGAGGTGGTTGCCAGGGTGAAAAGCCAGCTTCGGCGGTACCGGCTCTATAACCATTCTGCCCCAAAGCAGGAAGAACCGGCGCATGTATATGAGATCCGCGGACTCCTGATCAACAGGGACAGCCACAGGTGTTTCCTGTTCGGAGAAGAACGGAAGCTGACTCCCATAGAATTCTCCATCCTCTGGTATCTGTGCGGGCGGCAGGGCGTGGTCGTCCCTTCTGAGGAGCTTTATGAGGCGGTGTGGGGCGAGAAATATCTGAACGGCAACAACACGGTCATGGCGCACATCGGGCGGCTGCGGGAGAAGCTGGGCGAGCCCGCCGGAAATCCCAGATTCATCAAAACTGTATGGGGGGTCGGCTATACCATTGAAACGTAACAGGGATTTCCGTCAGTTCCGTATAAAAATAGTTCTCCGTACGATTGTCATGCTGGTCATGGCTGCTGCTGTGGTCTATGTGGTCTATTCCGCGTTGCTGCGCGGCAACTTTGCCGACGGCACGGTGGCGCTTTTTCAAAAGATGTTCCGCATGGAATACGGCGCGGCGCTGGGACTGTATGAGCGGACCCTGCGCAGGCACATGGATGCCATTCTCTGGCTATCCATTCTACTGGTGTTTGCCGTTTTGTTCTGCTTTTATGCCCGGTGGCTCAGCGGGTACTTTGAGGCCGTAAGCGAAGGGATGGACGCGCTTCTGCAGGATGTGCCCGGAGAAATCTCCCTGCCGCCGGAGCTTTTCGCCGTCGAGCGGAAGATGAATCTGGCGAAACATACGATCAGCCGGCAGAAAAGCGACATGCTCACGGCCGAACAGCGGAAAAACGATCTGATCATGTATCTGGCCCACGACCTGAAAACGCCGCTGGCCGCCTCCATCAGTTATCTCCATCTGCTGCGGGATGAAAAGCAGATTTCCGGGGAACTGCGGGAAAAGTATCTCTCCATTGCCCTGTCCAAATCAGAGCGGCTGGAGGATCTGATCAATGAGTTCCTGGAGATCGCGCAGTACAGCCTGTCCAATATCGTGCTGCAGTACAGCGAGATCAATCTGACCCGTTTGCTGGAACAGCTGGTGTATGAATTCCAGCCGGTTCTGGACCAAAAGGGCCTGACCTGCCGCCTTTTGGCAGCGGAAGATATTGCGCTGAAATGCGACGCCGACAGGATGCAGCGGGTCTTTGACAACCTTTTGCGAAACGCCGTACTTTACAGCGGTGAGGGAAGCGAGATCACCGTCGAAGCGGAACGTGGCGAAGGGGATCTGGAATTAAGATTTTCCAACCGCGGCGTGACGATCCCGCCGGAGAAGCTGGAGCGGATTTTCGAGCAGTTTTACCGGCTGGACCCGGGGAGAAATTCCTCCGGAGCCGGGCTTGGGCTTGCCATCGCCAGACAGATCGTCACGCTCCACGGGGGGACGATCGCGGCCAGGAGCGGGGACGGACTGACCGTCTTTACGGTGAGGCTGCCCGTCCCGCAATAAAATGGGCGATACTCCTTTCATATCTCCTTTGCCTTTTATTTTTGCGTTTTGCTCCTGTCATGTGCCAGAAGCAGCATAACCGCAGTGATAACAAGCATAATCAGAAGTACAGTAATGCACCGGAAAATATTATATGTGCCGGCTTCCATGCCATTTTGATAATTGATAAAACCAAGTCCTATCGTAACCGGGTAAAGACAGGACAAACCATGACCGGAAGCAAAAGTCCCTATAAAACCATAAAAAAATGCAAAAGCTACGCCTGTCATAAATGCTCCTGCCCTTTGCCCTGTAAATACAATAACAGGAAGCACCGATATAAATACAAAGCAATTCATTCCAACCATTTGGACAAGCGATCTCATTACGCTGCCAAGAACAATTCCCTCATATCTGCAAAAAAGCGAAATGAGAGCAGTAAATAAAAGTTCCACGATCGCCAGAAAGACAGCAATCATTCCGCAGACAAATACCTTACCCAAAAGCAATCTTCGGAAAGATACCGGGATTGCCATTATATTTTTCAATGTGCCGTCTGTTCTTTCACGTTCCATCATATAACCCGCAATCAGTACGATTGTCGCCGGAAAGATAAGCGAAAAGCTGTTCCATATTACATCATCTGAAAAACTGGAAAATGTCGGCGTTCCCGGCGTACCAATCTCCATAAAACAGGTTAGTAAAACAACAGACAGCATGGTTGCAATTCCAATCCAGATAACAGAGTAACGTTTTAATTTCCAGAGTTCTGTTTTTATGAGCCTTGCCATTTCTTACACCTGCCCTTCCTGCTTTTTGTAGATTTTGATAATCGCAAAATAAGAGATACCTCCAAGGATAAAAACGGTAAATACTACGATTCCTAATTTCAGAAAGTAGGGCTGCCAGTTTTCAAAAGCAGTTGTTCCCTGCCCAATCATTCTTGAAGCCTGCCAACGATAAATAACAGGCGTAGGTAAAAGGCTGGTAAGCACTTTTAACACTTGATTTTCTGATGTGAATTGCCCTGTAAAAGCAAGGGAAAATCCAAACATTGTATAGAAGAATGTCAAAATGACTGCAAATATATAAGAGCGGTTAAATTTTACAATCGCAATGATAATCGGAAGCGTACCAGTTGCATATAGAATAGCTGTAATAACGGCAATTACGAGTTTGTTCCCAATATTGCCCAAATCAGCTCCGGCTATGATCCCGCCGATGATTGCAGAGAACAATGTTACACAAGTGAATAAAAGACTGATCAAGTATAATACTACGATTTTTGCAGTCGCAATTTCCCATGCCGAAACAGGAATAACCATCAAATTTTTCAGAGTTGCATGATCTCTTTCCATGTAAAAGAGCATAGCCGCGATAATGCCAAGTATGCAGGGAAGCATGACAGGGACAGCTATACAAAAGAGCATATTATATAAGCCGTCAAAAGCGTTCAAATCGCCCACATTCCCTTTTAGTACAAGTGCAGTAAACGGGACAGGAAAAAGCAATGCAGAAAATATTACAAAAAGGACAAACTTTTTCCGTTTCAATTTCCAAAACTCACACTTTACAAGATCAGGCAATCCCTTCACCCCCTGTTACACGCTTGAAATAATCTTCAAGGCTTTCTTCACAGACACAGGCTTCTGATACGGTAAGCCCGTTTTCGACAAAGGCTGTTACAATATCCCCGACTGAAATATCTAAATTATGCAGACGCATATTGTGGTCGTCCAGTATGGTAAACCTCGTTTCATGAAAATTACGTTCTAAAATCCTTGCCGCCTGTGTTGTACTGGAAACAGTAAAACGGATATGCCTGCTGCTTTTTGCTTCCAGTTCTGCAAGGCTTTCTTCTTCCAGTAATGCGCCGTGGTCGATAATGCCGATATCATCAGCCAAAAGTGCAATCTCGGAAAGAATATGGCTGGAGATCAGTATCGTTTTCCCTCTTTCCGTACAGAGGTCACGGATAAAAGTGCGCACTTCCGCAATTCCAATCGGATCAAGGCCGTTAATCGGTTCGTCCAAAATCAAAAGCTCCGGGTCATGCATAATGGCAAGGGCAATCGCCAATCGCTGCTTCATGCCAAGGGAATATTGGGAAAACAGCTTTTTGTCCTGATAGGGGAGCTCCACTAAATCAAGCGCATTTTTGATTGCATTTCGATTCGGTACTCCCCGCAGGGTTGCAAAAATGCGCAGGTTTTCTGCGGCGGTCAGGTTTGGGTAAAATCCGGGGGATTCAATCAGACTGCCAATCCGGGGCAGCAGCTTCTTCTCATTTGTCCGTAAAGGCTTTCCCCAGATGGTAACTTCCCCGGAAGTGGGCTGTGTCAGCCCAAGCAGCATTTTCATGGTCGTTGTCTTTCCGGCTCCGTTTCTGCCAAGCAGACCGTAGATGCGTCCCTGCCTTACATGAATATTCAAATCCGCAACGCTTTTCTGTGTTCCGTATTGTTTGGTAAGATTTTTTGTTTCAATTACATATTTGCTCATTGCGAAACCTCCTTTTCATATTTGCTATTCTATCACGCTAACCTTGCCAAAACCTTGCCGAAACCTTGCTTTTTTCATGCTTTTACAGTTAAGCCAAATTCGATAAAACTGAAAAATCCCCGTATTGTTACAGGAATTTTGGAAGCAATAAGGTAAATGTAGTCCCCCTGTCGGGAGTGCTGTCAACGGTAATCTTTCCTTTGTGAGCAGCTGCAAGTTCTTTTACGATTGATAAGCCCAATCCATTTCCCCCGGCAGACCGTGACTGGTCGCATTGGTACATCCTCTCAAAAATATGCGGGAGATGAT
>CAJTXP010000071.1 GCA_910583615.1 uncultured Lachnospiraceae bacterium | reverse complement strand
TAAAATGCCATAAAAGGGTTATTCTTTTTTATTAAAACTTTTTACTCTCCAGTAAGAATAGATCGAGCCAATTCTCCCTTGTGAATTTCTTCAGAAATGGAAGAACATAATTCTTTAATAACTCTTTTTTCTCTTAATGCTTCTATCTTTACAAAAGTTACATTTCCATCCTCACAAAAACTCGAAGGGGTGGTTCCCTTGGTAATCAATTCAGAATAATCTCCCAGTTTACGCTGTTCCCAAGCATCCGTAAATCCATCAAATCTAATTTCCGGAACATTTCTGCCATTTCGAGGAAACATATTTTGCAACATATATTTTTTTAATTTTTTTACTTCTTCACACTTCTGCTGGTGAAGGGTGATGAGGCGGTCGAGGTGGCGGAAATACTCTCCTATTTTAATCTGTTCCGCTTTATTTGGAAGCACGTTTTCTAGCCTAATCAACTTATTTACAGCTAAACCAGGTTGCGCTGATTGATCCGAATATTGCCCAAGTTTCATAGTATCTAAGAGGTAATAAAGAAACTGTGTATCATTATTTTCATTAGCCTGTACAACTACCGCATGCTCTGTAAAATAAGCCTTTCCAACAGAATAGTTCATATTACCACACAAAGCACCTTGACGCCCAATCAAAGCAAACTCTCCATCATGATTATATGTGGAAGTATAACCTCTTAAACCATTTCCACCATACACGGGATACACCCCATTTGGTTCAATTTCATCTGCTTTCAATGAGATGCCGCTCTTAAATTCAATTGCCACGTCCCCCAGCTTACGCTGTTCCCATTCTTCCGTATACCCTTTGAACCTGATCTTCGGTTTATCCATACCCATCACCTCTCAATCATCCGAATCAAATCATTTAACGTTTGATTGATGCCTGCATCAGAAGAAGTCAGGTCTTTCATCATGGATACAAATTCCCCCTGAGTCCGGTTGATTTCTTCCTCTGTCTGCTTCATATCGTTCAAAAGGGCATTCAGGTCTATTTCTTCCTCCTGCTCAAAATTATCCACATATCTGGGAATATTCAGATTGAAGTCATTTTTTTCAATATCCTCAAATTCCGCAAGAAAGGACTCTTTTTCCACAGTTTCCCGCCTGTTGTACAATTCTATGACAGAATCAATATGCTCGTCTGTCATTGCGTTCTGCTTTTTCCCTTTTTCAAATTTCCGGGATGCGTCTATAAATAATACATCCCGTCCGTCCCTGTGCTTTTTCAGCACGATAATACAGGTGGGAATGGACGTATTATAGAATAAATTTGCCGGAAGCCCGATCACTGCATAGATATTTCCGGCTCGGAGCAGTTTTTCCCTTATCTTCCCTTCCGCCGCCCCCCGGAACAAAACCCCGTGAGGCAGTACGATTGCCATCGTTCCGCTGCTTTTCAGATGGTACAGGCCATGCAGCAGAAACGCATAATCGGCTTTCGACTTTGGCGCCAACACGCCGTAATCACTGAACCTTTCATCCTGAAGAAATCCGGCTGCCGCGCTTCATTTTGCCGAATACGGCGGATTCATGAGCACCATGTTAAAATCAGTTTCCTCATCTACAGGCCAGTCCCCGTCAAGGGTATCGCCGTTGCGAAGCTTCTGATTCTTCGGCACAATGCCATGCAGGAACATGTTCATTCTTGCAAGGTTATAGGTAGATGTCATCAGTTCCTGTCCATAATATCTAATGTAGTCCGGCTCTGCAGCATATTTCTTTGCGTTCAGCAGAAGGGAGCCGGACCCCATGCAGGGATCATACACCGACAGCCCCCCTCTTTTCTTCCTGCCCTGCAATCGCAATTCTGGTCAGGATTTTTGATACTGCCTGGGGCGTGTAAAATTCTCCTGCCTTCTTGCCCGTTTCAGAGGCAAACTGTCCGATCAAATATTCGTAGGCGTTTCCAAGAACGTCTGAATCTGCATTCAAAAGGTCAGCCCTGTCAATTTCCCTGATCAGACTTGATATGGTATCGCTCTGTTTCTGATCTCCTGTTCCAAGGCGGTTGGAATACAGGTCAATATCGGTAAACCGATCCGCAAACAGCGGATCGCTTTGCTCGATGTTGTTAAAAGCTTTCTGAAGCCGCTCACGGCTGAATGCGTTATTCCTTGCCGCATCCGCAAAACAGATATAGGTCAGATCCGGCTCAATAACATAATGGCACTCCTCCCTGATCTGATCTTTCAATTCTTCCGCGCTCTCATCGGCAAGCGCTTCCTGATATGCCTCCAGCGCCGCCTTTAAGTTTTGCGGCTTTTCATCGTAAATTAAATCATACGCCTTGATCAAGAAAGAATCTGACAGGTATTTGTAAAATACAATGCCCAGCAGATAATCCTTATACTCATTTGCATCCATTTTGGATCGCAGGATATCCGCACCGCTCCACAGCACACTGATTAAGTCCCTGCTTTTTTCCAGTTCCGCCATCTTACTCCCTCCATCAGTATCTTTCAATTTCCACTATGTCATCCATTCCGCAGTCAAGCGCCATGCAAATCCTTACCAGCACATCCATAGCAACATATTCGTTGTTTACCATCTTAAATACCGTGCTTCTTGAAATGGAAGCTTCTTCCCTGAGCTGCGCCTTTGACATATCCCTGTCAATCAGTATTTTCCACAATGGTTTGTAATTGACTTTTGTTCTCTCATGTACCATATAAAAATCTCCGCAGTTCCGTCCATACGATTAACTTCAGTGACAGGGTAAATTATAGCATACGCCTGTCGTAATTACAATCAGATTGTTTGAGAACTCAAACAGACGCAGAACGCCCGGCTTTAATTCCGGACGTTCAGATAGATATCGCTTTCTTCATGATATTTCCCGGTGATCACCTCGTCCATATTTTCCCTTGTGACCGCCGTCGGCTCCAGACATTCGTAAGGGACCTGCCACGTCCCGTCATGGATGGAGTCCTGGACCTTTATCTCCTGCGGAGTTGTACCGGAATTCCCGCCGGCGGATGCAGCATCAGATCCGGCTGCATCCGCCGTCACGATCCGGCTTCCCTCCGCCAGGGCCACAGACAGTTCCGCCGCGCGCCTGGCCAGCTTCTCCACCGGTTTGTACACGGTCATGCACTGAGTCCCCTCCACGATGCGCTGGCAGGCGTCCAGATCCGCGTCCTGCCCCACCACGCACACCTTTCCCGCCATGCGGCGTTCCGACAGGGCGCGGACCGCATGGCCGGCGATGCTGTCGTTGCCGCCCATGATCCCGTCCACCTCGTAGTGCGTCTTCAGATAGGCGCCTGTGGCGGTAAATCCGGTCTCTGCAAGCCATCCTTCCGCATACTCGGTCTCCATGATCTTCAGGCCACTGCCCTCGAGGACTTCCGCAAAGCCTTCCATGACCTGCGGTACGTTGTAGTCCGCCATGGGACCGCACACCTGCAGAAGCTCGCCGCCTTCGCTCAGATGCTCCCGCATATGCTCTGCCATAAGCCGTCCCACCTGAACGTTGTCAAAGGAAATATAGAGGTCCACATCCGCATTCAGGATCAGACGGTCATAGGCCACCACCGGGATCCCCGCCTTCTGCGCCCGCCCCACCGCCTCGATCAGGCCGCTTTCATCCTCCTCGCTGGCCACCATAACCACCACGATCACGTCCATCTTCTTCTGGATAAAATAATCGATCTGCGCAATCTGCTCCTTCATATCCCCGTTGGCGTTCTGCACATTGACCTCCGCTCCCAGTTCCTGAGCCGTGGATACGAACACATCCCGGTCTCTCTGCCAGCGTTCAATGATGAAGGAGTCAAAGGTGATGCCGATCTGTATTCCTGTCTCCGACTCCTCTCCTGCGGTTTCCAGATCCCCCTGTTCCCGGCAGCCGGACAGCAGAACCAGGCACAGAAGCAGCCCGCAGCAGATATGCCTTTTTTTCCTGGATCGTTTTCTCATCCTCTCTCCCTCTCCCTGTATTCCGTAGGGGTCACTCCCACGTTTTTCTTGAAAATGCGGCTGAAATAGTTGGGATCGCTGTATCCCACCGCCGCACAGATCTCCTTCATGCTGCCCCCGTCTCCCGCCAGCAGCTCCTTCGCCTTCTGAATCCGAAGATTGGTCACATACTCCACAAAATTGCTCCCCGTCTCTTCTTTAAAAAGCTTGCTGAAATAATAGGGGCTCAGATCCATATGGCGGGAAATCTCGTCCAGTGACAGGTCCTTTTGATAGTTTTCCTGGATATAATTCTGCGCCCGCACCACCAGACGGTTCTCGTGCTCCTCCTTTTTAGTCGTCATATTCCTGCAGTTTTCCTTGAACTTTTCCACAAACCAGGTGCGCAGGTCACGGTTCTGCTCCGCATTCATCACCAGCGGCAGATAATCCTCCCGGTCCAGGAAATGATAGGTCATGCCGCCCTCCAGATAGGCCTCATGCTCCGCGAACAGCACAAACTCCAGCGTTTTCAGACGGACGCTCAGATTTTTTCCGTCATAATTGTCCAGCATCCAGTCAAAAAACTGCTCCGCCGCCTGTCCGCACGCCTCCACCATCCCGCTTTTCAGGCAGTCGAACAGCTCCTTCTCCAGTTCAATGGGATATTCCTCATCGTACCGGCACTGGATCGGCAGATCATCCACATGGGCCACGCTGCCTGTGGAATTGACCAGCGCCTTCAGCGCCTCTTCATAGGAATCCATACTTTTATTCAGCTTCCGGATGGAGCCGATGCCGATCCGAAAGGTGACGTCCGTGGCTTTCTTTAATTTCCGGGTCAGTTCCCTGCCCACATCAATCATGCCGATACGTTCCTCATAGTCCATCTTCCGGTTTTTCATGGGCAGAAAGACCGGTATCTTATTGGAAATGACCGATCCCACCACACAGTCCCAGGTTTCTTTCAGCATCTCCCGGACCCTTGTATAGTTCAGCTGGGTCCGGACGCCTGCACCCACCGCATTCGTCATCCGGTTCCCGTGCTGGTCGTCTCCCACCGCCAGCGCCAGCATGCATCCATAATCCGCCGTAAGCCCCAGCAGCTGCTTGTAATTTTCCACATCCTCCATGGAAATCTCCTGAAACATAATGGCATAGATGAACCCGTTTTCAATAATCGGCGTGACCGTCTCCATCTTCTCCCTGATCCGGAGATCGTCGCTTCGTTTCTTCCGTCTGGAATCAATGGCCTTCAGCGCCTTCCCCAGCACCTCCGTGATGCTTTTTTCGGAGAAAGGCTTGTTCACATATTCCAGCACCCCCAGATTGATGGCCTCTTTTGCATAGTCAAATTTGTCATAGGCGGACAGGATGATGAACTCCACGGAAGGGCTGCTCTTCTTGATCTCACGGATCGCATCGATCCCGTTGATTCCCGGCATCTGAATATCCATAAACGCAAGATCCGGCCGAAAGCTCTCCGCCAGTTCGATCACATCCCTTCCGGTCTTTGCCGTCTCCAGCTGACACTGCCCGGGAAAATGTTTCTCTATAATCATCTTCAGGGAATCCAGTACGATCCCCTCGTCATCCGCCAGCATTACTCTGTACATCTGTCATCCTCCGATTCAAGTTCCCCATCTGCTTTCTCAGGAATTATAATCAGTACTTCCGTGCCTGTGTTTTTGCCTTCACTGAAAATGCTGAGCCTTGCCCGGTCATGAAAATACAGCCTCAGCCGTTCCATCACATTTTTCATACCTACGCCGTTGGAACCGGCGTCCGTCTCCGCCCCCTGCGCCCGGCCGGACAGCACCTGATCAATTCGCTCCTGTTCCATGCCCGCACCATTGTCCCAGATACTGATGCAGATCTCTCCTCCCTTTTGATAGACCGACAGTTCGATCCTGCCTGTCCAGCTGATATTCCGAATCCCGTAATTGAAGGCGTTCTCCACCAGCGGCTGAAGGATCATACTGGGCACCCGGACATTCAGAAGCGATTCGTCCACTTCTTTGGTAAAAAGGATCTCTCCAGCAAACCGGACGTTCAGGATATAGACGTAATTGTCCACCAGATGAATCTCCTCCCGAAGCGCCGCGTCCTCATCGTTTTTACGTACATTGTACCGGAAAAACTCCGCCACATTTTCCAGAAAGCGCCCGGTTTTGTCCGCTTCCTCCATCATGGCCAGCTGAACGCCGGCATTCAGGGTATTGAACAGGAAATGCGGATTGATCTGGGCCTGCAGGTATTTCAGCTGGGCGTCCTTTAAGTGGCTCTGCATCATCAGTTCCCGCTCCTTCAGCCGGTTTTCGCGCTCCATGGTCACCCGCAGCTGCTCGATGTAATTCCGGATGTTCTCCACCATCTCATTGAACGTATTGGTCACGATCCCCACCTCGTCCATACTCTGAACCGGAATCCTGCCGATGTCAAAATTGCCGCCGGACACCTCCCCCGCCGCTCTGGCGAGCTGATGCAGCGGCATGGTCACGCTTCTGGTACTTACGACAATCAGGCTGATGTTTCCCAGAAGGACCAGGAACAACACCACGATGCTGATCAGTTCCATATAGCGCAGCGAGTCCAGAAGCACCTGATAATTTCTGGAGTTATCCTTAAACTGCGCGTTGTTCAGGCTGTAGATAAAAGTATGGATCTCGTTGTACAGAAGATCCGCGTCCTCATACAGCTGTCCGTATTTTTCCACGTTCCTGCCCCGCTTGGCCTGGATCGCCTCCTCCGCCAGCACAAGATAGCTCTCGGACAGGCCATGGATGTTCTTTTCCGTCAAAAGCATCTGGTTGTCCGTGGTCCGGGTATTCAGCCCTTCCATCAGCTCCCGGTAAGCCTGTTCGCTCCTGTAGTAATCTTCCATGGCGTCGGAACTCTTGGTGTTCAGGTATTCCTCCATGCTTTCCTGCACCCGATCCAGCGCCCCGGAAAGCTCATTCAGGCTCACATTGCTGATATAGACTTCCTCCACTCTGCCGGTCATCCGGTTGATCAGTGCAAACATATAGAGATTCACCGCCAGAATGATAACCGCAGTCAGCAGGAAAAGGGCCGTAAGCTTCTGCCGGAGCGTCAGATATCTCCATTTTTTCTTCAGAAATACGCCCGGATTCCGGGAAACCTGCGTCAGGCCCATCACTCGCCCACCAGCCTTTCTGCCTCTTCCGCCCGGATCAGATGCGTATCCACCGCCATGTAATTGTTGGTATAACCGGTTTCCACGTACTCATCCAGCGCCTGTACGCAGAGCCGCCCCATCTGCTCTGTATCCGGCGCGATCGTGGAATAAAGAATCTTTTTTGCCACCGCATCCAGAATCGCATCCGAATCGTAGTATCCAAGCAGCTGCACCGTCCCTACCTTATTGTAATCAACAGCCGCCTGATAGGCGCATCTCGTATGTACCGCGCTTAAGCATACCAGAATATCCGGAAGCCTCTCCGAATTCAGAAAAATGTCCCGAATGGATTCTTCCGAGCTGAAACTCCTGCTGTTGTCTACCGGACTGGTTTCCACAGCCACCTTTCCAACCTCTGTTTCCGCCTGTTCCAGCGTTTCGCGAATTCCCAGAAGGATCAGATTCTGGCTGGTATCCATCCGCGTCTCGTCCACCAGGACCAGCACGTCCGCCGGCTCCCCTTCCCGCGGGTTATCGTCTTCCTCCTCCGCAAGCAGTTCCAGAATCTGGCGGCCGTAGTCCTGCCCCAGGTTGTAGCTGTTGTTCCCTACAAAACACTGGCGGATGCTTCCCGTACTGTCCTGCAGCACATTCACCACCGGAATCCCCTGCTCCACCACCTCCTGCAGAAGCGCGATGGTCTCCTCCTCTTCATCTCCCGGAACGATGATTCCATCCACAGACGCCTGCATGGCCAGCCTCAAAAGCTCATTCCGGCTGTATTTCACCGACAGATCCTCCCCGAAACGCTCCACATAGACGCCGCGCTCTTTTCCCTCCTCCTGTGCGCTTTCATAGACCCGGTCCCAGAAATCGCTGTCTTCTCTTCCTGTTATCATCACATAATGACGGTCATAAATCTCAAATTCTCTTTCATCGCTCCTGCTCAGCTCGTAAAAACGCTGCCACAAAAACACAAGGCATCCAAGGATCACCGCCAGACAGAACACAAATACCATACGTTTTCTTTGATCCATCACAAGCCTCCCCGTTTCCCCGGATCATACGCAGCCGTCGTTTTATAAGCCGCTGCTCCTCCCCTGCTTTTCCCGCCGTCCACGGCGGATGCAAAGGCGGCTTCTGTATCTGGTTCATTTCACGCAAATAAGACCTGATACAGGAGCCGCCTCTTCTGTCAGCCCTTTCGGGCAAAGCATTTTATGCGAACGGATTCTCCGTCGGATAGCGTACGCCTGCCGGCTGGTTGTAACCGATCTCGTTTACATCCACACCGATATATTTGAAGACTTCGTACAGCGCCTTTCCGTAGTGCCCGAATGCCACCGCGCCGTGATGCGGGTAATTGCCTTCGATCAGTACATGACGGTAGAAGCGCTTCATCTCCGGAATGGCGAAGATGCCGATGCCGCCGAAGGAACGGGTTGCCACCGGAAGAACCTCTCCGTTGGCCACATACGCGCGCAGCTTACAGTCTGCCGTGCTCTGCAGGCGGAAGAAGGTGATGTCGCCCGGCGTGATATCGCCCTCCAGGGTGCCCTGGGTCACTTCCTCCGGAAGGCTTCTCGCCATGATGAGCTGATACTTCATCTGGCAGAAGGACAGCTTCTTCGTGCTGGTGTTGCCGCAGTGGAAGCCCATGAATACGTCGTTGCTGGTATAGTCGTATTTGCCCTTGATGTCCTCATTGTAGATGTCATAGGGCACCGTGTTGTTGATATCCAGAAGCGTCACCACATCGTCGCTGACGCAGGTGCCGATGAACTCGCTTAAGCAGCCGTAGATATCCACCTCGCAGGATACCGGGATGCCCCGGCCGGTCAGGCGGCTGTTCACATAGCAGGGAACGAAACCAAACTGGGTCTGGAACGCCGGCCAGCATTTGCCTGCGATCGCCACATATTTACGATAACCTTTGTGCTCCTCGATCCAGTCAAGAAGCGTCAGCTCATACTGCGCCAGCTTCGGAAGGATCTCCGGCTTTTTGTTGCCCTCTCCAAGCTCCGCTTCCATGTCTTTTACGACCTCCGGAATCCGGGGATCGTCCGCATGCTTATTGAACGCCTCGAACAGGTCCAGTTCGGAGTTCTCCTCGATCTCCACGCCCAGGTTATAGAGCTGCTTGATGGGCGCATTGCACGCCAGGAAGTTCAGCGGGCGTGGTCCGAAGCTGATGATCTTCAGATCGGAAAGTCCGACAACGGCCCTTGCAATGGGAAGGAATTCGTGGATCATGTCCGCGCACTCCTCCGCCGTCCCTACCGGATATTCCGGTATGTATGCCCGGATATTCCGAAGCGCCAGATTGTAGCTTGCATTCAGCATGCCGCAGTAAGCGTCCCCGCGGCCCTGAACCAGGTTGTCGCCGGACTCCTCCGCCGCCGCCACAAACATCTTCGGTCCTTCGAAATGTTTCGCCAGCAGCGTCTCGGAAATCTCCGGGCCGAAGTTGCCAAGATAGACGACCAGCGCGTTGCAGCCTGCAGCCTTTACGTCATTAAGCGCCTGCACCATATGGATCTCGCTCTCCACGATGCAGACCGGGCATTCATAGATGTCAGCCGCGTCATACTTTGCCTCATACGCCGCCACCAGCGCTTTTCTCCTGTTCACGGACAGAGACTCCGGGAAACAGTCGCGGCTCACCGCCACGATACCGATTTTTACCTTTGGAATGTTGTTCATGTTCTTATCCTCCTGATTCTGTTTTTATTTACTCCCGACAATCCAGATTCTTACCGATCAGGCCTATGTGGGACCCTTCCGGCAGTCCACCCTCCGCATGTCCGATCAGCCACTTGTTCCTTGCGGCAAGCAGCCGGTCCTCCCAGCCTTCATGCCCCTGTTCCAGCGGCAGGTTCGTATCTTTCGGAAGCACGATGGCCACCTGAAAGCCCTGATCGCCCACACTGCAGGGCGCATAGTGAAGGGTCGTCGCATACAGCTCCACAGCGGTCCCCTTCGGAAGCAGAAACGCCTCTGCCAGCGACGTATCGTAGGTAAACCCGTCGGTGACGTCCTGCTGCGCTCCCACCAGCAGGATGGCGTCGGTCCCTGCCACATTGATCTCCGAGGACCGGTGATACTCCAGCGCGTTGAGCAGATAGTTCCTGCCGTTGCAGTATCCGATCTGGATGGGCAGCTCGCCGTAGGTCTTCGTCTGAAGTTCTGCAAAGACCGGAAGCGCCTCCAGTTCCGCCACCGACGGCTCATAGACTACCTCCTCCGGAAGCGGCGTCTTCGTGTTCAGCGCCTCCACCAGTCCGGAAAAATCAATGCCCTGCACCACCCTGCCGTATCTGCCAAAAGCCGGATCTGTTACTTTCTTGATCTCCATAGGTTCGGTTCCTCCTTATTTTATGATCTCAAACAGCGGCTTACACGCCGGATAGATCTCTTTAAACTGCTGATAGCGTTCTTCGTACTTCGCCGCGATCTCCGGCGTCGGCTCCACCGTATCGATCACTTTCACCAGCTTCGCTGCCGCCTCTTCCACGCTTCCGTATTCTCCGCACGCCACGGCCGCCAGCATGGCGCCGCCAAGGGCCGGCCCTTCCTCGCTCTCGATCACATCCACCTTGATGTTCATGACATTGGCAATGATCTTCTTCCACAGTGGGCTCTTCGCGCCGCCGCCGCAGATCTTCGTCCGCTCGATCCGGATCCCCAGAGATTTTGCCACCTCAAAGGAATCCCGAAGCGCGAACGCCACGCCCTCCAGCACCGCCTGGGTCATGTCCGCCCGGGTCGTATCCATAGTCATGCCGATAAAAGTCCCCCTGGCGTTGGGATTGTTATGGGGCGAGCGCTCGCCCATCAGATAGGGCAGGAAATACACATGGTTCTCGCCCAGCTTCCCGATGGCCTTCTGCTCCGATGCGTAATCCTTTGTCCCGATGATCTCGTCCATCCACCATTTGTTGCAGGACGCGGCGCTCAGCATACAGCCCATCAGATGATAATGCCCGTCCGCATGGGCAAAGGCATGGAGGGCGTTGTGTTTGTCCACTCCGAATTTTTCGGAAGAAATGAAGATCGTCCCGCTGGTCCCCAGAGAGATGTTGCACATGCCGTCTCCCACGGTGCCGGTCCCCACGGCCGCCGCCGCGTTGTCCCCGGCTCCTGCCACCACTTTCACCGAGGCCGGGATGTCCAGTTCTTCCGCAACCTTCGGCAGGACAGTCCCGACTGCCTCGTAGGACTCATAGATCTTCGCCATCTGTTCCTCCCGGACTCCGCAGATGTCCAGCATCTCCCTGGACCAGCAGCGGTTTTTCACATCGAACAGCAGCATGCCGGAGGCGTCGGAGACATCCGTACAGTGGACGCCGGACAGCCGGTACGCAATGTAGTCCTTCGGAAGCATGATCTTCCGAATTCTGGCAAAATTCTCCGGCTCCTTGTTCTTTACCCACAGGATCTTCGGCGCCGTAAAGCCCGTAAAGGAAATATTCGCCGTATATTCCGAAAGTTTTTCCTTCCCGATGACCTGATTCAGATAATCGCATTCTTCATAAGTACGGCCGTCATTCCACAGAAGCGCCGGACGGATCACCTGATCTTTGTCATCCAGGATCACGAGCCCGTGCATCTGGCCTCCGAAGCTGATCCCCGCCACCTGGCTTCGATCACAGTCAGCCAGCAGCTCCTTCAGTCCGTTCATGGTCTCCCGGAACCAGTCCTCCGGATTCTGTTCCGACCAGCCCGGCCGGGGGAAACAGATCGGATATTCACGGGATACGATGTTCTGGATCTTCCCTTCGCTGTCCATCAAAAGCAGTTTCACCGCGGAAGTTCCAAGATCGACTCCAATATAGAGCATATACACATCCTCCTTTTTTCCTTCATCTCTTTTAATTTCTTCATTTGCGTGCACGAGCACGTTCTTTTCTTTATCTTACCTCTTTTGGACATCTTTTTCAACAGATTGCCGCCGGTTTTCTCACTTTTTTCTAATTTTTGTGAATTATACACAAATTTTCAATGATTTTCCAAAGAAAAAAGTCCGTTTCTTGTCCATTATACACAACCAATCGGCATATTGGAGATTTAAAAAGGTGCCCGTGCACGTTTTCGACGATTGACAGACCGCGGTATTTCCTGTATTGTCAGTACAGCAGCTTTTACTTTTACAAGGAGGAATCCCATGACTACCATAAAAGAAATCGCCGAACTGGCCGGCGTCTCCCGGGGAACCGTCGACCGGGTGCTGAACAACCGGGGAGCCGTCCATCCAAAAACGGCCGAAAAAATCCTGGACATCGCCCGCGCCCTGGACTACCGGCCCAACAAGGCGGGAACTGCGCTTGCCGCCCAGAAGAAAAAATACCGGATCGGGGTGATCCTGTTCAGCAGGCACAATCCTTTTTTTGACGAAGTGATGGAAGGGGTGCAGAAAAAAGCCGCGGAACTGCAGGATTATGGGATCAGTACCATCACAAGACGGGTGGAATTCGATGCGGACGCCCAGCTTTCCGCCATTGACGAGCTGATGGGGGAAGGCATCCACGGGCTCATGCTGGCGCCCTGCAATCACATTTGCATACAGAAGAAAATAGACGAGCTGGTCAGCCGGCAGATTCCTGTGGTGACCGTCAACACCGATATCGAGGGTTCCAGAAGAATGGCCTATGTGGGAAGCGATTATTTCCGGGGCGGATGTATGGCGGCCGGACTCCTTGCCCTGATGACCGAAGGAGAAATCCGCCTGGGGATCATCACCGGTTCCTCCAGCGTCCTCTGCCACACAGAACGGGTCGCGGGGCTTCGCCATACACTGGAGAAATCCTATCCACGCATCCGGGTGATCGAACTTCTGGAAAACCACGACGATGAATTCGAAAGCTACGCGCTCACCGGCCAGCTGCTGAAACGGCATCCGGATCTGGACGCGCTGTTCTTCGCCGCCGCCGGAGTCCACGGAGGCTGCCGGGCGGTGGAGGAATCCGGACTCCGTCCGAAGATCATCACCTTCGACGAAGTCCCCACCACGCTGGAGATGCTGAAGAAGGGCGTCATCTCCGCCACCATCAGCCAGCAGCCCCACCGGCAGGGCGCCCGGTCGCTGGATCTCCTGTTCGAATACCTGACTTCCGGCACGGTCCCGGAACAGCAGGAGCATTTTGTAGAGCATTCGATTCGGATCCGGGAAACTTACGATTGACCGCTGACCGGATACAAAAAAGAGGTTACTTTTTCTCCGCGATGCCCGTTGAAAAACGTCCTTTTTTTATAAAAAATTTTGTTAATAAAATTGAAAAAGGATGTGATTTCCATGTCGCTTCGCCAGGAAGCCATGACCGCTGTCAAACTTTTACCGGAAGATAAACTGCCGCAACTGATACAATTTGTCAGATTTTTGAATCCATCAGAGAAGGAAGCTTCTGTACCCGTCCTGAAATCGCAGAATACCGCCAGAAGAACTCCCGGAGAATTTCCAGGAACAGTCATCATGTCCGATGATTTTGATGAAACTCCCGACTGTTTTGAGGAGTACCTGTGAAATACCTCCTGGACACCCATATTTTATTATGGTTTTTCCATAATGAAAACTGCCTGAACAAACAAAAGATATCATATGCAGTAACGTTGAAGTGTCTGTCAGTATAGCCTCCTTCTGGGAGATCGCCATCAAAAAATCCATCGGCAAATTAGATATACAGGAATCTGTCTCTGATCTGGAACAGAGATGTATCCGAAATGATATCTGTATACTGCCAGTCAAAACCTCTTATCTGTATATCTTGTGATTATATATTGCCAGAAAAATATGATAAACGGCACATGGGACAAGGCTCTATGAGAGCAAAAATTTAGTGCCGTTTATATGGAACGGCTCAGCGTTCTTCCGTTCATCCATGGAGACCCGTTTGATCGGCTGATCATCGCCACCGCCGTTGAAGAAGCCCTCACTTTGATCACCCATGATGAAAAAATCCAAAAGTACAGTTTAAATATTCTCCTGCACCGCCCGCAGGAACGCCTCGCTCACCGGATACATGAAAACACACCCTTCCACACAAAAAGCACCAGCCCTTCCAGACTGATGCCTTCCCTGAATCTAACAACAAACCTTCCCCAAAATCGAAGCTATCCCTCCGGCTTCATGTACAAAAGAGGATACGGGTTCCTTTGCTCATCACAATCCGTCCGTTTAAACCCCCGAAACCCCATACGCTCATAAAACCCTTTTGCCTGTGGGTTCATTCCCGAAGACCACCCTGCATACCGAAAGTCTCCCGTCCTCGACGCGCCCAAACACGCCAACCCAGAACGGCCGGGGTCTACGCTCCGCTCCGGTCAGCGCAAAACCAAGGTCTCCCAGACCTTGTGCGCTCTACCGGCTCTGGCACATCCAAAAGATGCACGTTGCGTTTTTATCTTTACTGTTTATATTTCCAGCAGAATATATTCCCGCCAAAAAACAATATTACATTTTCGGCATAGATGCCGTATAGTATCCCAATTTGTGGAAATTGTACCACTCTGATACCTTTTCTTCACTTGCTACATTTAAAGCAAGCAAAAGCTCTTTTGCAAACTCCATAGGCGCCGTACCATTTGCCGTAATGATATTTTTATCCCTGACCGCCTGTTTTGCAATATACTTTGTTTCTCCTGTGTAAACCGATCCCGCCCATTGCTTCAGATCATTCATATCGTTACTCGTATGTGTTACGTCATTTAAGACACCAACTGTACCCAAAAAAGCAGAAGCATCACAAATACCGCCTAATACCTTACCCTTTTGATAACATTCCTCTACAAGAGCTTTCACCTGCCATGCATTTTCGTCTCTCCACGTCATCCCTCCAATCAAGATCAAAGCTTCATAGTCCTGTGGAACAGATGCAATATCATAATCAGGCAGTACCCGGAAGCCTCCTATGGACTGGACAGGATCTTTTGACAACGATACCGTTTTTATATCATACTGCCCTTGCCCTAACATGGTTATTGCAGATGATATATATGCAGCTTCCCAATCCGCATACTGCTGTAAGATCAAAAATAAAATTGTTTTTTTCATGCTGTCTTCTCCTTCACAGATTTCTCCATACCATTATACA
>CAJTXP010000070.1 GCA_910583615.1 uncultured Lachnospiraceae bacterium | reverse complement strand
ACGGCGGTCTATTCCTGTGTGCGGATTCTGGCGGAGGCTGTGGCGTCCCTGCCGGTGCATTTGTACCGGTATGCGGGGAAGGGGAAGGAGCGGGTGTATGACCATCCTTTGTATTATCTTCTGCATGACGAGCCGAACCCGGAGATGACTTCTTTTGTGTTCCGGGAGACTTTGATGAGTCATCTTTTGATTTGGGGGAATGCTTATGCGCAGATTATACGGGACGGCGGGTGCCGGGTGCTGGGGCTGTATCCGCTGCTGCCGGACCGGGTGGAGGTTGACCGGGACGATAAGGGGGAGATTTTTTATGTTTATGACCGGTACAGTGACGAGAATCCGAATTTTGGGGAGTACGGCAGGGTTTGTCTTCGGCGGGAGGATGTGCTGCATATCCCTGGGCTTGGGTTTGACGGGCTGGTGGGGTATTCGCCTATTGCCATGGCTAAGAATGCGGTGGGGATGACGCTGGCCTGTGAGGAATACGGGGCGGGGTTCTTTGAGAATGGGGCCACGCCGGGAGGTGTTCTGGAGCATCCGGGGGTGTTGAAGGACCCGGCGAAGGTGCGGGAGAGCTGGCACGCTGTTTATGGGGGTTCTAAGAATGCGGGGAAGGTGGCTGTTCTGGAGGAGGGCATGAAGTACCAGCAGATCGGGGTTCCGCCGGAGGAGGCGCAGTTTCTGGAGACCAGGAAGTTCCAGGTGGATGAGATTGCCAGGCTGTACCGGATTCCGCCGCATATGGTGGGGGATTTGGATAAGAGCAGTTTTAGTAATATTGAGCAGCAGTCTTTGGAGTTTGTGAAGTATACGCTGGACCCCTGGGTGGTTCGGTGGGAGCAGTCGCTGCAGAGGGCGCTTTTGCTGCCCCGGGAGAAGCGGGAGTATTTTGTGAAGCTGAATGTGGACGGGCTTCTGCGGGGGGATTATCAGAGCCGGATGACCGGGTATTCTGTGGGGCGGCAGAATGGGTGGCTGTCTACGAATGATATCAGGGAGATGGAGGATATGAACCCGATCCCGGCGGAGGAAGGCGGGGACTTGTATCTGGTGAACGGGAATCTGTGTAAGTTGCGCTACCTCGCAAGCATCCCCCAACCCTCTTTTTCAGCCCCGTTGCCGGGGCTGGCTGCGCGTTCGATTCACGAACGTTGTTATTCCTGTTCCGCAGAAAATGGAGGGGTCTGTGCCCCCTTGAAAAGCAAAAAAGCGGAGTTAACCTGCACCCCCGACCGTTATCGGATCGCGGCAAGACTGGCAAGGGCCTGATAGGCGCTCATGGTCAAAATGCCGGCGTCCTCCTTTTTGAATTTTATCCGCTCCTTGTCGCCGAGGAAATGCGGATTTTCAGTTCTTCGGTCCGTTTGCTCATTGCTTTTTGGTTCCTCCCATCGCAAATAAAATCAGCCGTTTTCAATTTTTGGCATCGCATTACAAATCAGATTCAGATTTTCAAAAAAGGCCGGACACAGGAGGCAAAATCCCATGTCCGGCGCATATTCGTTATGGTTAGTGGATCTCGCTTCCTAGATGAACGGCCGGATTATGATTACGGCGGACATATGAATCTACGGTTTTATGAGCCGAAAGATGGTGTGGAAGCTCTTTGCAGGGGCGTGGACCTGTCCGGAAATGTGATCAATACCATTCGTGCTGTAAAGCATGGAGAACAGATCGTGATTGAGCAGACGGATGTACTCCATGAAACAGGACTGGAGATTTACAGAAACGGCGAAGTGCTCAGGGAAAAGTTTACCGATCAAAAGCAGACGATCCGAATGCTTTGAAAAGTAAGAAATATATCCCCCCACCCGGCTTGTACGCCCCTCGGCAGACTGTTATAATTTTAACAGACAGACAAAACGGGGGTAAGGGAAATGTTATTATCGAAGATCGAACAGTACTGGACCGGCAGAGCGGAAGGGTATTCCGAAGTAAACCGCCATGAGCTTGCCACGGGGCAGGACCGGGTGTGGTTCCGGGAGATCAGGAAGCATCTGCCGGAGGGAAAGGATCTGAAGATTCTGGATGTGGGAACGGGTCCGGGCTTCTTTGCGATCCTTCTGGCAAAAGAGGGATATGAGGTGACGGCGGTGGATTACACGGAAGCCATGCTCCGGCAGGCGAAGGAGAATGCAGGGGCACTGGCGGAGCGGATCTGCTTCCGGCAGATGGATGCCCAGCATCTGGACTTTCCTGACGGGACGTTCGACGTGGTGATCTCCCGCAACCTGACCTGGAATCTGGAAGAGCCAAAGCAGGCTTATGGGGAATGGATGCGGGTGCTGAAGGAGGGCGGACGGCTTCTGAACTTCGACGCCAACTGGTATCATCATCTGTTCGACAGCCGGATGCGCAGGAGATACGAGGAGGACCGGGAGCGGGTGGAGAACCTTCATCTGGAGGATCATTACACCTGCACGGATATTGACGCCATGGAAGAGATCGCCAGACAGGTTCCCATGAGCCGGACCATGCGCCCGGCATGGGATCTGAAGGTACTGAAGGGGTACACCGGCGGCCAGGTTCAGGCGGACGAACAGGTGTGGGAGCGGGTCTGGGATCCGACCGAGCGGGCGAACTACGCGTCTACGCCCCTGTTCCTGATTCGTGCGGAAAAATGCAGAACGGAAGAGGGCCGGATGGCAGTCTCTGCCTGAGAGAGCGGGGAATGACATTGTGATCGAGATCAAACAGCTTCAGTATCTGGTCGTATGTGCGGATCTTCAGTCGTTCAGCAGGGCGGCAGACGTGCTGTATACGACGCAGCCCAATGTGAGCAGGGTCATCCGGTCTCTGGAGACGGAGCTTGGTTTTCCTCTTTTCGAGCGGAAGAACCGGGGGATTCAGCTGACGAAGAAGGGCAGAGAGGTCTATGGCTATGCCAGCAGGACCATGGAAAATATGGACCGGCTTCAGGCCTATGCCCGGCTGGATGAGGAAGAGGAGCTGTCCATTGCCTGCAATCCCAGCTCCTGGATGTCCGCGCGTTTTACCGAATTTTATCAGCTGCATAAAGATGAGAAGGTCCGTTTCCAGATCATGACGGCCAGCACGGAGGACGTGCTGCGGCGCTGCGGCAGCGGACAGTCGGATGTGGGCTTTGTTCATATGATGGAACCGCAGATGCTGTCCTTTCAGTACAAGCTGAAACGGCAGCATCTGGAATTCAGGGAACTTAAAAGGCGAAGAGCCATGCTCTGTTTCGGTGCGCACAATCCCATGGGACAGAAGCAGTCCATAGAGGAAATTCCCATGGAAGAAATCCGTCTGGTGCAGTGCTATGAGGATGAATTTACGCTGAATCATTACTGGGATATTTTTCGGCAGGAGCAGAAGGAAGAGACGAAGGCGCAGGTGGCGGTGATCACCAACAGCGATTATGTGATGAATGACCTGCTGCGTGGTACGGATCTTGGAAATATCAGCGGCGCGTATCTGGGGCCGGAGGAAGAGTCTCAGGGGTATCCAGGGCTGTCCCTCTACGGTGAAGAAGAGCCGGTGATTTTTGGATATGTGCTTCGGAAGGAAGAGACGCCCGGGCTGTGGACGCGGCAGTTTGTGAATTTTATAACAGAGAAGATAGATCAGAACTTATATAACAATGCTCCTGTATAAAAATCTTTTATAAATACTCTGTCAAATCATAAAGATCTGCCTTTGGGCAGATCTTTATGATTTGGCTTAAATACATCCCCTGCGGGGCTGCGGAGCGCCTGTCGCTGGAAGCACAGTTCTGGCAGGATGCATTCCGAATCCTTATGTCAGCATAAGAAGATAGAATGGGGCAATATCCCCCTGCCCGGCTTGTGACGTTTCTGTAGATTTGTTAAAATCATAACAAATCAGTGCTGGTTCAACGAGAAAAAGAAGGGGAAGAAATTTATGAGGAAAAAAACATATGCGGCGCTTCTGGCAGCGGTGATGGCTGTCTCATTTACAGCCGGGTGTGGAGGAAAGACAGCAGAGGCGCCGGTTTCGCCGGAAGGAAACGAAGCCGGAACAGAGCTTTCGGCAGAGGATGCTGAAGGTGCGGCGAAGGACTCCGTGGTCGTGGTCATGGGAGTCAACTCGGAACCGGAGTCCGGATTTGACCCGGCGTATGGCTGGGGGGCGGGAGAGCATGTACATGAGCCGCTGATCCAGAGTACGCTCACGGTGACGAAGACGGATCTTTCCATAGATTATGATCTGGCAACGAATATGCAGGCCAGTGAGGACGGCTTGACCTGGACCGTCACGATCCGGGAGGATGTGTCCTTTACGGACGGGGAGCCGCTGACTGCAGAGGATGTGGCGTTTACCTATAATACGGTGAAGGAAAGCAGTTCGGTCAACGATTTTACCATGCTCAAAGAGGCAGTGGCCACAGATGAGAAGACCGTGGAATTTCATATGGAACGGCCTTATTCCATCTGGCCCTACACCATGGCCATCGTGGGGATTGTGCCGGAGCATGCCTATGGTCCTGCCTATGGGGAGAATCCCGTCGGTTCCGGCCGGTATATCATGAAGCAGTGGGATAAGGGGCAGCAGATCATCTTCGAGGCAAATCCGGATTATTACGGAGAAGCGCCGAAGATGAAAAAGGTGACGGTTCTTTTCATGGATGAGGATGCAGCGTATGCGGCGTCCATGGCAGGGCAGGCGGATCTGGCGTATACGGCGGCTTCGTATTCTGATCAGACCATCAACGGTTATCAGCTTCTTTCTTTCGAGTCCGTGGACAATCGGGGCTTCAACCTGCCGGCGGCGCCGGCATCCACAGATGCCAGGGGCAATGCGGTGGGAAATGATCTGACAGCCGATGTGCGCGTCAGAAGAGCCATCAACATCGGTATCGACCGGGAAGAGATGATAGGAAATGTTCTGAACGGATACGGGACGGCGGCGTACAGTGTGTGCGACAAGATGCCCTGGTACAATGATGTGGCACAGGTGGATTATGATCCGGAAGGAGCAGCGGCGCTTCTGGATGAGGCGGGCTGGCTTGCAGGATCCGACGGTATCCGTGAGAGGGACGGTGTGCGTGCAGAGCTGAACATCCTGTATCCTTCCAGCGATTCCGTCCGTCAGGCACTGGCGGCGGATACACAGAATCAGCTGAAGGAGCTGGGAATCAATGCGACGATCGAGGGCGTGGGCTGGGATACGGCCTATACAAGAGCCCAGGCGGAGCCGCTCATGTGGGGCTGGGGAGCGCACACGCCCATGGAGCTTTACAATATCTATCATACGCTGGAGGGCGGCAGTGCAGAATACTCGCCCTATTCCAATGAGAAGGTGGATCAGTATATGGATGAGGCTCTGGCGGCCACTTCCCTGGAAGCATCCAATGATCTGTGGAAAAAGGCGCAGTGGGACGGAGAAACCGGGATCACTCAGGAGGGAGATATTCCCTGGATCTGGCTGTGCAACATCGATCATCTGTACTGGGCGAGGGAAGATCTGCACGTGGCGGATCAGAAGCTGCATCCCCATGGACACGGCTGGTCCATCGTCAACAATGTAGATCAGTGGTACTGGGAGTAGGAGACTGTGTCGGTGAAAAGACATTTTATATTTATCGGAAAACAGATGATCCGGATGCTTCTGCTTACGTTCTTTGTGAGTCTGGCGGCGTTTATGCTTCTGTCCGTCTCCCCCATCGATCCGCTGCAGGCGAATATCGGGCAGGCGGCGCTGGGCTCCATGAGCCAGGAGCAGATCGGGAAGCTTCAGGCTTACTGGGGCGTGGGAGAGCCCCCGGCGGAGCGCTTTCTCGCCTGGGCAGGAGATTTCTTCCGGGGCGATATGGGAGTATCTCTTCTGTACCGCCAGCCGGTGGCGAAGGTCATCGGTGTGAAGCTTGTGAATTCTCTGTGGCTGATGCTTATCGCATGGGTGCTGTCCGGGGCGGCGGGCTTTGTGCTGGGGATTCTGGCGGGGCTCCGGGAAGGGAGCGCTCTGGATAAAATCATCAAAGGATATTCTCTTTTGATCGCCAGCACGCCGGCGTTCTGGCTGGCGCTGGTGCTCCTGATGATCTTTGCGGTGTGGCTGAAGGTGCTGCCCATCGGACTGAGCGTGCCCATCGGCGTGGAGGCCTGCGGGGTTACGGTCATGGACCGGGTGCGGCACGCCATCCTTCCGGCGGTGACTTTAAGCATCACGGGGATCGCCGGCATCACGCTCCATACCCGGGAGAAGATGATCGAGATCATGGAAAGCGACTATGTGCTCTTTGCCAGAGCAAGGGGCGAGAGTACCTTTGAGATCGTGAAAAATCATGCGCTTCGGAACGTCCTGCTTCCGGCGCTGACCCTGCAGTTCGCGTCCATCAGCGAGATCATCGGCGGGTCCGTGCTGGTGGAACAGACGTTCTCCTATCCGGGCCTGGGACAGGCGGCGGTGACGGCGGGGCTTGGCAGCGATGTGCCGCTGCTTCTGGGTATCACGGTCATCAGCGCACTTTTCGTATTCGGAGGGAATCTGATTGCAAACCTTCTGTACGGCGTTATTGATCCAAGAATCCGCAGGGGAGGTGCCGGAGCATGAGACGATGGAACGGAAGAATGACGGCCGTGTTCCTGTTCGGGCTGGCGGTTTTGTTTCTGGCGGCGGTGACAGCCGCAGGATGGGGATTTTCGGAAAAAGCGCTGGTGACTGATTTTTCCAGAAAGAATCTGGGGCCCGGCATGCCGTATCTTTTCGGCACGGACTGGCTGGGCAGGGATATGTTCTTAAGGACGCTGACGGGGCTGTCCATGAGTATCCGGATCGGGATCCTGGCGGCAGGCGTCAGCTCTGTCCTGGCGCTGCTTCTGGGGACGCTGGCGGCGACCATGGGGAGGACCGTGGACGCGGTGATCACCTGGATGATCGATCTGGTCATGGGAATCCCGCATATCCTGCTGCTGATCCTTATATCCTACGCCCTTGGAAAGGGATTCAAAGGCGTGGTCATCGGCGTGGCGCTGACCCACTGGACGTCTCTGACCCGCGTGATCCGGGGGGAGGTCATGCAGTTAAAGGAAGCGCTGTACATCCGGACAGCCAGAAAGCTGGGAGTCGGCACCTGGGAGATTGCGTGGAAACATATGTTCCCTCATCTGTTTCCGCAGTTTCTGGTGGGGCTGATTTTAATGTTTCCCCATGCTATCCTGCATGAGGCCAGCATCACGTTTCTGGGCTTCGGACTGTCGCCGGAGCAGCCGGCCATCGGGATCATTCTCTCAGAGAGTATGAAATACCTGGCCATGGGGCGCTGGTGGCTGGCGCTGTTTCCGGGGCTTCTGCTGGTATTTACGGTGGTGCTGTTCGATGTGGCGGGAGAGAGCTTAAGAAAGCTTCTGGACCCGGCCAGTGCGCATATGTGACGGAGAGATACAATCTATATGGAAAAGAAAAAAGTGATTCTGGACATTCGGAATTTTTCCGTGTCTTTTGAACAGTATGAGAGCGGATTTCGTAAGACGGGGCTTCCGGTCATTCGAAATCTGGATGTGAAGGTCCATGCGGGAGAGATGGTGGCGGTGGTGGGCTCCAGCGGCTCCGGGAAAAGCCTTCTGGCCCACGGGATTCTGGGGATCCTGCCGTACAACGCATCCATGGGCGGAGAACTGATCTATGACGGCGCACCGCTTACCGGGGAGCGGCAGAAGGCGCTCCGGGGCAATGAGCTGGTTCTGGTGCCTCAGAGCGTGGCTTTTCTGGATCCGCTTATGAAGATCGGCCCCCAGATCCGGAAGGGGAAAAAGGACCGGGCTTCCAGAGAGAAACTGAATGAGATCTTCCGGGGTTATCATCTGAAGGAAGAGGTGCAGGAACAGTATCCGTTTGAACTGTCCGGCGGCATGAACCGCAGGGTGCTGGTGTCCACGGCGCTTATGGGCAATCCCCGTCTTATTATCGCCGATGAGCCCACGCCGGGGCTGCATATGGATATGGTGCGCAGGGTTATGAGTCATTTTCGGGAGCTGGCGGATCAGGGCGCCGGGGTGCTTCTGATCACTCACGATCTGGAGCAGGCGCTTCAGGTGGCGGACCGGGTGGTGGTGTTCTATGCCGGAACAACGGTGGAAGATGCGCGGGCAGAGGATTTTCAGTCGGAGGAGACGCTGCGTCACCCCTATTCCAGGGCTCTGTGGCGGGCGCTGCCTCAGAACGGTTTACAGTTTATCAGGGGGACGCAGCCCTATGTGAAGGATCTGCCGGAAGGATGTCCCTTTGGCCCCCGGTGCGGGAGTTGTACAGAGGAATGTAAAGGAGAGATCCCCGTCCGGGAAATCCGCGGCGGGAGCGTCCGCTGCGTCCATGCGGTGTGACGGCAGTGGATGGTTACAAATCAGGGAACAGGGGCGGAGAACAGATGGTACTGGAAGCGAAAAACATTACATTTCAATATGAAAATGCAAACAGAAAGGACGAGAGGCGGATCCTTCATGACTTCAGCCTTCGCATGGAAAGCCATGAGCGGGTGGGCATCGCAGCGCCCAGCGGGTTCGGCAAGACAACCTTCTGCAAGATCCTGGCCGGGTATGAACGGCCGGACTGGGGGGAGGTACTGCTGGACGGAAAACCGCTGGCTTTTTACGGGAACTATTGTCCGGTGCAGATGATCTGGCAGCATCCGGAGCAGGTGGTGAACCCGCGCCTGCGTATGCGGGAGGTTCTGAAGGAAGGGGACGGGATCGAGGAACGGATCCTGCAGGGACTGGGGATCGAGGAGGACTGGAAGAACCGGTATCCGGCGGAGATCTCCGGCGGGGAGATGCAGCGGTTCTGCATCGCCAGGGCGCTTGGAAGACGCACCCGGTTTCTTCTGGCGGACGAGATCAGCACCATGCTGGATCTCATCACCCAGAGTCAGATCTGGAGCTTTCTCATGGAAGAGGCGGAGCGAAGAAAGATCGGACTTCTGGCGGTGAGCCACAGCATGCCCCTGCTGGAGAGCGTCTGCACGAGGATCTGTGAACTGGAAAAAATGGGTTGAAAAAAGGGACTGCGCAGATACTCTGCGCCGGTCCCTTTCTGATCAGCAGCTTTCTGCAATATCGTAGATGAGACGTTCCGTCTTCTCCCAGCCAAGACAGGGATCGGTGATGGATTTCCCATAGACCCGGTCGTGGATGCCCTGGCAGCCGTCTTCGATGTAACTCTCAATCATCAGGCCCTTGACCAGCTTTCGGATATCGTCGCTGTAGCGGCGGCTGTGGAGGATCTCCTTGGAGATGCGGATCTGTTCCAGATACTGCTTGTTGGAGTTGGAGTGATTCACATCCACGATGCAGGCAGGATTCTGGAGTGTGGTCTGGGCATACAGCTCGCAAAGAAGCTGCAGGTCCTCATAGTGATAGTTGGGAAGTACGGCGCCCCGCTTGTTCACGGCGCCCCGGAGGATCGTGTGCGCCAGGGGGTTGCCGTCGGTATCCACATCCCAGCCGCGGTAGATGAAGGAATGGGCGTGCTGAGCCGCCACCACGGAATTGAGCATGACGCTCATATGGCCGCTGGTGGGATTCTTCATGCCGGCAGGCACGTCAAAGCCGCTGACGGTCATACGGTGATGCTGGTCTTCCACAGAACGGGCGCCCACTGCCACATAGGAGAGCAGGTCGGTCAGATACCACCAGTTTTCCGGATAGAGCATCTCGTCTGCGGCGGTCAGGCCGGTCTCTTCGATGTTGCGGATGTGAAGCTTCCGGATGGCGATCAGGCCTTCCAGGAGGTCCGGCGCCGTCTCCGGGTTGGGCTGATGAACCATGCCTTTATAGCCCTCCCCTGTGGTCCGGGGCTTGTTGGTATAAATCCTCGGAATAATGATGCACCTGTCTTTGATCTTCTCCTGGACAGGGACCAGCCGGTGCAGGTAATCCATAACGGCTGTCTCGTTGTCCGCCGAGCAGGGACCGACGATGATCAGGAACCGGTCGTCGGCTCCGGTGATCACGTCCCGGATCTCTTTGTCCCGCTGTTCCTTTTTGGCTCTGCCTTCGGCGGAAAGGGGGTAGTCTGCCTTGATCTCTTTGGGGATCGGAAGTTTTCTATTAAATGTAAATCCCATGGTATTCTCCTTTGTTCTGGTATTCTTGAAATCACTGTTTCAGTATAGTACAAATCCGGAAAATTGTAAACGAAAACCCGGCAGTCTTTTTGTGTTACCCTCTTTTTGGCCGCCTGATCTCAGATGGAGATTTTATAAATTTCCAGACGCCAAACAGGAAGAGAATGATAAAATAAGCTGCTGCTACCATACAGATGCTGACGACAAGGTCCAGAATTTCCATTCCGAACCGAAGGACAGGAAACAGGCGTTTGAACAAATCAATTCCTCCTATGGACAGAAAAAGGGAAGCGAGAGGCTTCAGGACCAGAACATCGAGTCCGAGCGTCGGGCTGACGCAGGGGGCAACCGCGCGGATGCCCAGAAGGCATAAAAGAAGCTGGCTGGCAAGGAGTCCCCAGAGTACGCCCTGAATACCGTAGAGCGGAACAAACCATACAATGAACAGAATACGTACCAGGAGAGAAGCAAGCTGATTAAAAAAGGTCACAGAGGTTCTGCCCAGCCCGTGAAGGATGCTGTTCAGATTTCCGGTCAGATAAAGGACCGGGCAGATGAAGGACAGTGTGACAAGGAATTCGCCGGCCAGCTTTTCATGGAACAGAATGGTTCCGAGGCTGCCGCCGAAGTGCAGGAAGATGCCCATACAGAGAATGCCGATGGTCAGACCGAACTGGATCGTATATTCGATGGCGGCTGAAATACTTCGAGCATTTCCTTTTGCCTGTTCTTCTGAGATGACAGGGAGCAGCATGGCTGAGATGGAAGCCGTAACAGCATTGGGAAACATCAGGAAAGATAAGGCCATTCCGGTCAGGATCCCGTACATGCTTAATGCTTCTGCAGTGGTCAGACCGGATTTCTGCAGACTTAACGGGATCAGAACAGCCTCCACGCTCTGCAGAATGGTAAGGCTGAGCCTGCTTCCGGTGAGAGGCAGGGCCATCCGCAGAAGAGAGCGGCATTTATCCGGATATTTTGCCGGGTGCAGAAAACCGGTGCGGTTTCCGCCTGTAAATGTCAGCATGAAAAGGGCGCTTCCGGCTTCTCCTGCCAGAAGTCCAAAGACGGCGAGGGAGGGTGTAATGGCTTTTCCCTGTTGTATGTAGATGCTGCAGAGAAGCCAGACGGTGCCGATGCGTATGATCTGTTCCAGAAGCTGCGCGGCCGCGGGGATGCCGGTCTGCTTTCTCCCGAGCCATGCTCCGGCAAAGCAGGAATGAACGGCGGACAGCGGGACAGCGGCCGCCAGAATCCGAAGAAGCGGTTCGCATCGGGTCTCATGGAGCAGATATTCTGCGATAAAAGCGGACTGGTTCCACAGAATGAATCCGGCAGCAGAGGATGCCAGAAGAGACATGAAAAGTCCGGCATGGAGCCATGAATCCTTCTCTTCTTTACGGGCGAATGCGGTAAAACGGGAGATGGCGGTTTCCATGCCGGAGGTGGTCAGTGCATGGCATACAGAAAAGACGGGAAAAATCAACTGATAGATTCCCATTCCTTCCGCACCCAGAGCCTGTGCCAGGAATATCTTATAGAAGAATCCGAGAAAGCGGCTCAGAAGTCCGGCGATGGTCAGGATCAGCGTCCCTTTTAAAAATATGGAAAACTGTTTCATAAAAAACTCTTTTTCTTGCAATATATTCATGTGGGATGCTTGACAGAACTTCTCTGAGGTGGTATTATCAAAAACGAAATCCGAGTAAAATAGTCGGAATTAAGAAAGATGCGGAATTTAAAACAGCATCGGACGGAACAATGCCCGGAAGGATTTCCGGCCGGGAAACGGCCGGAAATCCTTCCGGAACCGGGGCATGGGGAAGGGAGATACGGATGAAGCTGTCAACAAAGGGCAGGTACGGTCTTCGGGCCATGGTGGATCTGGTGGTGCACAGTGAAACAGAGCCGGTGTCGACTGCAAGTATTGCAGCAAGGCAGCATATATCGGAGAGTTATCTGGAGCAGCTGCTTGCAAAGCTGAAAAAAGCAGGTCTTGTGAGCAGTATGCGCGGGGCAGGAGGAGGATATCTTCCCAGCAGGGGACCGGAAGAGATATCCGTGGGGGATGTACTTCGGGCTCTGGAAGGAAGTCTGGACCCGGTGGACTGTCCGGGACTGACAGAAGAGAAGGGCTGCGGCGGTGCAGACGTCTGTGTGACCAAATATGTGTGGAAACGGATCAATGACAGCATTAACCGGGCGGTAGATGAGATAAAAATCAGCGATCTGGTGAAAGAGAGCAGGGAAGTGGCACAAAGGAATCAGACGCCGGGATCATGTTGTGAAAAAAAGGAGTGATGGAACATGGGTGAAGAAAAAAGGTTGATCTATCTGGATAATGCGGCGACCACGAGGACGGCGCCGGAGGTGGTGGAAGCCATGCTTCCGTACTTTACGGAACTGTACGGAAATCCTTCCAGCGTATATGAGTTTTCTCAGAAAAGCAGGGAAGCGATTACAGGGGCAAGAGAGACCATAGCGAAATCTCTGGGAGCGAAGACGGAGGAAATCTATTTTACCGCGGGCGGGAGCGAGTCGGACAACTGGGCCATGAAAGCGGCTGCAGAAGCATACCGTGGGAAAGGAAATCATATTATTACCTCAAAGATCGAGCATCATGCAGTGCTTCATACCGGGGACTGGCTGGAAAAGCAGGGCTTTGAAGTGACTTATCTGGATGTGGACGAAAATGGAACCATAAAGCTGGAAGAGCTGAAGAAGGCAATCCGCCCGACAACGATCCTGATCAGTATCATGTTTGCCAACAACGAGATCGGGACGATCCAGCCGGTCAAAGAAATCGGGGAGATCGCGAAGGAACACGGAATTTTGTTTCATACAGATGCGGTACAGGCCTTCGGACAGATTCCCATTCACGTGGATGAACTGCATATCGATATGCTGAGTTCCAGCGCGCATAAGCTGAACGGACCTAAAGGCATCGGATTTCTGTATATTCGCAGGGGAGTAAAGATCAGAAGTTTCGTCCATGGCGGAGCTCAGGAGAGAAAACGGCGGGCCGGTACAGAGAACGTGCCGGGAATCGTGGGGTATGGAGCAGCTGTGGAGCGAGCCATGAGGACGATGGAAGAACGGACTGCCAGGGAAAAAGGACTTCGGGATTACCTGATTGACCGGGTATTAAGGGAAGTGCCGTATACAAGACTGAACGGGCACCGGACGAACCGCCTTCCCAACAATGCGAACTTCAGTTTTCAGTTTATTGAAGGAGAATCCCTTCTGATTATGCTGGATATGGACGGGATCTGCGGTTCCAGCGGTTCTGCCTGCACTTCAGGTTCGCTGGATCCGTCCCATGTGCTTCTGGCGATCGGACTGCCTCATGAGATTGCTCATGGCTCGCTTCGTCTGACGCTCAGTGAAGAGACAACGAAGGAGGAGCTGGATTACGTGGTGGATTCCATCAAAAAGATTGTGGAAAAGCTGCGGAACATGTCTCCGCTTTATGAGGATTTTATGCGCAGGCAGTAGAGACAGATAACATTTAAGGAAAAGAGGAAAATGCAATGTATAGTGATAAAGTCATGGATCATTTCCAGAACCCGAGAAACGTAGGTGAGATCGAAGACGCCAGCGGCGTTGGGACCGTGGGCAATGCCAAATGCGGCGATATCATGCGGATTTATCTGGATATTGATGAGAATCAGGTGATACGGGATGTAAAATTCAAGACCTTTGGCTGCGGCGCCGCAGTTGCTACCAGCAGCATGGCTACGGAGCTGGTAAAGGGAAAGACCATTTACGAAGCACTTCAGGTAACCAACAAGGCAGTGATGGAAGCTCTGGACGGGCTTCCTCCTGTGAAAGTACACTGTTCTCTTCTGGCAGAGGAAGCGATCCATGCGGCGCTCTGGGATTATGCAGAGAAGCACGGCATTAAAATCGAAGGGCTGGAAAAACCGAAATCAGATATTCACGAGGGCGAAGAAGAGGAAGGCGAAGAGTACTAGGAATGGAAAGGAAGAAAGTCGTCGTCGGAATGTCCGGCGGAGTGGATTCTTCTGTGGCGGCATGGCTTTTGAAAGAGCAGGGATATGATGTGATTGGCGTCACGATGCAGATCTGGCAGGATGAGGATCCGGTACAGGTGGAAGAAAACGGCGGGTGCTGCGGCCTCAGTGCGGTGGAAGATGCAAAGCGCGTGGCTGCGAAGCTTGGAATTCCACATTATGTCATGAATTTTAAAAAGGATTTTAAGAAAAAAGTCATCGACTATTTTATGGACGAGTATCTGCATGGACGGACGCCCAATCCCTGTATTGCATGCAACCGCTATGTGAAATGGGAATCGCTTCTGAAGCGGAGTATGGAGATTGGCGCTGATTTCATCGCTACCGGACATTATGCGCAGGTGGAGCGGCTTTTGAACGGGAGATATGCAGTTAAAAAATCGGTTACCGCGGCAAAGGATCAGACCTATGCGCTTTATAATCTGACGCAGGAGCAGCTTTCCCGCACGCTTATGCCGGTGGGGGCGTATACGAAGGAGCAGATCCGTGGATTTGCCGAAAAACTGGGGCTTCTGGTGGCGCATAAGCCGGACAGCCAGGAGATCTGTTTTGTGCCGGATCAGGATTACGCCCGTTTTATTGAGACGCATGCCCATGTGAAAATTCCGGAGGGAAATTTCGTATGGACGGATGGAACCGTGATCGGAAAGCATAAAGGAATTACACATTATACCATAGGGCAGCGCAAACGGCTGGGTCTGTCCATGGGGAGGCCTGTGGTGGTGCTTGAGATCCGTCCTGAGACGAATGAAGTGGTAATCGGCGAGACGGATGACGTGTTCTGCCGGACTCTGCGCGCCGGATGCCTGAACTGGATGGGGGTGGAGCAGCCGGACGGGGAGACGCGTTTTCTGGCAAAGATCCGTTATGCACACGAGGGCGCCATGTGTACCATGCGCATGACCGGACCGGATGAAGCGGAATGTATCTTTGATGAACCGGTTCGTGCCGTTACTCCAGGACAGGCAGTGGTCTTCTATAACGGAGATTATGTGGCGGGAGGCGGTACGATCCGGAAGGGACTGTTATGAAGAAGAGACCGGATATTTACAATCCGATCTCTTCCGGCTTTCTGTTATGAAAGATATAGTAAGACTGGAATCCGCATGTTTTTAATAATTCTGCCGTCCGGTCGAATTCGTAGGCAAGATACACAGGGTCATGGGCGTCCGAACCCAGAGTTACGATCTTCCCGCCCAGTTCCCGATAACGGATGATGATCTCTGTACAGGGATTGGGGCTTCCGAGTCCATATTTGTAACCGCCGGTATTGATTTCCAGCCCGATGTCTCTTTTGACAAGAGTGCGCAGGATCTCATCCAGAATTTCCTGGTATTTTTCATAAGAATAATACTGATTTTTATTGGGACCATAACGTACGACATAGTCCAGATGTCCAAAAGTGTCAAAATTGGAATAGGCTTTCAGATTCTGAAGCACGCACTGGAAATATTCCTGATATGCGTCCTGTTCCGTTCTCTTTTCAAAAAAAGACGGAAAGTAAGGATCGTGTCCATGAACGAGATGAATGGAGCCGATCACGAAATCAAAAGGATAGGAGAACACCAGATTGTGATGCTTTTTGCTCAGATAGGGCTGGAGCCCCAGCTCGATTCCGATGGAAAGATCAATCTGGCCGTCAAAACTGTCTTTTATAAGGCGCAGGCGGCGGAAGTATTCTTCCGGATCGAATTCGAAAAGGACGCCGCCGTCTGTGTAATCGTAATCCATATGATCTGTCAGGCACAGATGCCGGATGCCGCGATCAACGGCGCTCTGAACCATGAGCTCCGGCGATACGCTGCAGTCGCCGGAAAAAGAGGTGTGGACATGATAGTCAGATAAGATATTCAATGTTATTTCCTCCTGTGTAAGGGATATGGTCACCGTCTACTATCATAAAAGATATCCGGCGGAATGTAAAGACCTGGTTCCTGTTTATGGGGGCGGGTGGGTGGTGTCCTGCGCCCAGGATCTCTGTGCTCTGCGCTCGTATGGAGTGTATCGGACACCGAAGCCGTTTT
>CAJTXP010000069.1 GCA_910583615.1 uncultured Lachnospiraceae bacterium | reverse complement strand
CGTGAGTTTAGCAACTTAAAGATACCATAAATTTGCATGAAAGAGTTATTTTTTTTGTTAGAACTTTTTACTGTCCAGAAGTAATGCAAGTCCTTTTTTATCTCTGTATTCTGACAGAAAACCGTTTTTTGATGTGGATGTAGGCGAAATTGTCTGTTCTGCCAACTTCATATCTTCAAGACCCGACATTCTTTCAATGCGATATGCATGTTGAATCGATTCAGACTCGTTTCCCTTCCACATGGCATTTATCAAATTTTCACATACATTCAATAAACGTTCCGTATCTTCCAGAAACACAGGATTCAGAAATTTACGTTCCCTGGCGCGCGCCTGTTCATTGGAAATCCCTTTATAAAAAAGAGAATTTAATGTGAGATATGCCTTTTTGTCCTGCCAGAAGGCAGCTTCCGTTTCCTCTCCCTGCCACCATGAACTGTCCCCAATGTAAAAACGTAATGCATGTTCCATCTGTAAGTTCAATGCTCTCATCCTGTTTCTCTCCCAAACAGTCTCATACCAGTCACCTCTATTTTCAGTTCATGCTCATTTTCTGAATTGAGCATTGACCATTTTCTGATTTTGATGAAGAATATTATAAAAAGTTTCAACGAATCTCATATATTCATCCCTGATCTTTTTTTCTGTTTTTTCCTGGTCCGGACAAGATGCAAAACGCACCCCCATAATATACTGGACACATTTTTCCATCTGACGACTGACCTGCACAGCATTCAACAACTCCTCCCAAATGTCTGCTTCCTTTTCAATCCCTTTCCTCAATATTCTGCACGTCTCATTATCAAATGGCGAAAGAATATACCATGTTATGCATCCGTCCAGTACGGATTCAAAGTTTCTCCCTTTCCGAAAAGTGTACGGATGGCGCGGCAAAAGCAGATTTTCATACTGTTTGTCTGGTTTAAATACTTTCTTCTGAACTGTCAAATAATTCACCCGCTCTGTTTGATTTTCATACGCATCAAAAACTTTCATATAATCGTACAGTCTGGTTACTTCGTTCATGGAAAGACTTTGTATCTCCTTTTCCTGTGTCCGCAGAAAAAACAGTAAATAAAACCTTCACCCTTTTTATATAAAATAGATTTAATATGAATCAGACGTCTTGGCAAATGCCTGGCCGTTTCCAAAAGCATTTTAACAGTTTTCTCTGGTTCCGGGCCATCGTCAACAGTTTCATGTTTAGAAAGAACAGGAACGCTGACCGAAAACAATCTGCCCGGCTCCCAGAGTTCCTCAACCGGAATCTTCTCTTCACCAAGAATCAGTTTCTTAAATTCCGCAGATTCACAATAAAGTTTCGCAAATTTCTGAAACAGTTCCAGCTCTACATTTTGATAAAACAACAGTGTCAGAGAAAGAAGAATTCCTGATTTTGTTTTAAAACGGTCCCTATTTATTTCAGGAGCATCTGTTCTACAAAAATATTCGCACCAATGTCTCAAAATTTTTTTCCGTACCAGTAAAAGTTCTTCTTCATCAATCGCTCTTTCCCGTAACCTTTCCCTGTCAATATTCAGGCAATTGGTAGGCTGATTATCCAAAATCAGCAAACTCATTTTCAAAAAGTCTGCATGCAGATATTTCTTCTGATTCTTTAATGCATAAATGCTTTCTGCATTTGATATTTTGTTGAATTTATAATTAATATCATATGGATTGAGAACCCTTTCCGGCAGGAAAACCTGATTTATGCCATTTGTATTTTTCAACAGACATGATCTGACAGATAACCTGTAGCATCGACATGCATGTTTATCCCAATAAAACGCCATGTTTTCAATAAATTTGTACGGAGAATCTGTATTATTAGGAAAAGTATCAAGCGTCTCTCCAAAATCCGGTTTTTTTCCTGCCCGTTTTCCCTTCTCTTTTTCCGGATAAAAGAAACTTCTTCTCAGGCACCTTGGTTCTCCTTTATCAGAAATTGTACCGTCTTTCTCTGTTTTAAACGCCTTAAAATAAATGTTAAAGTAATCGAATTTAAATTCCTTGATTTTATGCTCACATGCATGTGCTACTTCCGCAAAACACCCAGTCTCCACTTTTCCTGCACCAGCACCAGCCAACAATCAGCAACATCAGCATAAATGCAATAACACTCATATATCGCTCCATATCATATTCTCTCTTTCATGGAAATGATTAACTGTTCGTAATCATGTAGATAATCTTCCGTCCTTTTTGCTGATCGCAGGACGTAGGATGGATGGAAGGAAGCAGCAAATGTTCTTCCGCCATATTTATAAGTTAAAAAACTGGTAGTTCCATCTGTTTCCGGCATTAATTTCCATCTTTTCTGTATCGTTTTCACTACAATATTCCCAAGCAGAACTATGAGCTTCGGATCCACGATTTCTATTTCTTTTAAAATATGTTCAAAACAGCCCGCTATCTCAATTTCATCCGGATACCTCAGTTTCCCATCCTCTCCTGTCGGAGGGCATTTTACAAGATTGGTCCTGTAGATCTTAAAACCTTGTCTCTGTGCTGTCACAGCCATCTGTTCCACCAGTTTCCCACTTCTTGTTCTGTTATCAAGCGGAATCTCATCCTTGTATTTTTTTATTTTAGCAGATATTCCTACCAGCATAATATCTGCTTCACTGTTTGGATCCATAAAAGGGAGCTGCGTTTTACACAGACTGCATTTCCGGCAATTTAAAATGGTATCCATCATCTGTAATCCTTTCAAGAAAGTTATTGATCTCTGCATCCGCCATACAGGAAAAATTACCTGCAGAAAAATTATACTGCGTCTTTGTTCCCTTTTGCATTCTGGTTTCATAATCTTTCATTGTATAGTTTTCTCTTATCAGCTGATCATACAGTTCTGTGCCATGATATGGCCGAAACCGGAACGCTACGGCCCGAAATTTTCCTTTTGCGCATGCTGCATACTGTTTGATCTCCTCTGCCAACTGCAGTGTCTGCTCTAAATCATCCTCAGTTTCTTTTGGAAAACCACACATAAAATATCCTTTCACGTCAATTCCCGTCGTTAAAAACAGCTTGATTACTTCTTTTACCCTCTCAAGGCTTCCTTCTTTATGAATCATCTTCCTTATTTTAGAACTTCCTGACTCAATCCCGACAAACAGCTCATCGCAGCCGCTTTCTTTTAAATATTCTATATATGGTTCCGCATTGTCAAATGACTGAACGTGAGCCATAGCTCTCCAATATATCCTGGGAAATTTTGAAAATAAATCCAACGCTTTTTGGATACTGTCCACATCCTTCAGAAACAGATCATCCAGAAGACGAATCGACTGTACCTCAGGTGTCTGCTCTATAATCGCATGAATCTCATCCTGAATGTTTTTACTACTCCGGAATCTTACAGGAATATTTCTGTTCGCATATGTAGAGCCTCCGCAAAATGCGCACCGATATATGCAACCTCTGGACGCAATGATGCACTGTTCCAGCTTTCCGTAATGATTATAAACCGCCCGATCCAGGAACAAAGACCTGTCCAAAACAACTTTATCCAGATCCGACGGAAAATAACATGACTGTGTCCCAACCTGATAGACTCTGCATCGGTCTGTCCCATACAACACATCGTCCGTGCATGTCCCCCTGACAATATCTGGAAAGATCCATTCTCCCTCCCCAATGATCAGTGAAAGCTTCTGCCCTGTGTTCCATGACACAATATCTCTCCAGACAGCTCCCACTGCTTTTCCGCCCAGCACAACATGAACCGCTCTGTTTATACCGGCAATTATATCTTTCACAAGATTCATGTTAATGGAAAAAACATTAAAACCAACCGTTTGAAACACACCATGATTAATGATACGGATAATCTCCTCTGTCCCCAGCTTATGATAAACCGCATCTATGAGCCCTGCCGTGATTCCCCTTTTCTTTAAATATGTCAGAATATATCCCTGTCCCAAGGGAGGCAGATACGTTTCTCCATCATCAAATCTCTCCCGATAAAGAGGAGAGTTAAAAATAACTACCTCTTTATCTTTTACTTCGTTTATCATTTTGTATAAATTGTCCATACTGCTGCTTTTTATCCTCTCTGTCTCTGGGAAGACTTATGCTACTCAATCAGCACCCGCTTGCCTTCAAAAGCCAGTCCATAACACTGGATCCGTTCCTTTAGGATTCCTTTTGCCTCCAACGACGCTGCATGCATTTTGTCTTCCATTCCATATTCTTTCAGTGCCATACGGACTTCTTTCTCCGTAAATCCAAAGCCGTCTGCATACAGCTCCAACGTTACTGTCACCACCGTCAGATTGTTCAGATCCGAGAAAATGGACTCCTTGCTCACCCTTATACACTTCTTCCTCCCATATGGCAAGTCCTTCAAAAAGATCTCCTCTGCCAGTACTATGCCAGGTGATACTGGTTAATCCCGTTAACAAAGAAGTTCGCTGATGCTTGCGCAGGTCATCAACCTCCGCTTTGCTCCAGACCTCTTTGGTCTGTATTCTTTTTTCATTACTATATAAACAGCACTAAATTCTTGCCCTCATAGAGTCTTGTCTCATGTGCCGTTTATCATATTTTTCTGGCAACAATATATAATCACAAGATATATATTACTATTTTCAGCAAATACCGACAATGCATTCTGCATACTTTGCATTTTTATCTACATATTTTGCAGACAGTTCCAAACTCTCATTTAAATATCGGACCATAAACAAACATGCGCTGATCCTTTCCCTGATCAGCGCATACTCATGAAAAGCAGAACAACTTTAAACGATTTTCTAGAAGCTGAAATCGAAATAAGGAACATATTCTATCCCCTATATTCCTCGATCAGACAAGTATGTCTTTTATCCTCACTGTCCTTATCATAATTGATTCCGACAAGGAGCATATTTTTTCTATATGCTTCCAGCTTTTCCGTATATTTTCTGTTTTTTATCTGAGCAACAGCTCCTTCTGCAGACTGGTTATATTTTAACTCTATTACCAGAGCCGGTTTATCTGAAAAGGGACGCGGCAGAAAAACAACATCTGCATAACCTTTTCCTCCAGGCATCTCGTCAATGACCGTATATTCATTAACCGCATTGTAAAGGGCCAGCCTGAGAACACATCGAAGAGAATTCTCGTCATTATATTTAAGAATGGAGGAAAATTCCATATGCGCATTTTCTATTCCCAGCGCCACCGCATCTGCATCTCGTTCCCATACAGCCTGCAGCAACCTGTCTGAAGCTTTCAGCGAATTGATCACCGGCGTCCAGTCCGTCCCTGCCACTGCACCGGTGAATGCTCTTCGCACCTCCTCATTTGGAATATAGACCTCTTCTTTCACCGCGTCATACCCAAGATATCCCAGATGAATCAACAGGGTAAGAACGTCATCCCGGCTGCTGATTTTCGACAGATCATTTTCGAAAGTTTCCGTATTGATTTTGCACCGTTCCCCTGCCAGCAGCCTGACCACTGCACTTTTCAATCCGTCCTGATTGACTGTAATATAATATTTCAGAGATTCATAAGCAACCGTACCGGTCCAGTAGCTGTTATATTCTCCGTCAAGCATTGCGTTTGTCACAGAATTCGGACAGTAAACATGTTTCAGCCGCCGAAAGCCATAACCGTCATACCAGTGCTTTGCTTCTTCGAAATTCATGTGATATTTCTCACACAGTTCTTTCACTTCCTCTTCTGTAAAACCGACATATCTGTCCAGCCTTTTCGGTCCTGTCATGGTAAATTCTCTGAAATTATTTAATGCCGATTCACTGTTATACCTCTTGATCGGAAGAATACCGGTCAGATACGCAAGACTCATAAAACGCTGCGACTTTTCACCTTTAAACAATCCTCTGAGCAGATTGATATACTGATCCTGTGTCTTTTTATCAGACAAGTCTTCCCGAAAAACGGCATCCCACTCATCAATAACAAAGATAAACCTCTCTCCTGTCTTCTCATTAATATCCGCAAGTGCCAGCGGAAGTGAGTATGTCTCCTTTGAAATAAACGGATATGCTTCCCGCAGCTCGCCCAGGACACATTTCTGGATACAGGAAACAAGATCTTCTTTCCCGGACATCGTCACCTTCAATTCCGCAATATCCAGCTGAATTACCTGATATTGATTGAGATGTTTTTTGAAGTCCTTTTTCTGTGCAATCTTATATTTCGAGAAAATCTTCTCCGAATCACAGCCTTTGCTGTAATATGACGCCACCATCCTTGCAGCTATGGATTTTCCAAAACGCCGCGGACGGCTGACGCATACATATCCCTGTTCTGTATCCAGAACAGAATTCAGATAATCCAGCATTTCCGTCTTATCTACATAAATCTGCGAGCGGACTGCTCTCTCAAACCCTGCATTTCCCGGATTCAGGTACTGTCCCATACAGGCCACCTCCATATCTGCTTCTTTACCCAATCAGCACCCGCTTCCCTTCAAAAGCAAATCCATAACACCGGATCCGCTCCTTCGGGATTCCTTTTGCCTCCAGCGACGCCGCATACTGCTTTTCTTCAATCTGAAGAAGCGCCGCTTTTACCGTTTCTTCCAGGTCCTTCTCCTTCCGGCCTTTCACTTTGAATTCCAGAATATACGCATCGTCCAGCCCGTTTTCCGGTTCCAGCATCACATCATATCTGCCGAATCCGCTCTCCCGGTTGGAGAGGATCGTATACCGGCCGGACAATTCCACCATCAGCCCCAGCACAAAGCCGTGATAAAACCGCTCCAGCTCTGACGCAGAAGGATGCGTCCCGGTATCAAAGCTGCCAAAAGTCGCCAGCGCCACCCGGTTCATATATTCATTCATGGCATCCAGATCCTGAAGCAGCAGCGCCCTGATAAAATCATTATAATCCGAAATGTTCCGGGCAAACCATCCTTTGATCATCTGTTCAAACAGGATCCGGACTTCCCGGTTCGTCAGCGACAGCTCGTACGTCTCTTTCCCGGTCTCCTCATCGATCTGATAATCTTCGACTTTCAGGTATCCTCCGGCGAGAAGCAGGCTCCAGATGGCGCTTTCTGAAGTATCCAGCTGGCTGAACACGATCTGCTCGTCGATCTGCGCACGGAATGACTTTCCCTTCAGCAGGTCCTCCATGATCCATTTCACGTCCCTGCTTCCTTCCCGGATCACCTTTCCAACCAGATGATTGCTGCTGGTGTTGGCCCAGTAGGCAGACAGCTTTCCGGTCTTGAGATAATTCATGATCGACCATGGATTGTAGATCTCTCTGGAATGGCCGAAGACAAATCCGTCATACCACTGCTTCACTCCCGGCATTTTGTCTTCCATTCCGTATTCTTTCAGCGCCATACGGACTTCTTTTTCCGTAAATCCAAAGCTGTCTGCATACAGGTCCGATGTTGCCGTCACCACCGTCAGATTGTTCAGATCCGAAAAAATGGACTCTTTACTCACTCTTGTAATGCCCGTCATGACCGCACGGTCCAGATACGGATTCGTCTTAAACGTAGAATTGAACAGACTGCGGGTAAATTCCACCAGTTCTTCCCAGTATCCGTATACATACGCCTCCTGCATGGGCGTGTCGTATTCGTCCAGCAGAATGATGACTTTTTTCCCATAATATCGGTACAGGTATTCCGACAGAGTTCCAAGAGAAGACGTCGCCATATAACCCTTCATCTCCGCTGAAACACTGCTGAAAAATTCCTTTTCCTGCTCATCCAGGAGCCCGCTTTCCAGCAGATACCGGTATCGGTGAAATACTTTCTCAATCGTATAACAGATCTTTTCTCTTGTCTCCGCAAACGTTGTCTCTTTCACGTCTGCAAAGCTCAGGGCAATCACCGGACACGTTCCCTGCATCCTGCGGTATTTCTCTTCCTCCCATATGGCAAGCCCTTCAAAAAGATCTCCTCTGCCTGCATACTCCACGGAAAAGAACTGCTCCAGCATGCTCAGATTCAGCGTTTTACCGAAACGCCTGGGACGGGTGATCAGCGTCACCATATCCTTATTCTCCCACCACTCTTTGATAAATGCAGTTTTATCCACATAGAAGATCTCATTGGTAATCAACTGTGCAAAATCCTGATAACCGATCCCTACGGTTCTCGCCATGCTTTGTTCCCCCCGTCTTCCGATTCTCTTTCTGCCTGTCGCGCAGATCATCAACCTTCTCTTTGCTCCGGTTGGTGATATTATATCATATCTCCCCCTCATATCCAATGCCTGTTTCTTTTCCGACAATAAAACGGGCGGCCATAACGGCCGCCTGTAAAAGCATCCAGATCATCCACTTATCAGCTTCATAACGTTCTGCGGAAGCGTATTGGCAAAAGACACCATGGACTGAGATGCCTGCAGAAGAATACTGTTTTTTGTATAATTCACTACTTCTTCTGCCATATCCGTATCCCGGATGCGGCTTTCCGCCTCTGTCAGATTCTCAGAGGTGACCGCCTGAGACTGATAAGCATGCTCCAGACGTTTCTGGTATGCGCCCATCCGTCCCCTTTCACCAGCAACATGATCAATTGCATCCTCAAAAATTTTGATCGAACCATTAGCCTCTTCCTGTGTTTTCACGGATACATTTTTCAGCCCCAGAGCGTTCACTCTGACTCTGGGCAGAAGAATACCCAGCTTCTCCTCCGACGATGCACCGACCTGCAGATGCAGATCCGGTTCCGGCGGTTTTACCGGCGGTTTCCATGTTCCCGGCTGGTACGCCACACCGCGGCCAAACCTGCCGTTATTACTGTTCGGACTGGTTTTCGTGCCAAAACTTTGATGCCTCCAGGATGGATTACTCCATTGAATGTTCTGAACGCCATTCAGTTCCTGAGGCTGACTGTCTGAAGAACGGTCATCATACAGAATCAACTGACCGGGCTGATTCGGATCTGCACGCCACATGGTATAATGACTCATTGGATTTGCGATACCACCTTTGCCCGCGCCCAGTCCGGCCAGTATGGCATCCACCAGATCTTCCCCTGTCTGCACCTGATCAATACCGATCTCATATACATAATGGCTGCCGCTTGCCACTCTGTTGTTTCCAGTACCTTCCGTAAATTTTATGCTGTAATGATTATTGCATGTAAGGCATGTACAGTAAAACCCGGTTCCGATCAGATCCTCTTTATTGTCCGCACTTAATTTTGAAAAATCAAGTCTGGCCGCAGCATGATTCAGCGTAAGCGTTCCGCTGACCGTCTGTTGATTACCTGCTGCATCTTCTTTTATTCCTGTATAATCATGGGTCGTAGACCAGGTGTCTGTCTGTGCTTTATCATCCATGGCTTTTCCGCCGTCTACCCACTCCGGCAGAAAAGTAACCGGATAGATCTCACAGAACTGTCAATAATAGAATCCAGTTTTGGTTCGTCAGGATACAATTCAATGTCATTAAATCTGGTGCTGGCTGTAATCCGGTTAATCTCAGCCTTGATTTCGTCAATTTCTTCCTGCAGAGCCGCCCGCTCAGCTTCGCTGTATGTACCATTGGCAGCCTGAGTGCCAAGCCTCCTTGCTCTGATCAGCATTGCGTTGATCTCCTGCATGGCTCCGTCTGCGGTTTCTGCCAGGCAGATACCATCCTGAATATTCCGCTTTGCCTGTTCGGTTCCATTGATTTCCCAGCGCAGTCCCTCTGAAACAGCCAGTCCTGCTGCATCGTCTCCAGCCCGGTTAATCCGGTATCCAGATGACAGCTTTTCCAGATTTCTGCTTAATTTTGCCTTGTTTTTTGCCATATTTCTGCCTGCTGTAATTCCTGGCAGATTATGCGATAGAACCATTTTTGCATATCCTCCTGCTTCGTCCCGGTTATGATCCATTTCTTTTTCTTTTATTTTATCATGGATTTGTCCGAAACCCGTCGCAAAATATGCAGAAAAAACGGCAAAATTTACACTTTCTTCATATACTCCATAAACCCTTCCCTGTTCTCTCCCGCCGTTGTCGTCGGCCTGCCCAGGTTCTCTCTCGCTCCGATGGCGCACTTCACTTCAAGAAAAGTAAGCCTTCTCCTTTCGCGGGCAGCAGCCAGTTCCCGGTCCAGCGTCTCAAAGCTGTCCACGCAGACTGCATAAGGATAGCCGCACGCCCTGGCGACTCCGGTCAGATCAATCCGGCCCGCTGCCGTCGGCATGCCGCCCACCGTCTCATGGGCGCCGTTATTGATAACCACGTGAATCAGATTGTCCGGTGCGCTCGCTCCGAGCACCGCCAGAGCCCCCATATGCATCAGTACCGCACCGTCACCGTCTACGCACCAGATTCTCTGCTTTGGCTTCTGCGCCGCGATCCCCAGCGCAATTGACGAGCTGTGCCCCATGGAACCCACCGTCAGAAAATCATACTTATGGCTCTGCCCGTTCTGTTCCCGGATCTCAAACAGTTCCCGGCTGGCTTTGCCGGTAGTGGAAACGACCGGATCCTCACCTGACGCCTGCACAATATGACGAATGATCTCTTCTCTCATCATGGTATGTTCATTATGGTACTCTGCTTTTTCCTCATAAGACAGCGCTCCCTTCCGGATCACAAACGCCACGCTTTTTCCTTCCGCCAGAATTTTTCGGTAATCCTCCATACACGCCCTTACTTCTGCTTCCTCTGTCTCTTTCCCCACAGGAAAAGCCCGGATATCCATGTCTTCCAGAAGGCGCAACGTCACCTCTCCCTGATAGATATGCTGCGGTTCATCGTGTATTCCCGGCTCTCCTCTCCATCCGACCACAAAGATAACCGGAATTCCATATACTTTGTCACTTAAAAGCGATGCCGCCGGATTAATGATGTTTCCCTCGCCGGAATTCTGCATATAGACAACCGGCGTCTTTCCGGTCGCCAGATAATATCCTGCCGCCAGCGCCGTACAGTTTCCCTCATTTGCCCCAATCACATGATGCGCAGGATCAATCCCGTAGGTATGCATCAGGTAATCGCAGAGCGCCCGAAGCTGCGAATCCGGAACTCCTGCATAATAGTCCGCCCCCAGAATCTCTGTAAATGTCTGTACTTTCATTCTCTTCCTCCTTTGGACTTATTTCAAAATCTTCCGATACAGCCCTTCCAGCGTCTCTTCGGTGAGTCTCACCGGATTGTTCTTCAGGCGGTCCGGATTGACCGATCTCTTCAAAAGCTCCAGCTCTTTTTCTTCCCTCAGGACCGGAACCGGGAGCGCCAGATCTTCTAAAAGCCTTCTGTATTTCCCGACAGCTTCCTTTGGCGTCTCACAGCCCATTGCCCGTGCAAGTTCTCGGAACATCTCCTGAAGATAAGCTTCGCCCCTCGGATCAATACAGTCCCCTGTATGTTCTGTCATATACGGCCACAATGCTTCTACGCAAAGAGATGCCGCATGTCCGTGCGCCAGCCCGTAGAGCGTAGTCAGCTTATAGCACATGGCATGTCCTGCCGTCGTCTGCGTAAGATTGATCGCCTGCCCGGCCGTACAGGCAGCCTGAAGCATCCCTGCGTTTCCTTCTGATTCGTTCTCAAGATACGCCTTATAGTGCTGCAGCACCTCCTGAACCGCCTTTGCAGCATATGCCCTGCTTTCCTCTGTAGAATTTACGGACCAGTACGACTCAAACGCATGACAGAGCGCATCCAGCATGGTGGCCTTCCTCTGGTATTCCGGCAGCGTTTTAAGAAGCTGCGGTTCCAGAAGCACATAATCCGGAATACAGCTCATATGTCCAACGGACTGCTTGTTCCCCTGGTAATAAATGACTGCGAAACGGGTCGCCTCGCTGCCCGTTCCCGCCGTTGTCGGGATGGCCAGAAGAGGCGTCTTATTCTCTACGATCTCCTGCCTTAGATAATTCTGATGCTGATCCATATTCCAGAACAGCTTGATGCACTTTGCCACATCCATGGCGCTTCCTCCGCCTGCTGCGATAATAAAATCGCAGCGCTGCTCCAGAAACACCCGGACTCCCTTTTCCACCGACTCATATTTGGGGTTCGGCTCAAAATCCGGGAATTCCGTCATGCGTGCGCCCGTCTTCTTCACTGCTTCTTTTATTCTTCCATACAGTTCCTGCTGCCGGAAAGAATTCCCGCAGACCAGCAGCACAGACTCCGCCGCCTGTTCCCTCAGCGCCTCTTCTACATCCTGGATTTTCCTGCTCTTCATCTTCTTACTTCCTCTCTGTCTCTTATATATCTCTCTGGTACTTAAAAATTGCCGGAAAAGTATGATAAACGGCACATGGAGCGGCGTCCTGCACGGGCAAAAGTTCAGCGCCGCTTATATAAACTCCTCCTCCGGAATCAGACGGATGATTTCCTGAATGGACATGCACATCTCATCGCACTCTTTTGCCCGGTGGTTTTTAAGGATCGTCTCCGCCGCATGCTGCATGGCCGGGAATCCGGTTCTGGTCAGCTGATTCGCATAGATCACCACGTTGACTCCTCTGTCTTTGAATTCTTCCTCCGTCACCGCATTGAAGGAAGTCGGCACCACCACCACGGGCGTCGCCTGATCCTTCTTCCTGAACTGCTCCACAAAAGCAAAGATCTCATCCGGTTCCTTCTTCCGGCTGTGAATCATAATTCCGTCTGCTCCCGCCTTCACGTACGCTTCTGCACGCATCAGCGCATCCTCCATGCCCTGTTCCAGAATCAGGCTTTCGATCCGGGCAATGACCATGAACTCTTTCGTCTTCTGTGCGCGTTTTCCTGCTGTGATCTTGGCGCAGAAATTTTCAACCGTATCCTGCGTCTGTTCCACTTCCGTTCCGAAAAGTGAATTTTTCTTAAGTCCCGTCTTATCCTCAATAATGACTGCGGATACTCCCATCCGTTCCAGAGTCCGCACAGTATAAACAAAATGTTCCGTCAGACCTCCCGTATCCCCGTCAAAAATAATCGGCTTTGTCGTCACTTCCATAATGTCATCGATAGTCCGAAATCTGGAGGTCATATCCACCAGCTCGATATCCGGCTTTCCTTTCGCAGTGGAATCGCACAGAGAACTCACCCACATGGCGTCAAACTGCCTTGCCTCTCCCTTCTCATATGCCACGGTTTTTTCCACGATCAGACCGGTGATTCCGCTGTGCGCTTCCATGGCTGTGACGAGTCCTTTCATCTGGATGGACTTCCGAAGTCTTTCCCGCCGCACATCCGGAAGGGAAAGATGGATCCTTGCCCGGCTCTCCAGCTTCTGATATTTCTCGTCTTTGGAATATGGAAATTCCACCAGTTTCCCGCCATAGCCGGACAACACCGCCAGAACCTCTTCCCGGACCGGTTTCTGAAAACCGCTGATCCAGTCATCTCCATGTACCACATAATCAGGCTGATACCGCATCAGATTCTCCCGGTAGCTGAGTGTCTTCTGTTCTACCACCCTGCTGACTCCGGTAATATTTTCAAACAGAGCCTTCCGTTCTGCAAAGGGAAGCAGCGGAAACCGTTTATAGCTGACCACCGCCTCATCCGACAGCACGCCCACGATCAGTTTTCCAAGCCTTGACGCCCTTTTGATGATCGCAATATGCCCGCTGTGCACCATATCCGTGGAAAAGCACATGTAGACCGTCCTCTGTTCCACCCGGCGCACTTTTTCGGTTACTGCCGCCAGATCATCAGGGTCGTCAACTTCTGCACAGAGATCGTTCTTCACATCCAATGGACGAATCCGGCAGCTGCCTGCCGCCTCATTCAGGGCATTTTCTGCATAACATTTCACATTCTGCGCCTCGCAAAACGTTTCGATCCTGTCAAGCCATACCCGCCAGTCCTCCTGTTTCAGTTTATACAGAGGCTGCGCCGCCATGGCGTCATGAAAGAACTCAATGCCGACCTTTGTAATATACCCTTCCTGTATCACTGCCTTAAAATCCTTCTCTGGCAGGGGCATCGTGGAACTGACCGTCATACAGCTCTCTTCGCTGTCCAGTACCGCATCCAGCACGCGGTTCTCAAAGACCAGATCTCCATGCATCAAAAGGATATCATCATTCTTCAGTTCTTCTCTGGCACAGTAGATGGAATAGATATAATTTGTCTCCTTATATACTGGATTTTTTACAAATGTGATATGAAGCGGCAGCTCCAGACTCTGGCAGTAATTCACCAGTACGCCGTCAAAAAGTCCTGTAGTCATGACCACTTCCCGGATGCCGGCTTCCGCAATCTGCCGAAGCTGCCGGCTTAAAATCGTCTCCCGGCTGGAGACCTCCGTCATGCACTTGGGATGTTCCGAGGCCAGCACGCCCATTCGGCTGCCCATACCGGAATTTAATATCAAAGCTTTCATATTAATCTCGCATTCCTTTCGTTTTACTCAGTCACAAACAGCAATGAAAAACTTATGCCTTCTGCAGGATCCTCATAAACTCCTCCCCGGTGATCGTCTCCTTCTCATACAGATATTTTGCCAGTTCATGCAGTTTTTGTTTTTCTTCTTTCAACAGTTCCTTCGCCTTCTGATACTGCTGCTTCAGCAGACTGTTCACCCTCTCATCCACCGCTGCCGCAGTCTCCGCCGCGCAGGCAAGAGAAGTATCCCCTCCCATATATTGATTGTTCACGGTTTCCAGCGCCATCATTCCAAATTCTTCACTCATGCCGTAGCGGGTGATCATGGCGCGCGCCAGCTTCGTCATCTGTTCGATATCATTGGAGGCTCCTGTGGTTATCGAACCGAAGATCAGTTCTTCTGCCGCCCGGCCTCCTGCATAGGTTGCGATCTTATTTTCCAGCTCTTCCTTATTCATCAGGTTGTGATCTCTTTCCTCCACCTGCATGGTATAACCCAGGGCGCCGGAAGTTCTGGGAATGATCGTGATCTTCGTCACCGGCGCGGAATTCGTCTGAAGGGCCGCTACCAGCGCATGTCCAATCTCATGATAGGACACGATCAGCTTCTCCTTGTCTGAAAGAATCGCATTCTTCTTTTGATATCCGGCAATGACTACCTCGATACTTTCCTCCAGATCCGCCTGCGACACATAGGCTCTTCCGTTCCGGACAGCCCGGAGTGCTGCTTCATTAACCATATTTGCAAGCTCTGCACCCGAAGTGCCTGCCGCCGCCCGTGCAATGGCATTGAAATCAATATCATCCCCCAGCCTGACTTTCTTCGCATGCACTTTCAGAATATCCTCTCTTCCGGCCAGATCCGGAAGCTCTACCGGAACTCTCCGGTCAAAACGCCCCGGGCGCAGAAGCGCCGGGTCCAGCGTCTCCGGACGGTTGGTCGCCGCCAGGATCACGACGCCCCTGGAACCGTCAAAGCCGTCCATCTCCGTCAGCAGCTGGTTTAACGTCTGCTCTCTCTCATCATTTCCTCCCACGCCGCCGCTGTCACGCTTTTTCCCGATGGTATCGATCTCGTCAATAAAAACGATGCACGGCGCTTTTTCATTGGCCTGTTTAAACAGATCCCGCACCTTCGCCGCTCCCATGCCGACGAACATCTCAACAAATTCCGAACCGGAGATGGAGAAGAACGGCACTTCCGCTTCCCCTGCCACTGCCTTTGCCAGCAGGGTCTTGCCGGTTCCGGGAGGTCCCACCAGAAGCGCGCCTTTTGGCATCACGGCCCCGATCTCCCGGTATTTCTCCGGATTGTGCAGGAAATCCACGATTTCTTTAAGCTGCTCCTTGGCTTCGTCCTCGCCCGCCACATCTGTGAATTTAATTCCTGTTTCACTGGCTACGTAGATCTTTGCACTGCTCTTTCCAAAGGACATGGCATTCCCCATGCTTCCTCCCATCCGTTTCATCAGCATCCGGGACAGAAGCTGTCCGATCAGCACGAAAACCGCCACCTGTATTACAATTGAGAAAATCGAGCCGAATAAAGAAGCCTCTTTTTCCTTCACCTTGCCGAATTTACATCCGGATGCCTGCAGACGGTCCACCAGATCCGGATCATTAAAAGCTACGGTGGAATAGAAGGACGGATTTTCTTCATTATTATCCACAAAATAGATATAATCCTTCTCCATCTGCGCCATGGAAACTTCTTTTTTCTCCAGCATGTTCAGAAACGTCCCATAATCCACTTCCTGAATCTGATCCCGGACAAACTTTGGAAAGATAACGGCATTTAATACGAACATAATCAAAAGTCCGATACAATAATAAAAGATCAGAGGCTTTTTCGGTTTTTTCATCTGCTGCATTGCATTTCTCCTCACATTAAAAATTCATACTACCAGTTTACAGGCAAATCACAGCTTTGTAAACTCCATCCTGTTAATATTTCCGAAAAACAGTTACGGATTCATGGGGTGAGCAGCCTGCGCCCTGGACCGCTGTGCTCTGCGCTCGTATGGAGTGTATCGGACATCGAAGCCGTTTTGTCCGTCT
>CAJTXP010000068.1 GCA_910583615.1 uncultured Lachnospiraceae bacterium | reverse complement strand
AGAGGAAAGAACCGGAGAACTGTTTGAAACCAGCACTGCCGTATCCGGTCCAGGGACCAGGAGGAGGCACGGAAAAAATGGAGCATGGACAGATAACAGTCCGGTTTCAGGGCGAGGTCACGGATTACAGAAGTCACTCCAAGTTTATCGGAACGAAGCATCAACCCCAGGGTAAGAACCACGAACCAGCGGAAAGCCGCTTTTCTGGAGAAGCAGGATTCAAAAGAGGATAAAATTTTATCGATAAAATCGAACATGGCATATGGTCAACCACCGGAAAATATGGTAAACTCATACACAGGAATAACTCTTTCAGGCGGTTTGTATCTTTCTTAAGTATTGGTAACTTAAAGATACCATAAAATGCCATAAAAGGGTTATTCTTTTTTATTAAAACTTTTTACTCTCCAGTCAAATTAATTTGAAATTCAAAATCTTTTTCGCATTGAAGATGTTTCCCTATTTGTTCTACAAAATAATCTTCATTTTCCGGATAGATTATTTTGGTCATCATTCTTAATAAATGTAATTCTTCGACAGATTCCTCCAATGTAATTTCCAATGTACTCCATCCATCTGCTACAGGCAAATATATTTCATTCAACATATCAGAAAAAAGTTCATATCCGTTTATGTGCTGGTTCTTTGCCAACTGACCGGCTCGACTTGAACAAAGCATTTTCTCCAACATACCATACTGCTTACCGTTCAGACTTACTTGATACGTTTTCATATATCGTCCCCCAAAAAAAATACTGATTTTCTTCCGTTTATCTTTATGATAAAATCAGAAATAATCTTAAATTGTTACTGTAAACGTTAATATTGATTAAATAAAAATGACTCAATTCGTAAATTAACATTAAAAAGTGGAGGAAGTATTTTTAATAAATACCAATTCACATCCAAAATACCGAAAGAGGAATGTAACATTTTTCTTGTCCCATCATCTGGTGATATAATAATCTGAAATTTTGAGATAATCAACATATCTATTCGATATGTATTGCTGTTTTCCCTATAGAATAAAGCAAATGCAATCACTTTTCCCTGTGACTTTTTTGCTTAACAATGTTCCAATACTTTTTCTCACTAATGTGCATTGCTAAATAATCAAAGTTATCGTTGTCACCTGGACTTGTACACATGATTTCGCCCATTGATTTCCTACAGACAAAATGAGTTTACCATTCGCGTTCCCAAACAGGGTTAAGGTTCGTATAGTCCATCTTATTTAACAAATGCATCGCGTTATTTATCATACGGGTTTGTCCTTTGATAAAAAGGTTTTCATTATCATTGAGAAGAAAAGAGATCAGTTCAGCTATGTTTTTTGGGCTTGTCAGGAGAATGGAAGTATCAACATTATTTTTAACCGCATGAATTTTATAGAATACCCAGAACATGACAGGGTCTTTATCTGGTACATTTGCAATAAATTTTAACATGATTTTTGAAGTTTTGATATTTTCAGGTGAAATATTCAGGATGAAACTTTCGCTGATGGAATACCAATAGATAAAAGTCTGTCCTGCAACTGTGATCTTCCGCAGTTTGTTTTTCAAGAATACACCTCCATGAAATTCCGGTTTTCTCCACTTCGCAAATATGAATCTGGCTGTCACAAATTTCAGGATTGATACAAATAACATCGTTTTACATGGTCATTCACAATTCCTACTGCCTGCATATAGGCGTATATAATCGTACTTCCTACAAACTTAAAACCATATTTTTTTAAATCTTTACTGATTTTATCTGAAAGAGGGGTCTTTGCAGGGACTTCATCTTCGGACTGAAAATGGTTATTCACAGGTTTGCCGCCGACATAAGACCATAGAAAGGAATCAAAACTGCCATATTCTTCCTGGATCTTTATAAATTGCTGCGCGTTCGTTACTGCTGACCTGATTTTTAATCGATTACGAATGATTTGCTCATTTTTCATCAGTTCCTCAATTTTTGCTTCGTCATAGAGCGCTATTTTTCTGCAGTCAAACTGGTCAAATGCTTCTCTGAAAGCCGCTCTTTTCTTTAAGATTGTCAGCCATGATAATCCGGCCTGCATACCTTCAAGGATCAGCATTTCAAATAATTTATCATCATCATGGACGGGATTCCCCCATTCTTTATCATGATATTCTTTGTACAAGTCTGTTGTTGCCCACGAGCATCTATCTATATTTTTGTTTTTCATCCTGCATTCCTTTCTGGTTTAAATTCCGCATCTGCCCTGTTTTCACTCTGGCGTCTGGAAGAATTTTCCCTTACTTTGTTCCGTAAAATCCTTTTCCTGAGATAATGAAGTGTTACTGAGAATTTCTCTCCATTCAGGATATCAGACAAACCATTCAACATCCCAGCCATCCAGTTTTTTCCATTCAAAATCATCTTTAAAATCATTATAACATTCTTCACAAATGCAGCCGGATAAGTCTGCAGAAACAAACCACCGCTGATGCGGAGTATCCTGCACCGGCTGGAAGCAAAATTCACAACGTTTCAAATGAGGGGCATGCCTGCATAATTCTTTACCATCCGTTGGATTGATCGCTGCTTTCTTCAAATATTCCACATCATTCCGTAAACGCCAGTCATCTTTTTCAATCACAGTAGTATCTCACTCCGTTCCGATTGCGGCATAGCGGTCTTTTTCCTCGTCCCGTTCAAATTTTTTCACAGCTTAACTTTGCTTAAACTGGAAGTTAACGTTCTCTTTTGGATCTATCAACAAGTAATAAGATAAACATAACAAACCATACAAACCATGCAATCAAACAACCAATTCCCTGATATTGAATATCTATCATTATTCCCAGGACAAACGGTAACGACATAACGATCATTCTGTATCCGTAAGCCTTACACATGGTTTTTTCATCATATTTTTTACGCTCATTTTCTGGCGTCATATTATAACCTGATAAGAAATTTGCAGCTTTCCCATCTGATTTATAAAACCATGTTCCAAACAAAAACATAATTACTGCCATTATGAAATCGAAAATAACATAAAACATTCTTTTACCCTTCCTGACTCTGTAACTTCCGATTTTTTGCTTTGTCCGGCTCATCATTGAACTGGAATTTGTCATTGATTTCATTATACTACAATAATTTTTCGGAGGGAATAGATTTGAAAAAATCTGTCGGCAGGAAATGGCCCATAGATATAATACCATAGAATAACTGGGAATTATGATAAACTACTGAGAAAAATGATATATATCCGGCGGAAACTGTTCTACGATAGATACAGAAAGCAACAAAAATGCAAAGAGATACAAGGAGGTTGGTCATGTACGTAAAAGGAGTAAATCTCGGCAACTGGCTGGTACTGGAGAAATGGATGAGTCCGGCGCTGTTTGAGGGGACGACGGCAGAGGACGAATACTATCTGCCCACGCAGCTGTCCAGGGAAGTGTATGAGGCGAGGATCCGGGTACACCGGGCGGAATATATCTCGGAGCGCGATTTTACGAGGATCCGGGCCATGGGCATGGATGCGGTGAGGATTCCGGTGCCGTATTTTATCTTCGGAGACCGGGAACCGTTCATCGGCTGCGTCGCAGAGCTCGACAAGGCGTTTAACTGGGCGGAGAAATACGGCCTTCAGATTCTGATTGATCTGCATACGGCGCCGGACAGTCAGAACGGCTTTGACAACGGCGGGATCAGCGGCGTGTGCAGATGGTCTCAGGAGCCGGAAGAGGTGGAGTTTGAACTGACCGTGCTGGAGCGGCTGGCGGAGCGTTACGGACGGAGAAAAGGGCTGTGGGGCATCGAGATCATCAACGAGCCGGCGCTGGAAGGGATCTGGAAATCCATGGACGTACCGAACCGCTATCCGGCGGCGGATCAGGAAAAGGCAGCCGGGTCCGGGCCGAACACCGCAGAGTTCCTGCGCTGGTACTATATGGAGGCTTACGACCGGATGCGCCGCTTTTTGCCGGAGGAAAAATATATCGTGTTTCACGACGGATTTGAACTGAAGCTCTGGAAGGATTTCATGCAGGAGGACAAATACAAAAATGTGGTGCTGGACACGCATCAGTATCTGATGATTGCAGAGCTGGAAGGGTGTGAGCAGAAGCTGGAGCATTACCTCGACTATGTCAATCATACCCTTGCAGAGGACATTGAAGAGATGGCGGAATATTTCCCGGTCATCTGCGGCGAGTGGTGCCTTTTTAACTCCCTGGCTGCCGGACATGACACCAGAGGCGGCCAGAGCGTCTTAAACGGCATGGAAGGGATGTCGGAGGAAACGATCAGTGCGGAGCGCAAAAAGGAGATCTACCGGGCGGTGGCAAAGGCGCAGCTGAATGCATGGCGCAAAGGAAACGGCTATTTTTACTGGAATTACAAGCTTCTCACAGACACGGTCAACGAAGCGGGCTGGGTCGGCTGGGACTGCTGGGACTTTGGAAGATGTGTGGACCTTGGCTGGTTTCCGCTGGAAGAAGCGTAAACCGCAGATGCAAAACGAAAAAGAAGTGCCGGGCAATTTATGAAAAACAGCATCTGACCGAAAGCAGCCCGGAAGGATTTTACGGAACGAAGTGAGGGAAAATCCTTCCAGACACCGGGGCGGAGTGAGGACAGATGCAGAACTGAAAAAGGAGAAGAAGAGAATGAAAACAGACAGGAATCCCAATGCAAAATTAACGTTTATCGAACGTTTTGGATACGGCGCCGGTGATTATGCGGCCAACCTTGTATATTCGTCGATCAGTGCATTTCTGGTCGTGTATTATACACTTGTACTCCATGTAGACCCCGCTGTGGCGGCTTCGATCATCGCAGTCTCCAAGATTTTTGACGGTTTTTCCGATCTTGCCATGGGGTATATCGTGGACCATACGCACAGCAAATACGGAAAAGCACGTCCCTGGATCGCAAGGCTGTGCGTGCCGCTGGCGGTGTGTACGGTGCTGATGTTCAGTGTACCGTCGTCCCTGGTGGGAACTCCGCAGCTTGTGTATATGTTCCTTACCTACAATCTGGTTTCGACGATTTTCTATACCGGCGTAAACGTGCCCTATGCCACCCTGCAGGGACTGATGACAACGGATCAGTACGAGAGAGGACTTCTTGGAAATTTCCGGAACCTGCTTTCCACGTTCGGGACCATGACCGTCAACACAGTGGTGCTGAAGATGACGGGATTTTTCGGCGGCGGAGACGCCTATACCCAGAAAGGCTGGACGATGACCGTTGCGATTCTGATGGTATTGTTTGTCGCTTTGAATATGTTCACATTTTTTACATGCAGGGAACGCGTGACGGTGCAGGCAGACGAGAACGCCGGGAAAAAAGAGTCCGTATCCTTCGCAGAGGGCCTGAAAGCCATGGTGACAAACAAATACTGGCTTCTGATGGTATGCAATCTGTTCTTTATGTTTTTCATGATGTCCATCTTCTTCGGTACGGTTTTATTTTTCACAAAGTACAATATGGGAAATGAAAATCAGTACGCGATGGTAGCCAATCTTCTGTCCGGAACGCAGATCGTGACGCTGTTCATCACGCCGTTTCTGATGAAGAAGATCAGCAAGCGTTATCTGAACATGTCCGGTCTGGCGATCACAGCGGCCGCGTGCGCAATGAGTGGAATGAGCACCAGCTATGGATTTATCTGCGTGACTTCCGTCCTGAAAGGAATCGGGTTCGGATTCGCGGGCTCCACCATGTTCGGATGTCTGCAGGATGCGATCACCTACGGCGAGTGGAAATCCGGGTATAATGCGGCAGGTATGGGAAATGCGGCTTCTTCCTTCTGCATGAAGATTGGTTCCGGACTCGGTACGGCGGCCATGGGATGGATCCTGGGTGCCGGCGGCTTCCGGTCGGAGCTTGCCGTTCAGAGCACATCGGCGCTGGCGGCAGTCACCGTGTCCTTTGCATGGGTACCGGCGCTCACAGCGGCGATCAGCGCAGTCTGCATGGTTTTCTTTGACCTTGACAGGCATTATGACAAGGTGGTCGCAGATCTCGCACAGGGAAAGCATAAGGACAATTAAAATACAACAGGAGGCGACGGTATATGATCAGAAATCCGATTCTGCCGGGGTTCAATCCGGATCCCTGCATCTGCAGAAAGGGAGAGGACTATTATCTGGCAGTGTCTACCTTTGAGTGGTTTCCGGGGATTCCGGTGTATCACTCCAGAGATCTGAAGCACTGGGAACTATATACCCATGTGCTGACCGATGATGAGGCGGTGGATCTGAAAAATCTGCCCAGTGCAAAAGGAATCTGGGCGCCCTGCCTGACTTACTGTGAGGAAGAGGACCTGTTTTATGTGATCTACGGGGTGATGAATTCCATGAATGCCAGATATTTTGATGTGGATAATTACCTGATCACGGCAAAGGACATCAAAGGGCCGTGGAGCGAGCCGGTCTATCTGCATTCTTCCGGCTTTGACGCTTCTATCTTTCACGATGATGACGGGCGCAAATGGATTGTCTCCCTGGAATGGGAGACAAGAGAGGGCTATGAGAAACCGGGCGCGATCTGCATGGTGGAATACAGCCCCCGGCAGAAAGAAATTGTCGGATATCCAAAACGCATCTGGTACGGCGGCACGGACAGGGGCTGCATCGAGGGACCGCATCTGACAAAACGGAACGGGTACTATTATATCATGTGTGCGGAAGGCGGGACGGGTTACAATCACTGCGTGACCATGGGGCGCGCCGGGGACGTATGGGGGCCTTATGAAAAAGACCCGGACAATCCCATCGTCACATCCTCCCCGGGAAATTCTTATGAGCGGCACGATCCGGATCATCTGAAGCCAAAGTATTTCAACCCGGATACGGTACTCCAGAAATGCGGTCACGGAAGCTATGTGGAGCTTCCCAATGGGGAGGTCTATCTGGTGCATATTGCGGCACGGCCTTTTGTCCCGGAGCTTCGCTGTACGCTGGGAAGGGAGACGGCCATTCAGAAAATGATGTGGACCAGAGACGGCTGGCTTCGCATGGCGGACGGCGGCAATCTGGCCAAAACAGAGGTGCCGGAGCCGTCTCTTCCGGAGTGTCCTCTTGCGCAGACGCCGGATTTTGACGATTTTGACGGGGAAGAGCTGGGCTGCCGGTGGAACTGTCAGACCGTTATGTCATTACATCCAACAGGGAAAGCGGACTGGGAAGATATGACGTAATGATGGAGCCCCGCCATCCGGAGGATTCGGCAGCGATTCTGGAATTTAAGGTCCATGATCCGGGCGGCGGAAGCCGGAGAACATTGATTTCATACGATTCCTGAATGGAGATTTTTATTAAGGTACGCAGGAATCAGGAAGGAATTCTTTGATTTTCGAATTCCTTCCTGATTTTTGTATGAATAAAGAGATTGTGTGAAACAGCCATTGACGAATTCACCTGCACAGAAAGCATATGAAAATACTGCGCAGTTCCCGCCCTCCGATTACGGAGCCGGATCAATCAGAATCTCTCCGCTGTCGCAGAAGATCTCGACGGTTTTTCCGTTTGTTCCGGCGGATGTATAATGACACTCATTCTCGCTTTCATCTTCGTCATGATTCGTGAGCCTTTTTCCGTCCAGCAGGATGGAGCCGTATTCCGTCTTCAGCCGGTACCCGTATCCGGAGAGGTCTTCAGGAAGCCGGATGCGGACGGTCCCGTATTCATTTTGCACTTTTAAAGTCTTTATGTCCAGACCGTTGGTCAGAAAAGACCCGGAGCTTAAATCCGCGGTCAGGCTGTCTCCGGCAGCCTGATCAATCAGGACTTCTCCATATTCATTGTGAATCTCCGTTCGCTCTGCCTCCACGGAACCAAGGGAAAGATCGCCGCTGGACATATGGATCTCCAGTGAGCTGCCGGTATAGCCGTCCAGGTCGACGTCTCCATATTCACTCTCCAGCTGCGCCTGTTCTGCAGTGACCGTCCCCACGGTCAGATTGCCGCTTGACATGTGAAGGTTCCATGTGGTTCCGGTATACCCTTCCAGCGAGACGTCGCCGTATTCATCCCGGATATCCAGCGTATCCGCCTGCAGCCGGGGAAGCTTCAGGTCCCCGGATTCCATTCGGATCACCACATCCGTAAAGGTCTGGTCTGCGGGATATTCGATCGTTACATAATAAGGACCCGGTTCCAGCTCTCTGGTATATTCGAATCCCGGGTCGGCATACAGGAACCAGATCCGGGAGTCGCTGCCGGAAAAAGGACCTTCCCGGAAAAGCAGCCGTCCGTCTTCCACCCTGCAGACCGGTTCCTCTGAGCTTCCCCAGGTGCGGTATTCAACGGCATACCGGTCGGAAGGGACAAGCGCCACATCTTCCACATAGCTGACATCCAGCTCTATACGGTCAAATGCGTCCAGTTCTACCGTATTCTGAAACACATTCCTTCTCTGATCCGCCGCTTCTCTGGAAGTATGGACGCCGGTTCGGTCCACATAGAAGCCGGGAATGCCCCCCAGCAGAGTGCCGGCAAATAAAAAGAAGATACCCGACAGGATGCATCCAAGGGACAGGAAAAGCCATATTTTCTTATTTTTCATAACGCGCACCGCCTTTCACGATCGATCCGAACAGACGGGTCATGCCATGCAGCCCCCATCTGGTAAAGAAGAAACTTGACAGAGTCATCAGGATGCCTGCGCCCAGCAGGATCAGTCCGCATCCCAGCGTCGCCAGTCCGTCCGCAAAAGAGGTAAAGAGCAGCCAGAAGCTTACGAGGACACAGGGGATGGCGCTGATGGTAACGGATACCGCGATCAGGAACACGGAGAAAAGCAGCGCGATCACCACCAGTACAAAGGCCAGAAGCACTGCCCCAAAAGCCAGCGCCAGCGGCAGGGCGACGGGTGCGGCGAAGACGGCCAGAATTCCGATCCACAGGGCGGAGAAGCCCTTTTTCACATCCCTGACTGGTTCGGCGGCATTTTCCACCGCAAAATCCCGGATGATCTGATCGGCGGCCAGCTCCGGACTTCCCAGATCCTCGATGGCCTGCGCTTCCCGCTCAGGTCCCGCTTCCTCAAAATATTCGGTAAAATAGGCGACTGCCCGCTCATAATCTTCTTTTGGAAGCCTCTTAAGCCTGTGCCGAAGGCGTTCCATGTATTGTTCCCGGTTCATTCTTCGTGTTCTCCTTTCAAAATCTGATCAATGGCTTCTTTGTGAAGCCGCCATTCCGCCATAAGCTCCTGATATCTCTGCCGGCCGGATTCCGTGATCCGGTAATACCGCCGGTTCCGCCCCTGGAAGGGCTGGTCATACACGCTTAAGTATCCCTGCTCCTGCAGCCGCTTCAGGATCGGATAGAGGGTGGAATCCTTGACTCCGGAGACATTCTTGATCTTCTGACTCAGCTGATAGCCATAGGAATCTTCCTTTTCCGTAATGGAAAGGATCAGCAGGTCGAACATGGGCGGACTTAACGGAAAGATCATATTCTGGCTCCTTTCTTATGCTTTGGTTTTGTATATTATATATTATATAATATACTGTGTCAATCCATATATAAATATTCGTGATATAAAATACAGAAAGTTGGAGTTCCCAGTCAAAGGCCCACATGATATAATGAGCGCAAGCGAGAAGAATGAGCTGGCTCATTCGGCGAGCGGCGAATGGTGATCATGAATCGCAGATTTATGATATAATGTCATCAACCGAGGGGAAGCAGAAGATGATGACCTGCGCGGGCATCAGCGGGATTCCTTAGAATATAATCAAATACGAGGGGGATAAAGATGAGGAAATTTCTAAAACGATGTGTTCTGTTACTGATGGTATTGCTGCTGGGCATGGGCGCGGGGATCTATGGGTATGCCCGTTACACCGCACCGAAGGAGCCGGAACTGACCTCCGCATTTGTCAGCGGGAAGCTGGAAGCAGTCAGCGAACTGACCACCGCCCGGCTGACCTACACAGGGCTGATCAAGTATTCAGAAGGGAAGATTCCGTTCCTTACGAAAAACAGCTTTTCCATGATCTACACGGCCAGGGTCCGGGCCGGGATCGATATCCGGCAGGCAGAGATCAACATTCAGGAAGACCAGGTGGTGATCACCCTGCCGGAGTGTGAAGTACAGTCCATAGAGATCGACGAAGATTCCATTGAATTCTACGACGAGCAGTGGGCGCTCTTTAACCGGACGGAAAAGGAAGACGTCATCGACATGGTGGCGGCGGCGAAGGCGGACGTGTCGGAAAAAGCGGACATGGAAAGCCTGATCCAGAACGCCAGGACCCAGACCGAGCGCATCGTCCGGGGGCTTCTGGAGGATGTGGTTGGGGAGCGGGCGCTGGTGATCCAGTGATTCTCATGCCGAAGTTTGTCAGAAGGTGTTGAAATGGAAAAAATAAAAGAGTATTTGCTGAATAAAATATTTACAGTCCCATATCTGGATAAAATGGCGACAGAGGATATGATTCCCGATTCCTTTCTGAAGTGTGTGAAACGGTATGTAAATAATGACAAACAGACCATTGGAGAAGCATTAAGCGAGATTTATCATTATATGGACAAGGAATACAGGAACGAATATTTTTACAAAAATACAATACTGAATCAGCTGTTGTTGGGAAAACACGATATCTATCATACATCTGTTCTGTCAGAATTACCAGTTGCGGGGTCCAAAGCAGATGTTGTCATGATTAACGGACAGGGGGTGGTGTATGAGATAAAAACAGACCTGGATAATCTGTCAAGACTGGAAAATCAGATAAATGATTATTATCAGGTATTCAGTTATGTTTATATTGTTACAGGCCGTAAACACCTGACGAAAATAAAAGAAGTTTTTCAGGATACAAAAGCAGGAATTTATGAATTAACAGATACGGGGAGACTGATACAAAGAAGGAGAGCTTCTTGTAATCGAGAACATTTGTCACATGATATCATGTTCAGATTGTTGAGAAAGTATGAGTTTGAAGAGATATTGTTAAAACATTATCAAAAACTTCCTGATGTAAATAATTTTATATACTACAGACAGTGTCTGGAATGGATAAAAGGCATCAATATTCTGACGTTCCAGAAAGATGTGATGGATTGTTTAAAAAAAAGAACAAGCATTGTTATAACGGATCTGCTGCAGGGAGAAGTGCCATATGAGCTTAGGTACTATGCTTATTTTTCAAAAAGATATTGGTCGGATCATAGTCTGATGGATGTTCTTTTATCTAAAAAAATGGAGGTGTAAGGGTGTATTATCCGTATTTGAGAGGTCGGCAAAATGAATTGTTGTGCCTGCGTGAACTGTTGGAGAATGGTAAACTTGGAAAAAAAATAGTGCCTGTTATAGAGCCGGTCCGGTTTAGCAGTACTTTTTTTTCTACACTGTCAAAATTTATTGAGATGAACAGGGACGTCATAGTTATACAAAATCCCAAAGTAGGGAAATTCGATAAAGAGTTCACTGAAATGCGGGCGAAAACAGAGAGAGAAGGTGACACTGATAAAAAGAAAAAGCTTCAGGAAACGTTGGAAGTCTACATGGAAATATTAAAAAATGAACATATTTTGGCTGGATATATCAATGATGCTGAAATGGTCTCGGAATTTTTGAAAAAGAATAAAGACATAGAAGATGCAATTGTGATTAACCGTGAACTGGGTAATTATGAATATTATGATGAATATGGGGAAGAACTGGTTGCAAAGCTTACCTTTATTCCCAATGATATGGATTTTAAGGATGACGTTTCTGGAGAAGTGGCTGTTATAGAGGATGGGTACAAAAAGGCAAAAAGAAATATAGATTATCTTGAACAGCCGGATGAGATTTTCAGCAGAAATCATGTAGTATATAAGAAAAGGGGATACTGCGGATTTTGTGATTATTCCATTGTGGGCAGTGAATACGAAGAAAGTGGCTTTGCACCTTTGGCGATTGCGATACACCTGGTCTATTTTGGAAAGAAAGATGTACTGCGTATCCATCATTTTGTTTCTGAATCAAACGAAAATATTTCTGACCCGGCCAGAAAATTTGAAGAAGCCATGAGTCATCTGGTCGATTGGGAGAATTTTGACGTGATTCCCAAAACAACCGGATTAAATAATTTGTTAAGCTACTATTATCACGGGAGATTTCCGGGTTTGGGAGTGATAAAAAAATATTCGTTGATGCACCATCTGGAGATTATAAATGATTACCTGGGAGATGAATAAATGATATGCTGTGCAGAATGTTTTGCAGATCCGGAATTGAGAGCTGCGATTATAATTCTTGGGAATAAAAGCGATTGTCCTGTCTGTAAGAAGCAAAATGTATGGATTTATGATTCGAATATTGATAAAGACAATACAAATGTTGAAGAATTGATCAGTTCCATTCTGGATGTGTATGTCCCGGAATCAGAACTGAGTATTACTTATCCTGATGAAGAGAAGTTGAATATAGAGGACCGGCTGAAGAAAGACTGGAAGATTTTTTCCGGAAACTCAAAACAGGTCAGGCAGATCATCGAAGGAATGATTACAGATACGCCGGAATTGAATGATAAACTTATCAGCGAAAAGGTAGGAATTCCGCAGTTATTCGATGATACATATTTAGAGAATCATTCCTTGACGGGCAGATACAGTTGGGAGAACTTTAAAAAATGTCTGCGAAATGAGAACCGTTTTCACAGCAAATATATAAATCTTGAAATACTGGCGCAGATTTTAAAAGACACCGTGATTACCATATCCGCAAATGAGAAGTTTTACAGAGCAAGAGTATCAGATAAATCAGGATTTTGCAGAGGGCAAATGGGTGCGCCGCCTGATGATAAGGCATCAGCTGGTCGCGCCAATTCAAAAGGGCAAAGCTGCCTTTATCTGGCAAGCAGGAAAAAGACAACCGTGAAAGAAATACGCGCACATGTATTTGATCATGTCACGATTGCTACGTTCAGACTGAATCATGATGTCAGAGTGCTGGATCTAAGCTCTATTACGCATGCTTCACCGTTTTATGCAGGAACAGATTTGTTATCATATCTTGTTAACGAAAAGTTTCTGAGGGAAATAGAAAATGATCTGGCAAAACCTGTAAGCAGATGGGATACAGACCTGGATTATCTGCCTACACAGTATATCAGCGATTTTGCAAAATTTTCAGGATATGATGGTGTGAAATATTTCAGTACATTTGATCATGATGCGTATAATCTGGCGCTTTTTAACCCGGATTTTTGTGATTGTATTTATCATCGGGTTTTTCTGGTCGAAAACGTAGATTACAGGTTATCGATCGTATGATATTACGGGAGGAAAATTTTGAGATTCATTTCTGATAAAAACAATATAAGGAGGAATCACCCCATGTTTTACGAAAAAGTAAAAGAATCCGCACAGTTTATTGAGAGCAGGACGACACTTCGTCCGACCATCGGCATCATCCTGGGCAGCGGCCTGGGAAGTCTGGTGGACATCATGGAGGAGCGGACCGTGATCCCCTATAAGGAGATTCCGAACTTTCCGCAGTCCCATGTGGCGGGACATGCAGGCAATCTGGTGATCGGCAGGATCGGACAGGAGATCATCGCCGCCATGCAGGGACGCTTTCATTATTATGAAGGCTTTACCATGAAGGAAGTGACATATCCCATCTACGTGATGAAGCTTCTGGGTATTGAGAATCTGATCGTGACCAACGCCTGTGGCGGGATCAACCGGGACTTTGCGCCCGGCGATCTGATGCTTCTGACCGATTACATCAATATGCTGGGCAATAACTCCCTGATCGGCGAGAATGACGAGCGTTTCGGCGTGCGGTTCCCGGATATGTCGGAGGCATATTCCAGAGAACTGATGCAGAAAGCAGAGCGGACTGCAGAGAGGCTGGGACTTTCTTACCAAAAAGGCGTCTACGCCATCTTCTCCGGCCCCTGCTATGAGACGGCGGCGGAGATCCGGGCCTATGAACGGCTGGGGGCGGATGCCATCGGCATGTCCACGGTGCCGGAGACGATCGCGGCCAACTATCTGGGCATGAAGGTGCTGGGAATCGCCTGCATCACCAACATGGCTACCGGGATCGCGAAGACGAAGCACAGCCACGAAGAAGTGATGCGGATCGCAAATGAGAGCAGCGAGAGGCTGTGCGGCTGGGTCAGGGAGCTTTTGATGGACTGGCAGACAGCAGAAAAATAAAAGAACAGAAACAAGACCGGTCCGGCATTCGTCCGGGCGGGCACTGGAAGCATGGTGCCTGTCCGAAGATGAAAGGACCGGTCTTTTTTGAAGGCTGCCAGGTTCGGGAAATCGCAAAATAACATAAAGAAAGATGCAAAATGGCATTTCGCCGGTTCGCTGCACCGGGTATTCAGGAGATTCCCGGGACGCTTTTCCGTCGCTTTTTGCGAAAAACACGCAGTTCTTTTCCAATCCCTGTGTATTTTTTCAGAAGAAAAGAAGGGGGCGGCCTTGCCCGGCCCCGGATTCCGGTGAAATCCAACAAAGAAAAAAGCACGATCATCCAGCATAATTCCATATACATCTAACACTGGAACATATGAGGAATACAGGCTTCTTGCTATACTGAAACTGCCAATAAGAAGCAGCAGTGAAAACATGCAAGGAGGAGAAGACATGAAGAGAAAATGCAGAGTAATGGCGACAGGGCTTGCGGCGATGATGGCGTTATCGGCGGCAGGCTGCGGTTCCGGAAGCGATGCGCCGGCGTCCCAGGGCGGTGCGGGCAGCGCGGATGCGCTGGAGGTGAAGATCTGGGACAGCGCCCAGGTGGACGGCCTGCAGCAGATCGCGGACGAGTGGACGGCGCAGTCCGGCATCAAAGTAAACATCCAGGTGCTGGGCTGGGATGAGTACTGGACCCTGCTGGAAGCAGGAGCCACCGGCGGAGACATGCCGGATGTATTCTGGATGCATTCCAATGTGGCGCAGAAGTACATGGAAAATGATCTGCTTTTAAAACTCAACGACTATATCAGCCAGTCGGAGGACATTGACCTGGCCAATTACTATGAGGGAATCACGGGAATCTATCAGTTGGGAGACGCACAGTATGCGGTTCCCAAGGATCATGACACCGTCGCCCTGTGCTACAACAAGGCGATCTTCGATCAGTATCAGGTGGCGTATCCGGACGAGACCTGGACCTGGGAGGATTTCTATGAGGCGGCGAAGGCCATCACGGATGCGGGACAGGGCAGTACATACGGATATTCCATCGACGTGGGAAACAATCAGGACGGCTGGTGGAACATCGTCTGCGATTACGGCGGGTATGTGATCAGCGAAGATCATAAGACTTCCGGGATGGACGATCCGAAGACGCTGGAAGCCATGGAGTTCCTTGGAAAATTGATCGCGGATACCATGCCGGCCCAGTCGGTGATCTCGGAGAACGGCAGCGGCACGCTCTTCACCTCCGGCGTGACGGCCATGACCACCCAGGGAAGCTGGAATATCAATACCTTCTATACCAGCGACAACAGCGAAAACTTTGCATGGTCCGTGCTTCCCTACTATGATCAGAACGGAAACGGGACCGCGGACCCGGGAGAGCGCTGCACCATTTACAACGGCCTTGGCTGGGCGGCAGCGGCAGGCACGGACGCTCCGGATGCGGCATGGAGCCTGATCGAGTGGTTCTGCAAGGAAGAAAATCAGGTGAAACAGGCCGATCTGGGCGTGACCATGGCAGGCTTTAAAGGCGCTTCCGACAGCTATCCGTCCGCCTTTGAAGGAATGGATATCAGCGCGTTTCTGGACATGGAATCCGAGGGAACGCTGGTCGTACGTCCGTGCAGCAAGTATACGACCAACTGGGAGACCATGATGGGAGAGACGCTGGTAGGCGCGTGGAACGATGTGTCCACCATGAAAGACGCCTGCACGAAGATCGCGGCGGAGATGAACGCGCAGCTTGCACAGGAATAAGGGGGATGAGGGTGTGAAACGAAAAATGACGAAGGCGGAGAAGACGGAGGCCCTCTGGGGATGGTTCTTTATCGCTCCCACCATGCTGGGGCTTCTGATCCTGAATTTTTATCCCATAGTCAATACGGTCTGGCAGAGTTTCTGCAAGACCGGAGACTTTGCTCATGTGAGATAAAGAAGTAAAAGAAGTGTAAAAAATTTTGCCGTTCCCTGTCCGGCTGACTGCCGGACGGGTCGGGCTTTAGTCGGGCAATTCTACCTTGCCGACAAAAGAGTAATAGATTTCGATTTCCTGTCTGCGGAGCTTCCCCCGGCGTTTCCCGTCAAGGGCTTCCGATTCGTGGATTACGATTTTCTCCACAAACTCCCGTAACAGGGTAGGGGTGAGTTCCTCAAAGCTGGTGTACTTGCGTACCACTTTCATAA
>CAJTXP010000067.1 GCA_910583615.1 uncultured Lachnospiraceae bacterium | reverse complement strand
CGGACAAAACGGCTTCGGTGTCCGATACACTCCATACGAGCGCAGAGCACAGAGGTCCAGGCCCCACCCCGTGAAAAGTAACGGGAAGCCGAACATCGCTTATGGTTCCCCCGTCCAGTATGACTGCGTCGGCTTCTGATATTCCTCCCTTATATGCTGCATTGCCTTCCACATATAAAACGCCGAGATACCAAAATTAATAATATAAAAATATGGTATGAACAGCGGGATCCAGGAATAGACGGTTTTGAACACCATGGCCGGAGTACGGGCATAGATGGCAAGCTTATACAGATCCCCGAATTTCAGCCGGCAGCCCATGACGGCCGACTGAATGCTTCCTATGACCGCCGTTACAAAAGCACCGGCAAAAAAACCGAAGAGACCGGCGCACACAAGGATGATCAGGCCCGCCCACAGGATCACCGGAATGACCGGCACCATTTCTTTCAGGAAGGATTCCCGGTCCCAGTTGCCAATGTCAAAGTCTTTATAGGAAAAACGGATCACAGAACCGCCTTCCGCCTTTACGATCCCGTGCTCTGCATCCAGTACAAGCACCTGATCAAAAGCAAGCAGGTCCACATCTGTAATCTCTTCCGTGATGGGATTCTCTGTATCAACCCGGAAACAGATTCCTCCCTGATAGGAATCATACTGCTGAATCTCCACCGGTTCTTCCACCCACAGCCTTCCGTCCTCCAGTTCAAAATCCGGAATCGCCTCTCTGGCCATATTTATAAAGCCGCCAAAACCTGCAATTGCCGTGATCGCCGGCAGCAGCACAGAAACCAGAAAAAACAGAGTGCTGAGTAAAAGTCCATACAGGAAGACCTTTCCGCCTTTATTTTTCAGATACCCCGGATAGCTTTTGAAATCATAAACCGAATGCACCAGTTCTACAAATATATTCACTGTGACTCCTCCTTATCTGTCCCTGTCAGAAGAATCGCTGACAGTATCGCCCACACATACGGCGCTCCATATACATTCAGCTTTTTGGGACCTGATACTTCCTGCGGATCTTTCTGTATCTTAAGAAAAGCTTTTTCAAATGTACTTCTTGTAATGGAACGCTCTCTGCGGCTCGCAAACAGCTCTCCGCCCTTTATAAATAAGTAAAAGGCAGTCCTTTTTTTGTATAGAAAATCTCCCCCTGCCGGACCGTGATCTGTTCCCACAGAGTATCCGGATTGATGTCCGTATTCATATCAGACCTCCATACTTTTTCTTTCTTCTGCAGATTTATATGAGATATTATATACAGTTCTCTCTTTATCTGCAACTGCCAGTTCCAAAACTTCTATAAGAATATGGCATCAGAGGGTAGATATAATATTTCGGTTTATTCTCAAAAGATAGAACACCGTCATTGCCAGGGACATCAGCTCCGCAACCGGAAACGCCCACCAGACAGCATCCACGTTTCCAAGCATGGACAGTCCGTACGCCGTCGGAAGCAGAACCACCAGCTGCCTTGCCACAGATACCACCATACTGTAAACAGAGCGTCCCATCGCCTGAAACACACTGCCGCATGCAATGCAGAAACCCGCCAGAACAAAACTGATGCTGATAATCCGAAGCGCCGGAACGCCTATGCGCATCATTGTTTCTGATGCGTTAAACAGCCCAAGAAGCCAGGCCGGCATGAGCTGAAACACCAGAAAGCCCAGAACCATGATGGACATTGCATAGACAATACTGTGTTTTATTGTACTCATCACCCGTTCTTTGTTCCTGGCTCCATAGTTATAGGCAATGATCGGAATGATTCCGTTGTTCAAACCGAACACCGGCATGAATATAAAGCTCTGAAGTTTGAAATACACGCCGAAAACCGCCGTGGCGGTAGAGGTAAAGGAGATCAGAATCCGGTTCATGCCATAGGTCATAACAGAACCAATCGCCTGCATAATAATAGAAGGCACACCGATTCCGTAAATCTGCCGGATGACCGGAAAATCCAGTTTAAAGCCCTTCATGGATATTTTCACTTCATGGTTTTTCGTATGATTCAGCCACACGGACAGTATACCGGCCACAATCTGTCCAATGACCGTCGCGGCCGCAGCCCCCGCTACTCCCATCTTCGGACATCCAAACAACCCGAAAATCATAATCGGATCCATAATAATGTTAACGATCGCGCCCACTCCCTGAGTGAACATTGTATAAACGGTCTTTCCCGTTGCCTGTAAAAGCCGCTCAAACATCACCTGCGTGAACACGCCAAAGGACAGGCAGCAGCAGATCGTCAGATATTCTTTTCCGAAGGCCACAATCTCTTCTATATCCGTCTGGCTTCTGTAAAACGGCTCCACCAGAAACAGGCCAATGATCAGAAACAGCGCATAGCTCACTCCCACCAGAAAGACTGCATTTTCTGCAATCCTGTTTACTCTTTCATAGTCTTTTGCTCCCAGTGCGCGCGCCAGCAACGCATTTACGCCGACAGCGGTTCCTACTCCGACTGCGATCATCAGATTCTGTATCGGAAACGCCATAGACACGGCCGTCAGCGCATTCTCACTGATCTTTGCAACAAAAATGCTGTCTACAATATTATACAGCGCCTGTACCAACATGGATATCATAATTGGCAGGGACATGGATATAATCAGTCTGTTTACAGGCATGACTCCCATCTTGTTCTCTTCCATTTCATCATTTCCTCCTGCTGTATTTTATATTTGCCGGACATTTGTAAATGTCAAAAGGGATGCGTGATCGGATACGCACCCTTTTTATCATAGCATCATTATATGGAATGCACAAGATAAAAAGTAACACATTGAATCCTGTTCCTGCAGATGTTATAATCAGGGAAACAATAAAACGCCGTGGAGGAACCTATGAAAAGAATCAACTCTGCAGGATTTCGTTCTGTTCTAGTTAAATTTTTCACATTGCTCGCTGCTACTGCTGCCTGTATGGCTGCTGTAGCGATATGGAATTATGTGCAGATACGCCCGGCAACAGACTATGCCGACCGGGGGATCCATTCTTTCACGCCCTGTGAAGTGCTTCCCACACAGGTGAAGAACACTTTCGGAAGCAGCCGAAGCCGACGTCTGCAGCCCACGAAGACGGTTTACATGCTGTATTACCGCGCAAACGACGGAAGCGGCTACCGATGGAGCCGGAAAGTCGTCTCCAAAACCTCCGGTCAGAAAATAATCCGGGAAGGAATTCCTGTAGAACGCCGCGTACTGTCCGTCATCGGAGAAAATGCTTATATTTCCGTCGAACCGCATCTGACCGCCAAAACCTACACCAGCGGCCTGAAAGCACGGTATCTCATTTATCTGGCCGTATGTATTCTGTATCTGATTATTTACGGCGGGCTGTGTATGTGGAAATTCATAAATGTCAAAAGGGATGCATAAAATACGCATCCCTTTATCAGAAACTGAATATTCCCATACTCTCTTACTCAAATTGTCAGAGCATACAATTCCATCTGTCCACCGCACTGCCTTGATGTAAGCATTACCTTCAGTCCTCCCAGGGAATCAAAAATCCTCGAGGTGAACACCTCTTCTCCGCCGTTTACGAAAATTTCCAGACTGGATGTATCCGACAGAATCCAGAGGTCATGTACTTCCGTCAGATGGATCTCTTTTCTCTCTCTGCCCGCGCCGCACTCCGTCAGGTCAAGGCTCAGAACCCTGTCCGCATATCGCAACACCGCCGATTCCCGAAGCCTCAGTTCAAATTCCTGGCCGGAAGACGCCGTTATACTGTTTATGTCAATCTTCAGTTCAAAACAGACCGGAACATCTGCCGCAAATCCTGTTCCCGCCTCAAACTGCTTCCGGCAGATTTTTTTTCGCATTCTTTCCAGCTCCTTTAACGGGCGCTGGCACAGACGTCCTTTCTCATTCACATACAGTTCCCTCGGAACCGTCATGGCATGATATGGTCTGGTCTCAACGCTGGAAGCTTATCAACTTATCGAAAAGGATCCTGTCAGTGGAAAATATCATCTGGGAATCGAGCTTTTCCGGCTTGGAAGCAAAGTAAATATTGATCTGCGCAGCATTGTCTCGCCTTATCTCAATCTTCTGGTCAGTAAATACGAAGAGACTGCCAACTGCCTGATTTTCGACAAAGACAGTATTATTTATCTGGATAAAAAAGAAAGCCCGCATTCTATGCGGATTGCAACTTCTCTGGGGCAAAGGGAACCATTATATCGAACTGCCGCCGGAAAAGCAATCCTTTCCCGGCTTCCTTCTGATATGGCCGAGGAGTTGTTGGAGCGTACGGTATTTGAGAAAATGACCGAACATACCCTGTGTTCGGCACAGGCAGTTCAAAAGGAACTGGATTCCATTCGAAAAAACGGATATGCTGTTGACAATGAAGAACTGGAGACAGGGTTAGTCTGTGTTGGAACGGCACTGATTGATTCCAGCGGTATTCCTGTAGGAGGAATCAGTGTATCCGGTCCTGTTACCCGCATGACACCGGAATACCGGCAAAAAATCGCAAAAGATCTGGTAAGCTATGCTCTTGAAATTCAGGAAAAGCTTTAAGATTCAAACCTGTGTATTCACACACTGCCTGTCTGTTCCATAAGATACCATAAGAGTTTTTAAATGCCGCCCATTGCGGAGAACGCAGCGTCTTATGAAACGATCACACAATCTGAGTCAGCTTAAGGCAGGGCAGTGCGCCCTTGTGACCCGTATCGACACCGCCGGAACCATGCGCAGGCGCCTGATGGATCTTGGGCTCACTCCAAATACTGAGGTTATGTGTCTTGGACACAGCCCCCTCGGTGATCCGTCCGCCTATCTGATCCGCGGCGCCGTTATCGCCATCCGTGCAAAAGACAGCCAGAATATCATCATCGAGACGGAGTAAAACATTCTTATGGGTCTTACCAGTCATTCTACCGGAACGAATGCCCTGGATTCCGGTCTTGTAATCCAGCGGCAGCATGCAGAAGAGAAAGTCATCGCTCTGGCAGGCAACCCCAATGTGGGAAAGAGTACTGTTTTCAACAGTCTGACCGGCATGAAACAGCATACGGGCAACTGGCCGGGCAAGACTGTCGCCAACGCACAGGGCAGATGCACCTGTGAAGGACAGCCCTGCATCCTGATTGATCTTCCGGGTACCTATTCCCTTATGGCGCACTCTGCGGAAGAAGAAATCGCCCGGAATTTCCTGTGCTTCGGAAATCCGGACGCCGTCGCCGTCATCTGTGATGCATCCTGTCTGGAGAGAAATCTGAATCTGGTCCTTCAGGCCCTGGAAATTTCTTCCAGAGTCGTCGTATGTCTGAACCTGATGGATGAAGCAGAAAAAAAAGGCATCCGGATACAGACAGAGCTTCTATCCAAAAGACTGGGGGTCCCCGTCATCTCTACGATTGCCCGCAATAAAAAAAGTCTTTCTGCTCTGACCCGCGCCCTGTGTCAGATAACCGAAAAGACAGAATCGTCCGTTTACCATGTCGTCTATCCGGAACCGGTGGAAAAAGCCCTGTCTGCCCTTATCCCGGTCATTCAGGAGAAAACGGGCGGACAGCCAGACAGCCGCTGGCTTGCTCTGCGGCTGCTGGATTCTGACGATTCGCTCCTGTGCGAAATACGCTCCTGCCTGGGTGAGGCTTTTCTAAATGACAAAGATGTTAAGAATGCCCTGGAACAGGCTTCCGCCATACTTTTGGAGGCCGGCATCAATACCGAAAGTTTTCGCGATCTGGTAACCTCTTCTCTGATCACGGCTGCAGAGAAGCTGTGTCAGGACGTAGTCACCATGGAACAGCCGGCCTATCAGTTCCGCGACTGGAAACTGGACCGGATCCTGACCAGCCGGTTATTCGGTTATCCGGCCATGTTTCTTCTGCTGGCCTTTCTTCTGTGGCTGACCATCACCGGAGCCAACTACCCTTCACAGGTGCTCGCAGATTTTCTCTTTCGATTTCAGGATCTCCTGACCGCGTGGTTCCGGCAGCTTCATGCCCCCGAATGGCTTCACAGCATGCTGGTTCTCGGCGTCTACCGCGTGGTCGCCTGGATCGTCTCCGTCATGCTTCCGCCCATGGCCATATTCTTCCCCCTGTTCACGCTGCTGGAGGACATGGGATATCTGCCAAGGCTTGCCTATAACCTGGATAAACCCTTCCAGTGCTGCCATGCATGCGGGAAACAGGCCCTGTGCATGGCTATGGGCTTCGGCTGTAATGCCGCCGGAGTTACGGGATGCCGGATCATTGATTCCGAGAGGGAACGCCTGCTTGCCATCCTGACCAACAGCTTTGTTCCCTGCAACGGCCGTTTTCCCATATTGATCACGCTGATCACAGTTTTTTTTGCCGGAATGTCAGGAAGCCATGGAACCTCTTTCCTCTGTGCTCTCCTTCTGACTCTTACAATAACTCTGGGAATCGGCATGACGTTCGCCGTCACCTGGGCGCTCTCTGTCACGCTGCTACGGGGCGTCCCTTCTGCATTTACACTGGAACTTCCGCCTTACCGAAGGCCTCAGATCGGTTCTGTCATTGTGCGTTCCATCTTCGACCGTACTTTATTCGTACTGGGCAGAGCCGTCGTAGTTGCCGTTCCGGCAGGCCTGATCATCTGGTTTATGGCAAATATAACATGGAGCGGCACAACTCTGCTCCATCTGTGCGCTTCTGCTCTGGATCCTTTTGCCAGACTTATGGGACTTGACGGAGTAATCCTGATTGCCTTCCTCCTGGGCTTTCCCGCCAACGAGATCGTAATGCCTGTGATCTTCATGGCATATCTGGCTCAGGGAACCCTGACAGAGCCAGGAGACCTGGCCTCCATAAAAGCGCTGCTCCTTTCCCATGGCTGGACTTTTACGACCGCAGTAAGCATGATCCTTTTTTCCCTGTTTCACTGGCCATGCTCCACAACGCTTCTAACTGTACACAAAGAAACGAACAGTCTTCGCTGGACCGTTCTTGCCGCTCTTCTGCCAACTGCCGCCGGCATCTGCCTGTGCATGCTTTTCACCGGTATCTGCCGGATCCTGCCGTGGTTCTGACTACACAAAACGGCACGGAAATGCCAGCCGGTTTTATTTCAGATAAGCACTGGCTGCAAGCGCTGCCACAGCTCCGTCTGCCGCAGCTGTCGCAAGCTGCCGGACTTCTTTTGTCCGGCAGTCTCCTGCTGCAAAAATCCCCCCTTTGTCAGTCCTGCAGTTCTCACCTGCCTCTATATATCCATCGCGGTCCAGACGGACCACCTCTGAAAATGCCCTGTTGTCCGGTTCCTGTCCCACTGCAATAAAAAGTCCGGTTACAGCCAGCTCGCCAGTCCCCCCTGTGCATCTGTTTTTTACCGTTATGGATTCCAGACGATCCTTCCCGTTCAGGCGGATAATCTGGCTCTCCATTACCATGGTCACATTATCTTTTTCCCGAAGCGCGCGGACCAGCCTTTCCTCTCCCCGAAACTGATCCCTTCTGTGAATCAGATACAGTTTTCTGCAGTAGCCGCTCAAAAACAGGGCATCCTCCAGTGCTGTATTGCCGCCTCCTGCAACAGCTGTATCTTTTCCCCGGTAAAAAGCCCCGTCGCAGACTGCACAGTAAGAGACTCCAGCCCCTGTCAGCTCCTCTTCTCTTTCAAGCCCCAGTCTGCGCTTTTTGGCTCCGGTTGCCAGTATCACTGCTTCGCAGGCATAGCTGGAACGATTCGTAACGACTGTCTTTTTTCCCCCTTCCTCCTGAATGCTCACGGCTTTCTCATATTTCAGCTCTGCTCCCAGTTCCACTGCCTGGCGATAAAGATTCTCCGCGAACTCATATCCTGATATGCGGCGTATGCCTGGGTAATTCTCCACTTCTGTCGCAGAGATAATCTGTCCCCCGTAGACATTCTCTTCCAGAAGAAGCACCCGCTTTCCGGCACGCGCCCCATACACTGCAGCTGACAATCCTGCCGTTCCTGCCCCGATAATAATAAGATCATGCATTTTCTGTTCCTCCAGATCACAGTTCTTCTCTGTTCATTATGCCCTTCTCTTCAAAATTTATTTTTTATCGCCACTCTGCCCAAACGATTTCCCAGCCGGCTTAAAATCTCATTTGATATCGTATTGATACTGTCCGCAAGGTCTGAAACCAGAATTTCACTGCTTCCGCTTTTCCCGATGAATATGACTTCATCCCCATAAGACACCCCACTGATATCCGTCACATCCACCATCAGCTGATCCATGCAGATCCGGCCGACAACATCCGATTTTTTCCCATTGATCAGCACAAATCCCTTATTTGACAATTCCCGGGGAATGCCGTCTGCGTATCCGATTGCAACAACAGCAATCCGCATTTCTTTCTCAGCTCTGTAAGTCATACCATAACCGACTGCTTCATCTTTATGTAACTGCTTTACACACGCAATTCTGGCTTTTAATGATAAGACCGGCTTTAGTTTTATATCAGAAATAATTTGATCTCTGGAAGAACTTAATACGCCGTAAAGCGCGATTCCCAGGCGTGCATAATCAAACCGCAGGGCAGGATAATTCAATACGCCATAGCTCCCCTGTATGTGCGTTTTAAAATGATGGATTCCTTTTTCATACAGCAGGTTTATGACCTCATGAAACTCCTCAATCTGTTTCAAAGTAATCTTCCGTTCTGCATCACCGCTCCCGTCTGACATACACAGGTGAGAGTAAACGCCTGTTATCCTCAGATGAGCAAGCTCCCAGATTTTACAGATTTCCTCTATATTTTCGCTTCGTTCCCCCAGGCGACGCATACCCGTATCTATTCCAACATGGGCAAAGACGGCCTGTCCAAAATCATTCAGCATTTTTGCATATGGAAAATCAATTACCGTCTGGGTAAGACTGTATTTTGCCAGATCCGAAAACTGATTCGGTGAGGTATATCCCAAAATCAATATCTGCCCTGTAATCCCTGCTTTTCTAAGCAGAACTCCCTCATCTGCTGATGCTACGCAAAAATCTTTAATTTCCAGATCCTGCAACGCCTTTGCAATAAGAACGGCGCCATGTCCATAAGCATTTGCTTTAACGGCGGGCATGATCGCACACTCAGGAGAAAGTATTTTTCTGAACTGGTTTATATTGTGCGCCAGATTGTTCATATCCAGTTCAATCCATGCTCTGCTTTTTTGATACATTTCCGCCTCGCCTTTCAAAAAAATACGTCTGCGTCACTTCGATACCCCCGTTTCAATCAGGCGATTTACGACTTCATCAAATGAAAGGCCTGCCTCTCTCAACATATTGGGATAACGGCTGTGTTCTGTAAATCCGGGGATGGTATTTACTTCATTAAAATAAATTTCCCCTGCAGAAGTTAAAAACATATCTATTCTTGCAAAACAGCTGCAGTTTAATGCTCTGTAGATTTCAAAAGCGGTCTTTTTAATTTCATCCGCTGTCCGGAGAGAAATGCGTGCCGGTACATGGATACTGGATGTTTTCAAAGTATATTTCTCTGTAAAATCAAAAAAGCCGTCGGACAGTTCAATTTCATCCACCTCGCCAATAATCAAACCTGAATCTGCATTACCCAGAACTGCGCATCCTACCTCAAACCCGTCAACCATTTCTTCCAGGATAACCGTCGAATCATGACAAAACGCATCCTCAACTGCCGGAATCAGTTCATTCTCATGCACCACTTTTGAGATGCCCAAAGACGAACCGGACCGTACAGGTTTTACAAACAGCGGATAGCCAATCTCCAGGGCCTCTTTCCTGACCGTTTTTTCTGAATAATTTTTCTTAACAGAAAATGAACGCGCCGTTTTTATACCGTTCATCTGCACGATATGGTGAGCCAGTTCCTTATCCATACACAGGGCGGAAGATAATAACCCGCATCCGATCACAGGAACGTTCATCAATTCCAATACTCCCTGTACGGTTCCATCTTCCCCATTTTTTCCATGCAGAACCGGCAATGCCGCATCCAAAGAAATTGTGCATAAATGAGCATGATCCAGGTAGCACAATCCATGAACTGTTCTGTCAAAGGATGGAAATACTGGCGTACAGTTTTCCTCCGACAGCCAGGTATCTTCCTTTATCCTTTCCAGTTCCCCATGAAACCAGTGCCATTTTCCGAAGCGGGGAGAAATGCCGATTAAGACAGGCAAATACTTCTGCGTGTCAATGCGCTGAATCACTGCATATGCTGATTGCAGCGAAACTTTGTATTCTGTAGAGCAGCCGCCAAAAAATACTGCAATTTTTTTCTGATGATTCACTGTAAAATCCTCCGTCATCCATCTTTTTTCAACCTAAAGCAAAACATCTTTACGTCCAGCATTTATTTTACGGAACAGAAACAGTCTGTGTTTTAATATTCAATTTTTTAATTCCTAAGAAATGCCTAAGAGAATCTGTATATTTTACTAATGCAGAATGCAGGCATCTGATCATTGACGTTTTCCGGTTTTCAAACTATAATATATATTACAATCGTAAGACTTAAGGAAGGGATTACAGATGAAAACATTGCCGCAGATTTCAGAAGCAGAATTTGAAGTGATGAAAATCGTATGGAAACATGCACCGATCAGCACAAATGAAATTACTGAAAAATTAATGCAAACCACGAAATGGCGTCCTAAAACCATACAGACCCTGATCAAGCGTCTTGTAACCAAAGGAGTGCTTTCTTATGAAAAACAGAGCAGGGTTTTCGTTTACACCCCATTGATAGAAGAAAAAGAATACGTTGGACAGGAAAGTCACACCTTTCTTGAACGGTATTATGATGGGGATATTACAGCAATGCTTTCTGCATATATCGAAGAGGACAAACTCTCAGAATCAGAAATCGACACGCTCCGTTCCCTTCTTTCGAAGGGTTCAAAAAGCAGGAGAAATTAACATGGCAGATTTTGGAATACGCTTTTTCCTGTGTAATATTTTTATTTGTATAATCACAGGCTTTTTTCTTACAGTAAAACGGATATTGAGAATTTGTTTAACCAGTCGAATGCAGTTTAATTTATGGTATCTGCTGCTTGGACTCTTTGCAGTTCCTTTTTTCCCTTTTCGTCCGTTTGGATTCATGCCGGCTCCCGCATGGCCTGGAATATGGAAAAGCGCAGTGCTCTTAAGCAGAAGAGTGATTACAGAGGGTACTCCTGATCCAAATATTTCCGGCGCTGTAAAACAGCTGAATGACTTTGCGCTGTCTGTCAACAATGAAACGCCATCCATTCTCGGACTTCTATTATGCGGAATATGGCTGACCGGCGTACTGGCCATGGCTTTATTCGTGATAAAATCAATATCGCGCCTGAACGCCGTGAAAAAATCCGCGCTTCCACTGCAGAACAGGACCGCCCGTATCTTATACCTCGACTGCTTAAAGGAGATGAACATAAAAAGGCATATTCCTGTTTACAGCACTGCCTTTCTGAAATCTCCCGTCATTGTGGGATTATTCAAACCATGTATTTATCTTCCCATCCACCTTATATCAGATTTTAATGCTGCGGACATGCGGTATATTCTGTTACACGAATTGCAGCATTACAGACATAAAGACGCACTGGCCGGCTGTCTTATGAACCTTTTTGGCATACTCTACTGGTGCAATCCTCTGGTGAGACATGCATTAAGAGAAATGCGAATTGAGCGGGAAATTGCCTGCGATACATCCGTCCTGAAACTTCTTAATGAAAGAGAGTATGAAGATTACGGAAATACTCTCATCAACTTTGCAGAAAAAGTTTCACTTGCGCCCTTCCCCTTTGCTGCCGGGATCAGCGGAAGCATGAAACAGATGCATCGGAGAATCGCTAATATTTCCTCTTATACAAAGCCCTCTGTTTTCAGAAAACTGACAGGGCTTGCTGCATTTGCCGTTATTGGCGTTATTCTTCTGGGACTTGCCCCAATGCTTTCCACCTGTGCCGCAGAGCAAAACCAGTATCAGTGGAATATATCTTCCGACAAGATTTCCACGATTGACCTGTCTGCCTGTTTCAATGAATATGAAGGCAGCTTTGTACTGTACGATTTAAAAGACGATCAATGGAAAATTTATAATATGGAACAGGCCACTGTAAGAACGTCCCCAAATTCTACTTATAAAATATATATTGCATTGTTCGGGCTGGAAGAAGGCGTGATTGCGCCAGAGGATTCTTTTATGGCATGGGACGGGACAGATTACCCGTTTGAAGCCTGGAACAGGGGGCAGGATTTGTTTTCAGCAATGCAGGCCTCTGTCAACTGGTATTTCGAGGAAATAGATAAGCAAATCGGTTCATCTGCCATTCAGAATTATATCCGAAAAATCAGTTACGGAAATGAGAATACGGATTCAGCCCTTTCTTCCTACTGGATGCAGTCAACATTGAAAATTTCCCCGGTAGAACAGGTGGAACTTTTAACGGCTTTCCATCACAACAGTTTTGGCTTCGCATGGGAAAATGTAAATGCCGTAAAAAATTCCATTTGTCTCTTTTCATCGGAAAACACGGCATTTTACGGAAAAACCGGCACCGGACGTGTAGACGGAGAGGATGTGAACGGCTGGTTTACAGGCTGTATCGAAACAGGTGACAACACATACCTTTTTGCCACAAACATCCAAAATGATTCTGATGCCACAGGAAGCAGGGCGGCAGAAATTACAAAAGCTGTCCTGGCTCAATTGAGACTATGGAACTGATGCTCTTATTGCCGTACATTCCAGCTTTTCCAATGGGGCGGTTCAGTAAACGACGCTGAACCGCCAATGCCAGAATATTTATCGAAACATGTGTTGTATATAGTGCCGGTTTCCTCCGGGTGACTCTGACGCTCCCCATGATTGGTGTTTCCCGCAGGGAAGGGTGCCGTTCCTGCGGCTTTGGTGTGCCAGGACATGAGCCGATATGCCTTTACTCATCGTATATTTCCTGTTACATCTTCAACTCGATAGCAGGAAACATCTCTGCTCTTTGCTTTTTCGATCTCAAAATCCAGTATCTGATTCAAAAGGCCTTCATCAAATCGAACGGATGTGTATGTTTTTACCATTTCATCAAACCAACCTGCTCTGCGCATTAAATCTGCTCTCATCAGCTGAAGGTTATCTTTGTTCCCGCGTCCGTCTTCAATCAAGATCGTTGCAAGGGGAATTGCCAGTTCCCTGCAATGCTTTGCATTTACAACATCATTCTTGTCATCACAGGCCCATGCAGCATGAAGAACCGCAAAGAACGCATCTTTCGGATTCTCATCTTCCAGATTTATCAGATAATACCTGAAAAACTGTTTTGCCAAGTCAGACACAAAGGATATTCCGTCACACATAAGATACCTGTCAGAATTAAGCCACTCTTTCGTCACATTACTCCGATCAGAAACTTTTTCAGAGATGTAACCACATTCAGGGCATTCCTGTATCCATACATGCATAGTGCTTCGCTTCATTTCCGCCGGCCGTAAATCCAGATCCGGTCCTCCGCCGAAAGTGTTGGTGCTGGCAAGCACCCTGTACTCATTCGCCGCACCGCAAACTGCACATTTACATTCAACCGTTACTATTCTCGACATATTATGATCACCTCGTTTCCATGCTGCTTAACGCACTTATCGCCGCCTCTTTATTTACGCAGTATCTTATCCATGGCTTTCCCCCTGGCAAGCTCATCAACCAGCTTATCCAGACCGAGGATCACCTCGTCAATCTCCTGCCTTGTCCACCCTTTTCTCTCTGCCTTATAAATTATCGGCTTCATTCAGCGTTTGGAGGCCGAAAAGGCGGCCGCCTCCTTCACCCATTTCATCAATTCATCATCAATCTCCTCTGTTCCGGAGACCATGACATGGTGGGTAAAACGTCCGGGGTACGGCTCCACTGCCGCATCTATACGCGGAGACTTCAAACGATATCCCAGCCCGAAAGTCACCATGATATAAACTTCCGGCCGCTCCTTTGCTTTCCGCACCGGCAGGAAAGAAACAAAAGCAAACTGGCGCCTGTTGGAAAAAGCGATCTGCGTTTTCTGCACTTTGACTTTCACGCCGTCCACCTCTGAAAAAACTCTTTCTTCAAAAGCTTCATACAAAAGCAATGCCTCCGGCTTCCCGTCAAAAAAATATAACACATCCTGATCCATTCTCCGCACCCTTCCCTGCACCCTCGTTAATACTGCCCGGCATACCAGAAAACCGCCAACATAGAAATTGTTTCACGAACACATGCATCTTTCAATCCCCGACATATACCTTTATGGAAGAACACCTTTTATTTTTCCCGTGTTCATGGGCAATTCTACCGCAATAGACAGAATTTTTCAATATCAGTCAGAAAAACACATGGTTTTCGAAAAATGAAATTTTAAATTCCACTCTGCGTAAGCAGTGTGGAATTTAGTCTTACACAAGCAGAATTTATTCTTTCACAAATATGATATCCTTCTGTTAATGATCAGACAGCAGAAACAGGAGGTATCATTATGTCCAGTATCATTCCAGGTAATCAGAAACACCTTACCCTCACTGACAGACAGTATATCGAGGATTCTCTGGAGCAGGGATGTTCCTTTAAGGACATCGCCAGATTCCTCTGTAAAGATCCCACTACGATCTCCAAAGAGATCAGGCTCCACAGGATGGATGATGTGCACCCCAAACGGATCTTCAACAACCCTCATAATTTCTGTACCAGACGCTTTCGCTGTCGTAAGTCCAATGTCTGCGGTAAGATCATCCTCTGCGACACGAAATGCGCTTCCTGCATCAAATGCAATCAGGTGTGTCATTCTTTCGTCAAAGAGCAGTGCAGGCGTCTCGACAGGGCTCCCTACGTCTGCAACGGCTGTGAGAAACCCCGCAGCCGCTGTACCGTTCCCCATAAATATATTTACAATGCCCACTTTGCGCACCGTAAGTATGAAGAGCTTCGCTCTTCTTCCAGGCAGGGAGTCAATCTCTCCCGCCATGAGGCTCTGCAGATGAACGCGATTGTGGCTCCACTGATTACCCAGGGGCAGTCCCCATATGTCATTACAGCTAATCACCCGGAACTGAATATCAGCGTGAAAGGACTTTATAACTACATCAATCAGGGTGTCCTGCTGGTTCGCGACATTGACCTGAAACGCAAAGTAAAGTTTAAACCCCGTAAATGCCGCAGAGAAAAAGGAATTGACAGGGAAGCTTTTATCGGCAGGACTCATGCCGACTTTCAGGCTCTTTCTCCCTCCCATTTCTGTGAAATGGATACGGTATTGTCCGCCAGAGGTTCTGAAAAATGTATTCTGACTTTCTATCTGCCTGAAACAGAACTGCTGACTGCCCGTATCCTGAACCGGCGGACAAAGGGCGCGGTAAGAGCTGCTTTTGACCGGATGGAGCTCTCATTGGGAACTTATGATTTTCTGACTGTTTCTGGCATATGTCTGACAGACCGGGGATCGGAATTTGGGGACCCCAATGCGCTGGAAACCGGAATCAACGGGATCGAGCGTACGAGTCTTTACTACTGCGATCCCATGCGCAGCAGTCAGAAGGGCGGGATTGAAGAAGTACATACTCTTCTGCGGATGATTCTTCCCAAAGGAACCGTCTTTACCCATCTGACCCAGTGGGATGTCCGGAAATGTGTGGATCATATCAATGGGTACGCACGGGAAAAACTGGGAGGTGCAACTCCGTATGATCTTTCACTTCAAAAATTTGGCCCGGATATTCTCCGGGCCCTGCAGCTTAAATATGTTGCCCCGGATGAGGTAACACTCACGCAAAAGCTGCTTAAGTAACCTGCCGTATTTTTCACTGTCGCTGTCTGATCAGATTTAAAATCATTCCGTCATGACCTGTGGAATTCAGTCGTACACATATCGGATTCAGAGGTCCGTTTGTCATGCTCTGATTTTCAGATTCCAGAGGAAAATACGATATCATTATACCATACGACCGCATTTCCAGATTGAAAATTTGAAGAAAACAGACAAATTTGAAAGTGTGGTGGAATTTACTTCTTCATACGGAATTTACTTTTTCAAGTCAGCAACACATGGTTTTATAAGGAACTTTTTCACAGATCATATTTTTGTACAGTCTCCTACAATTTATGGTATTTTATACAGTGTGGACAAAACATGGACATTTGTCCACATTGAAAAACTTCCGAAAATTTTATGACAATTATTGAAAATCAGATTTGCATATGATACAATAACAATACACAAAAAGAAGGGCATCTGCTGGTAACAGACACCCTCCAGGAACTGCCGATAGACGGCTGGCCCGATCATATGGTTACAGCTATAGTCGCTTACCTTGTCACGGATCTTACGCAAAGTAAGTGAAATATAGTAGGCGGCGGAAAGAGAACATCA